>JAJXXT010000041.1 GCA_021780935.1 Pseudomonadota bacterium
AGGGGAAACCGGCGCCGCCGGCTGGGGGTGGGAATGGCTCCGGGCTACGCCCTACGCCATCCCCACCCCCAGCCAGTTTCTCATCCTGATTGTCGCGGGCTTCTCAGCTTGATTGCCGCGCGACAGCTGATACAGGCCGTGACGCCGCTGTGCGGTGACCGGGCGTCGCCGGGGCCTCAGCCGGCCCGGCGCAAATGCTCCTGCAACCGCGGCATGAGCTCAACGAGGTTGCAGGGGCGATGGCGGTTGTCGAGCTGGGTCGCCAGAATCCCGTCCCACGCATCCCGCACCGCGCCGGTGCTGCCGGGCAGCGCGAACAGATAGGTGCCGCGCGCGACGCCGCCGACGGCGCGCGACTGCATCGTCGAGGTGCCGATGGTCTGGTAGCTCAACATGCGGAACAGCTCGCCGAAGCCCTCGATGCGTTTTTCCAGCACCCGTTCGAACGCCTCCGGCGTCACGTCGCGGCCGGTGATGCCGGTGCCGCCGGTGCTGATCACCACATCGATGCCCGGATCGTCGATCCAGGCGCTGAGCTGGGCGGCGATGTCGTCCGCCTCGTCACGCAGCAGCCGGCGCGCGGCGAGGCGATGGCCCGCCGCCTCCAGCCGCCCCACCAGCGTGTCGCCGGAGCGGTCCTGCGCCAGGCCGCGCGTGTCCGAGACCGTGAGGACCGCAATGTTGACCGGCAGAAACGGGCGGGATTCGTCGAGGGGCATGGCGGTGCCGAAGCCTCCGGAGGCGGCGCGCCAGGGAGCGCGTCAGGGGGCCGGACGGTAGCGCGGCCAGCGATCCGCCGCCAGCGCGTCGAGCGAGGCCGGCACGCGGCCCATCCGAGCGGCATAGATCCAGGTATAGGTCAGCACGCGCGGGATGAAGGCGCGGGTTTCGTCGATCGGAATCGCCTCGATGAACAGCAGAGGGTCGCCGCGATCCACGATCGTCCTGGACCAGCGCGCGAAGGCGGCCGGCCCCGCGTTGTAGCTCGCGAGGACGCGCAGCAGGCTGGCATCGATCGCCGGGCGCGCGCCGAGCCAGGCGACATAGCGCTCGCCCAGTGCCAGGTTGTTGGCGGCATCGAAGACGTTTCCAGGCCGCCCGGCGGCGATGAACCGCGCCGTCGCCGGCATGATCTGCATCAACCCGGCCGCACCGGCGCGCGAGACCAGCCGCGCGTCGAGATTCGATTCCGCCCGCGCGATGCCGAGGATCAGCGCGGGGTCGGTGGTGAAGCCGCCACGGGGTGCGACATCCGGCAGGGTAAAGCGGATCGCCGCGCGCGGCTGGCCGTCGATGGCCGCGGCAAGGTCGGCGGCCTGGCCGGCCAGCCTGCCCATGCGGGCGCGCGCCGCGACCAGCATCACCGAGCGCGCGAGTATCGGATCGGAGGCCGCGGCAAGCGCCAGTTCGCCCGCCGCCCAATGGCGCGCGCCGACCTGCAGCAGCGCGAAAGCCTGCCGGCCGGCGCTGGTGGCCAGCAGCGCGTCCACGTCGGCGAGACCCAGCGTCTCCACCGGCGTGCTGCCCGGTGTGGCCGGGCCGAGCAGGCTCATGCCGAGGATGCGCCGTGCCAGCAGCCCGTAGAACGTCGCCGGCTCCTGCGCCGCGCGGGTGAGCCATACGCGCGCGCCGTGCGGGCGATGCAACGCCTGATAGGCGCGGGCGGCCCAGAACGCGGCGGCGGCGCGCTGGTTGGGGGTGGTGCGGCCGGCAAGCCAGGCGGCCTCGAACATCGGCCTCGCCTTCGCCGGCTCGCCCATGCGCCACGCGGCGAGACCGGCAACGAACCCCGCCTCCGCCGGCACCTCGCACGGCGTGGGCCCGGCGGCGGGCTTGCGGTCGCTACAGGCATGCGTGGCAGGGGCGGCCGTGTCGTAGGCCTCCTGGTCGCGGTTGGCGAGAAACAGCACATGCCCGGCCTCGGCCCGCAGCGCGGCGGCGTAGTCCGGCGGAACGTCGCTGTGGGCAATGATCGTCGCGGCGGCGTAGGGCGTGCGGCCATGCGCGGCGGCGAGCACGCGCGCATCGAGCGCCCAGTTGCGGTGCAACCCAGGGCCCAGCGCGATGTCGGGGTCGGGTGCGGCAGCGGCGGGCACCGGCGGCGCCAGCGAGGGCTGGCTCGGCGCCGGCGGCGGCTTGGCTCCCGGCGGCAGGCGGAAGCGCATGAGGTGGTGGATGCGGCGCGCCTCGACGAGATGGGGCCAGCGGGCGAGCCAGGCCGCCAGCGTCGCGGCATCGGGGCGCGTACCGGGACCGAGATAGCGATCCGCCAGCACATGGCCGAGCATCGCTTGGCCCAGCCGCGTCGAGGTATCGATGCGCGGATCGAGCGCCGCCGCCGCCGCAGCCTGGCCACGCGCCTGCAAGGCGAAGATGTGGCGCAGCAGGGCGGCCTGGCTGGGGGTCAGCGGTTGCGGCAGGGCCACCGGTTGCGCCGACGAAAGGCGCGGCACCGCAAACGCCGCCTCCACCCTGGCATGGGCCGGGGTGTGTTCGGGCGCCGCGCGACCGGCGACGGTCGCACTGGGGTGGGCCTCGGCAATTCCGGCGCTGGCCAGAAGGGCGGCTCCGACCAGCAAGGTGCACAACGCACGAGCCGAAGCCATGAGGCGGGGAGGGGTGGGACCGCTCGCTCGCATGGAGGCGCCCGCCTAGCCGCTGACGCTCCACGGGAGCAACCCTCTTGCGAATCGGCGAATCTCAGATCATGAGATGGGGTTGACAAAAAGCTTGCGGCTCCCCCCGACGGGACGGAGCCTTAGCGTTGTGCGTCCTGATCCAGCGCGCGGCGCAGCGAGATCAGGTCTGCCCAGGCTTCCCGCTTCGCGCCGGGAGAGCGCAGCAGATAGGCGGGGTGGAGCATCGGCAGGGCCGGAACCGGATTTTCCAGCCCCAATATTGCCACATTCTGCCACGAGCCACGCACAGAACGAATACCTGATTTGCTCCCAGTGACGGCCTGAGTCGCCGCGGCGCCGAGCAGCACCAGCCGCCGCGGCCGCACCAGGGCGATATGGCGCATCAGGAAGGGCAGGCAGATCGCAACTTCCGCGTCGGTCGGGTTGCGGTTGCCGGGCGGGCGCCAGGGAATGAGGTTGGTGATGAGGAAGCGCGTGCGGTCAAGCCCGATCGAGGCGAGCATGCGGTCGAGCAGCTTGCCCGAGGGGCCGACGAAGGGCAGGCCGGCACGATCTTCCTCTGCCCCCGGGCCCTCGCCCACCAGCATCAGCCCGGAATCGGGATTGCCGTCGGCGAAGACCAGATTCGTCGCGGTGGCGGCGAGCGCGCAGCCGTCGAACGCGGCCAGCGCCGCGCGCAGCGCCTCCCGGGTGGTGGCGGCGGCGGCGATCTCGGCCGCGCGGCGGGCGGCCGGCGCCACGGGCAGGGTTGCCGCAACGGAGCGCGGTGCCGCTGTCGAGGCCGGTGGGGAGAATGGCGCAGCCGGTGGATCGGCCGGCGCCACGGGCAGGGCTGCCGGTTGGACGGGGCGCGGCGCCTCGGCGCGGGCGAGCCGGTCCACGGGCGCCGGGGCGATCGCCTCGTCCGCGCCGATCTCGACCTGCCAGCGAAGGGCCGCGAGGTCGTCCACCGTGCCGCTTGCCTCTTTCCAATCGCGCTGCTGTTGCTAGACCATCCCTGCCGCCGCCGGCAACGCGCGACGGCCCGACCAGGGGAAGCGGATGACCGAGCGCGAGACCATGGAGTTCGACGTGCTGATCGTGGGCGCCGGCCCGGCGGGGCTGGCCGCCGCGGTCCGCCTCAAGCAGCGCCAGCCCGAACTTGGCGTCTGCGTGGTCGAGAAGGGCAGTGAGGTCGGCGCGCATATCCTCTCGGGTGCCGTCATCGAGCCGCGCGCGCTCGATGAGCTGCTGCCGGACTGGCGCGAGGACGAACCACCGCTGACCACCGAGGCGCGCGAAGACCGTTTTCTGTGGCTCACCGCCGGGCGGTCCTTCCAGCTTCCGACTCCGCCGACGATGCACAACGCCGGCAACTATATCGGCTCGCTCGGCACGGTGGTGCGCTGGATGGGCGCGCGGGCCGAGGCGCTGGGTGTCGAGATCTATCCCGGCTTCGCGGCGGCGGCACCGATCGTCGAGGAGGGGGTGCTGCGTGGCGTCGTCACCGGCGACATGGGCATCGAGCGCAACGGTGAGCCGGGGCCGAACTACCAGCCGGGGATGGAGCTGCGCGCCACGCACACGATCCTCGCCGAGGGCTGCCGCGGCTCGGTCACCAAGCGGCTGTTCGAGATTTTCGATCTGCGCCGGGGTGCGGCACCGCAGACCTACGGCATCGGCATCAAGGAGCTGTGGGAGGTGCCGGCCGAGACCCATCGCAAGGGGCTGGTCATGCACACGATCGGCTGGCCGATGGACCGTGCGACCTACGGTGGCTCGTTTCTCTACCATTGGAGTGACAGGGAGGGGGGCGCCAACCTGGTGTCCTACGGCTTCGTCGTCGGGCTCGACTACCGCAACCCGTTCCTCTCGCCGTTCGAGGAGATGCAGCGGCTGAAGACGCACCCGGCGCTGCGCGAGCATTTCAGCGGCGGGCGGCGCATCGCCTATGGCGCGCGGGCGATCTCCGAGGGCGGGCTGCAATCGCTGCCACGGCTCAGCTTTCCCGGCGGGTGCCTGGCCGGCGATACCGCGGGCTTCCTCAACGTGCCGAAGATCAAGGGCACGCATGCGGCGATGAAGTCGGGCATGCTCGCCGCCGACGCGGTGCTGGCCGCGCGCGCCGCGGGCGAGGCGGAGCCCGCGGGCCTCACCGAGGCATTCCGCGGCAGTTGGCTGCACGAGGAGCTTGCGGCGGTGCGCAACATCCGCCCGGGCTTCGCGCGCTGGGGGCTCTGGGGCGGACTGCTGAATGCCGCCATCGACACCTATGTCCTGCGCGGCAAGGCGCCATGGACGCTGGGCCACCGGCACGCCGACCACGAGATGCTGCTGGAGGCCGACGCGGCGCAGCCCATCGCCTATCCGAAGCCCGACGGCGTGCTGACCTTCGACCGCAACGCCTCGGTGTTCATCAGCAACACCAACCACGAGGAAAACCAGCCCGCGCACCTGAAGCTGCGCGAGCCGGCGGAGGCGATCGCGCGCAACTGGATCAGCTTCCGCAGCCCGGAGACGCGCTATTGCCCGGCCGGTGTCTACGAGATCGTCGGCGCCGCGCAGGGCGAGCCGCGGCTGCAGATCAACGCGCAGAACTGTGTCCACTGCAAAACCTGCGACATCAAGGACCCGGGCCAGAACATCGACTGGTGCACGCCCGAGGGCGGCGGCGGGCCGAATTATCCGGCGGGGATGTAGCGGCCCAGGACCGCGCCGGGACCGGCGTGGATCGGCTCGTCCGGTTTCAGCGACCAGCGCCCGTCGCGGTTTTGCTGCCGGTACCCGCCCAGGCCGTGATGCGGCGCGCCGCCTCCGCCATGTCCGCCTCCGGGCCGCAATAGCTGAACCGCACGTAGCGGCTGCCGCGGGCGCGGTCGAAATCGACGCCGGGCGATGCCGCGATATCCGCCTCCGCCAGCAGCCGCGCGCAGAACGCCTGCGCGTCGTTGCTGCGCTGGGAGATGTCGGCCCAGAGATAGAACGCGCCCTCGGCCGGCGTCGCCAGCCCGATCCCCGCCGCCGGCAGCGCCGCGCGCAGCAGGTCGCGCGAACGGCGGTAGCGCGCGACATTGGCATCGAGCTCGTCCCCGCAGTCGAACGCTGCCTCCGCCGCGATCTGGGCGATATGCGGCGCGCTGATCATGTGGTTCTGCGCCAGGCACTCGACCGGCCGCACCAGATCCTCCGGCAGCACCATCCAGCCGACGCGCCAGCCGGTCATCGAGAAATATTTCGAAAACGAGTTGATCACCACGGCGCCCGGAATGCTCGCCGCGGTCGCGATCGGCGCCTCGTAATGCAGGCCGTGATAGATTTCGTCGGAGATCAGCCGCACGCCCTCGGCCGCGCACCAGGCGCCGATCGCCGCCAGCTCGTCGGGGTGCAGCATGGTGCCGGCCGGGTTGCAGGGGCTGGCGACGATGAGCCCCTGCGGCCGCGGATGCAGCCGCTCCAGCGCCGCGATGCTGGGCTGAAACCGCGTCTCGGGCCCGGCCTCGACCAGCACCGGCTGCATGCCGAGCGAGGTGAGGATGTTGACATAGGGCGGGTAGAACGGGCTCGCGATGGCGATGCGGTCCCCGGCATCGAAGGCGGCGAGGAAGGCCAGCGGAAACGCGCCGGACGCGCCGACGGTCACGGCGATGCGCTGGGCGTCGACCGGCGTCCGGTACCAGTCCTGGTAGTGCCGCGCGATGCGCGCGCGCAGCGAGGCGCGGCCCTGCGCCTCGGTGTAGCCCATCGGCAATCCGTCGCGCAGGGCGGCCATCGCGGCCGCGACAGCGCCCGCCGGCGCGCCGGTGCCGGGCTGGCCCACCTCCATGCGGATCACCGCGCGGCCGGAGCCGAGCCGGGCCTGGCGCGCGTTGGCGGCAGCGATGACGTCCATCACCATGAACGGCGGCACCGCGGCGCCGCGACCGGTCTTGAGCATGCTAGCCGCCGCCGAGGGCGAGCCCCTGGCCCCTGGGATCGACCGCCCAGCCGCAACTGCCGGGGCTGCCCGGCAGGTAGCGCGAGCAGGCGATGACATTGGCGCGACCGGGGTCCGGCACCGCACCGGGCTGCGGCCGCGCGGGCGTGGAGCGATCGTCGAGCGCCTGGCCGATCGCCGCCGCCGCCGCGACCGGGGCGCCCTGCTGGCCGGAGCCACCGGCAAGGGCCCGGAACGCCGGCAGATGCGGGTTAAAGGCGATCGCCGCCGAAAGCAGCGGTGCCGGCACCGTGCCGGGCGAGGCCGCCAGCACCACGCCGGTACCCGGCGCGATCCGCCCGGTGCCGAACAGGTTGTTGAGGGAGACCGCGCAGACCACCGCGTTGCCCTGCCGGTCCACAGCGCCGAAGGTGGTGGAGGCCGGACGATCAGCGCTGCCGAGCACGCGCATCGCCGCCGGATGGCCGCCCGCCTGCTGCCACAGCCGCGCCGCGGCACCGCCGTCGAGCGGCAGGAACGCGACCTGGTTGTTGCCCCCCGCCGGCAGCACCGTCGCCGCCGAGAAGCTGGGGATCGCCGCGCGCAGCGCCGCCGTGGTGAGGCCGCCGCCAACCTGCGTCGCGGCATCGGCAAGGCGGCTTGCCTCGGGGCCGACATAGAACGCGCCCACGCCGTTGACCCGGATGCGGGCCAGCGTGGCCGCCAGGGCCGGCTGTACCATCGCCGCGCCCGGGGGCAGCGGCACGCCGTTATGGAAGAACACGGCGCGGGCCTGCGGGTCGCCGGCCAGCGGCCCCGCCACCACGCTGATGTCGTGCGCCAGCGCATCGCTCATCGGCGCGCCGAGCCGCGCCAGCCGCTCCGCCGGCGCGATGAGCTGCGCCTCGCTCAGCCGGCCGAAATTGGCGTGCAGCAGATACATGCCACGCGGCAGCATCGGCACCGCCGCGGGCCGATCGCCACCGCCGCCGCCGGGGCGCGAGGGAAACAGGATCGCCACCGGCACACCCGCGCCGGGGGCGCTGCGCCGCGGCGAAAAAGCCAGGCATCCGCCGCCGGCGCCGAGGCTGGCGCGCGACGGTAGGGTGACCGCCAGCGTGTAGGCCATCGCCTCCACCGCGTCCGCCGCGTCGCCGCCGGCGGCCAGCGTGGACCGCCCGACCAGCGCCGCCTGCGGCTCGTCGGCCACCACCGCGCCGATGAACCCGCCGACATAGCCGGGCGAGCCGACCGGCTTGCTCGGCGCGAACAGCGAACCGACCGCGGCACAGCCGCTGGTCGCCATTGTGGTGGCACAGGCGACGGCGATGCCTCGCCAGGCTATGCTGCGGGCTATATCGCGGAGCTTTCCGAGAGCGTTGAAAATGCCGGGAGCGTTGGAAATACGGGGCGTGGCGGCGAAGGGGGCGGGCATGGCACGGCGGCGCTTCTGCTGCCTCGGCTGCGCCTGGATGGGCGGCGGCGGGGCCGTACTGGGCGCCGCCGAGACCGCGTCGGCCCGTACGGCGTCAGGTGGCATCGAACTGCTGCGCGACGCCGAGACCGAGACCCTGCTGCGCAATTTCGCCGACCCCCTGTTTCGTGCGGCCGGCATCGATCCAGGCCTCGTCCGCATCCTCCTCGTGAGGGACGATGCCATAAACTCGTTCGTCACGACCGGCAACCGGATGGTGCTGTTCTCCGGCATGATCCGCGCCTCGCGCGACGCCTCGGAGGTGATCGGCGTCATCGCGCACGAGACCGGGCATATCTTCGAGGGCCATCTCGTGCTGCTGCCGGAGGAGCTGCGGCGCGCCTATATCCAGGCGATCGCGGGCATGCTGCTCGCCGCCGCCGCCGGTGCGGCCTCGGGCAGTGCCGGCGTGGGGGTGGCCGGCGCGCTCGGCTCCGAGCATATCGCGACGCGCAACATGCTCGCCTTCACCCGCGACATGGAGGCCGAGGCGGACGCGGCGGCGATGGGCTTTCTCGACACGCTGCACTGGTCGGCCAAGGGATTTCTGGAACTGCTCGACACGCTGAAGGGCGAGGAATCGCTCGTCACCGCCGATCAGGACCCCTATGTGCAGACCCACCCGCTGACCCGCGACCGCATCGCCTACGTCGCCCACCACGTCGCCAACAGCCCGTGGTCCGGCGCCAGGCTGCCGGCCGGGTTCGACGCACGCTACGCGCTGGTGCGCGCCAAGCTCGACGCGTTTCTGACCCCATCCTCCCTCACCCTCGCACGGGTGAAGGCTGCCGATGCGTCGGCTCCGGCGCGCTATGCCCGCGCCATCGCGCTCTATCGGCTCGGGCATACGCGCGAGGCGCTGGTGCTGCTGCGCGGGCTGGAACGCGACGATCCCGGCAACCCGTGGTTCCACGAGCTGGAAGGCCAGGTGCTGTTCGACGGCGGACAGCCGCGCGCGGCCATCGGCCCGTATACCGAGGCGGTGCGGCTCGCGCCCGGCGCCGAGCTGATCCGCGGCGAGCTGGCCCGGGCGATGATCGAGACCGGCGATGCCAGCCTGCTGCGCCCGGCGATCATGCAATTGCGCATCGCCATCGCCGCGGCGCCCGACCAAGCGGGGTTCTGGCAGGCGCTGGCGATCGCGCATGGGCGGCTCGGCGAGATCGGCCAGGCGCAGCTCGCCTCCGCCGAGGCGGCGATGGCCCGGGGCGACCTGCCGCGCGCCAAGGGCTTCGCCATCGCCGCGGAGCGCCACTTGCCGCCGGGCCCGGACCGGCTGCGCGCACAGGATATTTCCAACGCCACGCGGAAGGAAAACCTCGAAGGGTTTTAGGCTGGGCGTTTCCTCAGCCCGCGCCGACCTTGGCGGCGACGGCGCGGGAGAGTAACGGCGCGGGGTGAACCGCATCGTGCTCGGCGACAATCTTGAGCTGCTGCGCGGCCTGGCGGACGCGAGCATCGCGCTGGTCTATATCGACCCGCCGTTCAACACCGGCGCGGCACAGACGCGCACGCGCCTCGCCACGATGCGCGACCCGGCAGGCGACCGGGTGGGGTTCGGGGGCCATCGCTATGCCACCACGCGGCTCGGCGCGATGCGCTTCGCCGATGCGTTCGACGACTATCTCGGCTTCCTCGAACCCCGGCTCGCCGAAATCCGCCGGGTGCTAGCCGCCGACGGCTCGCTGTTCCTGCACATCGACCCGCGCGAGGCGCACTACGTGAAGTTGCTGCTCGACGCGGTGTTCGGCCGGGCAAGCTTCGTGAACGAGATCATCTGGGCCTATGATTATGGCGCCCGGCCGCGACGCCGGTGGCCGGCGAAGCACGACACCATCTTCTGGTACGCGCGCGATCCCGAAAACTATGTCTTCGACGCTGCCGCGATGGACCGCATCCCCTACATGGCGCCGGGCCTCGTGGGGCCGGAGAAGGCGGCACGCGGCAAGACACCCACGGATGTCTGGTGGCACACGATCGTGAGCCCCACGGGGCGGGAAAAGACCGGCTACCCGACGCAGAAGCCGCTCGGCATCCTCGAGCGCATTGTGCGCGTGCACAGCCGGGCAGGCGACCTGGTAGCCGATTTCTTCGCCGGCTCCGGCTCTTTTGGCGAGGCCGCGGCGCGGCATGACCGGCGCTTCCTGCTCGCCGACAGCAACCCCGAGGCGGTGGCGATCATGGCCCGGCGGCTGGCCGGCTGGGCACCGGTCGTGGAGGGAACTCCGGTGGTGAAGAGCGCGAACTAGCGCTCTTCCTCGCCGCCCTCCTGGCCCACCTCGACATCGGCGATCGCGTCGTCGCCCTCGAGGTCGGAGGTGTCTTCCAGCACGCCCTCCTCGTCCTCCTCGGCCTCGGTCTCGACCTCGACGTCCACCTCGCCGTCCTCAAGCCCCGGCCGGGGTTGCGGTTTGCCGCGCGGCGCCTCGACCGGGGTCGCCGGCGCGATGCGGCGCACACGCGGCTGTTCCGCCGGCTGCTCGGTGTCGCATTTGGGGCAGACCGTCGGCGTGCGGCCCAGATCGTAGAATTTCGCGCCGCAGGAAACGCAGACACGCTTGTTGCCGAGTTCGGGCTTGACCATGAGGCGCCTTGTACGGGACGTGGGAAGCAGGCTTTCGCCGCGGGCGGCGCGCATGCCACCGGCCGCCGCTGCTGTCAAACATGAATTTGGAATGCCCCGCGAACGCGCCGGCCCCGGCGTGCCCGCACCGCCCGCCGCGATGCACAGCACCGCGTTGCGCGCACCGGCGCGGCATGGTCTATCGGCCGGCGATGACCAGCCCCGCCAGCGCACCCACCCCGCTCACCGCCCGCCGCCCCAGCGCGCCGCTCAGCGGCACCGTCACCGTGCCGGGCGACAAGTCGATCAGCCACCGCGCCCTGATGTTCGCCGCCCTGGCGCTCGGCGAGACGCGGATCACCGGCCTGCTGGAGGGCGAGGACGTGCTGCGCACCGCGGCGGCGATGCGCGCCCTCGGCGCCAGCATCGCGCGCGATGGCGCTGACTGGCTGGTCGCCGGGCGCGGCGTCGGCGGCCTCGCCGAGCCGGAAGACGTGCTCGACATGGGCAATTCCGGCACCGCGGCGCGGCTGCTCACCGGCGTGCTGGCGGCGCACCCGTTCCTTTCCATCATGACCGGCGACGCCAGCCTGCGGCGGCGGCCGATGCGGCGGGTGACGGACCTGCTGGTGCATGGCGGCGCGCGCTTCCTGGCGCGTGAGGGCGGGCGCCTGCCGCTGGCGATTCGCGGCCCGGCCGAGCCGTTGCCGCTGGCACTCACCACGCCGGTCCCTTCCGCGCAGGTGAAGTCGGCGCTGCTGCTGTTCGGCCTGCACGCGCCGGGCGAGACGGTGATCGAGGAAAACGAGGCGACGCGCGACCATACCGAGGCGATGCTGCGCCATTTCGGCGCCGAGGTGCGGGTGGAGGTGGTGGGCGGCGGAAGACGCATCGCGCTGCGCGGCCAGCCGGAACTGTTCGCCCGCGACGTGGCCGTGCCCGGCGACCCGTCCTCCGCCGCGTTCCCGCTGGTCGCTTCCCTGCTGGTGCCCGGCTCCCGTGTCACGCTGCGCGGCCTCGGGCTCAACCCGCTGCGTACCGGACTGCTGACCACGCTGTTGGAAATGGGCGCCGATATCGCGGTCACCAACGAGCATGAGGCGGGCGGCGAGATCGTGGGCGACCTGGTGGTGCGCCACGGCGCGCTGCGCGGCGTCGATGTGCCGCATGCGCGCGCACCCTCGATGATCGACGAATACCCGGTGCTGGCCGTCGCCGCCGCCTGCGCCAGCGGCACCACGCGCATGCGCGGGCTGGCGGAGCTGCGGGTGAAGGAAAGCGACCGCCTCGCCGCCACCGCCGCGCTGCTTGCCGCCAACGGCGCGAGGGTGGAGATCGAGGGCGACGACCTGCTGGTGCATGGCAGCGGCCGCCCGCCCGCCGGCGGCGGCCTCGTCGAGACGCACATGGACCACCGGCTGGCGATGAGCGCGCTGGTGCTGGGGCTGGCCACGCCGGCACCGGTCCGGGTGGACGATACCGGGTTCATCGACACCAGTTTCCCGGGCTTCATCGCCCTGGTCAACGGGCTGGCCGGGGAGGTCCCGGTGCTGGCGGCCGCGTGATGGGCCGCCGGCCCGCCACACCCGGGATGACGAGGCCGGGGATGACGACGCCCGGGATGACGACGCCCGCGATCGCGGTGCCAAAAATCATCGCCATCGACGGCCCGTCGGCCGCCGGCAAGGGCACGCTGGCGCGCCGCCTCGCCGCGCATTTCGGGCTGGCCTATCTCGACACCGGGCTGCTCTACCGCGCCACCGGGCGGCGCGTGCTGGATGCCGGGGGCGACGCCGCCGACCCCGAAGCGGCACTCGCCGCCGCGCGCGCGCTGCGTCCCGAGGACCTCGACCGTGGGGATCTGCGCGGACCGGAGGCGGACGAGGCCGCGAGCCTGGTGGCCGCCCAGGCGCCGGTGCGCGCGGCCCTGCTCGACTTCCAGCGCCGCTTCGGCGCCGCCCGCGGCGCGGTGCTGGACGGGCGCGATATCGGCACCGTCGTCTTCCCGGATGCCGACGTGAAGCTGTTCGTGACCGCGAGCCAGGCCGAGCGCGCCCATCGCCGCTTCCTGGAGTTCGCGGCCAAGGGCATGCCCCGCCCGCTCGCGGAGGTGGCGGCGGAACTCGCGGCACGCGATGCGCGCGACACCGAGCGCCTCGCCGCCCCGGCCAAGAAGGCCGCCGATGCGATCGAGCTCGACACCACCGGCCGGAATGCCGACGAGGTGTTCGCGGCCGCCCTGGCGCTGATCGGCTCGCGGTGATCGGGCGGATATGACCCGCGCGGCGCTCGCCGACCTCGCACGGGCCTGGATGCGCCTGTGGCAGGGCGGCGCGCTCACCGCGTTCGCGGCGCTGCACGCGCCGGACTTCACGGATATGAGCCCCGCCGGCCGCGGCAACGACGGCGCCGCATACCGCGCCTCGATTGCCGCGCTGCGCGACGCGTTCCCGGATTTCCACGCCGACATCGACGATCTCGTGATCGACCCGGAGCGCGATGCCGAGGGCTGCGCGCGCGTCGCCGTCCGGTGGTCCGCGACCGGCACGCAAACCGGTCCATTCATGGGCTTGCCGCCGTCCGGCCGCGCCATCACCTTTCGCGGCATCGAGATCATCGCCATCCGCGACGGGCTGGTGCGGCGGCGCTGGGGCGAGTGGGACAGCGAGGACCTGGTCCGCCAGTTGAGCCGGTGACAGGACGCCAGGGCGGGTGCGAGCAGCCCAGCGGGGAGGAAACAGCATGATCCTGGTCGGGCAGTACGATTCACCCTTCGTGCGGCGCGTGGCGATCTCGCTGCGGCTGCTGGGGCTGGGCTACGAGCACGATACGCGCTCCGTGTTCGGGGATTTTGACGCGATGCGCGCGGTCAACCCGCTGGGCCGCATTCCCTCGCTGGTGCTGGATGACGGCGAGGTGCTGATCGACTCCGCCGCGATCCTCGACCATCTCGACGCAATCGCCGGCATCGCCCGGCTCATGCCGGAGAACGGCCCCGCGCGACGGGAGGCGCTGCGCCGCGTGGCGCTGGCGACCGGTGCCGTCGAAAAGGCCGGTGCGACGGTCTACGAGAACCAGATCCGTCCGGCCCCGTATCGCTGGCCGGCGTGGATCGACCGCTGCCGCACCCAGGCGCAGAGCGCGCTGGCAGTACTCGACACGCTGGCCTGGCCGGCGATCGGGCCGACGATCCTGCCTGACCAGCCGGCGATCACCACCGCCTGCCTGCTGGGCTGGCTGCGCATCGCCGACCCGTCCTATCTGCCGCCCGGCCGATATCCGGGGCTGGAGGCGCTGTCCACGGGCTGCGAGGCGCTGCCGGCCTTCGCCGCGACCCGGCCGGCCGACTACGCCATCCCGCGCAGCGCCTGACCTCCGCCCGCCGCGCGAGCACGGGTGGTGCGGCGGGCTGAGACGCGGCTGAAACTTGACTTCCGAGGGGGGCGGACCCTATGTGCCGGCCGTCGCGGATGGTCCGCTTCCGCCGGGGGAACCGGCGCCACCAATCGCCCGCCACCACCCGAAACGGGGAAGGCGGGAAGTCGTGCCGGTTGCCGGCGCGCCAGACATCGCGGTTGCGGCCATCCCGGCCAGCCGCTCAAGGTCAACACCATCAGCATGTCAGCCACTGCCATCGCGCCGCGCGCCGGCGAGGATTTTGCCTCGCTGCTCGAGGAAACGCTGGGTCGCGACGCCGCCTTTGACGGTTCCGTCGTCACCGGCCGCGTCGTCCGCCTCACCGACGAGTTCGCCATCGTCGATGTCGGCCTCAAGAGCGAGGGCCGCGTCGCCCTCAAGGAGTTCGCCGCCCCCGGCCAGAAGCCGGAGGTGAAGCCCGGCGACGTCATCGAGCTGTTCGTCGAACGCTACGAGGACCGCGACGGCACCATCGTGCTCTCGCGCGAGAAGGCACGCCGCGAGGAAGCCTGGTCCACGCTCGAGCGCGCCTTCGAGACACAGCAGCGCGTCACCGGCACCATCTATGGCCGCGTCAAGGGCGGGTTCACCGTCGATCTCGGCGGCGCCGTCGCCTTCCTGCCCGGCAGCCAGGTCGATATCCGCCCGGTGCGCGACGTGACCCCGCTGATGGGCCAGGCGCAGCCGTTCCAGATCCTCAAGATGGACCGCACCCGCGGCAACATCGTCGTCTCCCGCCGCGCGGTGCTGGAAGAGACCCGCGCCGAGCAGCGCAGCGAGCTGATCCAGGGCCTCAAGGAAGGCATGATCCTCGACGGCGTGGTCAAGAACATCACGGATTACGGCGCCTTCGTCGATCTCGGCGGCGTCGATGGCCTGCTGCATGTGACCGACATCGCCTGGCGGCGCATCAATCACCCGTCCGAGGCGCTGCAGATCGGCCAGCAGGTGCGCGTGCAGGTGATCCGCTTCAACTCGGAGACCCAGCGCATCAGCCTCGGCATGAAGCAGCTCGAGACCGACCCGTGGGAAGGCGTGATGGTGAAATATCCGCCCGGCGCGAAATATTCCGGACGCGTTACCAACATCACCGATTACGGCGCCTTCGTGGAGCTGGAGCCGGGGGTGGAGGGGCTGGTGCACGTCTCCGAAATGTCCTGGACCAAGAAGAACGTGCATCCCGGCAAGATCGTCGCCACCAGCCAGGAGGTGGATGTGATGGTGCTCGACGTGGACTCCGCCAAGCGGCGCATCTCGCTCGGCCTCAAGCAGGTGCAGCGCAACCCCTGGGAGCAGTTCCAGGACGAGCACCCGATCGGCTCGACAGTCGAGGGCGAGATCCGCAACATCACGGAGTTCGGCCTGTTCGTGGGCCTCGCCGCCGAGATCGACGGCATGGTGCACATGTCGGACCTGTCGTGGGACGAGCCCGGCGAACTGGCGATGGCGAAGTACGAGAAGGGCCAGATGGTCAAGGCCAAGGTGCTCGACATCGACATCGAGAAGGAGCGCATCTCGCTTGGCGTCAAGCAGCTCCAGGACGACCCGGCGGCCGCCGTGCTCGATCGCGTCCACAAGGGCAGCATCGTCACCTGCGTGGTGACGGCGGTACAGACGAACGGGATCGAGGTGCGCGTCGACGAGGTGCTCACCGGCTTCATCCGCCGCGCCGAGCTTGCCCGCGACAAGGCCGACCAGCGGCCGGATCGTTTCGCGATCGGCGAGAAGGTGGATGCGAAGGTGACCGCGATCGATCGTTCCGCCCGCAAGCTCCAGCTCACGATCAAGGGCAAGGAGGTCGAGGAGGACAAGCAGGCGATCGCCGATTACGGAACGTCCGACAGCGGCGCGTCGCTCGGCGATATCCTGGGGGCCGCGATCCGCCGGCGCAACCAGCAGGCGCAGGGCGAGGAATAGCCGGCGGCATAGCCCGCGACGAAACGGGCCCTCGCCTTGCGGCGGGGGCCTTTTTTGTTGGCGAACAAACACTTGCGTCGTATCCGCGATTGACGGGGCCGGTCCGTTCTGGCAGCGTCCAGCGGCAGGCGCAGAAAAACGCCGCATGGCGACAACAACGATGGCAGGGACGGCATCAGCGACGAGGGCATGACCAAGTCGGAATTGATCGCGGAGCTGGCAACAGCGAATCCGCACCTGACCGCGCGCGACATCGAAACGATCGTCGCCACCGTGTTCAACGAGATCACCGCGGCGCTGGCGCGCGGGGAGCGGGTGGAGCTGCGCGGCTTCGGCGCGTTCTCCGTCAAGAAGCGCGACGCGAGGCTGGGCCGCAACCCGCGCACCGGCGCCTCGGTCGAGGTCGATGAAAAGGCGGTGCCGTTCTTCAAGGCCGGCAAGGAGCTGCGCGAGCGGGTCAACCGCGGCAAGCGCCGCGCCTGAGGGTCACGCCATGCTGCGCCTGCTGTTCGCGGCACCGTTCATTCTGATCATCGTCGTCTTCGCGCTGTCCAACCGCCAGGGTGTGCAACTCGGCCTGTGGCCCACCGATGTCTCGATCGAGGTGCCGCTGGCACTCGCGATCCTGGCGCCGGCGGCCATCGCCTTCCTGCTCGGTGCCGCGGTGATGTGGCTCGCCGCGGTCGGCCAACGCCGCCGCGCCGGGCGGGCGGAACGGCGGGCCGACCTGCTCGCCGCCGACCTCGCGAAGCTGCGCGACGGGCCGCGTGCGGGCAACGCGCTGCCAGCCCCCTGAGCCGGACCGCACCCTGAACTGCACCGCCCCATGAGCCGGACCCCACCCTTGAGCCGGACCCCATCGTTGACCCAGACCGATGCCGCGTCGAGGCACGGCGCGGCGCCGATCGGGACGTGACGCGGGTCAAGATCTGCGGGCTCAACGACCCGCCCGGCTTCGATGCCGCGGTCGCTTCCGGCGCCGACTGGATCGGCCTCAATTTCTTCGCCGGCTCGCCGCGTGTGGTGACGCCGGAGCAGGCGGCCGCGCTCGCGGCGCGGCGCCCGGCGGATGGCCCGAAGCTCGTCGGCCTGTTCGTCGAGCCCGAGCAGGACCAGATCGCGCACGTGCTGGCTTTGGTGCCGCTCGACATCCTCCAGCTTTACACGACCCCCGATCGTGCCGCCGATCTCGCCACCCGCCTGGGCAAGCCGTTCTGGCTGCCGGTCGCGGTCGCAACGGCGGCGGACCTGCCGCGTGACATGGCGGGTGCGGCGGCTCTGCTGGTCGAGGGTCGCGCGCCCGCCGCGGCAACGCGCCCCGGGGGCAATGCCAGCCGCTTCGACTGGTCGCTCATCGCCGGCTGGCCGGCGCCCGGGCCGTGGCTGCTGGCCGGCGGGCTGACACCGCAGAACGTCGCGGCCGCGGTCCGTGCCACGGGGGCGGCGGCGGTGGATGTTTCCTCGGGTGTCGAAACAGCGCCCGGGCGCAAGGACCCGGCGCGCATCCACGCCTTCGTCGCCGCGGCCCGGGGTGGCTGATCACCAAATCGTTTCACACTTCGCGCCGGAAATACCCTAGGATCATCGCATGAACCCATTCCGCACCCGGACCTTGTTACTGGTCGCCGCCGCCATCGCCGTCTCCGCCCAGGCGTCACCGCCCGCCGCGTCACCGCCCGCCGCGTCACCGCCCGCCGCGTCACCGCCCGCCGCCGCCCCGCCCACCGCAAGCCAGGCAGCAACCGGCGATGCCGGCGCACCGACAGCCATCGACACCGCGGGCGCCACCGCCATCGTGGACGGCATTCACGCGCTGCTGGTGCAGATGCTGGGCGGGTTTGCGCCGGCGGCGAGCCTGCTGACCGCGACCGCCCAGGGCGACCACTATCGCGTCGAGATTCCCATCGCGCATCGGTGGAAGGGCGGCGGCATCGGCGGCGATTCCATCGGCGCCAACCTGATCCCGCTGGGCCACGGGCGCTGGCGGATTGCCAAGGGCGCCATGCCCGGGCGCGTCGACGTCAGCTTCGACCATCCGCCGCCGGGTGCGCCCAGTTCGATGACGGTGACGATCAAGCAGAACAGTTTCTCGGGCGTGATCGATACCTCGCTGGCGACCGAGTCGAGGATCGCGAGCCATGGCACCGGCATGGCCGCCACCAGCCAGGGCCCGCAGGTGAACAGCAGCGCGCGGATCGACAGCTTTGCCGGCCTGACGACGGTCAGCCCCGCTAGGGATGGCCGCGTGACACTGGTCAGCACCAGCCGCATGCAGGGCATGCACACGCGTGCCACCACGGGCAAGCAGGTGACCAGCAGCGACCTCGCCAGCGCCGGCGGCACGCTGCGCATCCGCGGCCTGTCGCTCGCGGCACTGCAGGAAGCGGTGCACGCGCTCGCCACCATGGCGGCCCTGCCGCCCGCCCCACCGGCGGGTGCGCCGCCGGCCGCCAACGCGCAGCCGGGACCGGCGACAAGTCCGGCGATGCGCAAGGAGCTGCACGCGCTCATCGCGGCCCTGGCGCGCAGCGGCACCTCGATCTCGATGCACCAGTCGCAGAAGGGGCTGGTGCTCCACGGCAACGGCCCGATCCAGGGCTCGATCGGGCATATGGGCTTCGGCATGCGCCTCGCCGACGCGAGCAACGAGCTTTCCCTGGCGCTGGATATCGAGCTGGACCATCCCAGCTTCGCCGCCATCCCGCCGGGGCTGATGACCGAGTTCCTGCCCAGCCACCTGGTGGTGCAGCCGCGGCTGTCCGGCATCGACGCGGCAACGCTGCGCCACTCGCTGGACGCCATGGTGGATAACCCGCAGCCGATGGCCGGGCTGGGGATGGTGATGGCGATGCTGGCCGCGCACCCCGCGACGCTCGCCATCGACAAGCTGGCGGTGGACACCGGCCCCGCCCG
This sequence comes from Pseudomonadota bacterium, assembly GCA_021780935.1. The sequence continues at coordinate 18,816 of JAJXXT010000041.1, forward strand.
CATCACCGGCCATGGCACGGTGACGACCAGCGGGCCCAGCCAGGTGCATGGCAGCGGCACGGTTCGCGTGGTGGGGCTGGACGCGGCGATGCAGATGCTCTCCGCCGACCCGCAGGGCAAGCAGGCGGTGGCCGGGCTGATCTTCCTCAAAGGGCTCGGCAAGCAGGAGGGCAAGGCGATGGTCTGGCGCGTCACCTATGACGGCACGAAGCTGCTGGTGAACGGCAACGACCTCTCCTCCATGATGCCGGGCGGAGCACCGGCGGGAGCCCCTCCTGGCGCCCCGCCGAGTGGCCCGGGCGGCGCGGCACCGGGGGCCCCGGCGCCCCCGCATCCGTAAGGTTGCTTGCGGCGAAAGGCTCGCGGCGCGGGCGCGCATGGCGGACGCGCTTGCGTCGCGCATGACGCGATCCCTCGTTTCGGCCTAGTATCGGCGCACGCGGAAACGGCCAGCCAAAAACCATCCCTTCAGCTGATGTCAGCCCCCATCGCCACGCCCCCGGCGGCCATCGGTCGCGCGCGCCTCGCGCTGAGCCGGCAGCATCTGCAGTTCGCCTATGTCTGCGTCGTCTGGGGCGGGACGTGGCTGGCGATGAAGGTCGGCATCGCCGTGGTGCCGCCGGCGATTTTCTCGGGCATCCGCTGGACCGTCGCCGGGCTGTCGCTTTTGGGGGTGGAGGCGGTGCGCGGCCATCGCCGCCGCATCACCGCGCGCGACATGGTCAGCCTCGTACCGATCGCGTTCCTGCTCATCGTCGTGAACCAGGTGGTGCAGCTCTATGCGCTGCGCTTCGTCAGTTCCGGCATCGCCGCGGTGATCAGTGCCGCACTGACGCCGCTCGCCCTGCTCGGCCTCGGCTGGGGCATGGGTCAGGAGCGCATCACCCGCACGCGGCTGGTCGCGATCGCGGTCGGCATCTTCGGCGTGGTGCTGCTGTTCGGCCCGCAGGCGATCCAGGGCTCGCTGACCGCGAGCGAACTGATCGGCGCCGCCGGCATCGTCGTCTCCACCCTCGCCTATTGCTGGGGTTCGCTGCTGATCCGCCCGATGGTGCGGCGTTTTCCGCCGGTGGAACTGGCGGCCGTCACCAACCTCATGGGCGGGCTCGCGCTGATCGCCGGCTCGCTCGCCTTCGAGCCCGGCTCGCTGCACGCGCTGCGCTTCGACTGGGGGTGGGAGGCGTGGATCGGCTGGTGCTATCTGGTGCTGCCCGGCGCGATCGGGGCGACGCTGATGTATTACCTGCTGGTGCGCGACTGGGGGGCGGCGAAGGCCGGCACCTATGCCTTCGTCTCGCCGGTGATCGCCGTCATCGCCGGCATGGCGATCCTGGGCGAACGCATCGGTGGCTTCGAGGCGCTGGGCATGGTGACGATGCTGGTCGGCGCGGGCCTGGCGCTGCGCCCGGAGCGCCCACCCGCCTCGCCCGACCCGCTTGCGGCGTGACCCGGGCCGCAACCCTTGCTAAGAGCGGCGCGTGAACAAGCCCCTCGCCACCGTCCCCGACACGCCGTCCTCCCCTCAGGCTAACTCGCCCCGGGTCAACTCGCTGCGCACCGGCCCCGACGAGCGCGGGCGCTTCGGCGAGTTTGGCGGGCGGTTCGTCGCCGAGACGCTGATGCCGCTGATCCTGGAGGTCGAGGCCGCCTATCGCGCCGCCCGCGCCGACCCGGCGTTTCAGGCCGAGATCGACCGGCTGCTGCGCGACTATGTCGGCCGGCCGAGCCCGCTCTGGTTCGCCGAGCGGCTGACCGCGGAGCTTGGCGGGGCGCGCGTCTTCTTCAAGCGCGACGAGCTGAACCATACCGGCGCCCACAAGATCAACTCCTGCATCGGCCAGATTCTGCTGGCCCGGCGCATGGGCAAGACGCGCATCATCGCCGAGACCGGCGCCGGTCAGCACGGTGTGGCGACCGCCACGGTCTGCGCCCTCTTCGGCCTGCCCTGCACCGTCTATATGGGTGCGGTGGACGTGGAGCGGCAGAAGCCCAACGTCTTCCGCATGAAGCTGCTCGGTGCCGAGGTGCGGCCGGTGACCTCCGGCGCCGGCACGCTCAAGGACGCGATGAATGATGCGCTGCGCGACTGGGTGGCGCATGTCAGCGATACTTATTACATTATCGGAACAGTCGCCGGGCCCCACCCCTACCCGATGATGGTGCGCGACTTCCAGTCGGTGATCGGCGAGGAGGCCAAGGCGCAGCTCGCGGCGGCGGTCGGCCGGCTGCCGGATGTGGCGGTTGCCTGCATCGGCGGCGGCTCGAATGCGATGGGGCTGTTCCACCCGTTCCTCGACGATCGCTCGGTGCGCCTGATCGGCGTCGAGGCCGCGGGCGACGGGCTCGACACGCATCGCCACGCCGCCTCCCTCTCGCGCGGGCGGCCTGGCGTGCTGCACGGCAACCGCACCTATCTGCTGCAGGACGATGACGGGCAGATCGAGGAGGCGCATTCCATTTCCGCCGGCCTCGACTATCCCGGCATCGGGCCGGAACATTCCTGGCTGCACGATATCGGCCGCGTGGAGTATGTCGCCGCCACCGACCAGGAGGCGCTGGCGGCGTTCCAGCTCTGCACGCGCACCGAGGGGATCATTCCGGCGCTGGAGCCGGCGCACGCGCTGGCCCATGTCGCCAGGATCGCGCCGGGCATGGACCGTGACGCGATCATCCTGATGAATCTCTGCGGCCGCGGCGACAAGGACATTTTCACCGTCGCCGATGCGCTCGGGGTGACGCTGTGAGCCGTATCGCCGCCCGCTTCGCCGCCCTCGCGCGCGAGGGCCGCGGTGCGCTCATCCCCTTCCTCGAAGCCTGGGACCCCGACCGGGAAACCTCGATGGCGATGCTCGCCGGCATGCCGGCGGCCGGCGCCGACCTGATCGAGATCGGCGTACCGTTCACCGACCCGATGGCCGACGGCCCGATCATCCAGGCAGCCGGCAAGCGCGCGCTGAAGGCCGGGGCGACCCTCGCGCGCACCCTCGCCATGGTGCGCGCGTTCCGCGCCGGCGACGGCGAGACGCCGATCGTGCTGATGGGCTACCTCAACCCGATCCTGTCCTATGGCACGCAACGATTCTGCAACGACGCCGCGGCCGCGGGCGTGGACGGGCTGATCATCGTCGATCTGCCGAGCGAGGAGAGCGACCTGCTCGCCCCGCTCGCCGCCACCGCCGGGCTCGACATCATCCGCCTGGTGGCGCCGACCACCGACGCCGCGCGTCTGCCGCTGGTGCTCGATGGCAGTGCCGGGTTTGTCTACTACGTCGCCATCACCGGCATCACCGGCACGCGCAGTGCGAGCGGCGCGGAACTCGCCGCCGCGCTGCCGCGCATCCGCGAGGCGACGCGGCTTCCCGTCGCTATCGGCTTCGGCGTGCGCACCCCGGCGCAGGCGGCGGAAGCCGTGCGCGTCGCCGATGCCGCCGTCGTGGCCTCGGCGCTGATCGAGGCCATGGCCGCGACGCTGGACGATGCAGGCCGTGCGACGGCGGCGACGGTGCCGACCGTGCTCGGCGGCGTGCGGGCACTGGCCGATGCCGTGCGTGGCGCGCGGGTGGGAGCATGAGGACGCACCGATGAGCTGGCTCACCGAATATGTCCGCCCGAGGATCCGCACCCTGCTCGGGCGGCGGGAGGTGCCGGACAATCTATGGACGCAATGCCCGTCCTGCCAGCAGATGCTGTTCGCCGCCGAGCTGGAGCGCCACCGCCGGGTCTGCCACCATTGCGGCCACCACCTGCGGGTGCCGGCGCCGCAGCGGCTGGAATGGTCCTTCGATGCGGGGAGCTTCACGCGGGTGGAACTGCCGAAGGTCGCCGTCGATCCGCTGCGCTTCCGCGACACCAAGCGCTACACCGACCGGCTGCGCGAGGCGCGGGAGAAAACCGGGCTCGATGACGCGCTGGTGGTCGCCCACGGCACTATCGGCGGGCATCGGGCGGTGGTTGCGGTGATGGCGTTCGAGTTCATCGGCGGCTCGATGGGCGCGGCGGTCGGCGAGGGTATCATTGCGGCGGCGAAACTGGCGGTGCTGCAACAGGCGCCGCTGGTGGTGTTCACCGCCTCGGGTGGCGCGCGCATGCAGGAGGGCGCGATCAGCCTGATGCAGATGCCGCGCACCGTCGCCGCGGTGCAGATGGTGCGCGAAGCCGGACTGCCCTTCATCACCGTGCTGACCGACCCCACCACGGGCGGGGTGACGGCCAGCTTCACGATGCTGGGCGACGTGCAGATCGCCGAGCCAGGCGCGGAAATCGGCTTTGCCGGCGCGCGCGTCATCGAGCAGACGGTGCGCGAGAAGCTGCCCGATGGGTTCCAGCGGTCGGAATACCTGCTGGCGCACGGCATTCTCGACATGGTGGTGCGCCGCGCCGAGCTGCCGGAAACGCTGGCGCGCGTCATCGGCCTGCTGACCGTGCCCCGGCAGGAAGCCGCCTAGGCGGCGATGTCGGGCCGTATCGAGGGGCTGATCGCGCGGCTTCAGGCGCGCCATCCGCGCCTGATCGACCTGTCTCTCGGGCGCATGCAGCGGGTGCTGGGGGCACTGGGCGACCCGCATCGACGCCTGCCGCCGGTGCTGCATGTCGCCGGCACCAACGGCAAGGGCAGCACCTGCGCTTTTCTGCGCGCCATCGGCGAGGCGGCGGGAATGCGCGTGCATGTCTTCATCTCGCCGCACCTGGTGCGCTTCAACGAACGCATCCGCCTCGCCGGCTCGCTGGTCGAGGACGCGACGCTGGAGGCCGCGATCGACACCGTCGAGCGGGTGAACGGCGATGCACCTCTTTCCGTGTTCGAGACGATCCAGGCCGCCGCGTTTCTGCTGTTCGCCGAGACACCGGCCGAGCTCTGCGTGCTGGAGGTGGGGCTCGGCGGGCGCTGGGACGCGACCAACGTCGTCGAGCACCCGGCCGGCTGCGCCATCACCTCGATCTCCATGGACCACCGCGATTTCCTCGGCGACACCATCGCCAAGATCGCCGGCGAGAAGGCGGGGATCATCAAGCCCGGCGTGCCGGTCGCGACCGGGTGGCAGCAGGCCGAGGCGATGGCGGTGATCGAGGCGACGGCGGCCGCGCACGCGGCACCGCTGCTGCGCCGCGACCGGGAGTGGCGCGCTGAGGCGGATGGCGCGGACCTGGTCTGGAGCGATAGCGAAACGACGATGCGCCTGCCGCAGCCCGCCCTGCCGGGCGCGCACCAGCACGACAATGCCGGCATCGCCGTGGCCGCGATCCGCGCCGCCCGCCTTGGCATCGGCGAGGCCGCCATCGCCGCCGGCATCGCGCACGCCACCTGGCCCGCACGGATGCAGCGCCTTTCCGGCGCACTGGCGAAATCCCTGCCCACGGACTGGGAACTCTGGCTCGATGGCGGTCATAACGAAGGCGGCGGGGCGGCGATCGGGGCGTTTCTCGCGACCTGGACCGATCGTCCCACCCATGTCGTCGTGGGTATGAAACAGTCGAAGGACAGTGCCGGGTTTCTGGCACCGATCCTGGCGCACGCGGCGAGCCTCTTTGCGGTTGCGGAACCGGGCCAGCACCTCGCGATGCCGATCGCGGACATCATCGCGGCATCGGGCGGCGTGGCGCGGCCGGGGCCGACCATCGCGGCGGCGCTGGCGGAACTGGTTCGCGAACAGGGGCCGCACCAGCGCCGGGCCCGCGTGCTGATCTGCGGCAGCCTCTACCTCGCGGGCGAGGTGCTGAAGGCCGACGGAACGCTACCGGAATAACTCAGCGCAGCCGCCGCCAGACCAGGCCCGCCAGCGCGATGTCGCCGAGCGCGATGCCGCGAAACGCGAAGCCCGTGCGTTCCGCCTCGTTCAGGCGCGCCGGCATCCGGCCCATCACGAGATCGGCGAGGTCGCCGCCCACGCGCGCGAGCGGCACCATCGGCCGCTCCGCCAGCCGCTCCTGCGGCAGGTCGTCGATGGCGATACGGTCGAAGCCGCCCAGCCCCTCCGCCTGCCAGGACACCGCGAGGTCGACCATGGTGGCGAAGGCCCCGGGGCGCAGTTGCCGCGCATCGAGAAAAGGTGCCGCCCCCATGTCGACGGAGGACACGACGATATCCGCGGCCAGTGCCGCCTCCGCATCGACGGCCATGGCGTCGAGCCCGCGGGCACGCACCGCCGCCAGCACCGCGTCGCGGTTCGCCGCCCCGCGCCCGGCGACCAGCACCTGGCGCAGCGGAAACATCGCCGCCATGGCCGCGAGGTGGGAATGCGCCTGCACGCCGCAGCCGATGAGCCCCAGCGTCGCCGCGTCCGCCCGCGCCAGGCGCCGCGCCGCCACCGCCGACAGCCCCGCCGTGCGCAGTGCTGTCACCCAGGCGCCGTCCAGCAGCGCCAGCGGCTCGCCGCTGCGCCCGTCCAGCACCAGCACGCTGCCGAGCACCGAGGGCAGGCCGCGCGCCTTGTTGGCGGCGTTGGCGACCAGCGCCTTCACCACCACCAGCTCGGCATCGATGCCGAGCATGGCCAGGGCCATGCGCCCGTCGCCGGGCTGGATATAGGCTTTCGGTGCCGTGCGCAGCGCGCCGGCGGCCTGGGCGCGGATGGCGGCCTCGATCGCGTCCACCACCTCGGCGGTGGTCAGGTTCAGGGCGTCCAAGGCAGCGGCGGACAGAAACGCCGGGGCGCTGCCCCGCACCCCACCAGGAACCTGAGGTTCCTGGACCTCCATCACACGCGGGCCGAGGTCAGATGGATTTCGCCACCCATTGCCGAAGCGCGCTCTTTGGCGCGGCACCCACCTGGGTCGCCACCGGCTTGCCGTCCTTGAACAGGATCAGCGTGGGGATGCCGCGCACGTTGTACTGCGTCGGTGTCATCGGGTTCTCGTCGATGTTCACCTTCGCGACCGTCAGGGTGCCGGCGTATTCCGCCGAAATCTCGTCGATCGCCGGCGCGATGGCGCGGCACGGGCCGCACCATTCGGCCCAGAAATCCACCAGCACCGGGCCCGGCGCCTTGAGCACGTCGGCCTGGAAACTGTCGTCGGTGACGGTCTTCGTGTGCTCGCTCATGTCGCTTCTCCGATTCGCCTGACCGCCAAAATGGCGAGCCGCTCGGTGCCGATCAAGCCCGGCCGATGGACAGGCCCCGCGCCCGGCGCGATGCTGGTGCGATCAGCCGGGGGAGGCGGCGCGCGTGAAGGTTTCGATCCTCGATGACGTGTTCGACGTGCTGCGCACCCTGCCCTGCTTCGCCAGGCTCGCCGGCCACGACGTGACGGTCTGGAACGACCATGTGCAGGACACCGACATCCTCGCCGAACGACTGAAGGATGCCGAGGCGCTGGTGCTGATCCGCGAGCGCACCCGCATCGAGGCGGCGCTGGTCGAGCGCCTGCCGAAGCTGCGGCTGATCAGCCAGCGCGGCGTCTATCCGCATATCGACGTGCCGGCCTGCACGCGCGCCGGCATCGTCGTTTCCTCCAACATGCAGGCGGGCGGGCCCTCGCACGCAACGGTGGAGCTGACCTGGGCGCTGATTCTCGCCGCCGCGCGCCGCCTGCCGGAGCAGGTCGCCTCCGCCCGCGCCGGGCACTGGCAATGGGGAATGGGCCACACGCTGCGCGGCAAGACGCTCGGCATCCACGGCTATGGCAAGATCGGCGCGGCGGTCGCGCAGATCGGGCGTGCCTTCGGCCTGCCGGTGCTGGTCTGGGCGCGCCAGGAATCCCGCGCGCGCGCCGCGGCCGACGGGCATGCGGTCGCGGCGAGCGCGGAGGATTTCTACGGCCGCTCCGATATCGTCACGCTGCATATGCGCATGCTGCCGGCCACGCGCGGCATCGTCACACCAGCCATGCTGGCGCGCATGAAGCCCGAGGCGATGCTGGTCAACACCAGCCGTGCCGGCCTGATCGCCCCGGGCGCGCTGGAGGCGGCGCTGCGCGCCGGCCGGCCCGGCCTCGCGGCGGTGGATGTCTACGAGAAGGAGCCGACTACCGACGATCCGCTGTTCGCGCTGCCGAACTGCCTGTGCACGCCGCATATCGGCTACGTGACGCACGAGGACTACGAGATGCAGTTCAGCGACGTCTTCGACCAGATCGTGGCCTATGCCGCCGGCGCGCCGACCAACGTCGTCAACCCCGAGGTGCTGGGCAAGCCGGGTTCATAGCGGTCGAGCAACGCCGCCGGCAGGTCCATGACCACGGCACCCACGGTCCAGACCAGCACGCAGCGCACCGTGTGGCCCGGCAGCGCGGCGGCGACCACGGCGCGATAGGCGGCCATCTGGCGCAGATAGGATACCGGCGCCGCCTCGGCCGCGGGCGGCGGGCGGCGATCGGTCTTGTAGTCGAGGATGGTGACCGTCCGCGCATCGATCGCGATGCGGTCGACCACGCCGCCCACGACCATGCCCGCGAGCCGGCCAGTGATCGGCACCTCGGCACGGCTCTCCGGCCCGAACGCCGCCGCCAGCGCCGGGTGCGCCAGCACTGCCACGACCTCGGCGAGTGCTGCCTCGGCCTCGGCGGGCGGGAATCCCTGGCAAGGCGCTTCCAGAAAGCGCCGTATTGCCGCCTCCCGCGCGGCGGGGGCCAATGACGGCACATGCTGCAGCAGCGCGTGCAGGGCCCGCCCGCGCGCCCGGCCCCGCGTCGCCTCCGCCCGCACCGCGAGCGGCGAGAGTGAAGCGGGTGGCGCGCCGAAGGCAGCGCCCTCCGGCCGGCTCGGCACCAGCGCGGCC
>JAJXXT010000070.1 GCA_021780935.1 Pseudomonadota bacterium
CGATGGTGCCGGCAGCGCCGGTCCCGGCCCCCGCGCCGGCCGCGGCCCCTGCCGCCGCCACCGACGATGCCAGCCATCCCGGCGCGGTGCGCAGCCCCATGGTCGGGGTTGCCTATCTGGCGCCGGAGCCGGGTGCGGCGCCCTATATCGCGCCGGGCCAGGCGGTCACCGCGGGCCAGACCGTGCTGCTGATCGAGGCGATGAAGACGTTCAACCAGATCAAGGCGCCGCGGGCCGGCACCGTCACGCGCGTGCTGATCGCCTCCGGCACGCCGGTGGAGTTCGATCAGCCGCTGCTGATCATCGAATAGGCCCGTGTTCCAGAAGGTCCTCATCGCGAATCGCGGGGAGATTGCGCTGCGCATCCAGCGGGCGTGCCGCGAGATGGGCATTCCCACCGTTGCCGTGCATTCCACCGCGGACGCCGAGGCGATGCATGTGCGCCTGGCCGACGAGAGCGTGTGCATCGGTCCGCCGCCGGCGCGCGATTCCTATCTCAACATGCCGTCGATCCTGTCCGCGGCCGCGATCACCGGTGCGGATGCGATTCACCCCGGCTATGGGTTTCTCTCGGAGAACGCCGAGTTCGCCGACATGGTGGAGGCGCATGGCCTGACCTTCATCGGCCCCTCCGCCGACCATATCCGCATGATGGGCGACAAGATCGCGGCCAAGACCGCGATGGCCGGGCTCGGCGTGCCGCTGGTCCCGGGCTCGGAGGGGGAGCTGGCGAGCCTCGACGAGGCGCGGCGTGTCGCGGCCGATATCGGCTATCCGGTGCTGATCAAGGCGGCGGCGGGCGGTGGCGGGCGTGGCATGAAGGTCGCGCAGGACGCGGCGGGGCTGGAGGAGGCGTGGCGCCTCGCCCGCGCCGAGGCCGCCGCGGCGTTCGGCAACGATGCCGTCTATCTGGAAAAATATCTCGACCGGCCAAGGCATATCGAGCTGCAGATCATGGCCGACGGCCATGGCAGCGTGGTGCATTTCGGCGAGCGCGACTGCAGCCTGCAGCGGCGCCACCAGAAGCTGGTCGAGGAGGCGGGCTCGCCGGCGCTGGACGCCGCCGCGCGCGACGCGCTGGGGGCGACGGCGACCGCGGCGCTGCGCCAGCTCGGCTATCGCAACGCCGGAACGCTGGAGTTTCTGTGGCAGGACGGGCAGTTCGCCTTCATCGAGATGAACACCCGCCTGCAGGTGGAACACCCGGTGACGGAAATGGTCTGCGGCATCGACCTGGTGCGCGAGCAGATCCGTGTCGCCGCCGGTGCCGAGCTGGGTTATGGCCAGGCGGATGTCCGCTTTTCCGGCCACGCGATCGAATGCCGGGTGACGGCGGAGGACCCGGAGACGTTCGCCCCTTCCGCAGGCCGGGTTTCCGCCTTCCACGCGCCCGGCGGGCTTGGCGTGCGCGTCGATTCCGCGCTCTACGCGGGTGCCGTGGTGCCGCCGTGGTATGACAGTATGGTGGCGAAGCTGATCGTGCACGCGCCGACGCGCCCGGAGGCGATCGCGCGGCTGCGCCGGGCGCTGGCGGAGTTCGCGGTGGTTGGCATCAGGACCTCGCTGCCATTGCACGAGCGCATCGCCGCGCATCCGCAGTTCGCCGCGGGCGATTATACGATCCACTGGCTCGAACGACTGGTCGCGGGTGGCTGAGGGCCGATCGGGCATGCCGCCGAGCACCGCACGCCCGCGCCGCGACGGCCGCATCGACATCCTGCGCGGCATATCGCTGCTGATGATCTTCGTCGATCACATCGGCAACAATCTGGTCGCAAACGTCACGCTCAGAAACTGGGGGTTTTCCGACGCGGCGGAGATTTTCGTGCTGCTGGCCGGACTTTCCAGCATGCTCGCCTATGGGCGGGTGTTCGACCAGCAGGGGCTGGGCAGCGGTGTGGTGCGCGTGGCGCTGCGCTGCCTGCGTCTTTATGCCGCGCAGGTTCTGCTGCTGCTGTCGACCTTCGTCATCGTCGCGGTCTGGGCCTATTTCTTCGGACAGGAGTTCTTCGGCCTCGAACCGTCGCGCCCGGCGGTGCTGAACCAGGCGGTGCGGCTGATGGAGTTGCCGACATTTCTCGATATCCTGCCGCTCTATATCGTGCTGTTGGGCCTGTTCCCGCTGATGCAGGCCCTGTGGCGGATCTCGCCGGCGGCGCTGCTGCTGCCGTCGCTCATCCTGTGGCGGGCGACGCAGGTGCTGCCGATTCTCAACCTGCACAACGCCGAATCGGGCGGCGGCTGGTTTTTCGACCCGTTCGCCTGGCAGTTTCTGTTCGCGCTGGGCATGGCGCTGGCGGTGCAGCACCGGCGCGGCGGGTTCTCGCTGCCGCGCTGGCGTCTGCTGCGTGCCCTGGCGCTGGCATATCTGGTCTATGCGCTGCTGGCCGCGGCGCCGTGGCATCGCTGGGGCTGGTCGGACTGGCGGCCGATCCTGGTGCCCTCGCTCGACAAGAGCCGGCTCGACCCGCGCCGCATTCTCGATGTCGTTTCCATGATCTACCTCGCCCTGTCGTCGGAGCGATTCCTTGCGGTGCAGGACCATTGGCTGCTGCGCCCGCTCGCGAGTTGCGGCCGGCATTCGCTGGAGGTGTTCTCGGCCGGCACCATCCTGTCGCTGTTCGGGCGGCTTGCGTTCACCACGTTCGGTATCGGCTGGGGGATGCAGGTCCTGGTCAATGGCGGCGGGTTCGCGGTGATGATCGCGATCGCCGCGTGGCTCGACCGGCGCCTGCGGCTGACACGGGCAGCGCGTGCCGCCCCGTAATGGCGCGCCGACGGCGCAATCCCGGTAACGGGGCGAGGAGGCGAGGGTATGATGAAGGGGTTTGCGGCCTGTGCGTTGTGATGCGCGTATCGCCTTGGGCGGTGTGATCCGAACCCTGCTGCTGGTCGTCGCCGTCCTGGCGCCGGCTGCGGCGTCACGCGCCGATCCGCCGGAACTGCCGCGCTGTGCCGCACGGCTCGCCGCCGGCAGGCCGTTGCTGGTGATCGCCTTCGGTTCCTCCTCCACCGAGGGAATCGGTGCGAGCGATCCGGCGCACGCCTATCCGCAGCGCCTGCAGCGACTGCTCGCGGCGCGGCTGCCGGTTCCGGTGACGGTCCGTAACGAGGGAATCGGCGGGCAGGACGCGGACCAGATGCTGCCGCGACTGCTGCATCAGGTGATTCCGCAGCACCCGACACTGGTGATCTGGCAGACCGGCAGCAACGATCCGCTGCGTCATGTACCGGTGCATCGGTTCGTCGCCGAGACGCGTGCGGGGCTGGAGGCGCTGCGCCAGGCCGGTATCGATACGATGCTGATGGGCCCGCAGGTCTCGCGCGTGCTGCACAAGGCGGGTGGCAGCCTCGCCTATCGTGAAGCGCTGCACCGGCTCGGGCGGGAGTTCGGCGTGCCCGTCATTCATCGCTACGAGCTGATGCGGCGCTGGCTGGCCGCGGGGGGGGCGCCCGCCTCCAGGCTGATGGCGCCGGACGGGCTGCACATGGGCAATGGGGGCTACGCGGCGCTGGCGAAGGCGGTTGCTCGGGAGGTGGCGGTGGAATGCGGGCAGCCGGTGCGACCCGTGGCCACGCGAAGGTAGCGATCGCAGGCGATCGCGCCAGCGCCGGCCAGGGAAGTCCCCTTGGTTGGCGCCGCCTGAATGGCTCCGCGTGATTGCCGGTGAGCCCCCACCGGCGCATGCTGTCGCCGTGGCATCCCGTTCCATGAGCAGGCGTCGGTTGTCGATCACCCCCGATCTGCTGCTGCGCGCTTATCGAGCGGGTCTGTTCCCGATGGCGCCGTCGCGCGCGAGCCCGGATCTTGAATGGCTCGACCCGCCGGATCGCGGCATCCTGCCGCTCGACGGGTTCCATGTGCCGGCGCGGCTCGCGCGCACGATTCGCCAGGGCGGCTTCACGGTGCGGGCGGACGGCGATTTCCCGGCCGTGATCGCGGCCTGCGCGGCGCCGGGGCCGGGACGTGACGGCACCTGGATCAGCGACGAGATCGAGCGCGTGTTCAACGCCCTCGCACGGCTCGGCCATGCGCACAGCATCGAGGTGCTGGCGCAGGGGCGGCTGGTGGGCGGGCTCTACGGCGTGGCGATCGGTGGCGCGTTCTTCGGCGAGAGCATGTTCAGCCAGGTGACCGACGCCTCGAAAGTGGCGCTGGTGCATCTGGTCGCGCGGCTGCGGCTCGGCGGCTTTACCCTGCTCGACACGCAGTTCGTAACGGCGCATCTCGCTCGATTTGGTGGTATCACGATATCGCGGCAGGCCTATCATGCCGCCCTGGACATCGCGCTGGCGGCGCCCGCAAACTGGGTCGAGGAGCCGCCCGCCGAGCGGCTGGCCGCCGAGATCGCGCGGCTGCGGGCGCCGGCGCTGACGCCTCCGTGACGTGCCGACCGACAGGAGTTCGCAACCACAGCCAAGGGGAGACAAGTCCATGCGTCGTCTTGTAGCCGCGGGCCTGCTGATTGCCGTTGCCATGCCCGCCTGGGCGCAGAGCCGCCCGCCCTCGTTCCCGACCCGCGATGCCACCGTCACCTACACCACCGGCAATGGCCGGGTGATAACCATTTCATACGGTGCCGTCGGCCAGCATATGCGCATACAGGGCATGGCTGGCGCCGCCGGCTATGTGATCGTTGATCGCGCCGGTGGAACGGCTACCATCGTCGAGCCTGCGCGCCATATGTACATGCGCATGCCGGAGTCGCCGGCAATGCGCGCGGGGATGATGGGAAGCGAGCTTCGCAACGCCACCTTCTCCCGCGAGGGAAGTGATACGGTCGCCGGAATTTCCTGCACGATGTGGAAAGTGACGACCACGAAGGGGACTGGCGACGCCTGTATCACCTCCGACGGGTTGCTGCTGCGCGCGCGCGGCCGGGCGAACGGCAGCAGCCAGGGCCAGCAGCAATATATGCTGGCCACCAAAGTTACCTACGGCGCGTTGCCAGCCAGCACGTTCGAGCCGCCGGCAGGATTCCATCCGCTGACGCTGCCCCCCGGAATGATGCCTGGTGGTGCGATGCCGGGCGGCATGCCGCCGCCCCAGCCGCAGCACTGACGCAGCCAGCCGGGCCACGACCGGGGACGGCCCGGCGCGGCCGCGACGCAAACGGGCGAGGTCGGCGGCCCATCGCCGACCTCGCCGCGGGTCAGGCGGCTTTCGCCATGCCGCGCAGCACGTAGGGCAGGATGCCGCCGTGGCGGTAATAGGAAACCTCGTCGAGAGTATCGACGCGGCACAGCACCGGCACCCGGTCCACGCCGCCATTCGGCCGGTGGATCGTCAGCTCAAGCTCCATCCGTGGCGACAGCTTCTCCAGGCCGGCGATGTCGATCAGCTCCTCGCCGGTCAGTGCCAGCGTCTTGCGGTCCATGCCCGGCTTGAAGGTCAGCGGCAGCACGCCCATGCCGACCAGGTTGGAGCGGTGGATGCGCTCGAAGCTCTCGACGATCACGGCCTTCACGCCGAGCAGCATCGTGCCCTTGGCCGCCCAGTCGCGCGAGGAGCCGGTGCCGTATTCCTTGCCGCCGAAGATCACCAGCGGAACGCCGTCCTTCTTGTAGCGCATGGCGGCGTCATAGATCGGCATCTGCTCGCCGGAGGGCAGGTGGCGGGTGACGCCGCCCTCCACGCCGGCCACCATTTCGTTACGGATACGGATATTGGCGAAGGTGCCGCGCATCATCACGTCATGGTTGCCGCGCCGCGCGCCATAGCTGTTGAAGTCCGGCTGGCGCACCTGATACGACAACAGATAGTCGCCCGCCGGCGAGGTCTTGCGGATATTGCCCGCGGGGCTGATGTGGTCGGTGGTGATGGAATCGCCGAGCAGCGCCAGCACCCGCGCACCCGTGATGTCGCCGACCGGCGCCGGCTCCATCGTGATGCCCTCGAAATAAGGCGGGTTCTTCACGTAGGTGGAGGCGTCGTTCCAGCGATAGGTGGCGCTGCCGGTCTCGACCGCGATCGCCTGCCACTGCTTCGGGCCCTTGAACACCTCGCCGTAGCGGGCGAGGAACTGGGCGCGGCCGAGCGAGGCGTGCACGGTGTCGGCGATTTCCTTGTTGGTGGGCCAGATGTCGCGCAGATAGACCGGCTTGCCGTCCTTCGACGTGCCGAGCGGCACGGTGGTGATATCCTGCGTCATCTTGCCGAGCAGCGCGTAGGCGACGACGAGCGGCGGCGAGGCGAGGTAGTTGGCGCGCACGTTCGGGTGCACGCGGCCCTCGAAATTGCGGTTGCCCGAGAGCACCGAGACCGCGACGAGCTTGTTCTCCTCGATCGCGTCTGCGATGGCGTCGTCGAGCGGCCCGGAATTACCGATGCAGGTGGTGCAGCCATAGCCCACGGTCTGGAAGCCGAGCGCATCGAGGTCCGCCTGCAGGCCCGATTTCTCCAGATATTCCGTGACCACCTGCGAGCCGGGGGCGAGCGAGGTCTTCACCCAGGGTTTCGGCGTCAGGCCGAGGGCACGCGCCTTGCGCGCGACAAGGCCGGCGGCGACCAGCACCGAGGGGTTGGAGGTGTTGGTGCAGGAGGTGATGGCGGCGATCACCACGTCGCCATGGGTGATGTCGTAGTTGCGGCCCTTGGGCCTGGCGACGGTACCGACATCGTTGGCGGCGACACCCAGGCTCTTGGTGAGTTCGGTCTTGAAGGCGCTGGCCGCATCGCTGAGCAGCACGCGGTCCTGCGGGCGCTTCGGCCCGGCGATCGAGGGCAGCACCGTGCTCAGATCCAGCTCCAGCGTGTCGGTGAACACCGGATCCGGCGTGGCTGTGTCGCGCCACAGGCCCTGCGCCTTGGCATAGGCCTCGACCAGCGCGATGCGCGCCTCGTCGCGGCCGGTGAGGTGCATGTAGTCGAGCGTCGTCCGGTCGATCGGGAAGAAGCCGCAGGTCGCGCCGTATTCCGGCGCCATGTTGGCGATGGTGGCGCGGTCCGCGAGGCCGAGCTGGTCGAGGCCGGAGCCGAAGAACTCGACGAACTTGCCCACCACCCCCTTCTTGCGCAGCATCTGCGTGACGGTGAGGACGAGGTCGGTCGCCGTTGCGCCCTCGGGCAGTCGGCCGGTGAGGCGGAAGCCGATGACATCGGGGATCAGCATGGCGATCGGCTGGCCGAGCATGGCCGCCTCCGCCTCGATGCCGCCCACGCCCCAGCCCAGCACGCCCATGCCGTTGACCATCGTCGTGTGGCTGTCGGTGCCGTAGAGCGTGTCGGGATAGGCGTAGCTGGTGCCGCCGACATCCGCGGTCCAGACGCCTTGCGACAGGTATTCGAGGTTGACCTGGTGGCAGATGCCGGTGCCCGGCGGCACGACACGGAAATCGTCGAACGCGGTCTGGCCCCAGCGCAGGAAGCTGTAGCGTTCGCCGTTGCGCTCGAACTCGATCTCGACGTTTTTGGTGAGCGCGTCCGGCCGGGCGGAGACATCGACCATCACCGAGTGGTCGATGACCAGATCGACGGGGATCAGCGGGTTCACCCTATCGGGCGAGGCGCCGAGGCGCTGGATGCCGTCGCGCATCGCGGCGAGGTCGACCACGGCCGGCACGCCCGTGAAGTCCTGCATCAGGATGCGCGCGGGGCGGAACGGAACTTCCTTGGTCGAGGTCGCCTTCTCCAGCCAGCCGGCGATCGCCTTGGCGTCATCCACCGTGTAGCTGCTGCCGTCCTCGAAGCGCAGCACGTTTTCCAGCAGCACCTTGAGCGAGACCGGCAGGCGGCTGATGTCGCCCAGGCTGCGCGCCGCTTCGGGGAGGGAGAAATAAGCGTAGGTCTTGCCGGCGGCCGTCAGGGTTGCGCGTGTCTTGAGACTGTCCCGGCCGACGGATTTCATGGCGCTGCTCTTTCGTTGCGGTGATAACGCCGCGGGCTCCGGCTGCGACCGGACGACGGCGGCTTCGCGATTTGCCACAGCACGCCCCGCCAGTCCATGAGGGGGAACGGTATCAGGGGGATGCGTTGAGCGCGGGGTCCGTGGGCACCGGATTGGGTGGCGTGGGGCTGGTCTTCGAACGGGTCGCGGTGGTGCGGGCCGAGCGCCTGGTGCTGGCCGGTGTCGGCGGGGCCGTCGGGCGCGGCGGCGCGCTGCTGCTGCGCGGACCCAACGGCTCCGGCAAATCGACGCTGCTGCGCATCCTGGCCGGACTGCTGCCGCTCGACGAAGGCAGCATCACCTGGGACGGCGAGGCGCTCGACGATCTGCCCGCATGGTCGCGCCGGGTCGCCTATGTCGGGCATCTCGACGCGCTGAAGCCGGGGCTGACCGTCGCCGAAAATCTGCGCCCCTGGGCCCAGGCCGGCGGCCACGGCATCGAGTCGGCGCTGGCGGTCATGGGGCTGGAGGCGCTGCTCACCATTCCCGCGCGTTTCCTCTCGGCCGGGCAGCGGCGGCGCGCCGTGCTGGCGCGGCTGGCGCTGTCCGCCGCCCCGCTCTGGCTGCTGGACGAGCCGACGACTGCTCTGGACGCCGCCTCGCTGGCGCGGCTTGAAGCGATGCTGGCGGCGCATCGCGGGGCGGGTGGCGCGGTGGTGGTGGCGACGCACCAGGATTTCGTGCTGCCAGGTGCCACGACCCTGGAACTCGCGCTCTGATGTTCGTGGAGCTGTTGCGCCGCGAATTGCGGCTCGGTCTGCGCCACGCCGCGGACAGCGTCGCGGTGCTGCTGTTCTTCGTGGTGGTGACCTCGCTGTTCCCGCTGGGTGTCGGGCCGGAGCCGCGGCAGCTCGCGCGCATCGGCCCCGGCGTGATCTGGGTCGCGGCGCTGCTGGCGGCGATCCTGCCGCTCGACCGGCTGTTCGGCGCCGATGCCGAGGACGGCACGCTCGACCTGCTCCTGCTCTCCGGCCTGCCGCCGGCCGGGGTGGCGATCCTCAAGGCCTGCGCGCACTGGCTGCTGACGGGCCTGCCGCTGCTGCTGGCCTCGGGGCCGGTCGCGATCATGTTCGGCGTGGCGCCGGCGCCATTCATGGTGCTGCTGCTGGGCCTGCTGCCGGGCACGCTGGTGCTGAGCCTGCTGGGGACGGCGGCGGCGGCGCTGGTGGTGGGGGCGCGGCGCGGCGGCGTGCTGCTGCCGCTGCTCGTGCTGCCGCTGGCGACCCCGGTGCTGATCATGGGCACGCTCGCCGCGGAGGCGGCGCGCATCTCGGCGCCCTTCGCGGCGCCGCTGCTGGTGGAGGGCGCGCTGCTGGCGCTGTGCCTGCCGTTCTGCCCGCTCGCCGCCGGTGCGGCACTGCGCCACTCCGTTTGAGCGAGGACCTGATCCATGGGTGAACGGATGGGGCTCGGCATGCTGCTCGGCGTGCTGGCCTATTCGCTGTTCGCGATGCACGACGCGACCAACAAATGGCTGGTCGAGCGTCTGCCGGTGCCGGAGGTGCTGTTTTTCCGCAGCCTGATGATCGTCGTGGGGGTGCTCGTCACCTCTCGCGGGCGGGTGGTGCCGTCGCTGCTCGCCTCGACGATGAAGCTATCGCTCGTGGCACGCGGGACGCTGACGCTGGTGGCCTGGCTGCTCTACTACACCGCGGCGGCGAGCCTTTCGCTCGCGCAGCTCACCACGCTCTACTACTCCTCGCCGCTGCTCACGACGCTGCTGGCGCGGCCGCTGCTGGGTGAGCGGGTGACGGCGCTGCGCTGGACCTGCGTCGGTATCGGATTTGCAGGTGTGCTGATTGCGAGCGATCCGTTCGGCGTGCGCCCCTCGGTCGCCACCGGGCTGGTGCTGGCGGCGGCGGCGATGTGGGCGTTGGCGGTGATTCTGATGCGCCAGATCGCGCGGCGCGAAACATCCGTTCTGCAGGTGTTCTCGCAGAATCTCGTGTTCCTGGCGGTCACCGGGATACTGTCGCTCTGGCAGTTCCGCATGCCGCACGGTGTCGAGTGGCTGTTGCTGGTGGAGATCGGCGTGTTCGGCGGCTGTGGCCAGTACATTCTGTTCGAGGCGGCACGCCATGCGCCGGCGGCGGTGATGGCGACGGTGGAATATGTCTCGCTGATCTGGGCCTTCGTGCTCGGATTTCTGGTGTTCGGCGACATTCCGCGGGCGGCGGTGTTCGCCGGTGCCGCGCTGATCATGCTGGCGGGCGCGGTGCTGGTGCTGGGTGAGCAGCGCAAACGCAGGCGGGCATTGCCCTGATGCGGCCGGCGCGCGCGAGGGTTTTTGTTCGGCGCGGCCGGCCCTTTCTCCCGGACGAGCGCGCCGCCGAGGGTTCTTCCGCATCCGCAAAGGCGTGGGCGACGACGATGCCATCGCCCGCAACCTCGCCTACGCGCCCTATGCCGACCTGCTGGTGTGGAAAACGTCCGAGCCCGATCTCGACACGGCGCGACACTTCGCCGAGGCGATCCACCGGACGTTCCCCGGCAAGATGGTGGTGTATAACGGCTCATCGAGCTTCAACTGGAAGCGCAAGCTTTCGCCGGCGGCGATCGGCAACTTCCAGCGTGAGATCGGCGCCATGGGCTACAAATTTCAGTTCGTGACCCTCGCCGGCAGCACTGAGGCGGCAAAGTTTCACGACCGTGCCACAGCAACCACCACGCGGCACGAGCACGATACGGGCTGGTGCACGGCCACGCCTGGGCGATGAACGCGGCGCCGCGGGACTGACGACACGGCGCCTCACCGAGGCTGGATTTCGCTGCGGATCACGCCAGACTGCATCCCTTGCGAGGGAGGGCGGGATGGACTGGCAGGCGGGACTGGCGGCGGCGCAGGCGGTGGCGGCGGCATGGCAGGCGGAGGAGGACGCACCGGGCGGTGCGATCCTGCTCTTCGACACACGTGAGACGCGGGGAGCCGCGTGCGGCGGATTGGCCGACCCCGCATGGCGCATTCCGTTCGCGGTCGAGACGAAGTCCCGCTATGCGTCGGTGAGCAAGCAGTTTCTTGCCGCCACGGCGCTGGTCCTGGGCGTTGATCTCGCGGCACCGCTCGGCTTCGGTGTGGGGGATGCGGTTCCCGTCGGGCGCGCGCTCGACATGACCGGCGGGCTGCCCGATGTGATGGAAACCTATTGGCTGCTCGGCATACCGCCCTCGACCGGCTTGTCGCGGGCGGCGCTGGTGGATTTTGCGCGTCGGCTCGATCGGTTGAACTTCGTGCCGGGGACGGAGATTTCCTATTCCAACACCGGCTATCGGCTGCTGCAGGCAAAGCTCGCGGGCGCCTACGAGGAGACGGTCGCGCAACGATTTCTGCGCCCGCTCGGGCTCGGGATCGTGCTGCCGGAGGATGATGCGACGATCGTGCCGGGCCTCGCGCGTGGCGGGATAAGGGTGAACGGTCGTTGGGAGTTTGGCCGTTATGGACCGCATATCTCGGCCTCGGGCGGGCTTGCTGGCAGCGCGCTCGATCTCGCGCGCTGGGGCCAGGCGTTGCTGCGCGGCGAGGTTCCGCTCGCAGCACTCGCCGCGCAGCGCCGCCTCGCCGATGGGCGCGCCACGGCATACGGGCTGGGTCTCGCACACGGACCGCTGGGAACGGTTGGGCATGGCGGCTCGCTGCCGGGATACAAGTCCTATCTGCTGCTGATGGCGGAACACGCGGCGGGTGTGGTCGTGCTGTGCAATCGCGAGGACACGGACCCGCATCAGGTGGCTCTCTGCGTCGCCGCCGCGATGCGGGGCATGGCCACGCCCAGGGAGGGCGCGTTGTCCGACAGCCTTCCGGACGGGCTCTTTGTTGCCGACGGCGAGCCGCTATGGCTTGAGCTGCGCCAGGGCGGCGCGTTTCTGCTCGGCGCCCAGACCGGCTCCGCCCACCTACCGGTCTCGCTCGCGATGGAGGGCCAGGCTCTCGTCGGCGAGGTGGGACTTGCGCGCCGCCGCTTCCAAACGGCGATGGCGACGACAGCCCCCGCCTGGTGGGAGGGGCGCTATGAGCATCGCGGTCTCGGTGCGGCGTTTGACGTCGCGGTTCGGGATGGCAAGGCAACGCTTGAGCACGGTGTGGGTCCGTTGCGTGCTGTCATCGATCTTCGGCCGCTGGGCCCGGGCCTGGCACGGGCAAGCCATGGCGAGGGTGCCTGGACCCAGGAATTCGCTGTTACGTTCGGCGACGGTGGGGCGCGGCTGGTGTCGAACCGGTCGCGGATACTGAAGTTTGATCGCAGTTGATGACCTATACCGCGGGAATGACCAGCGTCGCCGCCTCACCGGGGCGCGCCAGCAGATAGAGATCAGCGAAGCTGGTCGTATCCGGGCGGCGATGGTCGTAGGGGTACGGGTTCGGAACATGCGCGGCAACACGCCAGGTGGGGTCGACGCGTGGCACCGTCTCGGTGAAGCGGCGATGGCGGACATGTGGCGCCGGCCAGGCGCGTTCGACATTGCTGGCGTAGATCAGGACGAAGCGTCGCGCGGCGCCGAGCAGCCGGCGAATGTATTGCCCATAGGCCTGGTCCTCGACCAGGTGGAAAATGACGTCGAAGGACAGTGCCAGGTCCGCCGGCTTTTCCTGGTCCATCGCATCCCATGGGATCAGGCGTGTGGCCTGCATGCCGTCGCGCGCCGCCGCGGTGCGCGCCAGCGCATCCGCTGCGACGTCGGTGCCGCGATAGCACGCGACCTCGATATGTTGCGCAAGCGCACCGTCACCGCAACCGAGATCCAGCAGATCCCGAATATCGTTGCGGGCGACGAAACCGTTGATCACCGCGGCCTTCCAGGCCAACAGACGTCCCACGGAACCGGCGCCGGAGCCGCCGCCGGCGCGATAGCGCGATTGCCAGTAGGCCGCCGAGACGGTGATGTCATCGAGCATTGCTGTTCTCCTTGCACCATTGCCGCCAGACCCCGCGCAGGGCCGTTGTCAGGTTACGGGCGAAACGTGGTGCGTCACAGAGCGGGCTTGCGGCGACGCGTGTTCGCAACGTCGCGCGCAACGTCGCCAGTGCCGCGATATCGGCCGCACGCGCCACGGCCATCGTTACATAGGTATCGACGTCCGGCGCGATCCAGTCCGACAAACCGACATTGCCGAGATGGCTGGCGGAATGGCGGGTTGCGAAATAATCAGCGGGTCGGGTAATCACCGGCACGCCCATCCACAGCGCCTCGCAGGTCGTCAGCCCGCCGGTATAGGGGAACGGATCGAGCGCGATGTCCACATCGGCGTATTGTTCAAGCAGGGCGCGATGCGGGCTGGCACCACGCAACTCGATTCGTGCGGGATCAATTCCATGCCCCGCGAAGCGCGCCCGCAGGGAAGCGGCGATCTCGGGGTCGGCGAACTGATGCGCCTTCAGCAACAGGCGGCTGTCCGTGACGCGCCGCAGGATTTGTGCCCAGGCGGCGATCACCTCGGGCGTGATCTTTGAGAGATTGTTGAAACATCCGAACGTAATGAACCCGCGCGCCTGCGCCGGCAGGGGAGCCACATCGGGCGCATAGGGCGGCGTGGAATAGCAGCAATAGCCGTCCGGCATCCGCAGCAGATTTTCTGTGTGCAGGGCCTCGGCACCGGGCGGGCTCTCCCAGCGATCGGTGATAAACCAGTCCATCGCGGTGAGGCCGCTGGTGTGGCTCTGCGCGCCGACCCATTTGATCTGCACCGGTGCTGCCCGCCAGGCGCAGGTGGTGGCCCAGCCCTGGTCGCCATGGCCGCCGAGATCGATGAGGATGTCAATGCCATGGCGGCGGATGCGATCGGCGCGGACGGCAGGTGTGTCGGTGTCCACGGCCACCCAGTCGCTGGCGAGTGAGCGAAAACGCCGGGCCATCATATCGGGGTTCGGCCCCAGGGGCTGGCTGAACGCGATGATATCGAACCCGGCAGGGTCCAGCCCCTCGAGGCCGCCAAGCGTGAGCCACCCAACCGGGTGAGTCTTCAGCGTTGCGGAAAGCAGGCCGAGCCGAAGCCGACGCTCCGGATCCGGCGTATTGGCAAGCCTTGGCGCGGCGGTGGGGCGCAGCAGAGCGGCGCCGCGCTCCGCCGCCTCGCGCAGCGCGGCTCCGGTTGCCTCCTGGTGATAGACCAGCGAGTTCGTCAGCGCCCGCCAGGCAATCGGCTCCTCAGGTGACGCCTCGACCGCCGCGCGCGCCGCCGCAAGACCGCCGGCCTGGTCACCGGAGGAGACCCGGGCATTGGCAAGATTACAGAGCGGCCCGGCCTTGGGGCCGATTTCGTCCACCAGCGCCTCGAGCACCGTTTGTGCCGGGCGGTGGCGATGGGCGCGCACCAGGGCGGCACCAAGATTATTGCGCAACTCAACCGACTCTGGGTCCAGCTCAAGCGCCCGCTCGATTGCCGCGACCGCGCCGCCGGCGTCGAGTGTGCGGGTCAGCACGTCAGCCCGCACGCGTGCGACGAGGCTGGAGTCCGGGGCCAGGATAGCCGCGGCTTCTAGCAGATCGACAGCCTCGGCGCGCCGACCGATGCGGTCGAGCAACAACCCGCGCGCAGCCAGCGTGGCGGTCTCTCCCGCGGGCGCGCGCTCCAGCCGTGCGAGCTCCGCCTCGGCGTGGCCGGCAGCGAACGCCGCCTCCGCCCGGTGCAAGGTCCAGGGGATGGATCGTGGCTCCAGGCGTGCGGCTTCCCCGAACGCGCTTTCGGCCGCCGCGGCGTCGCCCGTCAGCATCAGCGCGAGACCCAGCGCATCCCACGCTTGCGCGTACTCAGGTGCTGCGGCGCAGGCCTGCAGCAGCAGCATCTGGGCGCGCAGGCCGTCCCCTTGCGCGATGTATAATGCCGCGAGCCCGACCAGCGCTTCCGGGCGCGACCCATCCCGGGCGAGCGCGGCCTCATAGGCTGCGGCGGCGGCCGGGTGGTCGCCCGCCCGACGAAGCATCTCGGCCCGCCGCAGTGGCGGCTCGGCCCAGTCCCCCGCAGCGTCTTCCGCTTGCGTAACGAGCACGAGCGCCCGTGCACGATCACCGCTGCCCTCCTCCGCGAGCGCCAGATTTAGCAGCGTACTGGGCGAGTTGTCACCGAGGGCCACGGCCCGGCGCAGCGCTACGCGCGCCTCCGCCGGTCGCGACGCCGCGAGGTACGCCATGCCAAGCACCGCGACGTCGCTCGCGATGGCGTTGCTGTCCGCGTCGCTGGCGCCGAGCAGCGTCACCGCGCCCTGCGTGTCGCCGAGGTTCAAAAGCTGACGAGCCCGTCTCGCCCGTTCGCTGGCTGATGCCGCCACGGACGATTTTGCGGTCATGGTCTCAGGCATCGGCGCCTCGCGGGATAGCGCGGATGATGAGTCCGCGAACCGGCTCGCCGGCCTCCAACCTGAGGACCTCTTCGCGCGCCTCGACGAGTTTCAGCCCGGCCGCATCCAGAGCCGCCTCCAGCATGGCGCGGCCATGCAGGAAACGGCCGCGCGGCCCAAGCGCCCAGCGCCCAGGTTCTTCGGCAAGCTCCACGGAGGCGAGGAAAACGCCGCCCGGTGCCAGGCTCGTTCGCACCTGCGCAAGCAAGGGCCCGATATCGCCGATATAGCAGAGCAGATCGGCCGCCGTGATCAGCGCCCAGCGCCTTGCATCGTTGACGAGGAAGTTTTCTACCTCTGCCTGGATCAGCTCCAGATAGAGACCTTTTGCCGCGGCCTCGCGCAGCATCGCACCCGAGAGATCGACCCCTGTCGCCGGGCCGGTCGCGCGATCCCCGATTGCGAGCGCCACCAGGCCGGTGCCGCAACCAAGGTCGAGCCAGGGTGTCGTGGTGGTCGCCTCACCGAGCATCTGGCGCATCACTCCGGGAATTCGGTAGTGCAGGCCGATGATGTCGTAATCAAAACGGTCAGCCCAACCGTCGAACACGGCGGTGATATAAGCGCAGGGAGTGGCGGCCTCTGCCGGCCGCATGCCCGCCGCTGCGGTGAGGTGCCGGACATAGGCATCCTCCGGTGCCAGCTTGTACGCCTCGGCGTACGCGCGCGCCGCCTCATCATGCCGCCCGAGCCGGGAGAGCGCGTGGCCGAGCAGTCCCATCACCCGCGCATCCACCGCGCCGTCGCGCCGAGCCGCTTCCGCCAACTCCAGTCCGCGGGCGGCATCGCCGTGACGCATCGCGAGCAGGATCGCGGCGGTGCGCAGACCCGGATGGATCGGGGCGAGGGCGATGCCGTCCGCCAGGACCCGTGCGGCGGTCGTTGCATCACCGGCTCGTTCGAACGCGGTGGCCAGAGCCTCGCGGTACCATGGGTTCTCAGGGTGCGCCACCAACGCTTCGTCGAGACAGGGAATGGCGTCCTCGTTGCGGCCGAGATCGATCAGGGCGATGCCGAGGATCGTCTTGGCATCGGGGTTGTCCGGTGCGGCGATGACGACCTCGGCGGCGTCGGCGGCAGCCCCCGGCGCATCGTCGCGACGCAGACGGGCCTGCGCGCGCGCCAGCAGCAACGCGGCTTGCGGGGCCGAAGCAATCGCGGGGTCCAGCACCGCGCAGGCCGCTTCGGGGTCGCCCTGGGCGAGGTGCAGCTTCGCTTCGAGTTCCGCGAGGTGCACACTCCCGGCGAGCGGTGCGCGCAACGCCGCGATCAGCGGGCTGGCGGCACCGGGGCGGTTCGCCGCCAGCAATGCCCGCGCGCGGGACGCGAGGATCATGTGATCGGTAGCGGGGTATCCGTCCATGTTAGCTCCTTTTGAGCCAAGACCGTCTTGTGGGACCGGTGGATCCGGTGTCCAGTTCCCTCACGTACCCCGGCGTGTCACGCGATGAGCCCCTGGGCCTGCACCGCCAGGCTCGTGATATCCGTCGAGTTAGGGCTGCTTTGCTGCTGGGTGTTGACAAGGAACTGATCGGTGATGGAGTTGACGTAGTTCGCGTCCTTGAGGCGTGAGAAGTCGACCTGTGCGTTGATCGCCTGCAACTGCGCTCCCCGGTCCTGGAAGACGATCTGCTGCGGTATGTTGAAGGCCGTGGTGATGACGTTGAACAGGATCGGATCCGATAGAACCTGGTTCGCCGATGTGATCGTTCCTGCTTCGGACTGAAATGATAGCGCGTCGGACAGGCCGGGGGTGGTGGCGTCCAGGGACTGGCGCCACTGAACCTCGGCATAGCCATTGGCGATCGTCTGTTGCACGGCGGGATTCCGCAGGACGGCCAGACCCTGGGTCGCGAACTGGTAGGTTTGGGTGACCGAAAGCCAGTTGGCGTTGCTGGTGGCCACCTGGTTGACGAGCGAACCGGGGTCCGATGGGTTGGACATCAGGACCTGCCGTGCCAACGCCGTGTACGACGCCTCGCTCCCGAGGCCGTTCGCCGTCAGTAGGACGTTCAGTGCGGTGGGATTGGCGAGAAACTCCTGTGGCGTCTTGGCGGCCGCGATCGCCTGTTTGAAGGTCGCAATGGCTTTCGCGACCGCCGGTTGGCTAGCGGTGGCCGCGACATCCTGGGTTTCGTTGCGCTGGGCCGTTTGCAGCGCTAGAATCGGATCGGGGCTGCCTGTGCCGCCGGTTCCCTCGATCGCGGACAGCAGCGAGGATGCGGTGTTGTTGCCGCTGTTGGTCACCGCGCCTTGAAACAGAGTGAGGATGTATCCGCTCATCGCTGCCGTTCTTCCCTCGGTTGTCGGCCCCTCATTTGTCGATAAGGCCCGCCGCGATGTTCTCGTTCACCTCAATCAGGAAATCGAATTTCGGCTGCTCCTGTGTGACCTCGCGCTGCACGGCCATCGCGACGGAGGCGATCATGCCGCGCAGCCGTTCAGGCAACTGGTTGGCCGGGTCGCGCACCTGATTGAGCACGCTCGTCCACAGCAACGACGTGTCTGCCAGCGCGCGTGCGCGATCCGTCCCCGAGCCCCGCGCGCCCTGTCGAAGGGCGGCGATGACACGGATGAAGACCTCCGCCTCCTGCGCCCGCAGGCTGCGGGTGGCGGCGGCGGCCGCATAGGCGCGCTCCGCCCGGCGGGCGATACCGACATTGCTCATGAGCAGGTCTCTACGATTTTCGTGGGGGGACTCGTCAGCATGCGGGCGGGAAACTCCGGGGCGGACTCCGCGGGCAAGAGTGGCGTGCCGAGCACTGCGTCCTCGTGGCGGATGATACGGCGCGCGAGACGCAGCGCCTGATAGCCCTGATCGGACTCGGCGGCGGCGACGGCCCGGTCAAGAATAGAACAGGCGAGCTGGGACGTGGTTGCGGCCTGAAAGGCCGCGACGTAGTGACGCGCCGCGACGAGTCCCGCGTCGCGCTCGTCGTCGGTGCCGATATAGGCGCTCTGCAGGGCAAAATAGATCCGACGAGCCGGCGTGGTGGCTTCTGCCGGGGACATGATCTGCTTTCCGAACAAAAATCGCGCATGTGCCGTGAGCTCGATGCGTGATTTGGTACGAAATCGGATTGGTGCGCCGTTGACGATCATCGTCTCTCCCTGGCGCAGTTCCAGGACAAGTGTAGACATGGGCCGTCATCACCTCTGTGAACGATGCAACGCTAAGGCGCGGGCATTTTGCCCGCGCCCGCAGGTGGCGCTACTTGAAAAGACTCAGCAGGCTCTGCGGCGCATTGTTGGCGATGGAAAGCGCCTGCGTGCCGAGCTGCTGCTTGATCTGCAACGATGTCAGCAACGCTGATTCCTGCGCCAGGTTGGCATCGATCAGCGAACCGAGGCCGGAATTCAAAGCGTCGATCTTGTCGTTATTGTACGTGATCTGGTTGTTCACGTAGTTCGTGGCGTTGCCGTAGGTGTTCAGCTCGCTGCCGAGTGTGTTGAGCTTGTTGAGAAACGTGCCGGTGTTGGTGATCAGCGCCTGCACCGTCGATGCCCCGTTGAGCTGGGTGCTGGTGAAGTTGATCGACGCGAAGAAAGCCGATCCACTGAAAGTGGCGACATGATACGTGGCGCCAATTTCGTTTTGTACCACGCCGGCGGAGCCAAACGTGCCGTCACTCCCCGTGATATTGCCGATCAGGGTCTTGCCATTGTAGCCGGCGCCCTGGATATCCGACTTAATCGTGGCCATGAAGGACTGGTACTGTTGGACATACTGGGTGCGCTGTGTCCCGGTGACGCTGCTGCCGGCAAGCTGCACGAGAACCGCGCGCGCACTGTTGAGCGTGTTCGAGATATCGTTGAGCGCGGAACTGGTGGTGGACAACAGTCCCTGGACGTTGCCGAGTTGCTGGTTGGCACTCGACAACGCACCGACCTCCGAACGCACGCTCTGCGCCACCGCGTAGGCCGCGCCGTTATCGGTGGCGTCCGCCACGCGATAGCCGGTCGAGATCTGCTTCTGGGTGGACGCCAGCGCGGAGTTCGTGGCGTTGAGGCTTTCGAGCGCGATCTGCGCCGTGACGTTGGTGTTGATCGAGAACTGGGACATGGGGGCGTTTTCCTTTCGGTCCGGGATGTGCCGAGCACGTTACAATTGCCCCCGCCGTTTTTGCGGGACGACGACAATCTGTCGGCGGGAGGTAAAGGGAGCGTGAAGGGCACGCACGAATTCAGTTGAGCACCGAAACCAGCGACGACAGCGGCACGCTGACGGCCCCGAGTTGCAGCGCCAGGCCGTTGCTGGTGTTCTGAATATCGGACGCGGTCCCGATCACCGCGAAGCTCAGCCGGCTGCCACCCTGCGAAACGCTGACCTGATAGGCGCCGTCGGGAAGCTGGCTGCCGGCGCTGGTCTGACCGTTCCAGCTCCAGCTGTTCTGCCCTTGGCTTGCCTGAACGGTCTGCTGGTCGAGGATATTGCCCGACGGATCCGTGACCGTGACGGTCGCGGGGCCGGCGCTGGGGGCGGTGTAGGTGAGACCCGCATTGCCGTTCTGCAACGGCAACTCGCTCGATGTCACGGCGACCGTTTTGCCGACGATCTGCGCGGATTGCAGCATCGCCCCATCCTGAGTGTACTGGATGAGCTGCGTCAGGCTGGTATTGGTGTTGATCTGTTGCTCGACAGAGGTGAACTGCACCAGCTCAGACGTGAAGGTGTTGCTGTCCATCGGCGAAGTCGGGTCCTGGTTCTGCAGCTGCGTCATCAGCATGTTGAGGAAGTCGGTGAAGTTGCTGCCGAGCGAGGCAAGCGCGCTGTTGCCCGTGGTGCTGCTGTTGCTGGCGGCATTCGTCTGGGCGGCGGCGTTGGCGGTGAGGCTGGCGCTCATGCGAGGGCTCCGTGCTTAGGCGCTGATATCGAGTGTTTCGGCAAAGTCGGTTGGGGTATTGGTGTCGGCCGGCTTGGCAGGGCGGCGCGGCTGTCCGCTTTGCTGGCGGGCGCCGCGGTCGAGCGTGTCGCCGCCCGATGGCGATGCATTCGGCTGGTGGACGACGATGCGGGTGTCGGCGGGGAGCCCGGCACGCAGCAGTGACGCCTCAAGCGCTGGGCGCGCCGTCGCCAGGGCCTCGGCGGAGGCCTGGTGGCTGGCGGTGATCGTCACCACGGGGGAGGTGCCTGCGGGCGCGGCGATCCGGATCGTTACCTGGCCGAGAGAAGGCGGCGCCAGATGCAGCGTCAGCGTTCCCCCGGATCCTTGGGGGGACGTCTGCGCCAGGGTGGCAGATACCTGCGCGACAGTCGCGGCGGCGGCGCGGGTCGGCGTGGGAAGGGTCGCCGCATCCGTCGTCTTTGGTGCCGGTTGGGTGCCGGCCACCGTGGCCAAAGCGACCGGCGGCGGCATTGGGGTGGCCGCGGGCATCACATGGGCCCCCGCCGGCGCCGTCGGCGCTGCGCTGCCACCGGTGGCGGTCGCGTGGGAAGCGGCACTGGCGGCCGGGGGAGCAGCCGATGCATCGATCGCCGTCAGTGGCGACGGAGCTGGCGTGCCATCGACCGCGAGCGGGGAAGCGATTGCCGGCGGGGTAACGTTGCCGGTGGCGTCGGGAGGGTGAGCCGCCGACGTCGCGGATTGCGTGGCCGCCGTGCCTGCGGTGTCGGCTGGCGTTGGTGGTGAGGGACCGTTCGATAAGGTCGCGGCCGTGCCGCTGGCCGGCGCGCCGATGGCCAACAGAGCAGTCGCGATCTGCGTGGCACTCGGGTTCGCCGCACTCAGGTTCACCGCACTCAGGTTTGTGGGGCGTTGGTCACCGGGCCGCTGCGTGGTGTTGCCGGGCGGGGCACCCAAGGTCTTCGCGCGGATCGCGCGTGGCGTTTTGGTGGTCGCACTGTCTGCCGTCGTTGCGGCTCGGTCCGGCTGGCTTGCGGAAATTGCCGACTGCATGGTGGCCCGGAAGTCGGCTTCAGGCGCGCTTGCGGTCGGCGCTGATCCGGGCGAGGTCGGTCCGGTCGTTGCCGGGCCTGCGGTCCTGGCGCCCTTCCCGACAAGGGCGTTGGCGGCCTGTGTCGCCCCGGCTCCGTTGTTTGGCACGTTGCCCTCGCGCATGACGGCACCGACCCGGGCCACGCCTGTCGCCGAGCGTGGCGCATCCGGCATCGTTGATGGCGCGGGGATCGTGGAGAACATGGGCGAGACCATGCCCCTGCTTCTGCAAGATTTCGGCCATACCAGACGTATGGACACAGCTGCATTGGCGCCCGGCACGCATCGCATCCCGGCAGATGTTGCCGAGCCATAACGACCCGGTGATGCCGCCGCACGATGGGTCTTCGTGTCGGTTCCGCGTCGAATATCATGGCACGCTTTGTGCGTTGTGCCGCGTGATCAGCAGCAAGGCCAGGAGAAGTCGATGTCGATCTTCGGTGCGTTGGACACGGCGGTGAGCGGGCTCAGCGCGCAGGGCACCTCGTTCAGCAACATCAGCGACAACATCGCCAACAGTCAGACGGTAGGGTTCAAGAGTATCGGCACGTCGTTCGAGGATTACCTGACCCAGAGCACGGCATCGATTAATGAGTCGGGCTCCGTCGTGGCGCGACCCGACTACCAGAACGCGCTGCAAGGCACGATCGCGCAGAACAGCAATCCGACAAGTTTGGCGATCTCGGGCCAAGGGTTCTTCGCGGTCAGCCGACCAACCGGTGCTGCGGCCGCCGGCGCCACAACCGACAGTTTTCAGCCGCAGCAATACTATACAAGGGCTGGGGATTTCAGCGAGGACAGCAACGGCTATCTCGTCAACAGTGCCGGTGACGCGCTCAACGGCTGGTCCGTCAACCCGAGCACGGGCATCGCCAATACCTCGGCGATGGTGCCGATCCAGATCAGTCAGACCCAGTATGCACCGGTGGCAACGACCTCGATGACGCTTTCGGCCAATCTTCCGGCAACGCCATCTGGCACCACGCCGATCACCTCGCAGGTCAGCGTGTACGACGCGCTGGGCACCGCCCACACGGTAACGCTGAATTGGACCCAGCTTTCGGCCAATTCCTGGCAGGTGGCCATCAACGTTCCCGATGACACGGCGAGTGCCGCGCGTGGCACCGCGGTGGTGAATTTCGGACCGACCGCCAGCGGCAACGCGGTGGCTGACGGCACCATCGGCAGCATCACCAGCGCCACCGGCAGCGTGTCCGCGAGCGGCTACACCACGAACGGGCCTGCGACGCTCAACTTCACGGCCGATCTCGGCGGCGGCTCGGCGCAGAATATCGCGCTCAATCTCGGCAATTTCGGCTCATCCACGGGGCTCACGCAGTATGCCGGCACCAGCTTCAACCTCACCGGGCTGACGCAGAACGGCGTGCCACCCGGTGCGTTCAGCAGCGTCAGCACGACGAGTGCCGGCGATGTCGTCGTCAACTACAACAACGGGCAGAGCCGGACGATCGCGCAGGTGCCGATCGTGACCTTCGCCAACCCCAATGCCCTGCAGCGTCAGGACGGCCAGGCCTTCACCGCGACCACCGAATCCGGTGATCCGCTCGCCCAGGCCGCGAACAGCAACGGCGCCGGTTCGCTCGTCACCTCCGCCGACGAGCAGTCCAATGTCGATATCGCCTCCGAGTTCACCCAACTCATCGTGGCCCAGCAGGCCTACACGGCCAACACCAAGACCGTGACAACGGCGAACCAGATGATTCAGGCGGCTATCAACATGCTGGGTTGACCATGCAACTCGCAGGCGCGCTCGCTAATGCCAGTTCCGGGCTGACCGCGATCGCTCAGGGCTTCGGAGCGATCTCACAGAACATCGCGAATGCCTCGACGACGGACTACGCGCGCGACGTCTCGACGACGGTCGATGTCACCGCCGGCGGTCAGCCCCTCGGCACGCTGGCGCAACCGACCACGCGTGTCCTCGATACGGCGATCCAGTCCCAGGTGCTGGCGCAGAACGCGACGGTGAGCGCGCTGTCCACCAGCGCTTCCGCCCTCGCCACGGTTGCCGCGGCGCAGGGGGCGACGGGGCAATCCCAGGATATCGCGAGCCTGCTCGGCAAATTGAGCGACGCCTTCTCGACATTGCTGAACGATCCGTCGAACGTGACGCAGCAGAGCGCGGTGGTGTCGGCGGCGGGTACGCTGGCGGGGCAGATCAACACGCTGTCCAACGCCTATCAACAGGCCAGACAGGGCGCGCAGAACAACATCGTCGCCGGTATCGCGACGCTGAACACGACGCTGGCGACGATCGGCACTTTATCGAAACAGATCGTGACGCTGAAGAGCGAGGGCCAGTCCACCGCCGACCTCGAAAACCAGCGCGCCGCGGCGATCGACCAGGCGGGGCAGCTGGGAGGGATCCGCTTCATCGAGCAACCCAATGGCAATGAGACTGCCTATACCTCGACCGGCTTGTCGGTGCCGCTCGACGCCAGCACGACATTCGCGGTGCAGCCTGCAACGCTGTCGGCCGGCGCCAGCTATCCCGGTTCAATTCCGCCGATCACGCTGGGCGGCGTGGACGTCACGGCCGCGCTGACCTCCGCCACCAGCACTGGCTCGATCGGCGCCAATATCGTGCTGCGCGACCAGACGCTGCCGACCCAGCAGGCCGAGCTCGACGAGTTTTCCGAAACGCTTTCAACACGTTTCAGCGCCCAGGGTCTTACCCTCTTCACCGATCCCGCCGGGAACGTGCCTGGCACGGGTGGAACGCCTGCTCAGGCGGGCTATATCGGCTATGCCGGCACAATCACGGTCAATCCATCGGTCACCGCCAATCCCTCACTGGTTCGCGATGGCACGAACGCGGTTGCCGGGAGTGCCACGGGGGCAAGCGCGTTCACGCCAAACCCGGCTGGTGGGTCGGCGGGCTTCACCATGCTGATCACGCGTGTGCTTTCCTATGCGCTGGGGGCCGACGCGCAGGCCGGTGTGCCGCAGCCGCCGCCGGCCACCACGGGGCTGGGGCCGGCGGGTAATCTCTCGGCACCCTACGCGGCGCAGCCGGATCTCGCGAGCCAGGCGACGGCGCTGGTGGGCGCGCAGTCGGCCGATGCGGCGGGCGCCCAGACCGCGCTTGCCAACGCGCAGTCGCTGCAAGCGGCGCTGCAGACCAGGCTCGCCGCGGGCAGCGGCGTGTCGATCGACACCGAAATGTCCACGATGATCGCGCTGCAGAACGCCTATGGTGCCAACGCCAAGGTGATCACCGCGGTGCAATCGATGTGGAACACGCTGGAACAGGCGGTGCAATGAGGGCGGTGCAATGAGTGTGACGATCACCGGCGGCGGCTCGCCGACACTCGCTCAGCTTCTGGCGGACTCGGCGGCGACACGTTCGCAGCTGGATACGCTCACGCAACAGATCTCCTCGGGCTATGTGTCGGCGCAGGTGGCGGGTCTCGGTAAGGGAACCGCGACGGCGCTCTCGCTCACCCCTGCGCTCGCCACCAACAGCACCTACCAGGCGAATATCTCGGCCGTGGCGGGGCCGATGGGTGTGGCGCAGACCGCGCTGGCGGAGATCAGCTCGATCGCCAGCAACTTCTACGCTCAGACCAACAACCTCAATGGCCTTGACGCGAGCACGGTCGATAGCGTGGCCGCCAGTGCCCGCGGCGCGCTCACACAAGTGGCGAACCTGCTCGACAGTCAGGACGGCAGCACATACGTTTTTGCCGGTCAGGATTCGACCAATCCTCCAGTGCCCAATCCCGACGGCATCAACAGCTCAGGCTTTGCCACCGCCATCGCCTCAGCGGTTGCCGGGCTTGGCGTCAACGGGGCGGCGGCGACGCTCGCCTCGACGCTTGTCACCGCCTCCTCAAACGCCGCGGGCACCAGTCCCTTCTCGGCGGCGCTCAACGCCGCGGCGGTGTCGGGCAGCGATATCCGCCCGCTGACCCAGACCGGGGCCGAGGTCTATGTCCCCTCTGGCATCGTCGCCAACAGCAACGCGGATATCGCCTCCACGGGCAGTGTCACCACCGGGTCCTATACGCGCGACATCATGTGGGGGCTGGCGACACTGGGGTCGCTGTCGAGCTCGCAGCTCTCCGCCGGAGGCTTCCAGACGCTCGTTTCGGATGTGCGGACCAGCCTCGGCCATGCGATCACGGCGCTCAACTCCGATGCCGGCGTGATGGGCGACCGCCAGACCGCGATGCAGGCGACCTCGACCGGGCTCGCCGATGCAGCGACGGCGATGCAGACGCAGCTTTCCTCGGCCGAGGACGTGGATGCCGCGGCGACGATGACCAAGCTTTCGACAGTGCAGACCCAGCTGCAGGCGAGCTACCAGATGATCGCGGCGGAGCAGGGGCTGTCGCTGGTGAAATACCTGCCGCTCGGCGGTTAGCGGGGCGGGGCTTCCCAAGCGCACGCCGGCCCGCTATAGGGCCGCCCGTCGAGTTCGGCGGGCGCATAGCTCAGTTGGTAGAGCAGCTGACTCTTAATCAGCGGGCCGTAGGTTCGAGTCCTACTGCGCCCACCATCGTGCGGGATTGAAAACAAAGATGTTTTCGCAATTCCGCGGCGATGCCGGGTTTGACCGGCGAGTTGAAGGACATCGACCGGACGCCGCGGGTGGAACTCGTCGCGGCCTTGGCGCTACAGGTTCATATCGGCGAAGCGGCGCCCGGCTTCGGCCATCTCGCGCAGCAGCGGCGCCGGCTCCCAGCCGGGACCGCTCGCCGCCGCCATCGCCTCGATCTCGCCGAGCACCGCCTTGATGCCCTTCTCGTCCGCCTCGTGCATCGGGCCGCCGCGCCAGGACGGGTAGCCGTAGCCGTTGACCAGCACCAGGTCGATGTCGGACGGGCGTTGCGCGATCCCCTCGGCGAGGATCTTCGCCGCCTCGTTGACCATCGCCGCGTGCACCCGCGCGGTGATCTCCTCGGGCTTCACCTCGCGCCGGGTGATCTGCTTTTCATGCGAGGCGCGCAGCACCAGCTCGGTCACCACCGGGTCCACGTGGCGTCCCTCGGCGTCGTGGCGGTAATAGCCGGCGCCGGTCTTCTGCCCGAAGCGTCCCATCTCGCAGATCCAGTCCGCGATCCGCACATAGCGCACGCGCGGGTCGCGGGTCGCGGCCGCGCGCTTGCGGCCGGCCCAGCCGATATCCAGCCCCGCGAGATCGGCGACCGCATAGGGCCCCATGGCGAAGCCATAGGCTTCCAGCGCCGCGTCCACCTGCTCCGGCATCGCGCCGTCCTCCAGCAGGTAGTCGCACTGCGAGCGCCAGCGCGAGAGAATGCGGTTGCCGATGAACCCGTCGCAGATGCCGCTGACCACCGGCAGCTTGTGCAGCCGTTTCGAAAGTGTGATGGCGGTCGCCAGCACCTCGCCCGCGGTGCGCGGCGTGCGCACCACTTCCAGCAGCCGCATCACATGCGCGGGGCTGAAGAAATGCAGCCCCACCACCCGCTCCGGCGCATCGACGACATCGGCCAGCAGATCGACATCGAGCCGCGACGTGTTGGAGGCGAGGATCGCGTCGCGCCGCGTGACGGCCGAGAGCCGGCGGAACAGCGTCTCCTTCGCCGCCACATCCTCGATGATCGCCTCGACCACGATGTCGGCATCAGCGAGCATCAGCAGATCGGCGCAGAAGCTGATCCGGCCCAGCCGCTCGCTCCGCGCAGCCGGTGACAGCCGTCCGCCCTTCACCTGCCGGTCGAGCACCGCGCGCACCCGTGCCTCGGCGGTGGCGGCGGCGGTGGCGTCGGCCTCCACCATCACCACGGGCAGGCCGGCGCTGGCGAACGCGATGGCGATGCCCGAGCCCATCGTCCCGCCGCCGACCACGCCGGTGCGCGCGACCGGCCACGGCGAGGGGATGCGCCCGTCCACCATCGGGATGCGCGCGGCCAGGCGCTCGGCGTGGAACAAGTGGCGCAGCGCGCGGCTCTGCGGCGCGCTGCGCAGGCGCTGGCTCTCCATGCGCTCCTTCTCAAGCGCCTCGGCGAACGGCAGATCGAGCGCCCATCCCACGGCCACCGCCGCCGCCGCCGGCGCTTCGGCGCCGCGCGCACGTTTGCGCACCGCCGCCACCGCGGTATCGAAGGCGGCGCGGTCCACCACCG
>JAJXXT010000131.1 GCA_021780935.1 Pseudomonadota bacterium
CAGATCGGCATGACGCAGGGCATCCACCATGAGGCTGCCGATGCCCGGATCGCCGAAAATCACCTCGACCAGGAGCGCGCCGCCGACCAGGACGCCGAATTGCCGGCCGATGAAAGGCAGGGTGGGCAATGCCGCGTTGCGCAGGGCGTGGGCAAGCAGAAGGCGGGTTTCCGAGACCCCGCGCAGATGCGCCTGGCGCATGTAATCCTGCTCCCAGACGGCCAGCAGCGAGGTGCGCAGCACGCGAGCGATCGGGGCGGCAAAGGCGATGCCGAGCGCCGACGCCGGCATGACGAGATGCAGCAAGGCGCTCCAGAAGACGTCGAAGCGGCCGGCGCGCAGGGAATCGATGAACAGGAAGCCGGTGCCGGGCGGCTGCGCCAGGCCGGGCGCAAGGCGGCCGGTGACGGGCAGCAGGTTCAGCGCCACGCCGAAGACGAAGACGAACAGAAGGGCCCAGAGAAATTCCGGCAGCGACATGGCGAGCGTGATGACCGTCTCCAGCGCCGGCTCCAGGCGCCGGCCGCGCAGGGCAAAAAGCAGGAGCCCGCCGCCGATCCCGAGGACCGAGGCGATGGCCATGGCACTGCCGGCGAGTTCGATCGTGGCCGGCAGCGCGTCGCGGACGAGACCGCCGACCGGGCGGTGCAGATGGATGGACTGGCCGAAATCGCCATGCAGCGCCCGGCCGAGCCAGATCGCGTATTGCACCGGCAGCGGACGGTCCAGCCCCATCGCATGACGCATCGTCGCGATCTCGGCCCGGGTGGCACCCGCCGGCAGGGACGTCACCGCGGGATCCACCGGCAGCAGGCGCAGCGCCGCGAAGATGAGCGCCGAGACGACGAGAAGCGTTGGCAGCGCCACCGCCACGCGCCAGGCCAAGGTACGAAGCATGCCCCGGGGACTAGCCGAACGGCGGCGGCTTGTCAGCGCCCTTCGCGGCGCGCGGCCCAGGTCGGGCAGCAGCCCTGGCCCAGGCCGCTGTCATTTCGGCAGCGACGAAAACCGAGGTTTTCCTGTGCGCCAGCACGACGAGGCCCGGCAACAGCCGCATCATGACGCTGATCGTCACCGCGCCGTCCTCGACCTGCCGTCGACCGCCGGTCGCCCCTTACCCTCGGCCGCGTATCCCCGGCTGTATACCCTCGGCGGCCGCGAACTGGGCCGGGACGCGCCCGGACGGCAACGGATCCCTGCCAGGCGGGCGAGAGCGAGGCGGGCGAGAGCGATGCGCGCGTGGCCGGTGCGGGCGTGACCGATGCGGGTTTCGCCGATGCGGGGTCGGCCGATGGTCGGCAGCGGCCGGGGCGCGCGAAAATCGTTTAGGCTTGAAATATCTCCCCGGGGGAGCCCTAATGCGCCGGCCGGGGACGCGGCTGTCGCGGGGGCGCGTTGACGCGCGGCTGGCGGCGACGGACGATCCGCCGCGATCGGGTGGAGATGGCGCATGGCTGAGCGAAGCTTCGCACGCGAGGTGCAGGATTTGCGGCTGGGCGACGGGCAGGAATTCCGCGGCGAAGGGATCCTCGCGGTCACCAAGGCGCTGCTGCA
Source organism: Pseudomonadota bacterium (assembly GCA_021780935.1). The sequence continues at coordinate 1,555 of JAJXXT010000131.1, forward strand.
ATCGGGCGTGGGTTATGTTGGCGGCTATCAGGGCGCGCCGATCTCGCACCTGATGGACGTGCTCGCGGACGCGCAGGAGGTCCTCGCCGACCTCGGCGTACATTTCGAGAACGGCGCCAGCGAGGCGGCGGCAGCCTCGATGCTCGCCGCCTCGGTCATGTATCCGATCCGCGGCGCGGTGACGTGGAAATCGACCGCGGGCACGAATGTCGCGAGTGACGCGCTGTCCAACCTCGCATCCGGTGGCGTGACCGGTGGAGCGCTGATCGTCATCGGCGAGGATTACGGCGAAGGCTCCTCCATCATGCAGGAGCGCACGCACGCCGTGGCGATGAAGTCGCAGATCTGGCTGCTCGATCCGCGGCCGAACCTGCCCTCCATCGTGCAGGCCGTGGAGGAGGGATTCGCCCTCTCGGAGGCCTCCAACACGCCGGTGATGCTGGAGCTGCGCATCCGCGCCTGCCACGTCCACGGGAGTTTCATTGCCAAGGCGAACCGCAAGCCGGCGATGCCGCTCGCCGCCGCACTCGAACATCCGGTGCGCGATACCGGACGGATCGTACTGCCGCCCGCCTCCTTCATGCATGAGAAGGAGAAGACCGAGAAGCGGCTGCCGGCGGCGCGGCGCTTTATCGCCGAGCGGGGGCTCAATGAAACCTTCACGGGCGATCTCGACGAGATCGGAATCGTGCTGCAGGGCGGACTCTATAACGGTGTCATACGCGCGCTGCAGGGAGTGGGGCTCGCCGATGTCTGGGGCAACACGCGGATTTCATTGCATGTGCTCAACGTAACCTACCCGCTCGTTCCCGCGGCATTGGTCGCGTTCTGCGCCGGCAAGAAGGGCGTTCTGGTGGTAGAGGAGGGCCAGCCGGAGTTCATCGAGCAGGCACTGGCAACGGAACTGCGGCGCGCCGATGTGGCGACGCCGCTGCATGGCAAGAACGTCCTGCCAATGGCCGGCGAGTACACGGCCAGCGTGCTTGCCGCCGGCATCCGCCGCTTCGTCGAGACGGCCGCACCGGCGCTCGCTGCAACTCTCAAAGCAGCCCCCTCGCCCGCCGCCGTGCTCGACGATCCGCGGGTGACGGCGCTCGCGAGCACCGTGCCGCCGCGGCCGCCCAGCTTCTGCACCGGCTGCCCGGAACGCCCGATCTTCGCGGCGATGACGCTGGTCCAGAAGGAACTCGGCCAGCACCACATCGGCGCCGATATCGGCTGCCATCTCTTCGCGATCAACCCGCCCTTCGAGATCGGGACGACGACCATGGGCTACGGGCTCGGCCCGTCCTCGACTGCGGCGCTGCAGGTGAAGGCAGGGAAGCGGCCGATTGCGATGATGGGCGATGGCGGGTTCTGGCACAACGGCCTGCTCAACGGTATCGGCAACGCCGTCTTCAACAAGCATGACGGCGTCGTCGTCGTCGTCGACAATTTCTATTCCGCGGCGACCGGCGGCCAGGACCTTCTGTCCTCGCGCGCGGACAACAGGACACGCAGCACCCGCCATCCGATCGAAACTGCCATCCGCGGCGTCGGCGGCAAGTGGGTGCGCACGCTGGAGCGCACCTATGACGTGGCAAAGCTGCGTGACACCCTGCGCGAGGCACTGACGACGCCGGCCGAGGGACCGAAATTTATTGTTGCTTCCTCAGAATGTATGCTCAATCGCCAGCGGCGTGAACGACCGGCCTTTGCCGCCGCCGTGAAACGGGGCGAGCGGCAGGTGCGGCCGCGTTTCGGCGTGGATGAAGATGTGTGCACGGGCGACCACGCCTGCATCCGCCTTTCCGGCTGCCCCTCGCTTTCGGTCAAGCCCTCCGCCGATCCGCTGCAGGAAGACCCGGTGGCGGCGATCGATCAGAGCTGCGTGGGGTGCGGCAACTGCGGCGAGGTCGCGGAGGCGGCGGTGCTGTGCCCCTCCTTCTACCGCGCGGATGTCGTGCACAACCCGGCACCGCTCGAAGCGTGGTGGGCGCGCCTGCGGGCGCGCCTCATCGTCTGGCTGCAGGCGCGGCGCGAGCGCGGACGAATGGCGCTGACGGTCTGAGAACGGGGCAGCGGGGCATGGAAGGGGTGAACCTCTCGGACGACCGGCCGCTCACGCTGGCGATCCTGGCGATGGGCGGCCAGGGCGGCGGCGTGCTCGCCGACTGGATCGTTGCCATGGCGGAACGCGAAGGATGGGTCGCGCAGACCACCTCCGTGCCCGGTGTGGCCCAGCGCACCGGGGCGACGATCTATTACGTGGAGCTGATCCGCCCACGCGGCAATGCGGCACCCGTGCTGTCGCTGATGCCGGTGCCCGGCGATGTCGACGTGGTGATCGCAGCCGAGCTGATGGAGGCCGGGCGCGCGATCCAGCGCGGCCTCGTCACGCCCGAGCGCACGCTCATGGTGGCATCCACCCACCGCTCCCTGACGGTGCCCGAAAAAGCCCGCCCCGGCGACGGGATCATCGACGGCCGACCGGTGCTGGAGGCGATGCATTTCGCGGCACGCGAGCTGATCGCCGCCGACATGCAGGCGCTGGCAACGGCCAGCGGCAGCATGATCTCCGCCTCGTTGTTCGGCGCGCTGGCTGCCTCGCGCGCCCTGCCGTTCACGCGCGAGGCCTTCGAGGGCACGATCCGCGCCGGCGGCGTGGGGGTGACGTCAAGCCTTGCTGCGTTCGACGCTGGATTCAATGCGCAAGCGCCTTCACCGGAACCGGCGACCAGGACGAACGGCGCGATCCTTGGCGGCACCGCGAACGAACGGACCCTCCTGACCTCGTTGCTCGACCGCATCGATACCGAGTTTCCGGCGGATGCAAGGGCAATGTTACGGCACGGCCTGGCGCGGCTGGTGGACTACCAGGACGTCGACTACGCGGCGGAGTATCTCGGCCACGTGGCAGCGCTGGTGGCCTTGGCGCCATCGCTCGCGGGCGAAGCGGCCCGCCAGATCGCCCTGGCGATGGCGTATGACGACGTGATCCGCGTGGCGGACCTCAAGACGCGCGCGGCGCGGTTCGCGCGCGTCCGCCGCGAGGCGGAGGCACGCGAGAATCAGCTGCTGGACGCCACCGAGTTCATGCATCCGCGCCTCGCCGAGATCTGCGCCACCCTGCCGGCACGCTGGGGCAAGCGGGTCGAACAGTCGGCATTGCTTTCAGCGCTGCTGAAGAACTTGGCCGAAAAACCGCGGCGTATCCGCTCGACGCGGCTCGCGGGCTTCCTCCAGCTCTATGCCGTCGCGGGGCTGCGGCGCTGGCGGCGGCGGCTGCTGCGCCATGAGCGCGAGGCGGATTTCCTGCGCAACTGGCTGGAGCTCGTCGCGAGCGAGGCGCCGCGCGATCCGCCGCTCGCGTTGGAGCTGCTGCGCTGCCGGCGGTTGGTGAAGGGCTATAGCGACACGCACCAGCGCGGCGAAGACAAGTTCGCGCGGGTGACCGGCGCGCTGCCACTGCTCGCGGGGCGCGAGGACGCCGCCGATTGGCTGCGCCGGCTGCGCGATGCGGCGCTGGCGGACGAAGCGGGCAAGGCCATCGACGGTGTTCTCGCCACGATCGCGACCCTGGGAAACGTCAATTGAGTGACGCGCGGGCCGGCCGCCGCGCCCTGCGCCTGTTGGGCAAGACCGCGGTACCCGGCAGCGCCCGCTACCAGCCCGTACTTTTGGTTCTGAAAATGTTTCGTCGCTTGCATCGCGGCTGCGCAACGCGGGCGGGCGAGGACAGGTTGTGGCCACGGCGCGAGGACCCGCCGCTCGCCATCCGTGCAATGGTGCATACAAGCTGAACCAGGAGGATCAACATGCTGGCTGAATTCGCAACGGCAATCGCCGCCGGAAAGATCAAGGTCATCGATCTGACACAGACCCTGTCGCCGGATTTCCCAACCATTCAGCTGCCGGCAGAGTTCGGCCAGTGCGCGCCGTTCCGGCTCGAGGAAGTGTCGCGCTACGATGCCAGGGGGCCGGCGTGGTATTGGAATAATTTCTCGTGCGGCGAGCACACAGGAACGCATTTCGACGCACCGGTGCACTGGATCTCGGGCAAGGACCTGCCGAACAACACGACGGATACGATCGAGGCGAAGAATTTCATCGCGCCGGCCGTCGTTCTGGACGCCAGCGGGGAATCGGCCGCGAATGCCGATTTCGTGCTGAGCAAGGCGTTTATCCTGGAATGGGAGCAACGCCATGGGCGGATCCCGGCCAGGGCCTGGGTCCTGCTGCGCACCGACTGGTCGAAAAAACAGGGGACCGCCTATGCCAATGTCCAGGCGGATGGTGCGCACACGCCCGGGCCGGCAGCGGAAGCGGTCGAATTCCTGGTCAAGGAGCGCGATGTCTTTGGTTTCGGTACCGAGACGATTGGCACTGATGCCGGCCAGGCGATGCATTTCACCCCGCCCTTCCCCGCGCATTTCTTCATGCACGGGGCCGGGCGATACGGGCTGCAATGCCTGACCAACCTCGACAAGCTGCCACCGACGGGAGCGGTGATCATCTCGCCACCACTCAAGATCACCGGCGGCTCCGGCAGCCCGTTGCGCGTGCTGGCGCTGGTGGGCGGCTGATCGGCTCGCACCCGTGACGCGCGCCGCAGGGAGATCGGCTGCGCGCTCACGCTCGACGCCATCGCGCCCGCAGCCGCGGGCGCGATGGCGTCGAGGCGCGGGCCTCGCCGTCACGGGACGATCGCGATCGCCTCGATCTCGACCAGCGCCTGCTTCTCCACCAGCGAGGCGATACCGATCACCGACATGGCAGGAAAATTCCTGCCCATGACGCGGCGCCAGGCGACGCCGAGTTCCTTGCCTGCGCCTCGATAGGCCTCGATATCGGTCACGAACCAGGTAAGCCGCGCGAGATGGCCGGAGTCGCCGCCCGCCTCGGCCAGGACGGCGAGGATGTTGCGCAGCGCCTGCTCGGTCTGCGCCACCAGGCCCGTAGCAAAATCGCCGTTCTCATCCCAGCCGATCTGGCCCGCGAGCACGACCAGGCGACCGCTGCCGACGATGCCGTGAGTGTAGCCCGCCGGGCGCGGCCAGGCCCGTGGCTGCAGGACCGTGAGCGCGGCGTCAGCCATGGGCAACGTCCTTGACGTGGGATTTGAGGCGGCCGAGCAGGCGCATGAGCTGCGCCACATCCGGCGGTGCCAGGCCGGCGCAGAGTTCGGCGATCCATTCCGCGTGCGCCGAAGCCATGGCGGCGAACACCTGCCGGCCCGTCGGGCTGAGCGCGACGACGACGGCGCGCCGGTCCGCTGGATGAGGACGGCGCTCGACGTGGCCCGTGTCGAGGAGGCGCTCGACCAGCCCGGTGACATTGCCGTTGGAGACCATCATGCGGCGGGACAGCTCGCCCAGCGTCATGCCCGCCGGCGCCTTCTCCAGCTGCGCCATGAGGTCGAAGCGTGGCAGGGTGACGCCGAAATGCCGGCGCAGACGGGCGCGGATCTCGCTTTCGATGAGGTTGGTGCAGGTGAGCAGGCGCAGCCAGAGGCGCAGTTCCGCCCGATGGTCGGCGGGGTGTTCGTGCGCGCGGGTTTCCGCGTCGAGCAGGATCGGCATGTCGATCACTCGATTTCTCCGCCAGCGACGGGCAGCGCAACGCCGGTGACGGCATCCGAGCCGGGACCACAAAGATAAAGCACGGCGGCAGCGACCTCCTCTGGCTGGACCAGGCGTCCCTGGGGGTTGGCGCGGGTGAAGTCCGCGCGGATGGATTCGGCACTGCGCCCGCCGCGCGCGGCAATGCGGGCAATGCTCGATTCGACCAGCTCCGTCTCAGTATAGCCGGGACAGACGGCATTAACCGTCACGCCGCTGCCCGCAACCTCGCGCGCCAGCGCGCGGGTGAGGCCGATGGCGCCGTGCTTGGCCGCGACATAGGCGCTGACGTAGGGATAGCCGGTGAGCCCGGCCGTCGAGGCGATGGTGACGACGCGTCCCCAGCCGCGGGCGAGCATACCGGGCAGCAGCGCCTGGGTCGCCGCGAAAACGCCGGTCAGGTTGACGGCGAGCATGCGCTCCCAGAGCGCGCGCGTGGTGCGGGCGAACGGCGCGCTCTCGGCCGCGCCCGCGTTGTTGACCAGGATGTCCACCGGCGTGAGCGCGGCGAGGGCGGATTCGAGTGCGGCGGCGTCGGTCACATCGGCGATGACGTAGCCGACGGCGCTGCCGGCGGCGACGATGGAACCCAGCGTCCCGGCGCGGCGGCCGAGCACCGTCACGCGCGCGCCGGCCCCGGTCAGGCCGCGCGCGACCGCCGCCCCGATTCCCTGGCCGCCGCCCGTGACCAGCGCATGTCGTCCGTCGAGCGTCACCGCCCCTCCTTTCCGCTGCCGCCGCGCCGCTGCCTAATCCCATCATTGCCGGCCGTTTCCTTCAAGTATAAAATACTTTCGCGGGAACGGGGAGATGGCAATGCGCATTGAGGTCATCGGCGGCGGGCCGGCCGGGCTCTACTTCGCGATCCTGATGAAGAAACAGCGCCCCGATGTCGAGATCCGCGTGCACGAACGTAACCGGCATGACGATACGTTCGGCTTCGGGGTGGTGTTCTCGGACGCGACGCTCGAGATGTTCGAGCGCCACGACGCCGAGAGCGCCCGGGCGATCACCGAGCACTTCGCCTATTGGGACGATATCGAAATCAGGTTCAAGGGCAACCGGTTCCGCGTCGGCGGCAACGGGTTCTGCGGCTGCTCGCGCCGGACATTGCTGCTGCTGCTGCAGGAGCGGGCGCGCAGCCTCGGCGTCGAGCTCCATTTCACCGACGACATCAAGTCGCTGGAACAGCTGGACGGTGCCGACCTGATCATCGCCGCGGACGGCATCAACTCCTTCGTGCGGCAGGGCAACCTGCGGCACTTCGCCCCCACGATCGATCTGCGGCCGAACCGGTTCGCCTGGATGGGCTCGACCAAGCCTCTCGATGCGTTCACGTTTTGCTTCCGCGAAAACGAGCACGGAATTTTCATCGCACATGCCTATCAATACGAGCCCGGCGCCTCGACCTGGGTGCTGGAGTGCGATCCTGAGACGTTCCGACGCGCGGGCCTCGGCGCGATGGACGAGGCGCAATCCGCCCGTTACCTCGAAGCGGTCTTCGCGCAGGACCTCGACGGACACAGGTTGCTGATCAACCGCTCCATGTGGCGGCAGTTCCCCGCCATCCGCAACGCGCGCAGCACGATGATCCGTGACGTTGATGGCGCGCCCGATAACGTGGTCCTGCTCGGAGATGCGAAATCCACGGCGCATTTTTCGATCGGTTCGGGCACCAAGCTCGCCATGGAGGACGCGATCGCGCTGGCCGAGACGTTGCGCGTCCATGGCGACGTCGCAGCCAGCCTGCAGGCCTTCGAGCGTGACCGGCGCGGCGATGTGGAGCGGATCCAGCACGCCGCGGACGTCTCGCTGGTCTGGTTCGAACAGGTGCGGCGCTTCTGGGACACGCCGCCGCTGCGCTTCGCGTTCGGGCTGATGACCCGCTCGAAGTCGATCACCTATGACAATCTGCGGCTGCGCGCTCCCGAATTCACGGACGCGATCGACCGGCTGGTGGCCGAGGAAACCGTGGCCAAGGGATTTCGGGATGCGAAGCCGGTGGCGCCGATGTTCCAGCCGATGTCGCTGAGGAACATGGTGGTCGCGAACCGCGTCGTTGTCTCGCCGATGTGCATGTATTCGGCGATCGAGGGCGTGCCGGGCGACTGGCACCTGGTGCATTACGGCGCGCGCGGCCTCGGCGGCGCGGGGCTGCTGTTCACCGAAATGACCTGTGTCGCGCCCGACGCGCGGATCACGCCGGGCTGCGCCGGATTATGGAACGACGAACAGGAAGCGGCATGGACGCGTATCGTCAGCTTCGTCCATGCGAACGGGGGCACGAAGATGGCGCTGCAGCTTGGCCATGCCGGGCGCAAGGGGGCGACACAGTTGATGTGGGAGGGGATGGACCGACCGCTGGCGGCGGGCGCCTGGCCGATCATGGCCGCCTCGCCGGTTCCCTACTTCCCCGAAAGCCAGGTACCGCACGCGATGACGCGGGCGGACATGGAGCGGGTGCGCGAGCAGTTCGTCGCTGCGGCGCAGCGGGGAATTCGTTGCGGGTTTGACATGCTCGAGCTGCATGCGGCGCACGGCTACCTGCTGGCGAGCTTCATCTCGCCGCTGACCAACCGGCGCACGGACGAGTATGGCGGCGGGCTCGCCGACCGGCTGCGCTTTCCGCTCGAGGTCTTCGCCGCCTTGCGATCGGTATGGCCGCGCGAGAAGCCGATGGCGGTCCGTATGTCCGCCACCGACTGGCAGGAAGGCGGCATCACCGAGGCGGAGTCCGTCGAGGCCGCACGGTCCTTCGCGCAGGCAGGGTGCGACCTGGTCGATGTCTCGACCGGGCAGACGACACCGGACTCCACCCCGGTCTACGGGCGGATGTTCCAGGTGCCGTTTGCCGATACGATCCGCAACGAGACCGGGCTCGCGACGATGTGCGTGGGCAGCATCACGACGGCGGACCAGGTGAACACGATCCTGGCGGCGGGGCGCGCGGACCTGGTGGCCTTGGGGCGGCCGCATCTGACCGACCCGAATTTCACCCTGCGGGCAGCGGCGGCCTATGGGGTGGAGCTTGGCGCCGGCGCCCGGCAATACGCGCCCGGAACGGCGCAGCTCTATCGCCTCGCCGAACAGGCGCAGACGGAACTGATCGAGCTGCGCAAGAAGGCGAAACCCAGGTCGCATGCGCCACAGCGACTGAACGCGGCCGAATAACCGAGGCCACCGCCCGGAACGACGTGCGCAGAACGATGGATCGTGTCGTTGTCGCCGGGACCCCGGGTGCGGTCATCCTGCCGTCCACCGCGCGGTTCCGATGCCGCCGCGCGGCCGTTGCGCGATCCGGCAGGCGAGAAGGGCGAGGCCCGCAGCCAGCCCGGCGCGCGCGGACGGCGCCGGCGGCGGACGGCGAGGCGAATGCCCTGGACAGGCGCCGCTGGCGAGGCCAGATGTGGCGCGTAAACTCGGAGACCACGATGCTGTTCGACTTCGACAAGTTGCCGCCGGCGCAGCGCTACAAGCTCCTGGTTTCGACCGTGGTGCCGCGCCCGATCGCATGGGTGGTGTCGATGGACGCGGCGGGGCGGCTGAACGCGGCCCCCTTCTCCTTCTTCAACGCCTTCGGGGAGGACCCGCCAATCGTCATCATCGGCATCGGCGGGCGCAAACCCGGGGACGCGAAGGACACCGGTAACAATATCCGCACGACCCGCGAGTTCGTCGTCAACCTGGTGTCGTACGACAACGCGCGGCAGATGGTGGAAACCGCGATCGAGTTCGACCATGGCGTCGACGAGCTTGCCGAAGCAGGGCTCACGACGGTGCCGAGCACGAAGATCCGGACGCCACGCATCGCCGAGAGCCCGGTCGCGATGGAATGCGAGCGGATGACCACGATCGAGCTCGGCACGAACCGGGCGCTGATCATGGGCCGCGTGCTGGCGATGCATATCCGCGACGACTGCGTGCTGGACGCGGAGCGCAATTACGTCGACACCCCGAAGCTCGACCTGATCGGGCGCATGCATGGCGGCGGGTGGTACGCGCGACTTTCGGATCGTTTCGAGGTGCCGCGCATTCCCGTGCAGGAGTGGAAGCGCAAGACGCCGCTGGAATAGCGAACCGGCGAGCCGATGAACCTGCCGCTGGTCCGGGCGCTGCGGGAGCGGCCGATCGCACTGCTCTGGGCCGGCCTCGCGACCTCGGCGATCGGCGACCAGTTATTCGCGGTCGTGCTGGGCTGGGTCGGCACCGGGCTGTTTGGGGCCAACGCCGGCTATCTCGGCGCGCTGCAGGGAGCGGTGGTGCTGTCGGTTGCCCTGTTCGCGGGACCGTTCGCGGACCGGCTCGCGCCGCGTCGAGCGATGGTCGCGGCGGACGTGGTGCGCGCCGCGATGCTGGTGCTCGTCGTCGTGCTGTGGCTGCGCGCCGGCGGGCCGAGCGGGGCGGTCCTGGTCGCGGCCGTGGTGGTGCTGGGCGCGGCCTACGCTTTCTTCCGCCCGGCGTTGCAGGCGTCGCTGCCCTCGCTCGCCTCGAGTGCTGCAGCCTTGCCGGCGGCGAACGCACTGCTCGACACGACGGAGCGGATCGCCCGCCTGCTGGGACCAGGGATCATCGGGTTGCTGGCCGCGGCGATCCCGCTGGTGCATTTCGTCACCCTCGACGCCCTGAGCTTCCTCGCCAGCGCCGCCGCGGTGGTGGCGACGATGCGCTATCGCAACGTACCGCGCGTGGCCCCGCCGCGAACCCGGTTGATCACCGAGCTTGGACACGGTTTCCGCGCCATGCTGCGCATCCCCCTCTTCCGCAAGCTGCTCTTGACCGCCGGATTGATCAACGGGGTGTGGTATGGCGTCTACTTCGTTGCGATCCCGCTCCTGCTGCGGCAGGACAAGGCGCCGCTGTCGGCCTATGCGACGGTGATCTCGGCCTACGGCGCGGCCAACCTCGCCGGAACGCTGGTGATCGGCTCGCGTCCGCTGTCGCGGCGGCCCGCGGTGATGATCTTCGGCGGCAACGTCGTGCTCGGCGGCTTCATGGCGCTGATCGGGTTCGCTGGAATGCTGTCGGTCGCGTGGCATGCCTGGCTCCTGCCCTTTCTGGCGGCGTGCTCCTCGATCGGCGGGCCGATGCAGGACATCACCTTCGCCACGATGCGCCAGATCGTGCTGGAGCGGCACGAGCTCGCAGCCGCCGTGCGTGCTTACATCGTGATGAATAATCTCGGTATGCTGGTGATCCTGATGCTGGCACCATGGGCATTCGATGCGACCGGCGTCCCCTGGGCGATTGCTGGATCGAGTCTGCTGCTGACCGGTGTCTCCGCGGCGATGCTGTGGCGGTCGCGGCCGTTGCTGGTGACCTATCCCGCCTGAGCGCTACGTCGCGCGCAGCAAGGCGGCGCGGGCGGTCGCCGCATTGAGGATCAGGCCCTGGTCGTGGCCGGCGATGATGAACCGGCAGCCGGCCCGGATGTAGTCGCGTGCCAGCGTGTCGTCGTAGATGCCGCCAAGGCCCAGCGCCTTGCCGTGCCGGGTGCAGGCTGTGGCCAGCGTTTCGTAAGCCTCGCGCATACGCGGCTGCCCGAACTGCCCGGCGATGCCCATGCTGATGCTGAGATCGGAGGAGCCGACGAGAAGCGCATCGATGCCGGGGACGGCCGCGATGGCATCCGCATTGGCAACGGCCTCGGTCGTTTCGATCATGACGGCGAGCAGAAGCTCCGCGTCCGCCTGCTCCATCGCCGTCGCCATCGCGGGCGGGCGCAGGCCCCAGACAGCGGTGCCGCCGCCCCAGGATCGAGTGCCACGCGGCGGAAAACGCAGCGCAGCGGCGATGGCGCGCGCCTGTTCAGGTGTGTCGACGTGCGGGATCACGATACCCTGCGCGCCGGCGTCGAGCGCGCGGGTCGCCTCGTCGATAGCGCCCTCGCAGACGCGCACGACCGGCGTGATGCCGTGGGCCAGAGCGGCAAGGCAGATCTGGGCGGCGTCGTCCTCGGTGAGCGCACCATGCTCGCGGTCGATAAAAAGCCAGTCATAGCCCGCTGTTCTGGCAATCATGGGCACAGCCGCACCGCGCAGGAGCGAGACGCCGAGGCCGGTGGCGCGTTCGCCAGCGAGGAGTTTTCGTTTCGTATGGTTGAGGGCGATCATGCATTTTCTCCGTGCAGCAGGCTGTTGAGGTTGGCTAGCGTGTCGGCCTCGGCGGCCGGCTTGTCGCGACGCAGGCGCACGATGCGCGGACATCGCAGCGCGACTCCGGATCGGTGGCGAGGCGAACGCCGTGCGCCGTCGAAGGCGACCTCCAGGACAAGCGATTTCTCGACCTCACGCACCGGACCGAAACGCGCCGTGGTGTGCTGACGGATCCAGTCGTCGAGGCCGGCGAACTCGCCATGGCCGATCCCCGCCCCGACCTTGCCGACGGGCACGAGCGCCTCGCCATCCCACACGCCGAAGGTGAGGTCACCATAGCCCGCCGGATGGCGGGCATGGCCGCGATCGACGTACATCAGCACCGCGTCGATGGTGAACGGATCGCACGTGTATTTCCACCAGAGTCCGCGTGGCCGCCCGGCGACATAGGGCGAGTCCGCGCGCTTGAGCATCAGCCCCTCGATGCCGGATTCGCGAGCGCCGGCGCGCAAGGTCCGCAATTGGTCGGGACCGGTGAACGCGACCAGAGGCGAGAGATCCGCGCGCACCGGCGCCGCACGGACAAACCAGGATTCGAGCCGGGCGCGGCGGGAGACGAAAGGCAGCGCGCGCAGATCCTCCGCGCCGTCGAACAGAATGTCATAGAGGCGGACATGAGCGGGAAAGCGCTTGAGCACGGCGCGGCTCGGCCGGTTGCAGTCGAGGCGCTGCTGCAGGTCGGCGAAGGGGGCGATGATGCCTTCGCGCATCACCAGCAGTTCGCCGTCGAGGACCGCGCCATGGCTCAGCGTGACGACGATGTCCGGAAAGCTCGCCGAGATGTCATCGCCACGTCGCGAAAAGACGCCCGGCTCCGGTCCGCCGAGGAGCTGGACCCGTATGCCATCCCATTTCCACTCGGCAACATATTCCGCGAGCTCCAGCCTCGCGACGTCGGCGTCGCTGATCGCGTTGGCAAGCATCGGCGACCGGAAGAAAGCGCGACCCGCGACATCGGGCCGCGCCCCCGTCCCTTCGAGCCAGGCGAAGAGAGACTCATAGGGCGGCAAAAGCGCGTGCCAGACGGCCTCGATCTCGGCCTCGGTGACGCAACCGCGCGACATCTCCGCCAGCGCAGGTTGGGCGACGTCGAGAGTGGCGCTGACGCGCAGTGTACGAGTGACCAGTTTCAGCAGCGCGAGGCGCACCGAAGGGGTGCACACGTCGAGCCATGATTGCACCAGGGTGGCGAGGCCGGGCCGGGGTGTATCGCGCAGGCCGGACACGACCGCCGACAGACGCGGCGCGGCCTCGCCGCCTTCGGTGGGCCAGGTCAGGGCCACGGTCTCGGCGAGATCGCCGACATAGTCGTACGAGATCGCGAACAGATCGGGGTCCGTCCGGGCAGCGGCGAGCGCGCGGAGCAGGCCGGGCTTGGCCGCGGGAAGATCGAGCCTGCCGGCGATCGCGGCGAGCGCGAGGCCACGATCGGGGTCCGGCACTGATTCGAAATAATGTCGCAACAAGGTGCGCTTGGCGTTGCAGCCCGGGGCGAACAGCAGGCGCTCCAACAGCTCGGCAAAGCGGATCATCCCTCCTCCTCGCGGCCGAGCAGGCGCAGCGCGTAGCCGCGGATTCCGCGCTCAGCGAGCGCGTGGATCAGCGCATCCTCGCGCCCATGCGTCACCCAGATTTCCCCGGCGCCGACATCGCCGGCAGTCGACAGAAGCTCCGGCCAGTCGGCATGGTCGGAGATGATGAGCGGAAGCTCGGCGCCGCTCTGCTCAGCGCGCCGGCGGACACGCATCCAGCCGCTGGCGGCGCAGACGACGGGTTCGTGAAGCCCGCGCGCCCAGGGTTCGCCGAGGGCCGAGGGCGGCGCCAGCACGATCTCGCCCGCCAGTTCGCCGCCTGCGACGATGGCGGGGCGCAATTCGCCGAGCTCGACGCCGAGTTCGCCGTACAGGGCGCAGAGCGGCTGCAGCGCGTGATGCAGGAAGATCGGGCGGTCCCAGCCGCCCTGGCGCAGCATGGCGATGAGGCGTTGCGCCTTGCCGAGGGCGTAGCAGCCGACGACATGGGTGCGGTCGGGAAACAAAGCAACGGAGGCAAGCAGACGCCCGATCTCCGCCGCGGGCGGCGGATGGCGGAAAACCGGCAGCGCGAACGTCGCCTCGGTGACGAACACGTCGCAGGGGACCGGAATGAAGCCGGCGCAGGTAGGGTCGGCCTGACGCTTGTAGTCGCCCGAGACGACGGCGCGGGAGCCGGCATGTTCCAGGACGATCTGCGCCGAGCCGAGGACGTGGCCGGCGGGCTGGAGCGTGATGGCGACACCGTTGACGGTGAGCGTCTCGCCGTAGCGGGTGGCGCGTTCGCCGCGCGGCGCAACCTTGCGCGCGCGCATGATCGCCAGCGTCTCGGCCGTGGCCAGCACGGCGCCGTGACCGGGGCGGGCGTGGTCGCTGTGGCCATGCGTCACGATGGCTTTTTCGACCGCGCGGTGCGGGTCGAGGAAGAAGCCTCCGGGCTCGCAGTAGAGGCCTTCCGGGCGGACGGTGAGCCAGGTCGATGGGTGCGCGGGGTCACGATGAGGCATCGGGGGAATCTGGCGCCGGTGGGCCCGCGACGCCAGAGTGCGAACATGCCGCCGGGTCAGGACTTGCCGGAACCGTTTTCGCGCTGGTTCGCCACCAGGGGATGGACGCTGCGTGCGCACCAGCGCGCGGTGCTGGAAAGCCCGGGCGACGTGCTGCTGCTGGCGCCAACCGGGGCGGGCAAGACGCTGGCCGGGTTTCTCGCCAGCCTCGTGACCCTCGCCGCCGATCCGCGACCGCGGCTGCACACGCTCTATGTCTCGCCACTGAAGGCCCTGGCCGCCGATATCGCCCGCAACCTGATGCGCCCGATCGCCGACCTGGCGCTGCCGATCACGGTCGAGACCCGCACCGGCGACACGCCGCAAGAGCGCCGCCGGCGTCAGCGCGAGGCGCCGCCGCATTGCCTGCTGACCACGCCCGAGAGCCTGGCGCTGCTGGTCTCGCTGCCGGACTGGACCGCGACACTGGCCGGCGTCGAGACGGTGGTGATCGACGAAGTGCACGCGCTGGCCGGCACCAAGCGTGGCGATCAGCTGGCGCTGGCGCTGACGCGCGTCGGCGGGCGGCGGATCGGGCTGTCCGCGACGGTCGCGCACCGGACGCCGATCGCGCGCTATGTCGGACCCGCTGCGCGCATCGTCGAGGCGCCGGCAGGCCCGCCGCCGGCCGTGACCATGATGCTGCCGCAAGGAAGGCTGCCGTGGTCCGGGCATATGGGGCTGGCGGCCGCCCCCGTGATCATGCAGCGGATCCGGGCGGCCAGGCTCAGCATCGTCTTCGTCAACACGCGCGCGCAGGCGGAGCTGCTGTTCCACGCGCTGTGGCGGATCAACGAGGCGACGTTGCCGATCGCGATTCACCACGGCAGCCTGGAGCGCGAGGCACGCGAGCGCGTCGAGGCAGCCATGGCGGCCGGCACGCTACGCGCCGTCGTCGCCACGTCCTCGCTCGACCTCGGCATCGACTGGGGCGATGTGGACCAGGTGCTGCAGGTCGGAGCGCCGAAGGGCGTCTCGCGGCTGCTGCAGCGCGTCGGCCGCTCCAACCACCGCATGGACGAGCCGAGCCGCGCGGTGCTGGTGCCGGCGAACCGTTTCGAGGTGCTGGAATGCGAGGCGGCGATCGCCGGCGTCGCGGCAGGCGAACTGGACGGCGACCCGCCACGGCCGGGCGGGCTGGATGTGCTGGCGCAGCACGTGTTGGGCTGCGCCTGCGCGGCGCCCTTCAGGCCCGATGAACTCTACGCCGAGGTGACGCGCACCGCCGCCTATGCGATGCTGAGCCGCGACGATTTCGATGCCGTGCTGGGGTTCGTCGCGGACGGCGGCTACGCGCTGCGGGCCTATGAACGCTATCGGAAATTGTTCCGCGATGCCGAGGGCCGGATGCATGTGCGCACCGAGCGGATCGCACGCCAGCACCGGATGAACATCGGCACCATCGTCGAGGCGCCGCTGCTCAAGGTGCGGCTCCACGGACGCGGCCCGCCGCTCGGCGAGATCGAGGAATATTTCGCGACCACGCTGGTGCCCGGCGACACGTTCATGTTCGCCGGCCGGCTGCTGCGGTTCCTGCGCATCCGCGAAACCACGGTGGAAGTGGCCGACGGCGGCAGCGGCGAGCCGCGCGTGCCCACCTACGAGGGCGGGCGCATGCCGATGACCACCAACCTCGCCGACCGGGTGCGGGCGATGCTGCACGACCCATCGACCTGGCATCGCTTCCCGGAGCCGGTGCGCGAATGGCTCGCGGCACAGAAGCGCCACTCGTCGCTGCCGGGCCCCGACGATCTGCTGGTGGAGACGTTCCCGCGGGGCGGGCGGCACTACATGGTCGCCTATTGCTTTGAGGGGCGGCAGGCGCACCAGACGCTGGGCATGATCATCACCCGGCGGATGGAGCGGGCGGGGTTCCAGCCACTGGGCTTCGTCGCGACGGACTATGTCCTCGCGACCTGGTCGGCGCGCCAACCGGTCTCGGTCGCGAAGCTGTTCGAACGCGACCTGCTGGGCGACGATCTCGAGGCATGGATGGCCGAAAGCTCCATGCTGCGGCGGACGTTCCGCAACGTCGCGGTGATCGCGGGGCTGATCGAGCGCCACCATCCGGGAGCGGAGAAGAACCGGCGGCAGGTCACAGTCTCGAGCGATCTCGTCTACGACGTGTTGCGCAAGCACCAGCCGGATCACGTGCTGCTGCGCGCGACCTGGGC
Source organism: Pseudomonadota bacterium (assembly GCA_021780935.1). The sequence goes on from JAJXXT010000131.1 coordinate 18,059, forward strand.
CGATGCGGCGGCAGGGCTGACGGATATCGGGCGCATCGCGGGGATGCTGGCGCGGGTCGGGCTGCGGGTGCGCCACCGCGCCCTGTCGCGGGTCTCGCCGCTGGCGGTCCCGGTGCTGCTCGAGGTCGGGCGCGAGCAGGTTCGCAGCGGCGAGGACGAGGAAGCGCTGCTGGCCGAAGCCGAGACGCTGGCGGCGGAAGCCGGGGTGGCGACGGTCTGATCCGCACCCCGCAACGCCGGTCCGGCTTGGCCGGACGGGAGAATTGTGACAGCGTGGTGTGTCATCGGTCGGTAACAGACAGGGCGCTCTTCAACCGCTAGAACCGCGCCGCTCAAACAGGGAGACTCGCATGATCCAACTCACCCGCCGCGCAGCCCTCGCCGCCGGAGCCTCGGCACTCGCGCTGCCCACCATCGCCAGCGCCCAGAGCGCCGCCCAGATCGCCGCGGCGAAAAAGGACGGTCGGCTCAATGTCATCGCGCTGCCGCCGGACTGGGCGAATTACGGAGAGATCATCAGCACCTTCGAAAAGAAATACGGCGTCAAGGTGCACAGCGCCGCGCCCGATGACAGCTCGGCGCAGGAGCTGCAGGCGATCCGCTCGCTGAAGGGCCAGACCCGCGGCCCGGACACCGTGGACGTCGGACCGACCTTCGCCATCTCCGGCGTCAAGGAAGGGCTGTGGCAGCCATACAAAGTGGCAACCTGGGCGTCGATCCCCGCCAACATGAAGGAGGCGAACGGGCTCTGGTACGGCGATTATTTCGGCATCATCTCGCTCGGCGTGAACCGTTCGGTGGTCAAGAACCCGCCCAAGAGCTGGGCCGATCTGCTGAAGCCGGAATACAAGGGCATGGTGGCGCTGAACGGTTCGCCCGCCGGCGCCGCGGCGGCGTTCTCCGGCGTCTATGCGGCGGCGCTGGGCAATGGCGGTTCGCTCGACAACATTGAGCCCGGCATCGAGTTCTTCGGCAAGCTGGCGAAGGTGGGGAATTTCAACCCGGCCTCGGCGACGCCGGCCTCGCTGCAATCGGGCACGACGCCGATCGTTCTGAATTGGGACTATCTGAACCTGGCCCAGGCACAGAAATCCGTGGGCAAGGTGCAGATCGACACGGTCCTGCCAGCGGGCGCGCAGCCGCTCGGCGCCTTTTACTGCCAGGCGATCAGCAAATACGCGCCGAACCCCGCCTCCGCGAAGCTGTGGATGGAGTTCCTTTACTCCGACGAGGGGCAGTTGCTGTTCCTCAAGGGCTTCGCGCATCCGGCGCGCTTCGCCGACCTGGCGAAGCGCAATGCGATCCCGGCGGCACTCGCAAAGGCCTTGCCGCCCTCCGCCCCGTATGCCGCTGCCGCCTTCCCCACCGCCGCGCAGCAGGACAAGGCGAAGAACGTGATCACGGCGAACTGGTCTAAAATCGTCAAGGTCTGACCTTGATGTCTTGGCGGGAGCGGGCTGCCGACATCATTTTCGTCGGCCCGTTCCTGCTCTTCGCCGCCGCCTTCCTGGTGCTGCCCTCGCTCGGCCTGTTCGTGCAGGCGGTGACGACGGCGCATGGGTTGTCGCTCGCACCACTGGCAACGCTCTGGTCGCCGGACCACCTGGTGGCGTTCCGCAACTCGATCGAAGTTTCGGTGCTGTCGGCGATGGTCGGCGCCATCGGCGGCGGCATCGGCGCCTGGCTCACGCTCACCCCGGGCATGCCGCGCTGGGCGCGGGCGCTGGTTTCCACGTTCTCCGCGGTCGCGGCGAATTTCGCGGGGGTGCCGCTGGCATTTGCCTTCATAGCCACGCTGGGCACGCTGGGCGTGATCACCGGGCTGCTGAAGGCGGTCGGCATCGACATCTACGCTGCCGGGTTCTCGCTGTTCCACATCGAGGGGCTGGTCATCGTCTATGCGTATTTCCAGATCCCGCTGATGCTGATCGTGATCACACCGGCCCTCGAAGGACTGCGGCGCGAGTGGCGGGAGGCGGCCGAGGGCCTCGGTGCCTCGACCTGGCAGTTCTGGCAGCATGTGGGGCTGCCGGTGCTGCTGCCCTCGCTGCTGTCGGCGGCGATCCTGCTGTTCGGCAATGCGTTCAGCGCCTATGCCACACCCTATGCGCTGACCGCCGGCAACCTGCCCCTGGTGACGATCGACATCTCCAATGTGCTTTCCGGAAATGTGTCGCTGTCGCCGGCGGAGGGAGCCGCACTCGCCTGCGGCATGATCGTGGTGATGGCGGCGGCGATGCTGCTCTACGCGCTGCTGGCGCGTCGCGTCGGCAAGTGGCGGGCGCGATGAAGTGGCTCTGGGTTCCGCTCGCGGGGTATTTCGCGCTGCCACTGGTGGCGACCGCGGTGCTGTCGCTGTGGCAGGGCACGCGGGGCTATGGATTCGCGGCCTACGTGACGCTGATCCATACCCCGGAAATGTGGAACAGCCTGTTCCTGTCGGCGCGGCTCGCCGTCGAGACGATCATCGCCGGGCTGGTGATCCTGGTGCCGGCGGTGTTCTGGATGAACCTGCGGCTGCAGCGGTTGCGGCCGGTGTTCGATTTCCTCTCGGTGCTGCCGCTGGTGGTGCCGGCGATCTCGCTCGTGGCCGGCATCACGGCCATCTACACCGGCCCGGACTGGCTCGTGGGAACCGCCAATTTCCTCGTAATTCCCTATGTGATCCTGGCGCTCCCCTTCACCTACCGCGCGCTCGACGTGGGCATGCGCGCGCTCGACCTTCGCACCCTGACCGAAGCGGCGCAGAGCCTCGGCGCCTCCTGGCCGAGCATGATCATGCGGGTGCTGGTGCCCAACCTGATCACCGCGCTGCTCGGAGCGGCCCTGCTCACCATCACCATCGTGATCGGCGAGTTCACCTTCGCCAACATCCTGCTGTTCAATACTTTCGCGGTCTACATCAACCATATCGGCAGCACCTCGGCGACGCAGGCGGCGGCGCTGTCCCTGCTCGCCTTTCTCCTCACCTGGCTGGCGATGCTGGGCGTGGCGCTGGGCGGAAGGAGGGCGGCACGATGATCTCGCTCGAAGCGGTTTCGTTGCGCAAGGTTTATGGCTCGCGGACCGTGCTCGCCGACGTGTCGCTGGCGCTGGCACAGGGCGAGTTCGTTTCCCTGCTCGGTCCCTCGGGCTGCGGCAAGACGACGCTGCTGCGCCTGGTCGCCGGCTTCGAGCGGCCCGATGGCGGGCAGGTGCGGCTCGACGGGCGCGACATCATCGGGGTGCCGGCGGCGAAGCGCAACATGGGCATGGTCTTCCAGGCTTATTCGCTGTTTCCCAACATGACGGCCGAGGAGAACGTGGGCTTCGGCCTGCGGGTCCGCGGCGAGGCCACAGAGGCGCGGCGCAAGCGCTCGCGCGAGATGCTGGAGCTCGTGGCGCTGGGCGAGCACATGCACAAATATCCGCACCAGCTCTCGGGCGGACAGCAGCAGCGCGTGGCGCTGGCCAGGGCGCTCGCGATCCGTCCGGCGCTGCTGCTGCTCGACGAGCCGCTCTCCGCTCTCGATGCACGGGTGCGCGTGCAGTTGCGCGACGAGATCCGCCGCATCCAGCGCGAGATCGGCGTCGCGGCGCTGTTCGTCACCCACGACCAGGAGGAGGCGCTGTCGATCTCCGACCGTGTCGCGGTGATGGAGCACGGGCGCATCGCGCAATTGGGGGAGCCGGCGGCGATCTACGAGGAGCCGGAGAGCCTGTTCGTCGCACGCTTCGTCGGCCAGATGGCGGAGTTCGACGCCGAGGTCGATGGCGGCGGCGTGCGCATCGCCGGGCACACACTGCCGGCGGCGCGGGCGGCGGGGCATGCGCCGGGCCAGCGGGTGCATTTCTTCCTCCGCCCCGAGCATGTGCGGCTGGTCGAGCCTGCCGCGGGGCTGCCGGGGCTGGTCGAGTCCCGCACCTTCAATGGCCCCACGACGACGTTCCGGATCCTGCTCGAGGGCGCCGGCCGCGTGCTGGCGACCGTGCCGACGGTCGAGGCGCGGCACGCGCCAGGCGAGACCGTCGGCATCACCTGGGACCCCTCGGCGCCCCGGATCCTGAAACTCGACGGCGGGGCGCCTCCGCCGGACGCTTGACCGAGGGCTGCCCGCGACCGAAACCCGCGCCATGACGCGTAGTGGAATCGGGTCCGGGCGAGCATGAACGCGGCGCCGCTGCATCTGGGCGAGGAGCGGTTCCTGCTCGACCCGCTCGGCGGCGCGTGGTGGCCGGCGGCGCGCGTGCTGGCCGTCGCGGACCTGCACCTCGAAAAGGGCTCCGCCGCGGCGCGCGCGGGGCGACTGCTGCCGCCCTGGGACACCACGGCGACGCTGGAGCGGCTCGGGCTGCTGATCCGCCGCTATGCGCCCGCGCGGGTGCTGTGCCTCGGCGATTCGTTCCACGACGGCGAGGGGCGGGCACGGATGACGCCGGCCGACGCGACGCGGCTGGCGGCGCTGGAGCAGCGGGCCGATTTCGTCTGGGTCGCGGGCAACCACGATGGCGGGCGGTTCGAGGAGCTGGCGATCGGTCCGGTCGTGTTCCGCCACATCGCGCGGGCGGGCTGGAAGGGAGCCGAGATCTCCGGTCACTTCCACCCCAAGGCACGCGTCCCGGCGGCCGGCACGAGCATTTCGCGCGCCTGTTTCGCAACCGACGGCGAGCGGCTGATCCTGCCGGCGCTGGGGGCCTATGCCGGCGGGTTGGATCTTGGCGACCCGGCCTTCCGCCCCCTCTTCCCGCGCGGCGGGCGGGCCTTCCTGCTGGGGCGGGAGCGCCTGTTCAGCTTCCGCTTCGGGGGGATGGCAAGGCGCCGTTCGACCCCAGATCCCGGGTTATGGGACAGCACCCCCCAAGGGACGGCCAGGGCCTAGCGTCGGCATGACCGCACCGGTCCTGATCTGGCTGCACCGCGAGCTGCGGCTCGCGGACAACCCGCTGTTCACGCACAACGCCGGCCGGCCGCTCGTCGTCGCCTATGTGCTGGACGACGAGACGCCGGGGCGCTGGAAGCTCGGTGGGGCCGCGCGCTGGTGGCTGCATCAGTCGCTGGCCAGCCTCGGGCCCGCGCTGGCGGCGATCGGCGGGCGGCTGGTGCTGCGGCGCGGCCCGGTGGCGAGCGTGATCGCCCGGCTCGCGGCCGAGACCGGCGCCCGCGAGGTGCATGCGGGCGAAACGGCGGAGCCGTGGCTGCGGCGCGCGCAGGCCGCCGTGGCGACGACGCCCGGGCTCGCGCTGACGCTGCACCGCACCCGCCTGCTGTTCCACCCCGAGGCGATCCGCACCGGCGGCGGCACGCCCTATGGCGTGTTCACCCCGTTCTCGCGCGCCTGCCTGGCGCGCGGGCTGCCGGCGCCGCCGGACCCCGCACCATCCCGCGTCGCCGCGGGACCGGCCATCGCGTCGGACCGACTCGAGGACTGGCGGCTGCTGCCGACCCGGCCCGACTGGGCGGCGGGGCTGCGCGAGGCGTGGACACCGGGCGAAGCCGGCGCCGAGGATCGGCTCGCGGCATTCCTGCATCGCGCGATCGATGGCTATGCCGAGCAGCGCGACCGGCCGGGGATCGCGGCGACGTCGCGCCTGTCGCCGCATCTTGCCTGGGGCGAGATCTCGCCGGCGCGGGCGTGGCTGGCGGCGGAGGCGCGCGGCGGCAAGGGCGTGCGGGCCTGGATCAACGAGCTTTTTTGGCGGGAATTCGCGGCACATCTGCTGTGGCACCACCCGCACATGGCGGAGCAGCCGTTGCGCCCGTTGTTCGCGCGCATGCCCTGGCGCCACGACCCGGCCGCCCGCGCCGCCTGGCAACGGGGCGAGACCGGCATCGGCATCGTCGACGCCGGCATGCGCGAGCTGTGGAGCACGGGGTGGATGCACAACCGGGTCCGCATGATCGCCGCTTCCTTCCTGGTGAAGCACCTCCTGATTCCCTGGCAGGACGGCGAGGCCTGGTTCTGGGACACGCTGGTCGATGCCGACCTCGCGACCAATGCCGCCTCCTGGCAATGGGTGGCTGGCAGCGGCGCGGACGCGGCGCCCTATTTCCGCATCTTCAACCCCGATCTGCAGGCGGCGAAATTCGACCGCGACGGCACCTATGTCGGCCGCTGGGCGGGTAAGCCGCGCCGGCCCATCGTCGACCTCGCGGCCGGACGCGCCCGCGCGCTCGCCGCGTTCCGGGCCCTGGGCGAGCCCGCGGAAGGCGCGCCGGAGGGTTCGCCATGAAGCCGCTGGCCGAATTGCAGCGGCTGCCGTTGCGCGTCGTCGGCGACGTCCATGGCGACGCCCGCGCGTTTGCGCACGCGGTCGCGACCGACCGGTTCGTGATCCAGCTCGGCGACCTGACCGATCATGGGCCCGACAGTGCCGGCGCGCTCGAGATCGCGCTCGAACTGCTGGCCACGGAGCGGGGCATGTTCCTGCTCGGCAACCACGACCTCAAGCTGGCGCGGGCCCTGCGCGGCGAGGTCCTGCGGCCGGACCCGGCCCAGGGAGCGACCCTGGCACAGATCGGTCCGGCCCTGGCGGCGGCGGCCCTGCCGGCCATCCTTGCTGCACCCGCCTGGTTGCGGCTCGGGCGCAGCGTCTTCGTGCATGCCGGGTTTCACTCGGTGATGCTCGACACGCCGGCGCCGGCCGCATCGGAGGGCCGCGTGCGCGGCCCGCTTTCCCGCGCGCTCTACGGCCAGCCGACCGGACGGATGCAGGCGGATGGCTATCCGGAGCGCAGCCTGGACTGGATCAGGTGGATTCCCGCCGGTTTCACCGTCTATTGCGGGCACGACCGCCGCAGCACCGACGGCAGGCCGTGGCGCCAGCGCAACGAGGCCGGGGGGGCTGCGGTCTTCCTCGACACCGGCGCGGGCAAGGGCGGGCATCTATCCTGGATCGACCTGCCGCCGGCGGAGTGACCGGCGCCGGCCCGGTTGTCGCCGAGGGATCCAACATGCTGAGGGATCCAACATCGGGATTAACAGGTCAGCCCATTTGACCTAAACTTACGAACCGGTAACGCGGGGGAGGATCCATGCACGACGGAAAAAAGCGGGGCTGTTTAAGCCCCTGGCATTTGCTGCTGCTGCTGCCGTTCATCGCAACGCTGTGGCCACCGTTCTACAACAAGCTGGAGCCGAGCTTCATCGGGCTGCCGTTCTTCTACTGGTTCCAGCTGCTGTGGGTTCTGATCGCGGCGGCGTGCACCTGGGTGGTGCACCTGTTGACGGACGAATGAGAGGCCCGCGATGAACACCATCAATTGGACTGCGCTCATCGTCTTTCTCACGTTGTTCGTGCTGGTCGCCTGGCTCGGCTTCGCCTCCGCGCGCTGGCGGCGCGGCAACCTCGACGACCTGCATGAGTGGGGCCTGGGCGGTCGGCGCTTCGGCACCGTGGTCACCTGGTTCCTGATCGGCGGCGACCTCTACACCGCCTACACCTTCATCGCCGTGCCGGCGCTGGCGTTCGGCGCCGGCGCCATCGCCTTCTTCGCGGTGCCCTACTCGATCATTGCCTATCCGATCCTGTTCGTCGTGTTCCCGCGGATGTGGAACGTCTGCCACAAGCGCGGCTACCTGACGGCGGCTGATTTCGTCACCGGACGGTTCGGCAATCGCTGGCTCGGGCTGGCGATCGCAGCGACCGGCATCCTGGCGACCATGCCGTACATCGCGCTGCAGCTCGTGGGCATCCAGGTCGTGGTCGGCGCACTCGGCATTTCCGGCAGCGGGTTTATGGGCGATCTGCCGCTGTTCATCGCCTTCGTGGTGCTCGCGGCGTTCACCTTCTCGTCGGGCCTGCGCGCGCCGGCCTCGATCGCCATCGTCAAGGACGTCCTGATCTACGTCACCGCCTTCACCGCGGTGATCGTGATCCCGGTCCGGATGGGCGGGTTCGGCGCCATCTTCGCCGCGATCCCCAAGGCGCATGTGCTGCTGCCGGTACCCGGTCCGCACACCACCGGTCTCTACGGCGTCTATGCGACACTCGCCTTCGGCTCGGCCCTGGCGCTGTTCATGTACCCGCACGCGATGACGGGAATTCTCGCCGCCTCGAGTTCCAAGGCGATCCGGCGCAACTCCGTCATCATTCCCGCCTATTCGCTGATGCTCGGGCTGCTGACGCTGCTCGGCGTGTTCGCGGCTGCGGCAGGGCTCGCGAAGCTTCCCGAGTTTGCTCCCGGCTTCAAGCATTTCGCCGGCAATTTCGCGGTGCCGGCGCTGTTCCTGCATTTTTTCCCCTCGTGGTTCGTCGGCATCGCCTTCGCCGCGGTGGGGATCGGCGCGCTGGTGCCCTCGGCGATCATGTCGATTGCCGCGGCCAATCTCTACACGCGCAACATCCACGGTCTGATCGTCGGGCGGGCGCCGGCGGGAGCGCAGGAAGCCAGGATCGCCAAGTGGGTGTCGCTGATCGTCAAGCTCGGCGCGCTCGGCTTCATCATCTTCCTGCCGCTGCAATACGCGATCCAATTCCAGCTCCTGGGCGGCATCTGGATGATCCAGACCGTGCCGGCGGTGATGCTCGGCGTCTTCACCCGCTGGTTCGACGACGTGGCCCTGCTCATCGGCTGGGCGGTCGGCATGGCGATGGGCACCGCGATGGCCGTCTCGATGCATTTCGGGCCCGCCTACGTGCTGCACATCGCCGGCTGGGTGCTGCCTGGCTACACGGCACTCTTCTCGCTGATCGCCAACCTCGTCGTGTCGATCGTGCTCACCCTGGTGCTGCGGACGATGCGCGGCGAGCCGCGCGACGCGACGCTTGCCTCGGACTATCATCCCTGAGACGCGAGGCCGGCGCGCGACGGCGCGCCGGCCGGAGCGGCCCAGGCCGGCCGAGGGTGCGCCGGATCCGATATCTGCCCGAGCAGGAACCCCGACCAGACGATTCTATCTGGCCGGATATGGCGCTAGGGGTTGAGCGCCGCGAAGAAGGTTTCGATCGCACGCATCGATGCCGGGGGCCCGGCGTGGTCCAGGCCCAGCTTGTAATATTTCGGCGCAGCAAATTTTTCCGCGACTGTTCCCGGCACGTCGGCAGACCGATCCTGGAAGCTGTCCCTGACGAAGAAGGCGTTGCAACCCATCGCGTTGCAGCACGCAAGAAAACAGCC
>JAJXXT010000138.1 GCA_021780935.1 Pseudomonadota bacterium
CCCCAGACCAGGGGGCGCCGCCGGCTGGGGAGGTGCTGGCTCTGGGCTACGCCCGAAGCCAGCACCTCCCCAGCCGCATTCTCATCCTGATTGACGCGGGATTCTCAAGTTGATTGTCGCGCTACAGGCTCCGTCGGTCATTCGCAAAGACGTGGCGCAATCCGCGATGGCGGGACATGCTGCTGGCATTCCTCTACTGGATCGCGGAGGGCCAATCAGAATTGCTTTCGGCAGTCAGCAGCGAAGAGAACATCACCTTGGCGTTACCGCCGGTGACGTGGATGGCGCCAGTGAGCGTGCCGCTCGACGCCGAGTCACCGGAGATAGATGATGACGACCCGAGCGATGACGACGAAATCTACGAATACGAAGAGGACGCCGCGATCGCGCCGTCGGACGACGGTGCCTATGAGCCGTAGGGTTTTCGAGCCGTATGTCAGCTACATTCCAGAGCCGGAACTGGAGTTTCGCTATGGTCAGCGGCTCGCTTATCCGCGGGATGGGCTGTTCCTCTACGGCCCCGTCGGCGACGTCAATCAACTTCGATCGATTCGATACGGCGTCATTGGCACGCCGGAAGGCGTGCGGCGCTTTCGAGCTTGGTCGAGCAAGCTGCGAGGCTTCATCGATGTTCCATCGCCGGGGTTGCGCTCCCGAGCCGTGGAGCCGCAGCATGTCCCATTTCCTGGGTTTGCCGAAGCGTTCCACGCCGAATGGCCCGTAGAGCCGACGGCGCTTGTGGCAGACCTCGATCCGGATCTGATCCATCGATCGTTGCACGTCGCCAACCGCCATGAGGCGGTCCGCGCGACCGTGGATTTGTTCGTGAGCCGTCTGGTCATCGAGAATAACCGGCTCGAGAACCCGCCTGCTCTCTGGTTCGTCATTATCCCCGAAGCCATTTATGAGCTCGGGCGGCCCCGGTCCTCGGTTCGCAAGGCCGAGCGGATCGAAGGAGTGGTTTCGATCAGTCAGCGTCGTGCGCGACAGTTACAAGTGCAACCAACCTTGTTTGGCGACGACGAGCGTGAGGCGGAGGTCTACCAATATGCCACCCATTTTCGGCGTCAGCTGAAGGCGCGCCTCCTAAAAGAGCGGATCGTCACCCAGATCGTGCGCGAGACTACACTGACGCCGGAGGAGTTCCGGCGAGACAACGGAATGCCTATGCGGCGTGTTGAGGATGCCGCCACGATCGCTTGGAAGCTCGGGACTGGCGCTTACTACAAGGCCGGCGGCAAACCATGGCAGTTAGCCGACGTGAGGCCGGGCGTCTGTTATGTCGGTCTTGTCTACAAGCGCAGCGAACTGACCAGCGATAAGCGGCACGCCTGCTGCGCCGCTCAGATGTTTCTATCCGATGGGGAAGGCGTCGTCTTTCGCGGTGCGCTTGGGCCTTGGTTCCAAACAGACACCAAGCAATTCCACCTAGATAAAGTTGCTGCGAAGTCGCTGATCGAGATGGTGGTCGGCGAATACTCAAGGCTCCACGGCACCCCTCCTCGTGAGTTATTTATTCATGCCAAGTCAGCGTTCACCGATATCGAGTGGGAGGGATTCAGCGCAGCGTGTTGTGAGGAAACCAATCTCGTCGGCGTCCAGATTGCCGAGGCCAGGGATGATCTCAAGCTGTTCCGTCCAGGAAATTACCCTGTGATTAGAGGAACTGCGCTGCATGTTGGCGATCGACACGCATATTTGTGGACGTCCGGCTACGCGCCAAGGCTGGATACCTACATGGGACCGGAGACGCCGAATCCGATCTCAGTTAAGGTGCTGCGGGGTGACTGCCCGATTGGAACGGTGCTCGGCGATGTGCTTGGCCTGACAAAGATCAACTTCAACTCGTGCCTGCACAATGATCGATTGCCAGTGACTATCAGATTTGCCAACGCTGTGGGCGATGTTCTCATTTCGGCACCGATGGACGGGGAGCCCAAGTTGCCGTTCAAGTTCTACATTTGAGACCTTCGCAGCGAGATCTTGGCGTTAAGCCGCTCGGTGAAAAGTCTTCTGCTTCTCGGGGTTGGCGCACCCGACAGGATTCGAACCTGTGGCCTCTACCTTCGGAGGGTAGCGCTCTATCCAGCTGAGCTACGGGTGCCTGTAACGCGGAACTACTCTCCACTGACCAATCTGGTCAACGATGCTCTGGCGCGGCTGAAGCCGACCCGAGTCGCCGACCACCTGATGGCATTTACCTGCCGGCGCCTACGCCAGAGTTTCCGCCGAGGTGGTTGCAATGTGGTTGCAACGCTTTCTGTCAACGTCGATCCAAAAACCTCTCTGTCTGTAACCCCTTCTATTCACTACAAAAATCGACCCACAAACCGCCGCCCAGTCTTGACACTATCGCCTTCGGAGGGCAACGCTCTATCCAGCTGAGCTACGGGTCCAGAACGCCTGCGTAGCGGAAAACGCTGCAAACCGGAAGCCCATCGGCCGATGTTCAGTCGAGGGCCGGATAGCGCGCCGCGAGCAGCTCGGCCGCGGCGGCCTCGCCCACCAGCTTCGCGCCAGGGTCATCCAGCCATGCGATGATGTCGCCGATCACCAGCGCGCGGTCGTGGTCGCGCAGCAAAAGGTGCCAGCCGCGGCGGAAATAGCAGAAGCGCGCCACGCCCGGCGGCACCGCGCGCCAGGCCGTCAGCATCGCCTGCTTCGGCACCAGCTCGTCATGCGCGCCATAGAGAAACAGCGCCGGCGGCGGCAGGAAGGCGGCTGCCCGCAGGGCCGCGCCCATCAGGTTCACCAGGCCGGTCACGGTGCCGAAGCGGCTGTTATGGATGGTCAGCTTGTCCTTGTAGAGCGCCTCCAGTGCCGCGCGATTGTCGCTGGCGCGGATCGGCACCGGCGGGCGGCTGGCCGAGGCCCAGGGCAGCAGATGGCTCATCACCCACAGCCCCGCGCGCATGACCAGATTCATGTGCTGTGCGCCCCAGACGGCCGGCGCCGAGAGCACCAGCGGCGTGCCGGGCGCGAACAGGCCCCGCGCCGCGGCCACCATTGCCACCGCCCCGCCCATGCTCTCGCCCATGACCGCGAACCGGGCCGTGGGATAGCGGGCGGCAACCAGGCGGGCCATCGCCGCGGCGTCGGAGACCATGGTGTCCGTACCCGCCCACAGCCCGCGCCCGGGGGCCCCGCCAAAGCCGCGCTGGTCCGGCGCCACGATGCCGATATCCGCAGCGACGAAGCTAGGAGCGGGGATTTCCCACGCGTCCCGGCTGTCGTTGTAGCCGTGCAGTGCTAGGATCACCACGCGGGGTTGCGGCGGCATCCAGGTGCGAAAGGGCAGGGCGGCGCCGTCCGCCATGATGAAATGCCCGTCTTCGCCGGCTGGCCCGACCATCGCCGGCTCGCGGATCGGCGGGCCCATTTTCACCCGCTGCACGGCGCAGCCCGCCAGCGCGCCGGCCAGCAGCACCCGCCTCGACATGCAACCCATCCGCCCCGCTTTGGAAACCACGATACCCCGGGCTAACATGGACTCCGGTTCCATCCCAAGAGCAGGTAGTCACCCCGATGTCCGCTGCCAACGATCTCGACGAGACTGCACCGATCATCGTGCACAACCGTAGCGTGGCGTGCGACGGTGGCGACGGGCCACTCGGCCACCCCCGCGTCTGGCTGCGCATTGCCGCGCGCGAGGTGGTCTGCCCCTATTGCTCGCGCCGCTACGTGCTCGAAGGCGAGGGGGACGACGGGCATTGAGGCCACGGCCTTGAGCGTGGGGCCGAAGCTCGTCCTGGTTGACGGCTCGGGGTTCATCTTCCGCGCCTTCCACGCCCTGCCGCCGATGACGCGGCCGGACGGAACGCCGGTCAACGCCGTGTTCGGCTTCACCAACATGCTCACCCGCCTGGTGCGCGAGCACGCCGGCACGCATTTGGCCGTGATCTTCGACGCCGGGCGGTATACGTTCCGTAACCGGCTCTATCCCGCCTACAAGGCGCAGCGGCCGGAGCCGCCGGAGGAGCTGCGCCCGCAATTCGCCCTGGTGCGCGAGGCGACACGCGCCTTCGGCCTGCCGGCGATTGAGGTGGCGGACTGGGAGGCGGACGATCTCATCGCGGCCTATGCCAGAGCGGCGGTGGAGGCGGGGGGCGAGGCGCTGATCGTGTCCTCCGACAAGGACCTGATGCAGCTCATCCGCCCCGGTGTGGCGATGCAGGACCCGCTGAAGCAGAAGCCGATCGGGCCCGCCGAGGTGATGGAGAAATTCGGCGTGCCGCCCGAAAAGCTGGTCGAGGCGCAGGCGCTGATGGGCGACGCGGTGGACAACGTGCCCGGCGTGAAGGGCATCGGCCCCAAGGGGGCGGCCAAGCTGATCGCGGAGTTCGGCGATCTCGAAGCCATTCTCGCCGCCGCGCCCACGATGAAACCCTCGAAGCAGCGCGACGCCCTGATCGAGCATGCCGAGGATGCGCGCATCTCCCGCGAACTGGTCACGCTGCGCGCCGACGCGCCGCTGCCGATGCCGATCGAGGCGCTTGCGGCGCGCGAGCCGGATGGTGCCGCGCTCGCGGCCTTCCTCACGGCCCAGGGGTTCCGCAGCACGCTGGCCCGGCTTGGCCTCGAGGCCCCGGACGCGGCCAGCCCCGTCAGCACCCCATCGGGCGCAGCACCCAGCGGACGCCAGCCGAGCCTCGATCTTGCGCCTTCGGTGCCGCCGGCTGCCGCGGACGGTTTTGGTCCTTACGAAACCGTCACGACCGAGGCGGGGCTTGCGGCGTGGGTCGCCGAGGCACGGGCCGCCGGCGTGGTGGCGCTCGATACCGAAACGGACGGGCTCGATGCGCTGCAGGCGAGCCTCACCGGCTTCTCGCTCGGCGTGGCGCCGGGGCGGGCGTGCTATGTGCCGCTGCGCCACGCGGCGGGTGGGCAATTGGCGCCGGAGACGGCACTGGCGCTGCTGGCCCCCCTGCTCGCGGATGTCTCGGTGCTGAAGGTGCTGCAGAACGCCAAGTTCGACATGGCCGTCTTCGCACGTGCCGATATCGAAACGATCGCGCCGATCGACGACACGATGCTGATCTCCTTCGTGATGGAGGCCGGCGCGCACGGGCATGGCATGGACGAGCTTTCCTCGCTGCATCTCGGCCACGCGCCCATCGCCTATGACAGCGTGACCGGCACCGGGCGCAACCGGATTGCGTTCGCCGAGGTGCCGCTCGACCGCGCCACCGCCTATGCCGCGGAGGATGCGGATGTCACGCTGCGGCTGTGGCAGGTGCTGCGCCCGCGCCTGCGCGAGGCCCGCGCGCTCGACCTCTATGAGAGTGTGGAGCGCCGCCTGATCCCGGTGCTGCTCGCCATGGAGCGTGCCGGCATCACGGTGGACGCCGACGATCTGCGCGCCATGAGCAAGGATTTCGCCGCGCGCATGGCGGTGATGGAGCAGGACATTCACCGTCTCGCCGGCGAGGCCTTCAACGTCGCCAGCGCCAAGCAGCTCGGCGAAATCCTGTTCGACCGCATGGGCCTGCCTGGCGGCAAGCGGATGAAGACCGGCGCCTGGGGCACCGATGCCTCGGTGCTGCAGGGGCTCGCCGAGCAGGGTCACGACCTGCCGGCGCGTGTCCTTGAATGGCGGCAGCTCGCCAAGCTGAAATCGACCTATGCCGACGCGCTGGTCGACCAGATCAACCCCGAGACCGGGCGTGTGCACACCAGCTACGCCATGGCGATCGCGAGCACCGGGCGGCTGTCCTCGACCGATCCCAACCTGCAGAACATCCCCGTCCGGACCGAGGAGGGCACGCGCATCCGCCGCGCCTTCATCGCGCCACCGGGTTCGGTGCTGGTCAGCGCCGATTATTCGCAGATCGAGCTGCGGCTGCTCGCGCACGTGGCGGAGATCTCGGCACTCAAGGAAAGCTTCGCCAACGGCGAGGACATTCACGCCCGCACCGCGAGCGAGGTGTTCGGCGTGCCGATGGCGGGCATGGACGCCATGACGCGGCGGCGCGCAAAGGCGATCAATTTCGGCATCATCTACGGCATCAGCGCCTTCGGCCTCGGCCGCCAGCTCGGCATCGAGCCCGGCGAGGCGCGCGCCTATATCGAGGCGTATTTCAAGCGCTATCCCGGTATCCGCACCTACATGGACAGGGCCCGCCGGGAAGCGCGAGAGCTTGGTTACGTGCTCACCCCGTTCGGGCGGCGCTGCTGGATCCCTGGCATCGCCGACAAGAACCCAGCACGCCGCGCCTATGCCGAGCGCCAGGCGATCAACGCGCCGCTGCAGGGCGGGGCTGCCGACATCATCAAGCGCGCCATGGTGAAACTCCCGCGTGCGCTGCGTGAGGCGGGGCTGCAATCGCGCATGTTGTTACAGGTGCATGACGAATTGCTGTTCGAGGCACCGGAGCGCGAGGCCGGCACGCTCGCTTCCCTGGCGCGCGAGGTGATGGAGCAGGCAGCGACACTGTCGGTGCCCCTCGTCGTCGAGACCGGCCAAGGCCGCAACTGGGCCGAGGCGCATTGACGCCGCGGGCGTGCAGCCCACCGGACGAAGAAACTACCAGGTGAAGCTCGGCACCGTCGCGACCGGCGACAGGCCTGCCTCGCGCGCCGCGGCCTCGAGCTTCGCGGGGTCGGTCCCAAGTTCCTCGAAATGGATGCCGCCGAGCACCCAGCATGCGTCGAGCCCGGCGGCCGCGGCGCCGGCGACGTCGGTGCGCAGTGCATCGCCCACCGCCAGCACGCGCGGCACGCCGAGCGCCGCCAGCACCAGGGGATAGACCGCGGGGTCGGGCTTGCCGATGTAGCGCACTGCCCCGCCCAGCGCCTCGTAGCGCCGGCCGAGGGCACCCGCGCAGAGCACGCGCTTGCCGTCGCGGATCACCTCGAGGTCGGGGTTGGCGCAGATCATTGGCAGATGGCGCGCCGCACAGGCGGCAAGCGTGGCCTCGTAGGGCCCAAGCTCCGTCACGCCGAGCGCGTCGTCGGGGCCGGTGTTGACGACGAAGCTGGCCGCCGCCGGATCGCTCACCCGCGTGAGCGGCAGGTCCTCGATCACCGAGAGGTCGCGCGGCGGGCCGAGATGGAACACGCGCTCGCCGAGCGAGCGCAGCCAGGCATCCGGCCGGTCGCGCAGCGCCTGCCAGGTGGCCTCGCCGCTGGTCAGGATTGCGTCGTAGAGGTCATCGGCGATGCCCATCGCGCGCATCGCCGCCTGGATCACGTGGTTGCGCCGCGGCCCGTTGGAGAGCAGTGCGCGGCGCTTGCCCGCCTTTCCCATCCGCGCCAGACAGTCCACCGCGCCGGGATAGGGCCGCACGCCGTCATGGATCACGCCCCAGAGGTCGAGGATGAAGCCGTCATAGCGCGCGGCGAGCGGCGCCATGCTGTCGAGATGTTCCATGGTTACAATTCCGTTCCGATTGCCGAGGCCGCGTCGGGCAGCCTCGCCTGGTCCAGTGCCACGAGCAATTCCCGTTTGAGGCGCGGGATCAGCGCCGGCCCCGCATAGGCGAAGGCGCTATAGACCTGCACCGCCGAGGCGCCGAGCCGCAGCCGGTCCAGCACATCCGCCCCCGTCGCGATGCCGCCGGCCGCGATCAGGGCGAGCCTTCCCGCCGCCCGCCGCGCCACCACGCCCAGCGCCGCGCGCGCGAGCGGGGCCAGCGGCGCGCCCGACAATCCTCCCGCCTCTGCCGCGTGCGGCGAGCGCAGACCGGGCGGGCGGGCGAGGGTCGTGTTGGTGACGATGATCCCCGCCGCGCCGGCCGCGATCGCGACCTCGGTTGCCGCCTCCAGCCCCGCCGGTGCCAGGTCCGGTGCCAGCTTGACGAAAAGCGGTGGCCGCACCGGGGGAATCGCCGCGAGGATGGCGGCCAACCGCGCCTCGCCCTGCAGGTCGCGCAGCCCCGGCGTGTTCGGCGAGGACACGTTGATCACCACATAATCCGCGTGCGGCGAAACCGCGGCGAGCATCGCGGGGTAGTCACGCTCCGGGTCCGCATCCTGCTTGTTGATGCCGAGATTGGCGCCGACCGGCACGTCGCGCGGGCGGAACGCGGCGAGGCGCTGGGTGAAGGCGGCGATGCCCGCGTTGTTGAAGCCCATGCGGTTGATCACCGCCTCGTCCTCGGCGAGGCGAAACAGGCGCGGGCGCGGGTTGCCCGGCTGTGGCCGCGGCGTGACCGTCCCCGCCTCCAGAAATCCGAAACCCAGCGCCGCGAGGCCGCGCAGGGCCGCCGCGTTCTTGTCGAAGCCGGCGGCGATGCCGATCGGGTTTTTGACCATGCGCCCGAACAGCGGCACAGCGAGGCGCTTGTCGTCCGGCGTGCGGTCGTGGCCCGCGAAGCCCGCGCGCAGGGCCAGCAACGCGTAGTGGTGGGCGCGTTCCGGCTCCATCCCGCGAAGTATGGTCATCACGAAATCGCGCATGCGCAGCCTCCTGCCCGACGCGGCGGCGTTTGGGAAGCCGCCCGGGGCGCATGTCGGCGCGCCATGTGGGCGTGTGCTATGCGGTATGCGTGTATGACGAACCTTATCTGGAGACCTGCTGCCGTGCCGCGCTGCACCGGGTGATGCTGGCGGGGGCGGCGGGGCGGCCGGGCACGGAGAAGGACGCGCCCTGCCTGCGTCGGCTGGCGGCCATGGGCCTGGTGGCGGTGGCGGACGGGCGCTGGCACGCGACCGCGCGCGGTCGGTCCCGGCACGCACGCGAGGTGCTCAGGAATCCGGGTTTGCCGCAGCCTCTTGGGTAACGGCGCCGGCCTGTTGGGGCGGCGGCGCGCGGTAGCTGCGCCAGGCCCAGTGGATACGCAGGTCGAGCCGCCTCGTCTGGCTGGCCGGTGCCAGCTTGAGCACGGCGGCGCCATCCGTCCAGCGCCAGGCGCCCCTGCCGTCATGCTCCGGCGCGAAACTGCCGGGGCCGAACGCATCGGCGTCGAGCGGGATCAGCCTTCCATCCAGCCGGATTTCCGCCAGGGCGACGCCGAGCCGGCGGGTGTCACCGCAGCCGGGCTCGAACTCGTCCGGCACGGAGACGCGCGAGGCGATGACGATCTCGCCGGTGCCGGCTGGCAGTTCCACCGCGAGTTCCGGTCCCGCGCGGCGCAGCGGCTTCAGGCGGATGCCGTCGATCTCCACCCCGAGGTCCGGGTCCTCGGTATCGGTCCAGCCGGCGGCGCGGGCGCGGGCGAGCAGCCGCTCGCGATAGGGTTGTGCGGCGCCCCATTCCAGCAGCGGCAGCGCCGGTTCCGCCCCGGGCGCGGTGGCCCCCACGCAGATTCCGTCCGCCATCAGCAGGTCGGGTGCGGCCACGGTAGGGCGCCAGTAGCGTGCGCCGCGCGGCGGGCGCAGCCGCGTGACGGTGGCCCCGTTGGCGAGGTCGCGCACCGGGATCAGGCGGCGCTTCGAGAAATCGAGCTTGATCGCGTCGTCCGCGTCCTCGCGCAGCACCAGCGCCTGGTCGGGGGCGACGATGAGGTCGCGGATCGGCATGCCCTCCGCCACCGCCCCCGCGCGCACGACAATGGGCCAGGCCGCGGCCGGCACCGGGCCGACGGCGATGGCGGCGAGCGGCTGGATGGGCCGCTCCGTCGAGGCCAGGGTCAGCGCGCTGGCGCCGGCGCGCAGCGCCTCGACGGCAACCTCGCCCTGCATCGTCATCACCATGGTGCCGGTGATCAGCCCCACATGCTGTGCCATGGTGGCAACGATAGCTTGGTGGGCGCGCAGGAAAAGGGGGAATGCCTCAGCTGAGCGGGGAGGCGCCCAGCTTTTGCCCGCGCTTGGTGACGTAGAGAACGCGCCCGCCATCACCGGCGGAGACCAGCACCATGTCGCCGGGCGCCATCATGTCCTCGGCCGACTCCAGGAAGCCATCGGCGGCGATGGTCCCGAGCCGGATGTCCGGCGCGCGGTAGTGCCAGAGGGTAAAGCCCTGGGCATAGGCGAGAACGGACAGGTTGTGGGCTTCGAAGCTGGTGGTGTCAGCGAGGGGCATCGGCTGGTTTCCTTCATCGGCGGTGTCGCGAGCGGAGCTTGCCGTTGGCGAGCGTGACCTGTCAAGGAATATAATCCGTAAAAATGTCGTATAACGGACCAGTATCCTATAAGAGAGAAATCGCCGGCTCGCTACCAGCGCACCGGCTAGGCGGAGTAACATGCAAGCCGTATGGCCGGTCGAAGGGGCCAGACGGTTACGTCCAGGTGGTTGCGGGGGTGCCGATGCTCGATCTCGCTTTCGTCGTTTTGCTCGCGGCCGGCATGCTCGGCAGCTTTCTGGCCCTCGGGTTTCTGCGCGGGGGCGATACGGTGCCGGCGATGATCCGCGCCATGCGCCCCTATGCCGGCCAGCTTGCGCTGCTCCACGGTTCGCTGGGGGCCGCCGGGCTGCTGGTCCTGCTCCTGGCGCTGCGGGGCGCGAGCCATCCTGTCGTCGGCGCCGCCGGATTCGGGCGGATTGCCGCCTGGCTGTTCATGATCGCGCTGCTGGTGGGGCTGCTGATCCTGGCCACCGCGCGTCGCGGCCGGATCTCCATCCTGGTCGCCGTGCACGCGACGCTGGCGATCTCCGGCATCGTGGTGCTGATGGCGTTCGTCGCGTTGAGCTGATGCGAGAAAATTCCTGAGAGGCGGATTTTTTAGCCTGAAACCTCAACATATGGGGGTTTCAACGGCGTAACGGATGATTTTCATATTTGATCCGCATTTTGTGGTTCCAATTGGTGAAAATTCCTAGGATACTACCCTTCGGCTGAACCCGGGGGTACAGGGCACGTCATGAAACACGCCGATCTCTGGCGGGCGATCGATACGCTCGCGGCCGAAAACGGGCTGTCGCCCTCCGGCCTCGCCAGGCGCGCGGGGCTGGACGCCACGACGTTCAATGTCTCCAAGCGCGTCATGCCGGACGGGCGGCCGCGCTGGCCGTCCTCCGAGAGCCTGGCCAAGGCGCTGGAGGCGGTGGGCGCCAGCCTCGATGCGTTCGCCGCCCTGGTATCCGGCGCCCGCGCGCTGCCCGCCGCGCGCGGCGGCCCGCGGCGCATCCCGCTCATCGGCTTCGCCCAGGCCGGCGGCGAGGGGTATTTCGATGACGGCGGCTACCCCGTCGGGGGCGCCTGGGACGAGGTCGAGACGCCCGAGATCCTTGATCCGCACGCCTACGCGCTGGAGATCGCGGGCGAGAGCATGGAGCCGGTGTTCCGTGATGGCGACCGGGTGATCGTCTCACCCGCCGCCCCGGTGCGCCGCGGCGACCGCGTGGTGGTGCGTACGCGCGAGGGTGAGGTGATGGCCAAGCAGCTTGCCCGCCAGTCGGCGCGGCGGCTCGAGCTGAAAAGCCTCAACCCGGATTTTCCAGACTACGTCTTCGACCTTGAACAGGTTGCCTGGATGCATCGCGTCGTGTGGGCGAGCCAGTAGCGAGCGGGCCTGCGGCGCGCCTTCGGGGCATGGCCCGGAGTTTGACAGCGAGCGGGCGCGCGGACACTCTCGCGACGCTAGAGCGTGCCGGTCACGAGCACGGGTCCAGGGAGGAAAAATCATGCGCCGACGTTCCCTCATC
Source organism: Pseudomonadota bacterium (assembly GCA_021780935.1). Next base: position 11,528 of record JAJXXT010000138.1, read on the forward strand.
GCCATGGCAGGCGCGGCATTGCCGGCAGCGCTGCTGTCCGAAATCGCCGAGGCCGCGACCACCGAGCTCAAGGTGTTCATTTCGACTCAGGAACGACCTTCGGTGATGCGCCTTGCCTTCGACGAATACTCCGCCAGCCACCAGGGCGTGGACGTCAAATTGCAGCCGGGGCCGACGACGTCGGACGCGCAGGCGCAGTATCTCAACACCGTGCTCTCGGCGCGTGACGCCTCGCTCGACTTCTTCCTGCTCGACGTCATCCGCCCTGCGCAATTCGCCGCCGCCAAATGGGCGGTGCCGCTGAACGCCGCGGTGGGTGATGTCGGCAAGCTGATGGCGACCTACCTGCCGGCCTATGCCGCGGCGGACCAGGTCGGCTCCGAGCTGGTGGCGCTGCCCGGCTTTGCCGATGCGATGTTCCTCTATTACCGGAAGGATCTGCTCGACAAATACGGCCTCAAGCCGCCGACCACCTGGCCCGAGCTGGTGGCCCAGGCGCGCAAGGTGATGGCGGGCGAGAAGAACCCGCAGCTCCAGGGGCTGAGCTTCCAGGGTGCGCCGATCGAGGGCGCGGTGAGCACCTTCCTGCTGCCGTATTGGAGCGCCGGGCACGACGTCATCACCGGCGGCAAGTTCAGCTTCGACGTCGCGGCCGCCACCAAGGCGCTCGATCTGTGGCGCGGCTTCATCACCGCGGGCGTCTCGCCGCGCACCATCGCGCAGACGACGACGGAGGACACGCGCCAGGAGTTCCAGGCCGGCAAGGTGCTGTTCTGCGTCTGCTGGTCCTATGCGTGGGCACTGTTCCAGGGCAAGAACTCGGCGGTCGCCGGCAAGGTGGGGGTGGCCAAGCTGCCAGCGGTGCCGGGCGGCACCTCGGTGAGCTGCATCGGCGGCTGGCAATGGGGCGTCTCCGCCTTCTCGCACCACAAGCCGGAGGCGATCGGGCTGGTGCGGTTCCTGTCCTCGCCCGCGGTCTCGAAGCTGCTGGCGGTGAAGGCCTCGCTGCTGCCGGTGTTCGCCGATCTCTATCAGGACCCCGAGGTGCTGAAAGTGAACCCATGGTTCGCCGAGGCCGGCCCGGTGGTCGCCACCGCCCGCTCGCGCCCCACGACGCCACGCTACAACGCGGTGAGCGAGATCATCCGCACCAACTTCAACGCGGTGATGGCGGGCACCACCAGCCCCGCAGCGGCGGCGAAGAACATGGACGTGCGGCTCCGCCGCGTGCTCGCGTGAGGTGAGGCGGGACCGCGCCGAGCGCCTTCTCGGCATCGTCCTGCTGTTGCCGACGCTGCTGCTGCTGGGCGGCATCGTCGTCTATCCGATCATCAGGCTGATCGGGCTCAGCCTCACCGATCTCGACCTGTCGAGCGGCCTGCCGGCGCGCTTCGTGGGCCTGCGCAACTATGCCGATCTCTGGGGCGACCCGAGCTTCGTGCAATCGCTGACGACGACCGTGATCCTGACCGTGGTGACGGTGCCGGGCGGCATGCTGGCTGGGCTCGGGCTGGCGCTGCTGGCCAATCTCGGGTTTCGGCGCAAATGGCCGGTGCGGCTGGCGCTGCTGATGCCGTGGGCGATGCCGCTCGCCTTCACCGGCCTGATCTTCGCCTGGTTCTTCGACGGCGAATACGGCCTCGTCAACGGCGTGCTGCGGCTGTTCGGCATTGCCGGGCCGATCTGGTTCAACTCCATCTTCTGGTCGTTCTTCGCGATCTCGCTGACGATCATCTGGAAAAGCTCGTCCTTCGTGGCGCTGGTGCTGCTCGCCGGGCTCCAGGCGATTCCGCGCGAGCTCTACGAGGCGGCGTCGATCGACGGGGCGAGCCGCTGGCGGCAGTTCCGCGCCGTCACGCTGCCGCTGTTGCGCCCGGCGATCGCGGTGGCGCTCATCTTCCGTACCATCACCGCGTTGCAGACCTTCGACATTCCCTACACGATGACCAAGGGCGGCCCCGGCAGCGCCACCCAGACGCTGGCGATGTATATCTACCAGAGCACGGTCGATGACCTGGCACTCGGGCGCGGGGCGGCGATTGCCATCGTGCTGGCGCTGATCAGCCTTGTCGTCAGCGTGTTCTACATGCGCCAGATTCGCGCCGCCACGTGAACGCGCGTCGCATCCTGCCGCCGGCGCTGCTGCGGGGCGTCGCCGCGCTGTTTCTGCTGGTCAACGGGCTGCTGCCGGCGCTGTGGATTCTCTCGACCTCGTTCAAGACCACGATCGAGCTGCGCCAGGTGCCGATGACCTTTCTGCCGGCGCATCTGTCGTTGCATAACTATGTCGATGCCTTCACCCAGCAGCCGCTGCTGCGATTCCTGTTCAACAGCTTCGTCGTTGCCTGCGCATCGAGCGGATTGACGCTGGTTGTCGCGGCCCTCGCCGCCTATGCGCTGGTGCGTCTGCCGGTGCCGGGGCGCGGGCTGATCCTCGGCGCTATCATCGCCGTCTCCACCTTTCCGCTGGTGACGCTGCTGGTGCCGCTGTTCGAGATCCTGCGCGGCCTCGACCTGCTCAACTCCTATCCCGCGCTGATCTTCCCTTACGCGGTGCTCAGCCTGCCGGTCTGCATCCTGGTGTTGATGACCTTCTTCGACACCATCCCCGCGGAGCTGGAACAGGCGGCGATGGTCGATGGCTGCACGCGGCTGCGGGCGATGCGCCGCATCGTGCTGCCGCTCGCGGCGCCCGGCGTGTTCACGGCGGGGATCCTCACCTTCGTCAACTCTTGGGACGAGTTCCTGCTCGCACTCTCGTTCAACGCGTCTCCGGCACTGCGCACGCTGCCGGTCGGCATCACGCTCTACCAGGGCCAGTTCACATTTCCCTGGCCGGAGATTTCGGCGGCGCTGGTGGTGGGCATCGTGCCGGTCGCGGTACTGATCGTGCTGTTTCAGGAGCGTGTCGTCTCCGGCCTCGCGGCGGGCGGCCTCAAGGGTTAGGCGCCACGCCCATTGAACCCGGCCGCCGCTTCCGTCATACATGTGGGGTTCGGATCATCCCTCGCGGGAGAGAGCGGCCTCGCCGCCGCCGAAGGCGCAACCGGCCCCCGGAAACGCTCAGGCAAAAGGACCGCGGCAGGGACGCGAATCTCTGGAAAGCCGCCGCGGCATGCGCGCCGCGTCGCACCGACGGAGTAAGGGCGCCGCCTATCGATCGGCACCTGAATCTCTCAGGTCCTCGGACAGAGGGGGGTCGTTTCCGCCGGAATTCCCTGGCGGGCGGCCGATGTCCGGAGGTCCCGTGTCCGAAGCCCTTCTCACCACCCCGCTCGACGCGCTGCATCGCAGCCTGGGCGCGCGCATGGTGCCGTTCGCCGGTTATGCGATGCCGGTGCAGTACCCGGCGGGCATCATGGCCGAGCACAACCAGACCCGCGCCAGCGCCGCCCTGTTCGATGTCTCGCACATGGGCCAGGCGAAGCTGCTGGGTGACGGCGCGGCGGCGGCGCTGGAGCGGTTGGTGCCGGGCGACATCGCGGGGCTGAAGCCGTTCCGCCAGCGCTACACGCTGCTCACGACCGAGGCCGGCACGATCATCGACGATCTCATGGTCTCGGTGCTGCCGGGCGCGCTGTTTCTCGTCCTCAACGCGAGCCGCAAGGCGGTCGATCTCGCGCATATCGCGGCAGCGCTGCCCGCCGGCGTCACGCTGGCGCCGATGCCGGACCGCGCGCTGCTGGCGCTGCAGGGGCCGAAGGCCGTCGACGTGATGGCACGTCTGGCACCGACGGTGGCGGCGCTGCCGTTCATGGGCGTGGGCGAGGCGCGCATCGCGGGCCAGGCCTGCCTGGTCAGCCGCAGCGGCTACACCGGCGAGGACGGGTTCGAGATCTCCGTCGCCGCGGCGGAGGCGGAGGTGCTCGCCCGGGCGCTGCTCGCCGAACCGGAGGTCGCACCCGCGGGGCTCGGCGCGCGCGACTCGCTGCGGCTGGAGGCGGGGCTGTGCCTCTGGGGCAATGACATCGACGAGACCACCAACGCGATCGAGGCCGGGCTCGCCTGGACCATCGGCAAGCGCCGTCGCGCCGACTGGGATTTTGCCGGCGGCCCGGCCCTGCGTGATGTGCTGGCCCGCGGTGCCGCGCGGCGGCGTGTCGGCATCCTGCCGGAAGGGCGTGCGCCGGCCCGCGCGGGCACCGAGATCCTGGCCGACGGCAGGAGGGTCGGGGCCGTGACCTCCGGCGGGTTCGGCCCGACGCTCGGCGCGCCGCTGGCCATGGGCTATGTCGATGCGGCTCATACCGAAATCGGAACGAATCTCACCCTCTCCGTGCGCGGCCAGGCACTGCCCGCGCGCGTCGCCGCCATGCCGTTTGTTCCCCACCGCTATATTCGTTGAAGGATCGCAATCATGTCCGAGACCCGCTATACCCAGGATCACGAATGGGTCCGCCTCGAGGACGGCATCGCGACGGTGGGGATCACCGTGCATGCCCAGGAATCGCTGGGCGATCTGGTGTTCGTCGAGCTGCCGGCGCCGGGGCGCGAGGTCACGGCGGCGGAGGCCTGCGCGGTGGTCGAGAGCGTGAAGGCTGCCTCCGACGTCTATGCGCCGCTCACCGGCAAGGTCGTCGAGCACAACGCGGCGCTGGCCGAGGACCCGGCGCTGGCCAACCGCGATGCGGAAGGCGAGGGCTGGTTCTTCCGCCTCGTGCCCGCCGACGCCGCGGCCTTCGCCGGCCTGATGGACCGTGCCGCCTATGATGCTTTCGTCGCGGAGCACAGCTGATGGACGCCGCATCGCACGGCGGTCGCGCCGAGTTTGCAGCGCTCGGTGACGACGGGCACTTCGTGGCGCGCCATATCGGCCCCTCTGAAGGCGAGGTTGCGACGATGCTCCAGGGCCTCGGCCTCGCGAGCCTCGATGAACTGGTCGCGCGCACCGTGCCCGCTGGCATTCGCAGCCAGGCACCGATGGCGATCCCGCCGGCGATCGGCGAGGCCGCGGTGCTGGCCGAACTTGGCGAACTCGCGGCGGAAAACCGGCGTGTGAAGTCGCTCATCGGCCAGGGCTATCACGGCACGGTGACGCCGCCGGTGATCCTGCGCAACGTGCTGGAGAACCCAGCCTGGTACACGGCCTATACGCCGTATCAGGCGGAGATCGCGCAGGGACGACTGGAGGCGCTGCTGAACTTCCAGACCCTGATCTGCGAGCTGACGGGCATGGAGATCGCCAACGCCTCGCTGCTTGACGAGGCGACGGCGGCGGCCGAGGCGATGCACATGGCGCATGGCGTCGCGCGCGCCAAGGGCGACGTGCTGGCGGTCGGCACCGATATGCATCCGCAGACTTCCGCCGTACTGGCGACGCGGGCGGCGCCGCTGGGCATAAGGCTGGCCGAAGTCGCGCCGGGCGGCAAGCTGCCCGAGGGTTGTTTCGCCATCGTTCTGTCCTATCCCGCGAGCGACGGCGCGGTGCGTGACCTCACGGCCGAGATCGAGGCGGCGCACGCGGCGGGCGCGCTCGCCATCGTCTGCGCTGACCCGCTGGCGCTGGTCGCCCTGCGCTCGCCGGGCGCGATGGGGGCCGATGTCGTCGTCGGTTCGTCGCAGCGGTTCGGTGTGCCGATGGGGTTCGGCGGGCCGCACGCGGCGTTTTTCGCGACGCGCGACGCTTATAAGCGGACCATGCCCGGCCGGCTCGTGGGCGTGAGCCAGGACGCGCAAGGACGACCCGCGATGCGCCTCGCGCTGCAGACGCGCGAGCAGCATATCCGCCGCGAGAAGGCGACCTCCAACATCTGCACGGCGCAGGTTCTGCTCGCCAATATCGCCGGGTTCTATGCGGTCTGGCACGGGCCGGAGGGGCTGGCGCGCATCGCGCGGCGGGTGCATCTCGCGGCAAGGCTGCTCGCCGGCGCGGCGCGGCGGGCGGGGCTCTCGCTGCGCCATGAGCATTTCTTCGACACCATTGCGATCGAAGCCGGCGGCCGGGCCGTCGCGATCATGCAGGCGGCCCTCGACGCCGGGTTCAACCTGCGGCGGCTCGATGCGACGGGCATCGCCATCGCGCTCGACGAGACGGTGACGCCGGCGGAGCTTGACCGGCTGGCGGACGTGCTCGGCGGCGACGCCGGCGACGCGGTCGGCGCCATCCCCGCGGCACTGGTGCGCACCGATACGATTCTGCAACAGAGTGTGTTTCATTCCCACCGCTCGGAAACCGCGATGCTGCGCTATCTGCGCCATCTCGCGGACCGCGATATCGCGCTCGACCGGTCGATGATCCCGCTCGGCTCGTGCACGATGAAGCTGAACGCGACGGCGGAGATGATCCCCATCACCTGGCCCGGCTTCGCCGATATCCACCCGTTCGCGCCGGCGGATCAGACGCGCGGCTACGCGCTTCTGGTCGAGCGGCTTTCGGCCTGGCTCGCGGCCGCGACCGGACTCGCGGCGGTCTCGCTGCAACCCAATGCCGGCAGCCAGGGCGAATATGCGGGGCTGCTCGCCATCCGAGCCTGGCAGCAGGCGCGCGGCGAGGGGGCGCGCGACGTCTGCCTCATTCCCGCGAGTGCGCATGGCACCAACCCTGCGAGTGCGGCGATGGCCGGGCTCAGGGTCGTCGTCGTCGCCTGCGACCGCAACGGCAATGTCGATCTCGCGGATCTCATGGCGAAGGCGGATCAGCACCGCGACCGGCTGGCCGCCCTGATGCTCACCTACCCGAGCACGCATGGCGTGTTCGAGGAAGAGGTGATGGCGATCTGTCATGCGGTGCACGAGCGCGGCGGCCAGGTCTACATGGACGGCGCCAACCTCAACGCGCAGCTCGGGCTGACCAGCCCCGGCCGCATCGGCGCGGATGTCTGCCACCTCAACCTGCACAAGACGTTCTGCATTCCGCATGGCGGCGGCGGGCCGGGCATCGGGCCGATCGCGGTCGCGGAGCATCTGGTGCCGCACCTGCCCAACCATCCGGCGCGCGCCGATGCGGGCCCAGCCGGCGGCTACGGGCCGGTGGCCGCGGCACCGTTCGGCAGCGCGATGATCCTGCCGATCTCCTACGCCTATATCCGCATGATGGGGCCGGACGGGCTCACCCGGGCGAGCCAGGTCGCGATCCTGAACGCCAACCACATCGCCCGCCGGCTCGCGCCGCATTTCCCCATCCTCTACACCGGCGGCGCGGGGATGGTGGCGCATGAATGCATCATCGATTGCCGAGGCTTCGGCGAGGCGGGCATCCAGGTCGAGGATATCGCCAAGCGCCTCCAGGATTTCGGCTTCCACGCGCCAACCATGTCCTGGCCGGTTCCCGGCACGCTGATGATCGAGCCGACCGAGAGCGAGAACCTCGCGGAGCTGGAACGGTTCTGCGACGCCATGGTGGCGATCCGCGGCGAGATCGAGGCGGTTGCCGCCGGGCGGATGGACAAGGCCGATAATCCGCTCAAGCACGCGCCGCACACCGCCGAGGCGATCGCCGGGGAATGGACGCACGCCTATTCGCGCGAGCAGGCGGCGTTTCCGTTGCCCTTCGTGGCTGCGGCCAAATACTGGCCGCCGGTGGCGCGGGTGGACAACGTCTATGGCGATCGCAACCTCGTGTGCACCTGCGCGCCGCTGGAGGCCTATGCCGAGGCCGCGGATTAGCCGCCCCGAGGCCGCGGCGCCCGGCCGTCCGGCATGACAGCGACGTAATTCCTCCGCCGATGACGCGGCGCGGCGCGGGATGGTAGAGGGCAGAGTATGATCCGTTGGTTCTCGCCGCGCCGCTCGGCACTTCTCGTGGTTTCGCTGCTCTCCGCCTGCGCCGCCTCCCCGGTGAGCCCGGGGCCGCAGGGCAATCCCCGCATCGCCGCCGCGGCCTTCCTGGAGGCTCGGTTCGCCGCGAGCCAGGGCGCGCTGGCACTCTCGGCGGCCGATTTCCTGCGCGCGCAGCAGGCTGATCCGTCCAGCCTCGCCCTGCATCAGCAGGCTTTCCTCGCCGCCCTGCTGGCGGGCCGGCGGGATGTGTCGACCCTGGCGCATGGCCTGCCCAAGAATCAGGTGGCGCAACTGGTCCTGGTCAACGACGCGGCCCGGCAGGGCAAGTGGGACGCCGCAATCCAGCGCCTGAAGGCGATTCCGCAGCTTGGGGTCGCGCGGATTCTGTCGCCGCTGCTGCTGGCCTGGGTGCAGCAGGGGGCGGGCCAGACTGATGCCGCGCTGGCCACGCTGCATCCGCTGATGTCGCAGCAGGGCACCCAGGGGCTGGCCACACTGAACGCGGCGATGATCGAAGACCTGGCCGGCCGGACCAACGCGGCCGACCGCAGCTATGCCACGGCCGCTGCGGCGTTCGGCCCCGGCAGTCTCGACCTCGCGCGTCTGTTCGCAAGCTGGGATGCGCGAAACGGCCGCCGGCAGGAGGCGCTGGGTGTGCTCGCCGGTCTCGGCACGAGTGGCGAGTTGGGGCTGGCGCAGCCGGGGTTGATCCGCGATGTCGCCAAAAAGGTGATCCGCAATCCGCTGGATGGGATGGCCGCGGCGTACCGGTTCACGGCGCTCGCGGTCCGCCAGCAGAACAACGGCAGCCTCTCGATCGTGTTGTTGCGGCTCGCGCTGGATGCACGGCGGAATGACACGATGTCGCGGCTGGCGCTGGCCGGAGTCTATGAGGCCAACGGACAGCCGTCGCTGGCGCTCGGGGTGCTGGACGCCGTGGGCAAGGCCGATCCGCTCTACCAGGCGGTGCAGCTTCGCCGGGCGCTGATCATGACGGCGCTCGACAACAATCAGGGCGCGCTCGATATCATCCGTGGGCTTGTTGCCGCCTATCCCACGCTGCCGGGACCGGCGTTGATCGAGGGCGATATCCTGCGCTCGGAGAAGCGCTTCGCGGAGGCGGTGAAGGCCTATCACGTCGCCATCGCGCGCACCGTCGCCGTCGGGCCGCAGGACTGGATCCTGTATTTCGATCGCGGTATCGCCTATGACCGGTCCGGCAAATGGCCGCTGGCTGAGGCGGATTTCCGCCACGCGCTGCAGCTCTCTCCGAACCAACCCGATGTGCTGAACTATCTTGGCTATTCCCTCGCCGACAAGGGTCGCGACCTGCCGCAGGCCCGCAGCATGATCGAGCGGGCGCTCGCCGCGATGCCGAACAACGGCGCGATCGTTGACAGTCTCGGCTGGGTGACGCTGAAACAGGGCGATGTCGTGGGCGCCGTCCGCTATCTGGAGCGCGCGGTGGAGTTGATGCCGTCGGACCCGACGGTCAACGGCCATCTCGGTGACGCCTATCTCGCCGCCGGACGCCGGCTGGAGGCGGCGTTCCAGTGGCAGCGGGCGCTGACCCTGAACCCCTCGCCGAAGCAGGCCGCGGCCCTGCGCGCGAAGCTGGCGCGCGACGAGCACGCGCTGGGCGCCGGCGCCTCGCCGGCACCGAAAAAGCCGGTTCCCTGAGCTGCGGCCGCGTCCGCCCGCGGGCCTGAGCGAGTCCGCGCTCGCCAAGGTCAATCTCTACCTGCACGTCACCGGGCGGCGTGCGGACGGCTATCATCGGCTCGACAGCCTTGCGGTGTTTCCGGCAGTGGGCGATCGGCTGGCGGCGGAACAGGCGGACGAGCTGTCCCTGGCCGTCGAGGGGCCTTTTGCCGAGGCGCTGGAGGAGGGCGACAACCTGGTATTGCGCGCGGCGCGCCGGCTGGACCCGTTGCGGGGTGCCGCGTTGCGGCTGACCAAGAATCTGCCGGTAGCCTCGGGGATCGGCGGCGGTTCGGCGGACGCGGCGGCGGCGCTGCGGCTGCTGTCGCGGCTGTGGAACTGCCCGGTGCCGGCGGATGCCGCGCTCTCGCTCGGTGCCGATGTCGCCGTATGCCTCGCATCGCGGCCGGCGCGGATGCAGGGGGTGGGCGAGGTGCTGCTGCCGGCGCCGCGCCTGCCGGCGTTCGGCATGATGCTGGTCAATCCCGGCGTGCCGGTTGCGACCCCTTCTGTGTTCGCGGCGCGGGAGGGTGGGTTTTCACCGCCGGCAGCGCTGCCCGCTGGCTGGGCGGACGCGGCGGGCATGGCCCGTGACCTGGCCGCGCTGCGCAACGACCTGGAACCGCCGGCCCTGCGCGTTTGTCCGCCGATCGCCGAGGTTCTGGCGGCGATCAGGACCATGCCCGGCTGCCTGCTGGCGCGCATGAGCGGCTCCGGTGCCACGTGTTTCGGCCTCTTCGCGAGCGCGGCGTCGGCCGAGGCAGGAGCCGCGTTGCTCGCCCATCCGCGCTGGTGGGTATGGGGCGGCCCTTGCGGGCCCATGCAAACCTGACCTAATCCCGCATCGGCCGATCAGGTCGGCGTTGGGGCGTCGCCAAGTGGTAAGGCAGCGGATTTTGATTCCGCCATGCGGAGGTTCGAATCCTCCCGCCCCAGCCAACGCTCAGCCGAGGCCGAACGGATCGTCGATCGAGGGTGAGGGCGGGGTGAACCACGCGGGCCCGGTCTCGGTCATGTGGATGTGGTCTTCGAGCCGCACGCCGAACTCGCCGTAGATGCAGATCGTCGGTTCGTTCGAGAAGCACATGCCCGGCACCAGCTGTGTGCGATCCCCGCGCACGATGTAGGGTTCCTCGTGCACGTCGAGCCCGATGCCGTGGCCGGTGCGGTGCGGCAGACCGGGCAGGCCGTATTCCCGGGCGAAGCCGGCGCCCTCGATCACGTCGCGGGCGGCGCGGTCTAGTGACTCGCAGGTGGCGCCGAGCCGTGCCGCCGCGAACACCGCCTCGGTCGCGCGCTTCTCGACGTCCCAGACCTCGCGCTGGCGCGGGCTCGGCTCGCCGAACACGTAGGTGCGCGTGACGTCGGACTGGTAGCCGTGCATCGGCGCGCCGATGTCGACCAGCACCGTATCGCCCAGCTGCAGGGTCTGCGGATAGGGCACGCCGTGCGGGTAGGCGGTCGCCTCGCCGAACAGCACGATGCAGAAACTGGCCGGCAGGTCGAAGCCGAGGGCGGTGTGCGCGCGGGCGACGAAGGCCTCGACCTCGGTGGTGGTGATGCCCGGCCGCAGGATCGCGGCCGTGGCGCGGTGCACCGCGAGGGTGAGGTTCATCGCGTGCCGCATCAGCGCGATCTCGCCCGCGGACTTGACCATCCGGCAGGCGGCGGTGATCGGCTGGGCGTTGATGAAATCGAACGAGTTGCCGGCCCGGCGCAGGCCCTCGACGGTGAAGAACGGCGTTGCCGGATCGATCGCGATCGTGCCGCCGGCATAGCCCATGGCGCGCACCGCATCGACGACGAGCGAGGTCGGGTCCTCATGTTCCTGCCAGGCGTGGATACGGCCGGGCAGCGTGATCATGGTTTCGAGCTTCGCCTGCTCGAACGCGGGGGTGATGTAGGCAACGTCACCCTCGGCGGGAATGACCGCGCCGTGCAGCCGCTCGCTGCCGCGCAGACGCAGGCCGGTGAAGTAGAAGGCCGCGGTGGAGGCATCGAGATAAAGCGCGCTGACGCCCTGCGCACGCATCAGCGCCTGCGCCTTGGCGATGCGCGCCTGCCGCTCCTCGGGGCCGATCGGCGGCACGATGTCGCGGGCGGACTGGAGTTTCGCGAGTTCTGCTGCCGCGGTCGAACCGCCGACCCCGATGGTCACGCGCCTTCTCCCCCGCCGGAGGGCGCATCGGCCCAGTAGAGCCTGCTCGGATTGGTGACCAGCAGCTTCTGTTGCAGTGCCGCGGTCGGCGCGATGCGCGGGATCATGTCGACGAGATGTCCGTCATCGGGGATCGCCTTTTCCATGTTAGGGTGTGGCCAGTCGGTGCCCCAGATCGCCCGGTCCGGATAGTCGGCAACGAGCGGGGCGACGGCGTGGGCGAAGGCGTTCCAGGGGTCGCCGCCGGCAATGTCGAGCCGGTCCGGGCAGGTGGCCTTGAACCAGATATCGGGGCGTGAATCGAGCAGGCGGCGGAACGCCTTCATGTCCGCGCCGTCCGGCCCCTGGGTGACGTCGGGGCGGCCCATGTGGTCGACCACCAGCGGCACCGGAATCGCGTCGATGAACGAGCGCAGCTCCTCCAGGATGTCGGCCTCGAAATAGATCACCACGTGCCAGCCGCCGGGCAGGCGGCGTGCGACGTCGAGAAACTTGTCCTTTGGCGCGTCGTCCACCAGCCGCTTGAGGAAGTTGAAGCGCACGGCGCGGATGCCGCCCCGGTGCAGGGCCGCAAGTTCGGCCTCGGAGATCGCGGGGTCGACCACCGCGACGCCGCGTGCCTTGCCCCCGGAACGAGCGATGGCGTCCAGGGTCGCGGCGTTGTCGGTGCCATGGCAGCTCGCCTGCACGATGACATTGCGGGCGAAGCCGAGACGGTCGCGCAGGGCGAACAGCATCTCCGCCCCCGCATCCTCCGGCAGGTATTTCGCCTTGGCACTGAACGGGAAGCGCGCCATCGGGCCGAAGACATGGCAATGCGCGTCGATGGCGCCGGCGGGCGGGGCATAGCGTGGCGCCGAGGGGGCGGGATGCCAGCTCACGATACGATCACTCATGCGAACATCCCTTCCGGACCTGGTATGCGCTCGACGGCATGGCGGCGGCGGACGGCACGGCCGCGCCGCCACGGATGACACGTTCCTTGCGGCGCGGCTGCCATCGGCGTCAAGGCGCTGCCTTCGCAGGGCGGACCAGACTCAGGCTTCGCGCGGCCATTCGGTTTCGCTAAATGTCACTCGGTGATGATCTCGGATCTCAACCTGCGTCATCTCGCGGCGATCGTGTATATCGCCGATCTCGGCACGATGAGTGCCGCGGTGGCGGCGGTGAACCTCACCCAGCCGGCGATAACCCAGGGTATAGCGCGCGTTGAATTGATGCTCGCGACCAGGTTGTTCGAGCGGCGCCATGACGGGATGGTGCCGACGCCGGCGGCGCTGCTGCTGGTGCCGCGGCTGCGCGCCGCACTCGGCCATATCGCGAGCCCGCATGTGACCAGTGCGCGCATGCGCGCGCTGCTGGCGCTGGCCGATGGCGGCGGCTACGACGGCGCGCGGCGGGCGACCGGGCTGTCGCTGCCCTCGCTGCACCGGGCGGTGAGCGATCTCTCGCTGGCGCTGCGCCGCAGGCTGGTCGAGCGGCGCGGCAAGGCGGTGGTGCTGACCGAGGCCGGGCAGGCGATGGCGCGCGGCTTTCGCCTCGCCCGCGTGGAGCTGGAGGCGGGGCTGGCGGAGCTGGCCGCGCTGCGCGGGTACGAGACGCGCAGCATCGCCGTGGGAGCGATGCCGCTGTCGCGCGCCCATGTGCTGCCGGAGGCGATCGCGCGGTTCCTCCAGCGTCATCCGCGGGTGCGGCTATCGATCGTGGAGGGTTCGCGGGCGGAGCTGGTCGAGCCGCTGCGCAACGGGGTGATCGACCTCATGCTCGGTGCGCTGCGCACGCCGCTGGCCGAGCCGGACCTGGTGCAGCTGCCGCTGTTCCGTTCCGTGCCGGCGGTCGTGGCGCGCCGCTCGCACCCGCTGCAGGGCACGCATCCGACCCTGGCCCAGCTTGCCGCCTATCCGTGGATCGTCGGGGCCCCTGGCGCGCCGCTGCGTGACCGGTGGGAGCAGCTCTTCGCCGACGCGGGCCTGGCGCGGCCCGACGTGCCGGTGGAGTCCGGCTCCGTGATGACGATCCGGCAATTGCTGATGCGCGGGGACTTCCTCACCATTCTCGCACCGGACCAGGTGGCGGTGGAGCTGGAGGCCGGGTGGCTCGCGACGATCGGCGCGCCACCGCCGGGGCTGGAGCGGATGATCGGCATGACCACCCGCATCTCCTGGCACCCCACCTCGGTCCAGGCGGAGTTCGTGGCCGACCTCGAACGGGTAGCCGGCGCCGGGTGAGCGGTCCCGCCCGCGCTCAGGCGGGTTCAAGCAGCATTGTCGCCGCCGCGGTGTTGGAGATCGGCAGGTGGTAGTTTCGGAACACTTCCTGCGCGCCGGGGCCGAGCGCGCCGCGCGCCGCGATCCAGTTCAGCACCTCGACACCCTGCGTGCCGGCGAGGCGCACCATCTCGTGGATGGAGTGCCGCGTCAGCGCATCGGGGTCGGCGGCGAGATGGTCGAGACAGAACCGGTCGTAGTCGGGGTTCATGAAGCCGGCACGCTCGCCGTCGAGCTGGTGGGAAAGCCCGCCGGTGCCGATGACCACGATGCGTTCCCTGCCGGGCCAGCTCGCCAGCGCCCGGTGCACCGAGCGCCCGAGGGCGAGGCAGCGGCGGGCCGAGGGCAGCGGGTGCTGCACGGTGTTGATGCCGATGGGCACCAGCCGGACCGGCCATTCCCCGGTGTCGGGCCAGGCGAGCTCGAAGGGGATCGAAATGGCGTGATCGACGAGCATCTCCTGGCAGGTCACCGGATCGAACTCGTCGGCCACGAGCTGTTCGATCACGTGCCAGCTCAGCTCCGGATAGCCGCGGAAGGGCTTGTAGAGCGGCAGGCCCCAGCCCTCGTCCTCGTTGCGGTATTCCGCCGCCGCGCCGACCGCGAAGGTCGGCATCTTGTCGAGGAAGAAGTTGAGGCCATGGTCGTTGGAGAACACCACGGCGATGTCCGGCCGCATCCGTGTCAGCCATTCATGCACCCTCGGGAAACCGTCGAAGAACGGCTTCCAGTACGGTGTCTCCTGCTCGCCGCGGTGGATGGCGCCACCGATGGCGGGAACATGGCTGGTGAAATAGCCACCGACGATTGCGGACATCTTATGCCTCCTTCGCCGGCGCCTGGCGGGCCCGATCCTGCTCCGCCTGCTGCTGCAGGTATTGCTTGAACCCGGCGACGCTGCGGCCGGTCTGCTGGGCGCCGACATCCTGGACGTTGAGGCCGAAAATGCCGGCGAGCTTGGCGAGGTAGTAGATGTTGCCGCCGGCCGCGATCATGCCGAGCACATCGCGCTTCGCCACCGCCGTGCGCTGCGCCGGGGTGAGGTGAAAGCGGCGGCAATAGGCGTCCTCGTCGGCGAGGAAGGCATCGCGGTTCTCCCTGCGGTTGAAGGAGAAGCACATGGCGTTGAGCCGATAGCCCCTGGACGCGGCCGCGCCGTCGAACGGCGTGGTGCCGGGGATCGGGGCGGGCCGCGCCCCGGGGCTTGCCTTCGTTGGCATGGATCGCTCTCCCTTGCTGCAGCCTGCACAAGACGAACGCGCCTGCCGGGTCGCCTTGATATGGATCAAGCAACGGTGGAGAGATCTCGCGATTAGAAGTACAATTAGCAAAAGCTTATGGCGCGCGACCGGTTCCGATTGGCCCGGGTCGCGGGAAGCGGGCAGAGCGTGTGGCGCAAGACGGCGTCTTGCCGGAAGCGCGCGGCGGAGGCAGGCTCGCCGAAATTCCGCCGGGGTTTGCCGCTGGGGTGTTCGCCCGGTGGGTCTGCCCATGGGGGCGGCCCCCCGCTCGGCGCCGTTGAAGGAGGGGAGGAGAGTTCATCGTGACGCTCGTCATCGATTGCCATGGCCATTACACAACCGTGCCGGAGGCGCATAACAAATGGCGCGAGGCGCAGAAATCCGCGTTCAAGGCAGGCCAGGCCGCGCCCGCCTATCCCGCGATTTCGGACGACGAGATCCGTGAGAGCATCGAGAAGAATCAGCTGCGGCTGATCCGCGAGCGCGGGGCGGACATGACCATCTTCTCGCCGCGTGCCAGCACCATGGAACACCATGTCGGCGACCAGGCGATGAGCGAGGCGTGGTCGGTTGCGTGCAACGACCTCATCGCCCGCGTCGTCCGACTGTTCCCGGAGACGTTCGTCGGCGTCTGCCAGTTGCCGCAAAACCCCAACAGCGACCTCACGGCGACCGTGAAGGAACTGCGCCGCTGCGTGGAGCAGCTCGGGTTCATCGGCTGCAACCTCAACCCCGATCCGGGCGGCGGACACTTCACCCATCCGCCGCTGACCGACCCCTACTGGTTCCCGATCTACGAGGCGATGGTCGAGCTCGACGTGCCGGCGATGATCCATGTCTCGGGTTCCTGCAACCCGGGGCTGCACGCGACCGGCGCCTTCTATATCGCGGCCGACACCGTGGCCTTCATGCAGCTGATCGAGGGCGATCTGTTCGCCCGCTTCCCGAAGCTGCGCTTCATCATCCCGCATGGCGGCGGCGCGGTGCCGTATCACTGGGGCCGCTACCGGGGCTTGGCCGACATGCTCAAGAAGCCGGAACTCGCCTCGCACCTCATGCACAACGTGTTCTTCGATACCTGTGTCTATCACCAGCCGGGTGTGGACCTGCTGGCGCGGGTGATCGAGACCAAGAACATTCTGTTCGGGTCCGAAATGGTTGGCGCGGTGCGCGGCATCGATCCGACCACCGGGCACTATTTCGACGATACCAAACGCTATATCGACGCGCTGCCGATCACGCCCGAGCAGCGCCACGCGATCTTCGAGGGCAATGCGCGCCGCGTGTTTCCGCGCCTCGATGCGAAGTTGAAGGCACGCGGGCAATGAACATCGCGCAGGCCGGCGGCACGCCGTCCGACGTCCGCGACTACCTCGCGGAGTTCGACGATATTCCCGGCACGCGCGTCTATACCGCGGCGCGGGCGCGCAAGGGCTATTACCTCAATCAGTTCGCGATGAGCCTGATGAAGCCTGAGAATCGCCAGCGCTGGAAGGCGGACGAGCGTGCCTATCTCGCGGAATGGCCGATGACCGAGGAGCAGAAGCAGGCGGTGCTGGCGCGTGACTATAACCGGCTGCTCGACCTCGGCGGCAACATCTACTTCCTCGCCAAGGTTTTCTCGACCGACGGACTCAGCTTTGTGCAGGCGGTCTCGACGATGACGGGCATGAGCGTCGAGCAGTATCAGGCCATGATGAACGCCGGCGGGCGTTCGCCAGAGGGCGTCCGCTCGATCCGGGAGAAGCGCTGATGGCCCGCATCACCGCCGGCATCGCGACCAGCCACGTGCCGCTGCTCGGCGTCGCGGCCGACCAGGGCAAGTCCCAGGACGCCTATTTCAAGCCGATCTTCGACGGCTACGCGTGGACCAGGCGCTGGCAGGCAACGCAGAAGCCGGACGTGATCGTGCTGGTCTATAACGATCATGCATCGGCCTTCGACATGAAGCTGATCCCGACCTTCGCGATCGGCTGCGGCGAGCGCTACAAGCCGGCCGACGAGGGCTGGGGGCCGCGGCCGGTGCCGGACGTGATCGGGCATCCCGACCTCGCCTGGCACATCGCCCAGAGCCTGATCCTCGATGATTTCGACATGACCATCATCAACGAGATGGATGTCGATCACGGGCTGACGGTGCCGCTGAGCATGGTCTATGGCGAGCAGGCGGCGTGGCCCGCCAAGGTCATTCCGCTGGCGGTCAATGTCGTGACCTATCCCGTGCCTTCCGGCAACCGCTGCTGGTTGCTGGGCGAGGCGATCCGCCGCGCGATCGCGAGCTTCCCCGAGGATCTCAACGTCCAGGTCTGGGGCACCGGCGGCATGAGCCACCAGCTTCAGGGCCCGCGGGCCGGGCTGATCAACGCGGCGTGGGATAACCGCTTCCTCGATGCGATGATCGGCGATTCCGACGCTGCGCGGAACATTCCGCATATCGAATACCTTCGCGAGACCGGTTCGGAAGGCATCGAGATGGTGATGTGGCTCATCATGCGTGGGGCACTCGGGCGTGCGACGCGCTGCCTGCACCGGCACTACCACGTGCCGTGCAGCAACACCGCGATCGGCCATCTCGTCCTGGAGCCCGTGGCGTAGCGCTCTCCGCCGGCCGTGGCTGATTTCGTTCTGGAAGGATATCGATGATGCGTATCGCTCTCGCCGGCGCCGGCGCCTTCGGGGAAAAGCACCTCGACGGGCTGAGAAATATCGACGGTGTCGAGATCGTCTCGGTGATCAGCCGCACCGCGGAGCAGGCGAGTGCGGTCGCCGCCAAATATGGCGCGCGGCACAGTGGCACCAAGCTGGAGGAGGCACTGGCGCGCAGCGATGTCGATGCGGTGATCCTGTGCACACCCACGCAGATGCATGCCGCACAGGCCATTGCCTGCATGCGGGCGGGCAAGCACGTGCAGGTGGAAATCCCGCTCGCCGATTCCTGGGCGGATGCGCAGACGGTGTTGAGCACGAGCCGCCAGACCGGCCTCGTCTGCATGGTCGGCCACACACGCCGCTTCAACCCGAGCCATCAATGGGTGCACAAGCGCATCGCCGCCGGCGCGTTTGCCGTGCAGCAGATGGACGTGCAGACCTATTTCTTCCGCCGGAAGAACATGAACGCCAAGGGCGAGCCACGAAGCTGGACCGACCATCTGCTCTGGCACCATGCGGCCCACACGATCGACCTCTTCGCCTATCAGACCGGGCGTATCGTCCGAGCGAGCGCGGTGCAGGGGCCGCGGCATCCGACGCTTGGCATCGCGATGGACATGTCGATCCAGTTGAAGAGCGAGACGGGGGCGATCGGCACGCTGTCGCTCTCGTTCAACAATGACGGGCCGCTGGGCACGTTCTTTCGCTATATCGGCGACACCGGCACCTACATCGCACGCTACGACGATTTGGTGGATGGCAAGGAGGAGGCAATCGACGTCTCCAAGGTCGATGTCAGCATGAACGGCATCGAGTTGCAGGACCGCGAGTTCGTCGCCGCCATCCGCGAGAAGCGCGAGCCGAACTCGTCGGTCGCACAGGTGCTGGACTGCTACCGCGTGATCGGCGACCTGGCCGCGAGCCTGACCGCACAGGACGGCTGGTCCTGATGCGCTAACGCAGAAAGCGCGAGACGATGCGGCCGGGCGGCGAGAAGCCGCGCGGCCGCCACAGCAGCGAGACCGCGATCGCAACCCCGATCGCGACGATGCGCAGCGAGGCGCCACCGGTGGCCATGGATTGCGGCAGAATCGTCGCAAACAGCCAGCCCGCGCCGCTCCACAACCCCCAGATCGCGAGCGTGCCGACGAACGCGCCGCGATGGCTGCCGACGCCGCCGACCACCAGCATCGCCCAGAGCTGGAAGGTCAAAACGGGAACGAAATTATCGGGTGCGATGTAGCCAATGAGGCTGCCCTGCACGGCGCCCGCCAGCCCCATGGCCGCCGCACCCAGCGCCATCGCCTGGATGCGCAGCTGCCGTGGGTCGCAGCCGAGTGAGGCGGCCGCTGCCTCGTCCTGCGCCAGTGCTCGCAGGGCCCGTCCGAAGGGACCCGCGGTGATGCGGTCGATCGCGAGCCAGGCGGCGCCGGCGACGGCCGCCGTGATCGCGAGATCAAGCAGGCCGCGCCCGAGGCCGCCGGGCGGTACGGTGGCGAGCAGATGCGGGATGAAGGCGATGCCGAAGGGCCCGCCGGTGAGCCCCTGGGCGTTGGCCGCCAGCTCCTGCAAGGCGACCGCGATGCCGAATGTTCCGATGGCAAGATAATCGGCGCGCAGCCGCAGCGTCGCGAGGCCGACCACGGCGGCGGCGGCGGCCGAGGCAAGGGCCGCACCCGCCCAGCCCACCAGCACCGGCAGGCCAAGCCCGCTGACATGGCCCGGCCCCGCCACTCCGTGCCAGGCCGGCACGGTGAGCAGGGCCGAGACATAGGCGCCGATGCCGATGAAGCCGGCGACGCCGACATTGAACAGCCCCGCGAAGCCCCATTGCACGTTGAGCCCAAGCACCGCGATGAAGTTCACCAGAACCTCGGTGACAAAAAACGCGATGTAGGAGAGTGTGCCGATCATTGCCTCAACGTTCCATGCCGAACAGGCCCTGCGGGCGCACCAGCAGCACCGCCAGCAGCAGGAGGAACGCGACGCCGCCCCGCCAGGCGGCACCGATGAAGGGCACCGCCAGCGCCTCCGCAACCCCCACGATCATGCCGCCGGCGAGCGCGCCCGGCACGCTGCCCACACCGCCGAGGATGACACCGGCAAACAGCGGCAGCAGCAGGTTGAAGCCCATATAGGGGTTGATCTGCACCGTCAGGCCGAGGAACACGCCAGCCAGGCAAGCGAGGCCGCCGCCGAGCCACCACGTGGCGCGCACCACTCGCGCGGGGTCGATCCCCGCGACGCGGGCGAGATCCGGGTTTTCCGCAACGGCCCGCATCGCCCGGCCCATCGCGGTCCGGGTGAGCAGCACGTGCAGGGCCACCCCCGCGATGGCGGCGAGTGCGACGACCGCAAGCTGGTCGGGTGTCGCCCGCACGCCGAAGCCCAGCGGCATGGCGATTTGCAGGTCGTGGCTGAAATATTTCGGCTCGGGCGTGAAGGCGAATTCGATCAGGCTGCGCACGGCGAGTGAGGCGCCAAAACTCGCCATCACCAGCACAATCTCCTCGCCGCGTCGGCGCAACCGAGCGAACAGCAGCCAGTCCAGCAGCAGCGCCAGACCGCCTGTCGCCGCCATCGCCACTGGCAGAGCGACGATCAACGGCCAGCCGAAGGAGAACGGGCCGATGCCGCTGCCACCGAGAAATTGCGATATGGCGCCCGCCACCAGCAGCGCCGCGTAGGCACCCACGGTGAGGAAGTCACCGTGGACGAAATTAGCAAAGCGCAGGATGGAATAGGCGAGCGTGAGGCCCACGCCGCCGAGGCCCAGCAGCGCGCCGGTCAGGATGCCGTCGGCAAGGAACTGCGGGTTCATGCGGCGTGCGCGCCTTCCAACTGGCCAAGAAACAATCGCCCCAGCAGCTTGCCGTCGCGCAGGGGCGCCGCCGGGCCTTCATGCGCGACGCGCCCCTCCACCAGCACCAGCGCGCGATGCGCGATACCCAGCGCCGCGGCGACATTCTGTTCCACCAGGATCATGGCCACACCCCGGGTCGCGATCCGGGCAATACCGGTGAACACGCCAGCGACCAGCGCCGGCGACAGCCCGGCCGAGGGCTCGTCGAGCAGCAGCACGCGCGGCTCGGGGATCAGCGCGCGGGCGATGGCCAGCATCTGCCGCTGCCCGCCGGAGAGACGGCCGGCGGCGAGCCCGGGGCGGGCGGCCAGATCGGGGAAGGTGGTCAGCATCGCCTCGATGCGCGCGGCGCGGCGGGCGCGCGGCAGGATCGCGGCGCCGATCTCGAGATTTTCGCGGATGCTCATGCGCGCAAAGACATTCTCCGTCTGCGGCACGAAGGCGATGCCCTCGCGCACCAGCGCATGGGCCGGCGCGGTCACGCGCTGCCCGTCGAGCGCGATGCTGCCCTCGCGTTGTGCGGTGAGACCCGCGATGGCCTTGGCGAGCGTCGATTTCCCGGCGCCGTTGGGGCCGAGCAGGGTCACGATCTCGCCGGCCGCGACGCTGAAGGAAACGCCGCGCACGATCGGCAGCCCCTTCTCGTAGCCGGCAACAATGTTCTCGACCGCTAGCGTCGTCACGCGGCGGCACCGAGATAGCTCGCGGCGACGCGCGGGTTGGCCAGCACCTCGGCGGCGCTGCCGGAGGCGATGATGCGCCCGGACTCCATTGCATGAACGCGGTCGCAGAGGAAGCTGATGAAACCCATGTTGTGCTCGACCATCAGCAGGCCGATGCCCTCGTCGCGCAGGCTGGCGAGGTGCTCGCCGATCGTCGCGAGCAGGGAGGGATTCACGCCCGCCGCCGGCTCGTCGAGCAGGATCATGCGCGGGCGGGCCATCAGCACGCGGCCGAGCTCCAGCAGCTTGTGCTGCCCGCCGGAAAGCACGCGTGCGGGTTCGCCGGCGAGGCGGGAGAGCGCCAGGCGATCCAGGATCTCCCGCGCCTGGTCGCGCGCCGCGAGTTCGCGGGCGCGGGTGCGGCCGGGGGCCAGAGCTGCTTCCAGCATCGCGCCTCGCGGCGCGCTCACCATCAGGTTTTCGAGCACCGTCAGTGCGGGGAAGGGGCGTGGGATCTGGAACGTGCGGCCGAGCCCGGCGGCGAGGCGCGCCTGGGCGGGCAGGTGGGTGAGTGAACGCCCCTCGAAACGAATTTCGCCGGCGGTCGAGCGGATGGCGCCGGCGATGAGGTTGAACAGCGTCGTCTTGCCGGCACCATTAGGCCCGATCAGGCCGGTGATGCCGCCCGGGGGCGCGCTGATGCTGACGCCGTCCACCGCCGCGACACCGCCGAACCGCACCACCGCGTCGCGGATCTCCAGCACAGAAACTCTCCCATCGATAGAGCCGGCGCGGCTTCCCTTGACCCGGCGCGACATCAAGGCATGCTTGCCGTGCCGCGGGCAAGCCGCATGGCGAGCCCAGGCAAGAGGCAGGAGGCAACCCTGAGCCAGACGATCCGCGTCAGTGAAGCCCGCTCGGGGCTCGACGTCACCGCCGAGCTCGACACGGCGCGGGCGCCGGCCAACGCCGCGTTCCTGTGGAACCTGCTGGCGCAGCCGCGCGAGATCGAGGGCATCCACGCGATGTGGACCGGCCCCGAGATATCCTGCCCGGTGCCGGACGCGATGCTGGCGCCGGAACAGCGCCGTCCCTTGCCGGTCGAATGCGGAACGATCATGCCGCAGCCTGGCGAGATCGTGCTCGCCTATCTGCCGGCGCGATTCTGGGGCGGGGGCGAGGCGCCGGTGTTCGATATCGGGCTGTTCTACGGCCGCCAGGCGCGCCTGTTTTTTCCGGTGGGCTGGATCACCGGCAGTGTTGTGGGCCGGGTCGCGGACGGGGCGGCGCTGGCGGCGGGGTGCGAGGCGATCCGCCGCAGCGGGCAGGCGACGCTGCGGTTTTCCCGCCAGCCATGAGCCCAGGCATGAACCCAGCCCAAAACCCAGCGATCAATGGGGAGTTCACGCTCTGGGATTTGCGGGTGACCGTGGAGGCGCCGGCGGGTGCCACGCTCTATTGCGGTGCCCGGCCCGGCGACTGGTTCGAGCTGCGCGGCGAGATGCTGCACCTGCCGCCGGGGCAGAGCTTCTCGATCTATTCGCTCGCCGCGCTGCTGCCGCTGCTGCCGGCCAAGCAGCGCGTCTGCGACCCCGCGGACTGGATGGCGACCGACGATCTCGTAGCCTGCCCCGACCCGAACTGCCCGAGCCGCTTTCGCATCACGCGCGTGGGCGAACGCCGATTCCACCGCGCGGAGGTGACCGCAACATGAGCCTGGAACGGGTGGAGCTGGCGGCCGGCTATACTGTTCCACGGCTGATCAAGGGTGGCTGGCAGCTTGCCGGCGGCCATGGCGCGATCGACCACGCGGCGGCGCTGGCGGACATGGACGCCTATGTCGCCGCCGGCGTCACCGCGTTCGACTGTGCCGATATCTATACCGGCGTCGAGCAGCTCATCGGCGACTGGCGGCGCGCGCATCCCGATGCTGCCCGGCCGGTGCGGGTGCATACCAAATTCGTGCCCGACCTCGCGGCCCTGGCGACGCTGCGGGCGGCGGACATCGAAACGCTGATCGACCGCTCGCGCGCCAGGCTTGGCATGGAGACGCTCGACCTCGTGCAATTCCACTGGTGGGACCTCACGATTCCAGGCTGGGTGGAGACGGCGCGGACGCTGGCGTCCCTGCGCGAGCGCGGCTGGATCCGCCTGCTGGGCGGTACGAATTTCGATACGACATCGCTGCAAACCATGGCCGAGGCCGGCGTGTCCATGGCCACGATGCAGGTGCAGTACTCGGTGCTGGACGACCGTCCGGCGAAGCGGATGGTGCCCTGGGCGCGCACCTGCGGTCTGCGGCTGCTCTGCTACGGCACGGTTGCCGGCGGGTTTCTCTCCGAGCGCTGGCGCGGGCAGCCGGACCCCGGCATGGCGCTCGAAAACCGCAGCCTGGTGAAATACAAGCTCGTCATCGACGATGCCGGCGGCTGGGATTTCTTCCAGGCGTTGCTCGATGCCCTGGCCGGGGTCGCGGCGCGGCACGGGGTGGACATTGCCGCGGTCGCCATCCGCCACGTGCTGGAGCAGGAGGGCGTGGCCGCGGCGATCGTCGGCGTGCGCCATGGCGGGCACCTCGCCGCCCATCTGCGCGCCGCCAGCCTCGCGCTCGATGCCGCGGACCGCGCGGCGCTCGGTGCGGTGCTGGCGCAGCGCCGGCCACTCGACGGCGATGTGTACGAGCTGGAACGTGACCGCGAGGGACCGCACGGCCGGATCATGAAATACGACCTGAGCCGCGCCCCGCACTGAGCGCGTCATGTCGGAAGCCATCTTGTCATAACCGGGCTTCCGCCGCACCCTTGTCTCCGCGCGGCGCCGGTCTCGCGACGCTGACACCACCGAGAGGAATCCTCCGCATGATACGGTTCAAGCTTCCGCTCCTCGCCGCCCTGGTCGTGGGTCTCGCGGCGGCGCCCGCGCTGGCGTGCACCACCACCATCGGCGTCGTGATGTCGCTCACCGGCCCCGCCGGCGCCTATGGCCAGGCGGGGGCCAAGGCGGTGCAGATGGCCTTCCGCGACATCAACAAAGCGGGTGGCGCCGCCGGCTGCCAGCTCGCCGCCGATATCCGCGATGCCCAGACCAGCGGCTCGGTCGCGGTGGACCAGGCGAAGCAGCTGGTGGATGTCGAGCACGTGCCGGGCATCATCGGCGGCATCATTTCCTCGGTCACCCTGCCGATCCTCACCGCGGTGACGGCGCCGGCGAGGGTGCCGCAGATCTCGCCGGCATCCTCCTCGCCGACGCTGACCACGCTGGGCGAGGAGGGCAAGACCAACGGCATCTTCTTCCGCACCATCACCTCGGACGCGCTGCAGGGCGTGGTGGCGGCGCAATACGCCATGTCACTGGGCTTCAAGAAGCTTGCGATCATCCACGTCAACAATGATTTCGGCGCCAACATGGTCCGCGAATTCTCCGCCGCCTACAAGAAACTCGGCGGCACCATCACCTCCGACACGCCATACAACGAGAAGCAATCCTCCTATTCGGCGGAGGTGACGGCCGCGATGGCCGGCAAGCCGGACGCCCTCTACCTCGTCAGCTATCCCGTCGATGGCGCGACCATCGCGCGCGCGTGGATCAGCCAGGGCGGGCCGCAGAAATTCCTGCTCAATGACGGCATGAACAGCGCCACCTTCATCAAGGCGGTCGGCGCCAAGTATCTCAACCACGCCTATGGCACGTCCTCGGGCACCGAACCCACCGCCTCGACCACCTACTTCAAAAAGAACTTCAAGGCGTTCTCGAAGCTGGACCCGGGCTCGCCGGGGGCCGTGCAATCCTATGACGCGGCGGCGATCATGGGCCTTGCGGTGGCGATCGCGGGCAAGCCGGACCCGGCTGCCATCACCGCCGGCATCCGTGCCGCGGTGGACCCGAAGGGCACGCCCATCACCGCCGGTCCCGCGGGGTTCCGCAAGGCGCTGGCGCTGATCAAGGCGCATAAGCCGATCCGCTATGTGGGCGTGATCGGGCCGATCTCGTTCGACAAGGTCGGCGACATCACCGGCCCGTTCGACAAATGGAAAATCGCCGGCGGCACGATCGTCTCGACGGGCCAGGTCTCGACGGCGGCGGTGACGAAGCTGGTCCAGCGCCTCGGCAACTGACCGGCCGGCGGCAGGCGGCTCTTTCCCGGCGCGTCATGGCGCAGGCGCCGAGCCCATCGGGTGCGTCTCTCTGGGCGGAGGTAGCGCGGGAGGCGGCGAGCTATCCCGCCCTGGCGCGGGATCTCGACGTCGATATCGCGGTCATCGGCGGCGGCATCCACGGTCTCGCCGCGGCCCTGGCGGCAGCACAGCGCGGGGCTCGCGTGGCGGTGCTGGAGGCGGTGGCGATCGGCCACGGCGCCTCGGGGCGCAACGGCGGCCTGGTGGTGCCGAGCCTGCCGCGCGTCGGCCCCGAAGCCGTGGTCCGGGCCTATGGGCAGGAACGTGGCGCGGCATTCATCCGCCTTGTGCTCGGCGCGCCGGGTGAGGTGTTCGGGCTGATCCGCCGCTACGGCATCGATTGCGGGGCGCTTCAGTCCGGCTGGCTGAACCCCGCGCATGCGCCGGCCCTTGTCGCCGGCCTGGAACGTCGCCTTGCCGCCTGGCAGCGCTTTGGCAGCCAGGCACGGCTGCTCTCGGCGGCGGAGACGCGCCGGCGCATCGGCTCCGCTCGGTTCCACGCGGCCATCGCGGATCCGACGGGCGGGCATCTCAACCCGCTGGCCTATACGCGCGGCCTGGCGCGGGTCGCGGCGGCGGCGGGTGCGCGCGTTCACGAGGCGACCCAAGTGCGCGGCGTCACGCGCGTGGGCGAGCGCTGGCGGCTGCAAACCGATATCGGCTGCGTCACCGCCGTGCGCGTGCTGCAGGCGACCAACGCGCAGCCGCCGGGCATATCGGGTGATGCGGGTGCCGCCGGCACGGTGCCGCTCGTCGTCTATGAACTCGCAACCCCGGTGCTCACGGCCGTCCAGCGCGCCGCCATCCTGCCGGGCGGCGAGGCGATGTCGGACACGCGCAACAACCTGTTTGCCTGCTGCATCGAGGAGACCGGCCGCATCGTCACCGGCGGCATGGCGCCGCTGACGCAGATCGGCGCGCGGGGCTGGCTGCCGCCGATGCTGGCGCGCCGGCTCGGCCGCATCTTTCCCGAGCTGGCGCCGGTGCGGTTCGACCATGTGTGGTCAGGGCGCGCGTCGCTGACGCCGGATTTCCTGCCGCGCCTGTTCGAGCCGGCGACGGGATGGGTCGTGCCGATTACCTGCAACGGTCGCGGTGTGGCGCTCTCGACCGCGCTTGGCGCCCGGGTCGGGGCGTGGCTCGCCACCGGCGACGATGCCGACCTGCCGCTGCCGCGCAGCGCGCCGCGGGGCATCAGGCTGCACCCGCTCGCGGCACGCCTGCCGCAATGGCTGCTGCCGCTCGGCATGCTCGCCGATGCGCGGGCGGAGCGACGTCGGGCGAGCGTGTCGTGACGCGGCGGACGGTGGGAAGACAATTGCGGCGGCTGTGCCGGCACCGATATGCGGATAGGGTGCATCGACCGCCTCTATCGACGATTTCCTCAGCCATGGACACGCCATGAAATTTCCCTTCCGCCGCGCCCGCATCCCTGTTCTGGCCCTGCATGGGGTGATCGGCCGGCGCGGCACGATTCATATCGGCGCCTACGAGAAGCCGATCGCGCGCGCGGCGGCGCTGGCCAAGCGGTGCGGCCATCTCGTGCTGGATATCGACAGCCCCGGCGGCTCGCCGGTGCAGTCCGACCTCGTCGCCTCGGCGCTGCGCCGGGCGGCAGAAAAGGAAGGGTTCCGCATCCATGCCGCGATCGCCGATCTCGGTGCCTCGGGCGGGTACTGGATCGCCTGCGCCGCGGATCGCATCCTCGCCAACCCCATGAGCATCGTGGGTTCCATCGGGGTCATCGGCGGCGGCTTCGGGTTTCCGGAGGCGATCGCCAGGCTCGGCATCGAGCGGCGAGTCTACAAGGCCGGCGCCAACAAGCTGCGGCTCGACCCGTTCCTGCCGGAACGGGCGGAGGATGTCGCCTTCACGGAGGCGCTGATGAACGACATCCACCACGGCTTCGTCGCCTGGGTGAAGCGGCGGCGCGGCTCTGCCCTGAAACCCGGCGAGGAGCTGTTCGACGGCGGCTACATGCTCGGTTCGCGCGCGGTCGAGGTCGGGCTCGCGGACGGTCTCGGCGATGTCGCCTCCCTGGTGCGGGAACTCGCGGGCGAGAAGGGGCGGGCGGTGCGGATCGGGCCCAGGCGGCGCGGGCTGCTCGGTCGCATCCCGGGACTCGCGCTCGAGGCGTTGGCCGATCGCGCGGCCGAATCCCGCTTCCCCACACTCGGGTGATGCGCGCCGAGGCGGCGGTTGCCGGGCTCTGGGCGCTCGTCGGCGGCGATGCCGCGGCGCTGGGCTGGCTGACATTTTCCGGGGCGGAGCCGGCGCTGGCGTCATCGTTCCGGCTGGGCACGGTTGCCCAGGCTGCGGTGGCGGCCAGCGGGCTCGCGGCCGCGGAGTTGCGGCATGCGGCCGGCTTGCCGCGCCAGCGCGTGACGGTTGCGATGCGCCACGCGGCGATCGAGTTTCAGAGCGAGCGGCATCTGCTTGTCGAGGGCGCGGCACCGCCGCCCGTCGATGCGCTGATGGGGCTCTACGCCACGCGCGACTCCCATGTCCGCATCCACACCAATTTCGCGCATCACCGCGAGCGGGTGCTGACGCTGCTCGGCTGTGCGCCGACGCGCGCGGCGGTGGCGGCGGCGCTGGCGGAGCGGGACGCCGTCGCCTTCGAAACCGAGGCGCATGCGGCGGGCGCGGTGGTGGCGGCACTGCGCGAGGCGACGGCCTGGGTAGCACACCCCCAGGCGCAGGCCCTGGAGGCGCTGCCGGTGCTGACGATCGAGCGCATCGGCGACGCGCCGCCGCGCCCGTTGCCGCGCTCATCGCCACAGGGTGGCCGGCCGCTCGCCGGCATGACGGTCCTGGACCTCACGCGCATCATCGCGGGGCCGGTGGCCGGGCGGACGCTGGCCGCCCATGGTGCGGATGTGCGGCTCATCACGGCGCCCGCCCTGCCGCAGGTCGACTCGCTGCTGGCGGACACCGCGCGGGGAAAACACCGGGTGAATGCCGATCTCGCGACGCCCTCCGGGTGCCAGCTTCTGGCCGAGCTGATCCGTGGCGCCGATATCGTGATCCAGGGCTTCCGTGCCGGCGCCCTCGACCGGCGCGGCTTTTCGCCCGGGGAGATCGCGCGGCTTCGCCCCGGCATTGTCTGCGTCTGGCTCTCCGCGTTCGGCCATGTCGGGCCCTGGGCCGGGCGGCGCGGGTTTGACTCGCTCGTGCAGACCGCGACCGGGTTCAACGCCGAGGAGGGCCGCGCCGCCGGCGCCGGCGCCAGGGAACTGCCGTGCCAGGCGCTCGACCACGCCACCGGCTATCTCCTGGCGTTCGCCGCGATGATGGCGCGTCTGCGCCAGGCGCGCGAGGGCGGGTCATGGCTGGTCCGCGCGTCACTGGCGCAGACCGGGCGCTGGATTGCGGGGTTCGGCCGGCAGGACGGTTTCGCGGCCGCGGCGTTCAGCCCCGCGGAGATCGATGCGGTTTGCGAAACCCGAGCCACGCCGCGCGGCGCGGTGCGGGCCGTGCGCCACGCGGCCCAGCTTGCTGACACGCCGGCCGCCTGGGTGCCGGCGGACTACTGAAGCGCGGCACGCATCGTTGCGAGGCCCTCGCGTGCCGTGCCGTCCGGTGCGGCGTTGCCCGGTGCCAGCCAGGCCAGGATGGCGTCGCGGCGGCGCGGCCACTCATCCTCGAGGATCGAGTACCAGTCGGTATCGCGCCGCCTTCCCTTCACCACCATGTGGGCGCGATGGCGGCCCTCATACGTGAAGCCGAGCCGTGCCGCGGCGCGACGGCTCGCTTCGTTGCGGGAGTCGCATTTCCACACCAGGCGCCGGTATCCGAGATCGTCGGCGGCCAGGCGCAGCAGCAGGAACATCGCCTCCGTCGAGGCGCGGGTGCGCTGCATGCGCGGCGAGAACCAGATGCCGCCAAGCTCGATGGCGGCGTTGCGCGGCTCGATGTTCATCAGGGCCAGCCAGCCGGAGACGACGCCCGTCACCACCGGCCGCACCGCCCAGAACATCGGGTCGTGGGTCGAGGCCAGGGTCGCCACCTGGGCGCGCATCGCCGCCTCGGTCGCGAACGGGCCGTAGCTCATGTGGGTCCAGCTCGCCTCCGCACCCTGCGCCGCGTGCCAGAGTTCGGTAGCGTGGCGCGGGTGCAGCGGTTCCAGCACCGCGTGCGTGCCGCGGATCGGCACGCGAGCGGGCAGCGGCCGGGGCGTGGCATCCACTTCCGGGCCCCGCCTGTCCGAGCTCAGGGTGTCCGAGCCAGGGACGTTCCCGTTCAGGATGTTCCCACTCAGGGTGTCGGGGGCCGATTGCTTTTCTTCCATGTGGCGACGTTCCGGGTCATGGTGTTCTTGCGCAAGGACCGGTGAGGCCCACATGCGCCATGCCACTGAACCAGGGAGGCTACCGGATGACCCGTCTTGCTCTTACCGCCCTTGCCGCCGGCCTGCTCTTCTCGAGCGGTGCCATGGCCGCGACAGAGACTTTTCATGCGACACTGTCCGGCGCCCAGCAGGTGCCGCCGGTGAAAACGTCGGCCACGGGGACCGCGACGGTGACGATCGATACCGCGACCGGGAAGGCCACCTGGAGCGTGACATATACCGGCCCGAAGCCGTTTGCCGCGCATATCCATGGTCCTGCCCCGGCCGGCAAAAACGCCGGAGTGCTGGTGCCGATGAAGGTCGGGCCGAGCCCGATAACGGGCTCGGCGACGCTGAGCCCCAAGGTGATCAAGATCATCGAGTCGGGTGATGCCTACGTCAACCTGCACACCGCCGCGCACAAGGCTGGCGAGATTCGCGGGCAGTTGACGAAGTAGCCTCCGCCATGCCCCCTCGGGCCGAACATTCCGAGGGGGCATGATGCGAATCGCGATCACCGGCGGCGGCGGGTTTCTTGGTCAGCGCGTCGCACGGCGGCTGGCGGCCGAGGGGCATCTCGGCGGCCGGCCGGTTGCCGGCCTCTCGCTGTTTGATATCGCGGCGCCGCCGGCGCCGAAGGCGTCGTTCCCGGTGTCGTGCGTTGCCGGCGACGTCGCGCACCTGCCGGAGGGCGCGATTCCGCCCGATACCGATGTGGTTTTTCACCTCGCGGCCGTCGTGTCCGCCGCCGCCGAAGCCGATTACGAGCTTGGCCGGCGCGTCAACCTGCGCGGCACGGATTCCGTGGTCGATGCCTGCCGCCGTCTCGCCAGACCGCCGCGCGTGGTCTTCACCAGCTCCGTCGCCAGTTTCTCCGCCTCGCCGGGCGAGGTGATCGGCCCGGTGACGCGTCAGGTGCCGGCCAACTCCTATGGCGCGCAGAAGGCCGCGGCGGAGTTGATCCTGGCCGATGCCACGCGGCGCGGCTTTCTCGACGCGGTAACACTGCGCCTGCCGACGGTCTGCATCCGGCCCGGCCGCCCGAACCAGGCGGCCAGCAGCTTCGTTTCCTCCATCCTGCGCGAACCGCTGAACAACGAGCCGGCGGAGCTGCCGGTGGCGGAGGATTTTGTGCTGTGGATTGCGAGCCCGGCGCAGGCGACGGACTGGCTGCTGCACGCGGCGGTGATGGACACGGCTTCCATGGGGCTCGACCGCAGCGTCAACCCGCCGGGCCTGACCGTGACGGTGGGGGACATGCTGGCGGCGCTGGAGGCGGCGAGGCAGGGCGCCGGTGCCCTTGTCCGTCGCGTCCAGGCGCCGCAGATCGAGGCGATCGTCGCCACCTGGCCCGCGCGCTTCGACGCCGCCCGGGCGCTGGCGCTGGGTTTTGCGCCGCACGCCACGCTCGATGCGCTGGTTGGCGAATATCTGGCCGAGGGGCTCGCCGCAGAGCCACCCGCCGGGCGGCCATAGCGCGGCCCCAGCGCGGGCCGCATCGTCCGGCAGACCATCGGATAACGCCGGCCGCACCATCGCCCCCGGATCGAGCGGCGCAGGCGGGATGCACTGACCGCACATTGACATGTCAGTGTGCGGCGATAGGGTGTCGCCCGGCTTGGCGATAATGATCCGGGGGAAGCGTGATGGCTTCGGCCAATGGCGTTTGGGCCATCGGGGGTTTAGTCATCGGCGGTCGGCCGGGGCGGGTCGCGCCGCGGGCGAGGGTGCACGGCCCGAGCCAAGCCGCGTGTCCGCCAGCGACGGGTCCATGAGCGGTGAGTGACACCACCCGCTCCCCGCGCGGCCCGAGCGAAGGCATCCAGCGTCACCTCGCCTATGAGGCGTTCACGCGCCGGCTGATCGAGCGCGAGCTCGCGCCCGGGCAGTTCGTTACCCAGAAAGAGCTGGCGACCATCACCGGGTTCGGGCTGAACGCCATCCGCGAGATGATTCCGCGCCTGGAAGCCGAGGGCCTGCTGCATGCCATTCCCCAGCGCGGCCTGCAGGTGGCGCGGCTCGATGCGGCGCTCGTGCGCGATGCGTTCGGGCTGCGCGAGCTGATCGAGCAGGCGGCACTCCGGCACTTCGTCGTCGCCGCGCCGAGCTCCCTGATCGAGGAGCAGGCGGCGGCACTCGACGCGGTGCGCCAGGCGGCCGAGCGGCGGATCGATGCCGCGCTGCTCGCGCACGCGCAGCGCGTGGACTGGGGATTTCACGATGTCGTCGTGGATTTTCTCGACAACAGCCTGATCAGCGAGATCCACCGCGTCAACGCGATCCGCATGCGCATGATGATGCCGGAGCGTGTCACCCTGTCCGAGGCGACGCTGCCGCCGGCCATCGCCGAGCATGTCGTCATCGTATCGGCATTGCAACGACGCGATGCCGCCGCCGCCGCCGCCGGTCTTGCCGCCCATCTGGCAAGCGCCCGCCGACGGGCACTCGGGATCGAGCCCGAGCCGCCCACTGCCGTCGCCGCAACACTCCAAGGGAGGAAATCATGAGAAAAATGAAACAACGTGCCACGCGGGCGCTGCTCGCCGCCACCACCGCACTTGGCCTCTGCCTGCCGGCCGCCCTGGCCCAGGCCAAGACCGTGGTGACGCTGTGGTCCTGGAGCCCGGTGCAGACCACCACCGCGGCGATGGTCAAGGCGATCGAGAAGGCGCACCCGGATATCGTGGTGCGCGCGACCATCCAGCCGCACACCGCCTATTTCACCGCGCTGAAGGCGGCGGCGGCATCGGGCACGCTGCCCGACATCATCGGCCTGCCGCCGGGCGCCTACACCCAGGAATACCGCCCCCATCTGATGAACCTGGCCGGCGCGGCGCCGGCGCTGTGGGGCAAGGACTGGCAGAAGAACTTCGCCCCCGCCCTGCTCACCCAGGCCCGCCTCGGCAACCCCAAGGGCGATGCCGGCTTCTATATGCTGCCGCAGGAAGCCGAGGTGCTGAACATCTGGTACAACCGGACGGCCTTCGCCAAGGCGAAGATCGCCACGCCTCCAAAGACGATGGACGAACTGATCGCGGACACCAAGAAGCTGCGGGCCGCCGGCTTCATCCCGTTCTACCAGGGCGGTGGCACCGGCCTGTTTGACGCCTGGGTGTTCTCGCAGATCGCAGCCCAGACCGACCTCAAGGGTCTCGGCGAGGCGCAGCAGGGGCAGCCGGTGTGGACGCAGCCCGGCATGGTTGCCGCCGCCGCTGCCTGGCAGCGGCTGTTCACGGACAAGGTGGTGCAGCAGGGCGCGCTCTCCGCGCTGCAATACCCGACCGGGGCCAATCTGTTCGCGGCGGGGCGCGTCGGCATGATCTCGCTCGGCTCCTGGTGGCTGCAGGAGACGGCACTTTCCTCCAACCCCGCGCTGAAGACGATGTCGGGCTATGGCAAGTTCTTCTTCCCCGCGGTGGCCGCCACGGGCGCGGTGAGCCCGCCGCTCGGTGGCATCGATATCGGCTGGGGCATCACCAAATCCGCCGCCGCCTCGCCGGCGGAGACCAAGGCCGCCCAGATCGTGCTGAAGGAGCTGATCAGCGGCGTGGGTGAGCAGGTGGCGCTCAACCAGTTGAACGATCTTCCGGCCTTCGCCGGCATGCACCCGGCCCAGAAGCTCAATCCGCATCTGCAACATCTCTACGCCACCTACATCCAGGAGCTGCAGGCAGCACACCCGCATGCGATCGGCAACCCGGTGATCTTCCAGGCACTGGTCGCCAACCTCCAGGCGATTGCCGCAGGGCAGAAGACGCCGTTGGCGGCGATGGCGGCGGTGCAGGCGGTCGCGGAAAAGCAGCCGCACTGAATGTCGCGCGACGACTGGGCGCGCGAAGAGGGGCACCGAACAGCGCGATGAGCCTTGCCGCCGACAGCACGATGAGCCGAACGGCCCGGCGCCGCCGCCCCCAGCGGCTGCGCATCGGGGCCGGCCAGCTCGAAGCCTGGGCCTATGTGCTGCCGGCGCTTGGCTTGTTCCTGTTGTTCGAGCTTTACCCGATCCTCGCCAATCTCTGGGCGAGCGTGAGCCATCCGCATGGTGGCGTCTCGCTCGCCCGGTACGCGGAGGCGGCGGGCGACCCGGTGTTCTGGGTCGCGGTCCGCAACTCCGTGATCTGGGTGCTGGCGAGTGTCGCACTTGAGATCGCGATCGGCTTTCCGCTCGCGGTCCTGATCGAGCTCGCGGTTCCGCGCGGGCGTGCCTGGTTTCGCACCCTGCTGTTCCTGCCGATGGTGGTCACGCCCTCGGTGATCGCGCTGGTGTTCACCACCATTTATGCGCCGGATTACGGGCTGCTGTACGGGTTGTTTCGCAGTCTCGGAATCGCCGGCAGCTTCCCCGCCGTGCTCGGCGAGCCGGCCGTCGCGACCTATGCGATCATCGCCGTCAATGTCTGGCAGTGGTGTGGGTTTTTTGTGCTGATGTACTGCGTCGGCATCGCCCAGCTCGACGCGCAGATTCTCGACGCGGCGGCGATCGACGGCGCGGTCGGCCTGGCGCGCGTGCGCTACGTGCTGTGGCCGATGCTGCGATCGACACATGTCTCGCTGATCGTTCTGGGGACGGTCCAGGCGCTGCAGCAATTCCCGCTGATCTACCTGATGACGCAGGGTGGGCCAGCGAACGCCTCGCAGACACTCGCGACCTATATCTTCCAGACCGGGTTCGACGAAAACCGCATGGGCTTCGCCTCCACCATCGCCGTGGTGCTGTTCGTGCTGGCGCTGGTGCTCGTTGCCATCGAATACGCGCTGGCCGATGACTGGCTTGGCCGCTTGCGGGCGCCGGTGCGATGAATCACGCCGGTGCCCGCGCACCCTCGCGCATGCTGATCGCCTACGCGGTGCTGGCCGGCGCCTGTGCGCTCAGCCTGCTGCCGACGGTCTACATGATCGACATCTCGCTGAGGAATGCGCAGGACAGTTTCGCACCCGTGCTGATCTCGGCGCATCCGACGCTCGCGAACTACACGGCGGTGCTGTCGCATACGCAATTTCTGAGGTTTTTCTTCAACAGTGCGCTGGTGGCGGGACTGACGGTGCTCGCCACGCTCGTGTGCGTCACCTGCCTCGCCTATGCGCTCTCGCGGCTCAAGGTCCGCGGTGGCGGGATCGTGCTGCTGGTGATCATGAGCGCGCTGCTGCTGCCGTTGGCCTCGCTGCTGATCCCCATCACCGTGCTGCTGCGCACGATCCACCTCACCAACGCCTATCTCGGCCTGGTGGGCCCGGAGACGTCGCTCGGCATCGCCTTCGGCACGGTGATCGTGAAGGGTGCGATGGACGGCGTGCCGATGGAGCTGGAGGAGGCCGCGCGGCTCGACGGCGCGGGTTCGCTCGGCGTGCTGCTGCGGATCATGACGCCGCTCTGCCGCCCGGCCCTGCTGGTGGTGGCGGTGTGGCAGTTTCTGTTCTCGTGGAACGAGTTTTTCCTGGCACTCGTGATCATGTCGCGCAACGCCATGAAGACGCTGCCGCTGGCACCGCTGTTCTTCGAGGGCCCGTTCATGTCCAACCCCGGCAAGCTGTTTGCCATCCTGACGCTGATCGGGGTGGTGCCGATGCTGTTCTACGCCGTGCTGCAGCGCTGGTTCGTCTCCGGGTTGATGGAGGGCGGTGTCAAGGGATGAGGTCATTGTGAAGGATCAGGCCATGAACGAGACGATCAGCGGCTTATGGGTGGCGCTGGCCACGCCGCTCGGCGCCGACGGCGCGATCGATGCCGTGGAGATGGCCCGCCACGCCCGCTCCCTGCTTGCCGAGGGTTGCGATGGCGTCGTGCTGTTCGGCACGACGGGCGAGGGCACGTCCTTCGCGGCATGGGAACGCCTCGCGGCGGTGGAGGCGTTGTTGCGATCAGGCATCGAGCCGGAGCGGCTGGCACTGGGTACCGGTTGTCCGGCGATCACCGACACGATCGCGCTGACCCGTGCGGCGCGCGCCCTCGGGCTGCGCCATGCGCTGATCCTGCCGCCCTATTTCTATCGCGACGCGAGCGAGGAGGGCGTCGGCGACGCGTTCAGCGCGGTGATCGAGAAGCTGGCGGACCCCGATCTGCGAGTGACGCTGTACCATATTCCGCAGACCTCCGGTGTTGCGGTCGCGCCCGGGGTCGCGGCGCGGCTGCGCCGGCGGTTCGGGCCGGTGATCGCCGGGCTGAAGGACAGCACGGGGGATTTCGCGCAGTTCCGCGCCTTCCGCGCCGCCGTGCCGGAGCTGCCGATTCTGGTCGGCAACGAGGCGGATATCGGCCGCGCGTTGGCGGAGGGTGGCGCGGGGACGATCTGCGGCATGGCGAACCTGGTGCCGGCGCTGGTGCGCGCGATGTTCGTCACCCAGGGTGCGGAGGCCGCGATGACGGCGGCGGTGGCCCAGGTGAAGGCACCGTTCCTGCCCTCGATGAAGGCCGCACTCGCGGTCCGGACCGGCAACGAGGGCTGGCGTCGTGTGCGCCCGCCGCTCACGGTGGCGAGCGAGGCGGTGGGACAGGAGGTCGCGCGCGGCCTCGCGGCGCTGGTCGCCGGCCGCGCGGCCTGAGGCGGCCGGCCTCGTCATGCGTTCGGGGCTCTCGGTCGGGCCGCGAGTGTTTCTCTCCGCACCCTCGGGCGGCGCGGGGTTTCGCCAGTGTCACGCGGCAAGCCTGGTGCTGCTCGCCGACGCATCGCTGCTGGTGGCCTTCTTCGCCGGCAGCGGGGAGGGTGCGGGCGACACCGCCATCTGGACCGCGCGCGGCGGGGGCGCCGGCGCGGATGCGGGCTGGCAGGCGCCGCGCCGTGTGCTCGCCGAGGCCGGGCTTGCGCATTGGAACCCAGTGCTGCACGCGGACGGCAAGCGGCTGCTGTTGTTCCACAAGGTCGGTGCCACGGTGCATAGCTGGCGGACGCGGCTTGCCGTTTCTACCGATGGCGGCAGCCGTTGGGGCGTGCCGCAGGCCCTGGTGGCGGACGATGCGGGGGCGCGCGGACCGGCCAAGAACAAATTGCTGGTCACGGGCGACGGTACCTGGCTGGCGCCCGGCTCGACCGAGGATGCGCGGCACTGGGATGCCTTCGTCGATCGCTCCACCGACCGCGGCGGCGCCTGGACGCTGGCGCCGATCCCGCTTGTCCATCGCGACCCGCCGGCGCCCGGCGGGGCGCTATGGCGCGGCCTCGCGGCGGGTGCGTTGTGGGAGAGCGATCCGGCACGGGCCTTTGCCTGGGACGGGGTGATCCAGCCGACGCTGTGGGAGAGTGCGCCGGGCATGGTTCATGCGCTGATGCGCAGCACGCGGGGCGTGGCCTATCGCAGCGACTCGCATGACGCCGGGCGGAGCTGGTGCGCCGCCTACCCGACCCCGCTTGCCAACAACAACAGCGGGCTGGATCTCGTGCGCCTGGGGGATGGGCGGCTGGTGCTCGCCTGCAACCCGGTTGGCGGAAACTGGCGGGCGCGCACGCCACTGGTGCTGCTGGTCTCGGCCGATAACGGCCAGACTTGGCGGCAGGAGGCGGTATTGGAGGATGAAGACGGCGAGTTTTCCTATCCGGCGATCATCGCCGATCCCCGGCAGGGCGGGCTGCATCTCGCCTATACCTGGAACCGCCGGGCGATCGTCTATCGCGGGGTCGGGGTCACCGCAGGCTGACGCCGCTGTGCGCTGTCCACGCCCAAGCCCGGCGGCGGCCCGCTGCCGCGGTCATGAATGGCTTGTCATCTGCCTGATCTGAAATAATTTTGCCTGGAAATGGCCACGATTCCTCGCCTATATCCCGGTTTAGCATTGACATCGGAAGGATCTCCGACATGACGAATCTCAAGCGTGGTCTTCTCGTTATTCTCGCCGCGGGCTCGCTCGCGGCCTGCTCGGGTCTGACGAACACCCAGCAGCGCGTTCTCTCGGGTGGCGCCATCGGCGCCGCGGGTGGCGCTGCCATCACCGCCATCGCCGGCGGCCCGATTCTGCTCGGCACCGCGATTGGTGCCGGCGCCGGTGCCGTTGCCGGGGCCGTCACCTCGCACTGACGCGCGTGACGCGGCGGACGGCGCTGACCGCCCGTCCGCCGCGACAATAAACGCCAGCCGGCCTCAAGCGGCCTGGGCGAGCTGCCCCTCGATCAGCAGGCCCTGCGGTCCGGCCGAGACATGCACCGTCTCGCCCTCCGCAATCTTGCCTTCGAGGATGCGCGACGCCAGCGGGTTTTGCAGGCTGCGCTGGATCACCCGCTTCAGCGGCCGCGCGCCATAGACCGGGTCGTAGCCCTCCGCGGCCAGCCAATCGAGCGCCTTGGCGTCCAGCTCCAGCCCGATCGAGCGGTCGGCGAGCAGCTTGCGCAGGTGGTGCAGCTGAATGTCCACGATCGCCGCCATTTCGGTCTTCTGCAACCGGCGGAACAGCACGGTCTCGTCGAGCCGGTTGAGGAACTCCGGGCGGAAATGCTGGCGGACGATGTCCATCACGCCCTTGTAGGCGAGGGAGAGGTCGGCACCGTCCGCCTGCGCCGCGAGGATGTCGCTGCCGAGATTGCTGGTGAGCACGATGATCGTGTTGCGAAAATCCACGGTCCGACCCTGACCGTCGGTCAGCCGCCCGTCGTCGAGCACCTGCAGCAGGATGTTGAACACATCCTCGTGCGCCTTCTCGACCTCGTCGAACAGCACTACCTGATAGGGCCGGCGGCGGATCGCCTCGGTCAGCACACCGCCCTCGTCGTAGCCGACATAACCGGGCGGCGCGCCGATCAGGCGGGAGACGGCGTGCTTCTCCATGAACTCGCTCATGTCGATGCGCACCATCGCCCGATCATCGTCGAACAGAAACTCCGCGAGCGCCTTGGTCAGCTCCGTCTTGCCGACGCCGGTCGGGCCGAGGAAGAGAAAACTGCCGATGGGCCGATTGGGGTCCTGCAGCCCGGCGCGGGCGCGGCGCACGGCGTTGGCCACCGCGACCAGCGCCTCATCCTGCCCCACCACGCGGCGGCGCAGCGCGTCTTCCATGCGCAGCAGCTTGGCGCGCTCGCCCTCCAGCATCTTGTCCACCGGCACGCCGGTCCAGCGCGAGACCACCTGCGCGATCTGCTGCTCGTCCACGCTCTCGTTGACCAGGCGGCCCGCCTGCTGGGCCGCGGCGAGTTTTTGTTCCAGATCCGGAATGCGGCCGTAAAGCAGCTCCGACGCGCGGGCGAGATCGCCGTTGCGCTGCGCCACCTCCATCTGCGCGCGCGCGGCATCGAGCTGCTCCTTCAGCTTCTGGCCCTCCGCGAGCTTTTCCTTCTCGGCATGCCACGCGGCGGTCAGCGCGGTGGATTTCTCCTCGATCTCCGCCAGCTCGTGCTCCAGCTTGCCGAGCCGGTCGCGGCTGGCTGCGTCCTGCTCGCGCTTCAGTGCCTCGCGCTCGATCTTGAGCTGAAGGATGCGCCGGTCGAGCTCGTCGAGCTCCTCGGGCTTGCTGTCCACCTGCATGCGCAGCCGGCTCGCCGCCTCGTCGACGAGATCGATCGCCTTGTCCGGCAGGAACCGGTCGCTGATGTAGCGGTTGGAAAGCGTCGCGGCGGCGACCAGCGCGCTGTCGGCGATGCGCACGCCATGATGCAGCTCGTATTTCTCGC
The DNA here is from genome assembly GCA_021780935.1 of Pseudomonadota bacterium. The sequence continues at coordinate 50,883 of JAJXXT010000138.1, forward strand.
GGATGCCGCGCAGGATCGAGATTGTGTCCGCGACCGAGGGCTCGCCGACGAAAACCGGCTGGAAGCGCCGCGCCAGCGCCGCGTCCTTCTCGATGTGCTTGCGGTACTCGTCGAGCGTGGTCGCCCCCACGCAATGCAGCGCGCCACGTGCCAGCTCCGGCTTGATGAGGTTGGAGGCGTCCATCGCGCCGTCGGCACGCCCGGCACCCACCAGCACGTGCAGCTCGTCGATGAACAGCACCACTTCGCCGTTGGAGCCCTCGATCTCCTTCAGCACCGATTTCAGCCGCTCCTCGAACTCGCCGCGGAATTTGGAGCCGGCGACCATGGCGCCGAGGTCGAGGGAGAGCAGTTTCTTGCCGCGCAGCGCCTCGGGCACGTCGCCGTTGACGATGCGCAGTGCGAGACCCTCGACGATCGCGGTCTTGCCCACACCGGGTTCGCCGATGAGCACCGGGTTGTTCTTGGTGCGCCGCGCCAGCACCTGGATGGTGCGGCGGATTTCCTCGTCGCGGCCGATCACCGGGTCGAGCTTGCCGTCACGCGCGAGCTGGGTGACGTCGCGGGCATATTTCTTGAGTGCGTCGAACGTCGCCTCGGCGTTCTGGCTCGTCACCTTGCGGCCCTTGCGGATCTCGGTGACGGCTTTCTCCAGCGCCTGCGGTGTCGCGCGCGCATCGCGCAGGGCGGAGGCGGCGGCACCCTCGCCGGCGGCCAGCGCCACCAGCACCCGGTCCTGGGCCACGTATTCGTCGCCGGCCTTGGTCGCCGCGGCCTGTGCGGTATCCAGCACCCGCACCAGCGCCGGCGTGATCTGTGGCTGGCCGGCGCCGGCGCCCTGCACCTTCGGCAGGCGGGCGAGGGCGGCTTCCACGGCGTTGCGCGCCGCCTGGTCGTCGCCGCCGGCGGCCTTGATCAGGCCGGCCGCGGCTCCCTCCTCGTCGTCCAGCAGCGCCTTGAGCAGATGCTCCGGCGCCAGTTGCTGGTGGTATTCGCGGATCGCGATTGTCTGCGCGGCCTGAATGAAGCCGCGGACGCGATCGGTGAATTTCTCGATATCCATGTCCTGTCCCTTCTCGTAGGCGACTGGTGGGCCACTGGCCTTACCCCGCCCCTCAACGAGGCGACAGGGCGGCTATCCCCATTCCGGCTATCCCGTGCCCAGGAAATGGGCAATGAATCCCCCCTACTCAAGAGGGAGTCCCGGTGAAATGAGGTGGCGCCGTGCGAATTGAACGTCTCTACCGCTACCCCGTGAAGGGTCTTACCGCCGAGGCGCTGGAGGAGGCGCAGCTTGAGCCTGGACGGTCCATTCCCTGGGATCGCGCCTTCGCGCTCGCCCAGGGCGACTCCCTGTTCGACCCCGGGAATCCGGCGTGGCGGCCGAAGACGGAGTTCATGTGCCTGCGCGCCAATGCCACGATCGCGGCTCTGCGCTCCAGCTTCGACCCCATGACCGGCATGCTCCTGGTCATCGCGCCGGATGGCGGGCGGCTGCTGGAAAACGCCCTCACGCCGGAGGGGCGGGCGCGCATCGGCGACTGGCTCACCGCCTATCTCGGGCCCGAGGCGCGGGGCACGCCCGCGTTCCACTATGTCGGCGGGCATAGTTTTGGCGATCAGAGGCAGCAAGTGATTTCGCTGATCAACCTCGCGAGCCTGGCCGATTATGAGGCGAAGCTCGGCGCGCGTCGGCACAAGCGCCGCTTCCGCGCCAATATCTGGTTCGACGGCGCAGCCCCGATGAGCGAGCGCGGCTGGGTCGGACGCGAGCTGCTGGTGGGTGCTGCGCGCCTGCGCGTCACCCGCACCACCACGCGCTGCCCGGCGACGGAGGTGAACCCGCTGACCGCCCGGCGCGATGCCGACCCCGTTGCGGAGCTGAAACATCTCTACGGCCATGCCGATCTCGGCATCCATGCCGAGGTGGTGGAGGCCGGCCGCATCGCGCCGGGCGACGCCATCGAGCTGCTGTCCTGAAACGCGTATCCTGAGGCAACGCCGGAGCGACCATGAGCACCTACCCGAACCTCGACCCCGACGCCCAGCGCGTGCTGGACATGATCCGCATGGCCGACCGCCCGCCCTATGAGACGCTGACGCCGGAGGAGGCACGGGCACTGCAGGTCGCCTCCATGCCGATCCTGCAGCCCGACAAGGTGGGGGTGGCGCAGACGCGCGACCTGGTGGCCGACGGCGTGGCCTGCCGGCTCTATCGCCCGCTCGGTTCGTCCGCCGCCGAGATCCTGCCCGGGCTCGTCTTCCTGCATGGCGGCGGCTGGATGATCGGCTCGATCGAGACCTATGACGCGGTGTGCCGCAGGCTCGCCAACGACTCAGGCGCGGCAGTCGTTTCGATAGAGTATCGTCTTGCGCCCGAGCATCGCTATCCCGCCGCGGTCGAGGATGCCGCCATCGCCATGCGCTGGATCGCGCGGGAGGCGGGCTCGCTGGGCATCGACCCGGCGCGGCTGGCGGTGGGTGGCGACAGCGCCGGCGGCAATCTCTCGGCGGTGCTGGCATTGATGGCGCGTGACGGCACCGTGCCGCCGATCGCCTTCCAGCTTCTGATCTATCCCGCGACGGACATGACGATGCGCCACCCATCCTATGCGCGCATCACCGCGGACTTCCCGCTGACCGCGACGACGGCGCGCTGGTTCCGCGACATCTACATGCCGGACCCGGCACGCTGGACGGAGTGGCACGCCTCGCCGCTGCGCGCCGCGAGCCTGGCCGGGGTCGCGCCCGCCTTCGTGCTCACCGCCGGCCACGACCCGCTGGTGGACGAGGGTATCGCCTATGCACAGCGCCTGGAGCACGAGGGCGTGCGCACGGCGCTGCTGCACATGGCGGACCAGATGCACGGCTTCATCACCATGGGCCGCATCATCCGTGCCGCCGACGCCGCGCTGCTGCATTGCGCCACGGCGCTCCGGGCGGGACTGCGCGGATAGCGCCGCCGCGGGCTCGGACGGCGACCCGCCCGAAACCCCGACGCCGAAACCCCGGCGCCGAAACCCCGGCACCGGTTCAGCCATTGCCGCCGCGTGGCGGGGCGAGCAGGCCCAGATGGTCGAACAGGTCCGCGAGCTTGGCGAAGGTCTGTCGGCGATACGCGTCCATGTCACGGCCGCGCCAGTCGTAGAACCCCTCGCCGGTGCGCGGGCCGATGCGGCCCTCGTGCATGTTGTCCACGATCACCGGCGGCGGCTCGAAACGGGGTGCCGCCAGCGCCTCCCTGAGGTAGTTGGCGGCATAGTAAAGAATGTCGCCGCCACCATAATCGACGAACTCCAGCAGTCCCAGCACGGCGAGGCGCGGGCCGAAACCGGAACGGATGGCGGTGTCCACGGCGTCGGGCGTGGCGACCCCTTCGGTGACGATGCGCGCCGCCTCGTTCATCGCCAGCGCCTGGATGCGCGGCACGATGAAGCCGGGGGCTGCCTTGCAGCGCACCGCGACCTTGCCTGCCTCGCGCAGCAGCGCCTCCATCCGCGTCAGCACCGCCTCGTCGGTGCCCGCACCCGGACTCACCTCGACCAGCGGGATGAGGAAGGCGGGGTTGAGCCAGTGCGTGTTGAGGAATCGTGCCGGAAACGTCACGAATTGGGCGAGTGCCTCGATGTCGAAGGTCGAGGTGGTGGAGGCGATCGGCACGCTGGCGCCGGCATGCGCCGAAATGCGGGCAAAGGCCGCCTGCTTCTGCTCCATCACCTCCGGCACGGCCTCGAACACCACGTCGGCGCGGGCGAGTGCTGTGTCGGCTGCCGCGCCGGCGGCGAGCGAGAGGCGCGCGAGCATCGCCGCCGCCTGTGCCGCATCGAGCCGGCCGATGCCGCGCATCACCTCGATGCCGTGCGCGACCTCATCGCGCGCCGCGGCGAGGGCTGTCGCGGCCTCGGAAGCTTCGCGCGGCTTCACGTCCAGCAACGCGACCTCGAACCCGGCGTGCAGAAACGCATGCGCCATGCCGCGGCCCATGCGGCCGGGGCCGACGATGGCGATGCGGGTCATGGCGCGCCCTCCGTGAGCAGCCGGCGCAGGGTCGCGCGGTCCATGCCGGCGAGGCCCATGGCGGCGGCGGTACGGCCGGTGCGCAGGAAATCCTCGCCGATCGCAGCACCGGCGACGGCGAGCAGGCCGCTGGCGACCGGCATCGCCACACCGGCCCAGGCACCGAGCGAGGCCAGGAGCGCCAAGCCGCACGCGACATCCTCGCGCATGTAGCGATGCGTTGCGAGGTCGATATGTTCGCGCCAGTCCGCACTGTCCACAAGCTGCGCGTGGCCGCGCCTGCCGTACATCCATTCGTCGCCATCGGCCGCGTAATGATCGGCGAGCGGGAAATGCGGCGCCCCGTAGCCCAGCGCCTCGCGCAGGCGGATGCGCTCGGCATCCAGCGCGTCGGTCACCCGGCGGATCGCCGGTTGCGTGCCCTCGTTATGGATGTCCCAGCGCTCGAAATGCTGCAACGGGCCGGCATTCATGGTGATCAGCGGCGGGTGGATGATCGGGCCCGCGTTCATCAGCGCGCCGTCGAGCCCGTCGGCCAGGCGCTCGATGGCGGGGAAGGCCGCCTCCAGAACCGGGAATGCGCTCGGCGCCAGGCGGGCCGGGTGCACGCCGGTGGGAAGCCTGGTGGCGCGCGCGCGGATGGCGATGCGCATGCCGGCAGGCGTCGGGTGCAGGCGGCACAGCCAGGGCAGGGTGCCGGCCTCGGCATAGGCGATATCCGCCTTGTTGCCGGCGGCGCGCGTCGCCTGGTCCAACAGCAGCGTGCCCCAGGTGCCGGGCGGCAGGAACACCACCTGGCCATCGCGCAGCAGCGGCGCCAGGTGGCGCGCGAGATCGGGCTGCGCGAAGGCGGGAAGCGGCGCCACGATCAGCGCCGCGCCGCGCACGGCCTCGGCGAGGTCATCGGTGGCGGCGAAGGCCGCGTGGCGCGTGCCCTCGGCATCCAGCCGCTCGATGCCGCCGGCGGCGAGGGCGTGGGCCAGCGCAGCGCGCTCGCGCCGCCACAGCACCACCTCGTGTCCCGCCAGGGCAAGGTCCGCCGCAGCGGCGTGGCTTCCGTTGCCGCCGCCCAGAACCGCGATGCGCATCCTCTAGCCTCCGTGTCGTGTGCGTGCCAGCGCGGCACCCGCCGCGAGCGCCTGCAATTTTGCCCGCGCCACGCCGCGCGCCATCGGAGCCATGCCGCAATTGGTGCAGGCGAAAATCCGGTGCGGGGCGACGTGGCGGGCGGCGAGTTCAAGCGTCGCCGCCACCTGCTCCGGTGTTTCGATCACGTCGCTCGCGACGTCGATCGCGCCTACCAGAACGTCCTTGCCTGCAAGCAGCGCCATCAGTTCCGGCGGTACTCGTGAGTTGATGCATTCGAGCGAGACCTGGCCGATGGTGCTTTGCGCGAGTGCGGGAAACACCGCCTCGTATTGCCGCCAGGACTCGCCGAGCGTGCCCTTCCAGGCACGGTTGGCATCGATGCCGTAGCCGTAACAGATATGCACCGCGGTCGCGGCGTTGACGCCGGCGGCGGCACGCTCCAGCGCCGCCACACCCCATTCCGCCGCCTCCGCGAGGTAGACGTTGAAGGCGGGCTCATCGAACTGGATGACATCGATGCCATCGGCGGCGAGCGCGCGCGCCTCCTGGTTCAGCAGGTCGGCGAAGGCGTAGGCCATGCGGACACGATCGCCGTAATAGGCATCCGCCAGCGTGTCGACCAGCGTCATCGGGCCCGGCAGTGTGAACTTGATCCGCCGCTCCGTCGCGGCCCGCATGATGCGCGCCTCGGTCGCGTGCACACGCCCGCGCAGCGCGAGCGGTCCCACGACCGTCGGGCACAGCGCCTCGTAGCGGTTGTTTCGGATGCCGATTTTCTGCTTGCGCTCGAAGTCGATCCCGTCCACCTGGGCCAGGAAGCCGTGCACGAAATGCTGGCGGGATTGTTCCCCATCCGTCACGATATCGAGCCCCGCCGATTCCTGCTCCTTGAGCCAGAGCAGTGTTGCGTCGCGCTTGGCATCGGCCAGCGCATCGCCGGTGGCTCGCCATTCCGGCCATAACTTTCCGGTCTCGGCGAGCCAGGCCGGCTTGGGCAGCGAGCCCGCGATCGTCGTGGGAAACATGGGAAACCTCCGTCAGCGGCCGCGAAACGCCGGCGCGCGCTTTTCCAGGAAGGCGGCGACCGCCTCCTCGTGATCCTCGGTGTTGTGCGCCATCCCCTGCATCAGCGCGCAGAGGTCGAGGTAGTCGGGCAGGTCCATCCGCCTAGCATAGCTCAGCAGGCGCTTGGTCATGCGCACCGTGCGCGGCGGCTTGGCGGCGAACCCCGCCGCCATTTCCCGGGCCCGGGCCAGCAGCTCGCCGGCGGGCAGCACTTCCAGCACCAGCCCGATCGCCAGCGCCTCGGCGGCGTCGATCATGCGGCCGGAGAAGGTCAGTTCCGCCGCGCGCTGATAGGGGATGCGCCGCTGCAGGAACCAGGCGCCGCCATCGCCCGGGATGATGCCGAGATTGATGAAGCTCTCGGCGAAGGTCGCATTCGTGGCGGCGAGCCGCACGTCGCACATCGTGGCCAGGTCGCACCCGGCGCCGATCGCGGGCCCGTTCACCGCGGCGATCGAGGGAATTTCCAGCCCTGCCAGCGCCAGTGCCATGCGCTGGATGCCGGCACGGTATTTGTTCTGCACGGTATAGACATCGCCGGCGAAGGACCCCGCCGCGCGGTCGCGCATATGCTTCACATTGCCGCCGGCCGAGAAGGCGGAGCCGGCGCCGGTCACGATCAGCACGCTGGCATTCTCGTGCGCGTTGAGCCAGGCGCAGACAGTGGCGATCTCCTCGGCGAGATGCGTGCCGGTGAGTTCGTTGCGCACGTCATGGCGATCGAGCGTGAGGGTGGCGATGCGCCCGTCGAGCTCAAGCCTGGAATCGCGAAGCTCGGGCAGGGTCATGCCGCCCCTCGCGGCAGCGAGGCCAGCGCGTTATCGACGGCGGCGCCGAGCCGTTCGACGATCGCGGTGATGTGCCCGGCCTGCGCGATATAAGGCGGCGCGATCACGACGTGGTCGCCGCGCTTGCCGTCGATGGTGCCGCCCATCGGATAGACCGAAAGCCCGACGTCCAGGGCGGCCTCCCGCACCCGGTCGTAGAGGCGGAATTGCGGGTCGAACGGCGCCTTCGTGCCGCGGTCGGCCACCAGTTCGATCGCCTGGAACAGGCCGCGCCCACGGATGTCGCCGACATGGGCGTGGTTGCCGAAGCGCTCCTGCAGTCCAGTCGCCAGAAGCATCCCCATGGCACGAACGTTGCCCAGCAGGTCGTCCTGCGCAATCACCTTCTGCACGGCGAGCGCCGCGGCGCAGGCCACCGGGTGCGCCTGATAGGTGTGGCCGTGCATGAAGGCGCCGGTGCCCGCCTGCAGCGCCGCGATGACGCGCCGGTGGATCAGGATGCCGCCGATCGGCTGATAGCCGCCGCCGAGGCCCTTGGCGATGACCTGGATATCGGGGTGGACGCCCTCCTGCTCCCAGGCATGCGTGGTGCCGGTGCGGCCCATGCCGCACATCACCTCATCGAGGATCAGCAGCGCGCCATGCCGGTCACAAACCGCGCGCATGGCCGGGAAATAGCCGGGCAGCGCGGTGACGCAGCCGGTGGTCGCGCCGACCACGGGCTCCGCGATGAAGGCGATCACATTCCCGGGGCCGAGGCGCTGGAACTCCGCGTCCAGCTCCGCCGCGAGCCGGCCGACATAGGCGTCGTCGGTCTCGTCCGTCTGCTGGTGGCGATAGGCGAAGCATGGCGAGACGTGGCTAAAGGCCTCGGCGAGGATCGGACCATAGGGCGCGCGGCGCATGGCGTTGCCGCCGGCCGCCAGGGCGCCGAGCGTGTTGCCGTGATAGCTGGCGCGGCGGGCGATGAAACGGGTGCGCTGCGGCTGGCCGATTTCCAGGAAATATTGCCGCGCCAGCTTCAGCGCCGCCTCCGTCCCCTCGGAGCCGGAGGAGATGAAATAGGCGTGCGACAGGCCACCCGGCTCGTGGCCGACCAGTGTCTCGGCCAGTTCCTCGGCGGCATCGTTGGTGAAGCTCGTGGTGTGCGCATAGGCGATGGCGCGCAGTTGCGCCTCGATCGCGGCGTTGACCCTGGCGTTGTTGTGCCCGAGGCAGGAGACGGCGGCACCGCCGGAGCCATCCAGGATTCGCGCGCCGGCGGAGGTGGTCATGTACATGCCGTCGCCGCTCGCGACGCGCACCGGTTCGGCGTGGAGAGAGCGGTGCAGCAGACGGCTCATGGCACGGGATTCCTCCTGGCGGTAGCGGACGAGCGGCGGCCGGTCTGGCCGCCGGCCGATGACCCCGGCGATTTCTCGTCCAGGTGGCGGGCCCGGCCAGGTTTCCGGTTCGTGTCGTTCTTGACACCCTTGGGGGCCAAGGGTAGCAACCCGCCCGTTTCCGGCAAGGGGGCCTGGCCCAGGGACCCACGCCGGGGAGATGGCCCATGACGGATGCACCCGACGAAGGCGCCGAGTTCGACCGGCGGCTGGCAGAGGCACGGCAACGGCAGGGGTTGGAGAAGCCCGCGACGCCGGGCCCGAAGGCGAATCCATCGCTGCTCGGGATCGGTTTGCGGGTCGGCGTCGAGATGGCGGCAGCCTTGGTCGTGGGGGCGTTCCTCGGCTACTGGCTGGACCGGGTGCTGCACACGAAGCCGTTTCTGATGATCGTGTTCATGCTCCTGGGTGGTGCCGCCGGCGTGCGCAATGTGTGGCGCGTGGTCGGACCGAAGCGGCCGGGCGCCGCGGACTGAGGGCGCGCAGCCGCGCGTCTGGTATTTGGCGCGCATTCGCGTGACGGTGAGGTAGGACGTGGCGACGACGATCGACGTGATGGGTCAGTTCAAGCTCGCAACGGCCCTCGGGCCGTTGGGGGCGTCGGTGCGCTTCACCAACTCGAACCTCACGATGGTTGTGGTTTGCGCGCTTATTCTCGCGTTGCTGCATCTCGGCATGGCGCCGCGCGCCGTGGTGCCGGGGCGGCTGCAATCGGCCGCGGAAATGCTCTACGGCTTCGTGCACCGAATGTGCATCGACCAGATCGGCGAGGAGGGGAAGGTTTTCTTCCCGTTCATCTTCACGCTGTTTGCCTTCATTCTGTTCAGCAACCTGTTCGGCCTGATCCCCTATCAGTTCACCGTCACCAGCCATCTCGCCATCACCGGCGCACTCGCCCTGTTCTCGGTCGGGCTTGCGACCGTCGTCGGCCTGCGTATCCATGGGCTGCATTTCTTTTCCTACTTCCTGCCCAAGGGGCTGCCGATCATTCTGGCACCGCTGATCGTCGTGGTTGAGGTGATCTCCTACCTGTCGCGGCCGATCTCGCTGTCGTTTCGTCTTTTCGCCAACATGATGGCCGGCCACGTCGTCTTCGAGGTGTTCGCCAGCTTCATGGTGGTGATGGCCGCCTCCCTCGGCATCATCGGCTACGTTCTCGCCGTCGCCCCGTTCGCGCTCGACGTGGTGCTGACCGGCTTCGAGCTGCTCGTGGCCTCGCTGCAGGCCTATGTCTTTGCCGTGCTCACCTGCATGTATCTGCACGACGCCGTGCACCTGCACTGACGCACGGTCCGTCGCCGCTTACCTCGAACCCGCAATAGGAAGGACTGACTCACATGGATCTTGCTGCCGCGAAGGCTATTGGTGCCGGGCTTGCCGTTATCGGCGTCGCGGGTGCCGGCGTGGGCATCGGCAACATCTTTGCCGCCCTGGTGAACTCCATCGCCCGCAACCCCTCCGCCCGCGATAACGTGTTCGGCATCGGCATTCTGGGCTTTGCGCTGACCGAGGCGATCGCGATCTACGCGCTCGTCATCGCGTTCATCATCCTCTACGCGATCTGACGCCGATGCGGCGGCTGCTTCCTGCCGCGGCGCTGCTGCTGGTGCTCTCGGTGCTGGGCGCGATCCCTGCCCAGGCCGCGGTGGGCCTGCCGCAGATCGACTTCGCCAACCCGCTGACCACCAGCCAGATGGTCTGGGGCGCGGTGATCTTCGCGCTGCTTTATGTGCTGCTCTCGCGCGGCGCGCTGCCCAAGGTGGCGCGCGTGCTGGAGGAGCGGGGGCGCACGATCGGCGCCGATCTTGATGCGGCGAAGGCGGCCAAGCAGCAGGCGGATATCGCCGCCGCGGAGGTGACCCGCGCGACGCGTGAGGCGCAGGCTTCCGCCGCCGCCGAGGTCGCGCAGGCCACCGCCGCGGCGAAGGTTGCCGCCGAAGCCGAGGCCGCACGCGCCACCGCGGCCCTGGATGCCCAGCTTGCCGCCGCGGAGGCGCGTATCCACGCGGCGCGCACCGCCGCCATGGGCGCGCTGCGGGAGGTCGCGACGGAGGCTACCACGGCGTTGACCGCCCGGCTGATCGGCCACCTGCCGGATGCGGCCGCGGTGGATGGTGCGGTTGGTGCGGCGATGGCCGCGCGGAAAGCCTGAGGAGCCGGTGATGGCGTTCTTCTCCGAGGCCCGCAGCTGGGTCAGCATCGCAATCGTCCTGTTCTTCGTGCTGTTCGGCCGCAAGCTCTGGGCCGCGATCGCCGGGATGCTCGACGGTCACGCCGCGGCAATCCGCGCCGAACTGGCGGAGGCGCAGCGCCTGCGCCGCGAGGCCGAGACGATGCTGGCCGACGCCACGCAGCGCCGCGAGAAGGCGATCGCCGAGGCCAAACGCATGCTGGAGGGCGCCAGGGACGAGGCCGCGCGCGTCACGTCCGAGGCAGCGGCCGAGGCCACCCGTGTCGCCGAACGTCGTGAGCGGATGGCGCATGACCGTATCGCCGCGGCCGAGAAGGCCGCGATCGCCGAAGTTCGCCTCGCCGCCGCGGAAGTGGCGGCGGTGGCGTCCGAGCAGGTGATACGCTCCACGCTGTCCGGCGCGGAGTCCGATGCGCTGGTGGATCGGGCGATCGCGCAGCTGCCGGCGGCCCTGCGGGCGGCTTAAACTAAGGTAAGGCTGGGCCGCGGCCGGTCACGAACCGCCCAATTAATCGTTCTATTCCAGATAGTTGCGGCGCACGGGGCGAGCCGGACCCGAGGTTCGGCGCACCCCCGCCGCCCTTCACGACGGGACGTATCGGGCGCAGAATAAATCATGGCTGATTCCAGGATTGCACGCCGTAGCGCCATCGTCGGCGCGGCTTCCGTCGCAAGCATTCCGCGTGCGCGCGCCGCGACCAGGCCGCCCATCCTGTTCCTGCACGGCAACGGCGACACCGCCGGCCTGTGGATCACCACGATGTGGCGGTTCGAGACCAATGGCTGGCCGCGCGACCTGCTGCACGCGGTGGATTTCCGCTACCCCACCGCACGGCGCGTGGAGGATGTGCCGCAGCCCGGCACCACCTCGGTCGCCGAGGAGGAAGCGCAGCTCGCCGAGGAGATCGCCGCGGTCCGCCGTCGCACGGGGGCCGCAAAAGTGGTGCTGATCGCGCAGTCGCGCGGCGCCCTGGTTGCACGCCTCTTCGTCAGGAATGGCGGCGCCGACCAGGTGGAGGCGATGATCCTATGCGGCGGCGTCAATCACGGCGTGCTCGACTCGAACACCATCCTCGTCGGCAGCGAGTTCAACGCAACCTCCGCCTTCCTGCGTCGGCTCAATGCCGGGTCGCTGGAGGTCGTGGCCGGCGTTCGGACCATGACCATCCGCAGCACGGACCTCGACAAATTCGCGCAGCCGGACGGGCGCGCCATCGGCCTGCCGCAGGTCCGCGGCACCGGCTATGACGCGCCGGCGCTGCGCGGCGCGGTCAATGTCGCCATTCCCGGGCTCGATCATCGCGAGACCGGCTACGCACCGCCGGCCTTTGCCGCGATGTGGCGGTTTCTGACCGGCAAGGCGCCGCGCACGCTCGACGTGGTCGCCGAACGCCGGGTGACGCTCTCCGGCAAGATCTCCGGCTGGCTTGGGGATCTGCCGACGAATATCGGCCTGCCGGGCGTGCGGCTCGAGGTCTTCGCGGTGGACGGCATGACGGGCCTGCGGCGTGGCGGCCCGCTGCTGAAGCAGGTTACGGGTGACGCCGGCGCCTGGGGGCCGCTGCACGCAGCGCCCGACGAGTATCTAGAGTTCGCGTTTGCCGTCCCCGGACTTTCAGCGACGCATATCTACCGCTCGCCCTTCCCGCGTTCGTCGAGCATCGTGACCATGCGGCCGCAACGCCTGGCGGCCGGCGATGCGGGCAAGGGGGCGATCGTGCATCTCACCCGCCCGCGCGGGTATTTCGGTGCCGGGCGCGACCATGTGCTGCTGGGCGGGCGCATCCCGCCGGCGATCCCGCGCGGCGTGCCCGCTGTTTCCGACGTCGTACTTGTCTGTCCGTCGCCGCCACCGTCGCAAGCCGTGACAGGCCAGTGCAATGGCGAAACAATCGCCGCCCGCACATGGCCCGCTTCCGACGGGCATGTCAGCGTGATCGAGCTGACGGAGTAGGTTGCTCGCGCTGACAAGGCCATCGAAAGGAAGATCCGGCTGGGCGGGATCCGGTTCTAAAATAAGCCCTCGATATTCCCGCCCGTGTCGAGATGAATCGACGCCGCCGCCGGCACCTTTGGGAGGCCGGGCATCGTCATGATTTCGCCAGCGATAGCAACGACGAAGCCGGCGCCGGCGGAGAGCCGCACGTCGCGCACCGGCAGCGTATGGCCCTCCGGCGCGCCAAGCTTCGTGGGGTCGGCGCTGAAGCTGTACTGGGTCTTGGCGATACAGACCGGCATGTTGCCGAACCCCGCTTTTTCCCATGCTGCAAGCTTACGTGCCGCGCCATCGGCGATGGCAACGCCGCCGGCGCGATAGATACGTTTTGCAATCGTCTCGATCTTTTCGGCAAGCCCCATCGCGTCGGGGTAGAGCGTATGGAACGCGGCCTTGCCCTCGGCGATGCGCGTCTGCACCGCGCGCGCGAGGTCGGCAGCCCCCGCGGCACCGTCCGCCCAATGGCTGCACGCCACCACCTCCACCGTAACGCCGGCGCGCACCGCCGCAAGCTCCGCCTCCGTGTCGCCGGTGAAACGGTTCAGCGCCACTACCACCGGCAGCCCATAGGCGGCCATGTTCTCGACATGCCGGGCCAGGTTCGCCACGCCCCGGCTGACCGCCGCGACATCCTCGCGCCCGAGATCGGACTTTGCCACCCCGCCATGCATCTTGAGCGCGCGCACCGTCGCCACAACCACGCAGCAGGCGGGCGCGAGGCCGGCGAGCCGGCACTTGATGTCGAGGAACTTCTCGCCGCCGAGATCGGCGCCGAACCCCGCCTCCGTCACCACGACATCGGCGAGCGAGAGGCCGAGCTTCGTCGCCATGACCGAGTTACAGCCATGCGCGATGTTGGCGAACGGCCCGCCATGCACCAGCGCCGGCGAGCCCGCCAGCGTCTGCACGAGGTTGGGCATCAGCGCGTCGCGCAGCAGCGCCGCCATGGCGCCGTCGGCCTTGATGTCGGCCGCGGTCACGAACCCGCCGCCCTTCTTGGCCGCCACGATGATCCGCGCCAGCCGTGACTGGAGGTCCGCAAGCGATGTCGAGAGGCATAACACCGCCATCACCTCGGAGGCGACGGTGATGTCGAACCCGTCCTCGCGCGGCGAACCGTTCGCCGCACCGCCAAGGGAGCCCACGATCGAGCGCAGCGCGCGGTCGTTCATGTCCATCGCGCGCCGCCAGGAGATGCGGCGCGGGTCGATACCGGCGGTGTTGTCCCAGTAGAGATGATTGTCCACCATCGCCGCGAGAAGGTTGTTCGCCGCGGTGATGGCGTGGAAATCGCCGGTGAAGTGAAGGTTGATCTCGTCCATCGGCGCCACCTGCGCGTGCCCGCCGCCGGTGGCTCCCCCCTTCATGCCGAAGCAGGGCCCCAACGAGGGTTCGCGCAGGCAGATCATGGTCGGCGTGCCCACCGCGTTGAGCGCGTCGCCGAGGCCGATCGTGGTGGTGGTCTTGCCCTCGCCGGCGGGTGTCGGGCTGATGCCGGTCACCAGCACCAGCGCCCCCGGTTTGCGCGAGCCCTGTTGGGCGATGAAGTCGAAATCGATCTTCGCCTTGTGCCGCCCATAGGGCACCAGCGCGCTTTCCGGAATGCCCGCCTTCGCCGCGATCTCGGCAATCGGCTTGAGCCTGGTTGCCCGCGCGATCTCGAGGTCGCTGTTCATGCGGCACTCCTGTGTCTGATGGGCAACTCCGCCAGCGCCTCGCCGACGGCCGCGGAAAACGCCGCGAAGTCCGTGCGGTCGAGCACGCCGATGGTGCCGACGCGGAAGCTCGGCGCCTCGGTGTCGTAGAAATTGCTGATGAGGTAGCCGCGCTTCTTCAGAGAATCGACGAAGCGTTGCAGGTCCCAGGTGGGGCCGGAGGGTGCCAGGATGTTGCTCACGATCGGGCCCTGGTGGCGCGCCTCCAGCACCGGGCGCAGGCCGAGGGCGAGCATGCCCTCGCGCAGCGCCGCGGCGTTGGCCGTGTAGCGCGCGAGCCGACCGGCACGGCCCTCCGCCTCCAGCCGGTCCAGTGCCACGGCCAGCGCGTTCAGCGTCTGCGCCGGGGGCGTGAAGCGGAAGCTGCCCCAGCCGCGGGTCTGCGCGTGGTCGCGAATGTCCGTGAGGTCGAGGCACCAGGAGCCGGCGGTGCCCGGCGGCAGCAGCGCGTCGTGCCGGGCGAGCACCACGGCCATCCCCGGCATGCCCTCCAGGCATTTGTTGGGCGTGAACACGGCGGCCGCGATCTCCGGCTGGGCCGCGAGGTCGAGCGGCAGGGCGCCGAAGGCGGAGACGGCATCGACCAGAAGTCGCCGCCCGGCGCCATGCGCCGCGGCGCCGATGGCCGCCAGGTCGTTGACGATGCCGGTGCTGGTCTCACTTTGCACCACGCCGACCATCGCGATGGTCGGGTCGGCGAGGGCCAGGCGGATGGAGTCCGGGTCCACCGGCGCGCTGCGGGACGCCGGCAGCGCCACCGGCTCACGCCCGGCCTCAAGCGCCAGGCGCGCCATCCTCTCGGCATAGCTGCCGGTCATCGGAATCAGGATGCGCTCGCCCGGGCGCAGCAGCGAGCGCAGCGCCGCCTCCACCCCGAAATGGCCGCTCCCCTGCACCGGCAGGGCGCCGTGGGTGGCTTCGCTGCCGCCGCCGAGGGCCAGGAGCCGCTTACGGATGCCGGCATAGAGGGGGCGAAAATCGTTGTCCCAGGGCGCGAAATCCGCCGCCATCGCGGTGCGCACGTCGGGATGCGTGGTCACCGGGCCGGGAATCAGCAGTTTCATGGACCCTCCTTGCGTTGCGTGAGCCATGGCATGCGCCCGCCGCGGAATCCACCCCCGAAGCTGCCTCTTCGCGCGCAGCCCTGGCTTGTCCTATGCTGGTCCCATGGTTGCGTTGCTGGGCCTGCCGTCCTGGGTGCCGTGGTGGTTGCCGCTGCTTGTCCTCGTGCCGGGCGTGGTGTGGCTGCTCGCCATGCTGCCGATGCCCTTCGCGGTGCTCGGCCAGCGCAGCCGGCTTGAGGGGATCGAGGTGCGGCTCGACGAATTGCAGGCGGAAATCCGTTCCCTGGCGCTGCGCCTGCCGGAGCCCGACCCCTCCTCGCACCGCATTCCCGTGCCGCCGCGACGGGAGGTTTTCACCCCACCCTACCCGGATGAGGACGTGCCGCCGCCCGCCCTGAAGATCCGCCGCCCGGTTGATCGAGCGCCAATGGATCGAGCATCGGACGATCGAGCATCGGTGGAACGCCATCCCGATGATCGAGACCCTCCCGACGACAAGCCGCCCCGCCGCCCCCCCGACCGGCGCCCGCCGGACCCTTCCTCGCGGCCGCGCCGCCTTGAACCGCGGTTCGACTTCCGCCGCTGAACCCGGCCCGCTCAACCAAAAGGAGTTCCTCCATGCGTGTCAG
This sequence comes from Pseudomonadota bacterium, assembly GCA_021780935.1. Next base: position 66,819 of record JAJXXT010000138.1, read on the forward strand.
CGTCATCCAGATGTGTTCCGGCTCGCAGGTGCCGAAGAACATCGAGCAGGCGCGTGGTCTGATCGATGCCGCCGTGACCGCGGATCGGCCCGACATCGTGGCCCTGCCCGAGGTCTGGAGCTCGCTTGGCGGCAGCCGCGCCGACAAGCTCGCCGCGGCGGAGAAGCTGCCACCGGCGGGCAGCAACGAGCCCGGTGGCCAGGCCTATGAGTTCCTGCGCTCCGTCGCGCGCGAAAAGCGCATCCATGTCCATGGCGGCTCGATCGTCGAGGGCGACGGCGAGCGCCTGTTCAACACCACACTGGTGTTCGACCCCACGGGCACGGAGATCGGCCGCTACCGCAAGATCCACCTGTTCGACATCGTGACGCCGGACGGCCAGGGATATCGCGAGAGCGCCACCTTCGGCGCCGGCGCGGACATCGTCACCTGCAAGATCGACGGCGCCCAGGTCGGGCTCGCCATCTGCTACGATGTGCGCTTTCCCGAGCTGTTCCTCGCCCTGCGCCGCCAGGGGGCGGAGCTGATCTTCCTGCCCGCCGCCTTCACGCTGCAGACCGGCAAAGACCATTGGGAGACGCTGATCCGCGCCCGCGCCATCGAAACGCAATGCTGGTTCGCCGCCCCCGCGATGTGGGGCAGGCATACCGACGGCTCCGGCGAGGCGCGCTTCACCTATGGCCACTCGCTGGTCTGCGACCCGTGGGGAATGGTGACCGCCAAGGTCTCGGACGGCACCGGCTGGGCGACCGCGCGCATCGACCCCGCCATCACCGCGCGGGTGCGCCGCGACATGCCGGTGCTCGAACACCGCAAGCTGGTTTGACCTTCGCCCCGTCCGGCGGGCGCGCCGCGCGATGACATCGCTCACCTTCGCCGCCGCGACCACCCCGGCGGCGCAGACGGCGCGCGCGCGGCTGGTGGCGCGCTATGGCGACGCCGGCGAGGCGGCCGATGTCGTGGTCACGCTCGGCGGCGATGGCATGATGCTGGAGACGCTGCACCGCCAGCTCGCTGGCGGCCGGCCGGTCTATGGCATGAACCACGGCTCGGTCGGCTTCCTGATGAACGCGTATGGCGAGGATGACCTGCCGGCGCGCGTCGCCGCCGCCAACCCCACGCGCCTGCACCCGCTGCGCATGCGCACTACCACCGCGGGCGGCGAGACCGCCGAGGCGCTGGCGCTGAACGAGGTCTCGCTGCTGCGCCAGCTCCGCCAGTCCGCCAAGATCCGCATCCTCGTCGACGGCAAGCTGCGGCTGGAGGAGCTGATCTGCGACGGTATCCTGCTCGCCACCCCCGCGGGCTCCACCGCCTATAACCTCTCGGCGCACGGGCCGATCGTGCCGCTCTCCGCGAACCTGCTGCCGCTGACGCCGATTTCCGCGTTCCGCCCCCGCCGCTGGCGTGGCGCGCTGCTGCCCTCCACCGCGCATGTCCTGTTCGAGGTGCTGGAGCCGGACAAGCGCCCGGTCGCCGCCGTCGCCGACCAGACGGAGGTGCGCGACGTGCTGCGGGTCGCGGTGCGGGAGGACCGGGATGTCGGCGTCACCGTCCTGCACGACCGCGACCACGGGCTCTCCGAGCGGATCATCACCGAGCAGTTCACCGTCTGAAACGATATCACAACGGATAGGTCGCCATGCGCATCGCCTGCCTGATGTTCGTCCACGAGACCGTCACCTTCCTCGCCAACAAGACGACGATCGAGGATTTCACCTATCCCGGCTCGCCGGCCGCCGGCGAGGCGCTGCTCGGCGCTGAGCCACGCTCCTACATGGGCGGCTTCGTGCAGGTGGCGCGCGAGTTTGCCGATGTGGAGCTCGTCGGCATCGAATCCCCGCTCTGGCCGCGCACCGGCTCCGGCTCCGGCTGGGTGACGCGCGAGGCGTTCGAGCATTTCACCTCCGCCATGGTTCGCGCGCTGCGCGAGCGCGGCCCGTTCGACGGCGTGTTCATGGCGCTGCACGGGGCGATGGCGGTCGAGGACGTGGCGCGGCCGGAGGCGGAGCTGGCCCAGCGCGTGCGCGAGGCGGTGGGGCCAGAGGCGCGGCTCGCCGCCACGTTCGACCCGCACGGCAACGAGGACGCGCAGTTCCTCCGCCACGCGGAGCTGGGCTTCACCGTCAAATACTTTCCCCATTACGACAGCCATCTGCAGGGCCAGCGCGCGGCGCGGACGCTGGTGCGCACCATCCGCGGCAGTTACGCGCCCACGCATGCCGTGGTGAAGGTGCCGATCCTCACGCCGACGGTGATGCAGTGGACCGGCGCCTCGCCGTGGATGGACCTGGTGCAGCGCGCGCTGGTCTGGGAGGCGCGTGAGCCCGACCTCTACATGAACGTCTTCTTCGGCTTCCCCTGGTCCGATGTGCCCGATGCCGGCATGACGATCCAGGCGATCGCCAATGGCGACGCGGACCTCGCGCGCCGTGCCGCGGTCGATGTCGCGGACTATGCCTGGCGCCGCCGCCAGGAACTGGCGCGCGCCGCCAGCATTCACAGCATCCGCGACGGCGTGCGCCACGCGGCGGAGGCGGTGGCCGCCGGCCGCGCGCCGGTTGTGCTCGCCGACCACTCGGACCGCAGCGGCTATGCCACCTGGCTGCTGCGCGAGCTTCTGGGCAGCGGCCTCGGGCGCGTGCTGATCGCGACGGTCGCCGACCCCGGGGCGGTGGACGCCGCCATTCCCGGCGAGGCGTTCGACCGTGCGGTGGGCGGGCTTGCGGACGAGTCCGCGGGCGATCCGGTGCGCGTCACCGGCCGCGTGGTGGCGCGCGACGAGAGCGGGCGGCGCGGCGGCACCTGGGCGCGCATCGACCTCGGCCAAGGCAGCGAGCTGGTGGTTTCACGCTACCTCACGCAGATCATCGAGCTCGATCAGTTGCGTGCCATGGGCATCGAGCCGGGTGCCTTCGACGTCATTGCCATCAAGTCCCGGGTGCATTTCCGTCGCGGTTTCGACGACAGCGGCTTTGCACCGACGATCCTGCTGGTCGAGCCGGACGAGCCCTTCCTCGGCACGGTGCGGCTGGAGGCGCTGCCCTACCGCCATCTCGATATTTCCCGCTTTTATCCGTACGGCGATCCGGCCGGACCGGAATTAATGTGACCTTCGACCCGGCGCGGCGTTAGGCTCTCGCGGAACCACGAAGGAGGATGTGCATGAAAACCCTGCTTCTCGTGCTTGCCTTGTTTGGCGGTTTTGCTGTCGTCGCGGCGCCGGCCGCTTTGGCCTGCCCGGCCCATGTCTATCACGGGACCTGACGCCGAAACCGTCTTTCACTCCTCAAACGATTGAGAGGGGGCGATGTCCGCGCACCGACGTGAGCGGACATCGCCTCAGTCTTGCCGCAGCTTCTCCAGCGGGTAATCGCGGAGCATCGCGAGTTGGTCGGGGGAGGCGGCCCAGGTCAGCGGCCTGATATAGTCGCCGGTGTCGGTGATCACGCGCGTGCCGACACCCTTGGCCCGTAGCAGCCGCGCCCAGAGCGGTTCCGCGCGTGCTTGGATGTGGGCGTGGCACTCCACGGTGCGGAACGCCCAGAGTGTGCGCAGATGCGGCGAGAGCAGCGCCGCCGCCTCGGCGAAGGTGCCGCAGCCCGTCACCATGACCCGTGCGGCGATCAGGCTGCCGAGATCCTCGGCGGCGGAAAGGCTTTGCGCGGCGAATGGAATCCGCTCGCGCAGCAGCCATGCCGCGACCAGGCCGAGTGCCGGGTTTTCCACGCCCTCGTAGACCAGGCGGACGCGGGTGATGCCGGTCTCGGCGCGCGCGCGGGCGATGGCCGTCTGGTAGTAGCTTGCGGGCGGCTGCACGTAGATCGGCACGATCCAGTCATAGCCGCCGGGGTCGCGCACGCCGAACACGTCGCCGGCGCGGAAATGCACGGCGATTTCATCGACGGCGGCGGGCGGCACGAGATGCGCGTAGCGCCCCGCGAGGGCGGCGAGCATCGCCTCCGCGCCCCGCGCCTCGGCCAGCACCGGGCCGAACGGGGCGGCCCAGAAGAAATTCGCCGCGAGCGTCGGGGCCGGGTCCGGTGCATCGTGTTCCAGGCGGATGCCGGCGGCCTCGCCTTGCATGGGACCGGGCTGATAGGCGGGGAAGGCGATGCGTCGCACGCCCAGCGCGCGGGCCACCATCATCGCGTGCAGAAGCTGGGCAAAGACGTTGCCGAACCGCCCGAGCGGGCGGATGCGCAGCCGCTCGACATGGCCGTCCGGCGCCGGGTTTTCGATGCCGACCGCATCATCGTAACCGCTGGCCTCGATGCGCGCGCCGAGCGCCGCGCGGTCGAGTCCGTAGCGAGCGGCAAACGCCGCGAGAACGTCGGGGGGCTGGTTCATGGGTTGGGATGCCGGAAGGAGAAACGCCGTTGCCGCTTCCCGTTATCGGAAACGCCACCGTAAGACGCCGACATCGTCAGGTGATGGAAGAAGCGAGTCGCAATTCGGTCCACGTTCTTTGTCAGATCGGCCTCACGGCGGCAACGACGGCAGCCGCCAGAACGCGGTATCGTCGAGCTGGCCCACGCGCGTGTTAAATCCCATCCACCCATCGGCAACCGAGCCGATATCGATCGCGATGCCGCCCAGTGATTTTATCTTCTCACAGTAAATCTTCCCGAGCAGCCCGGCGGCGACCAGGACCACGGCGCCCTGGTGCGGCAGCTCCAGGGTAGACATAAGTTCGTGGAACCGATCGGGGAAATGAGACTGGAGCGTCGTGGCAAGGATATGTCGCGGCAATTGACGTTCCCCAGGGATCACGAAATCGAGCGCGTGCGGAATCCCGAGATGCGCCGCTAGGCTGCTTGCAAGACCGTGGTGGGGCGAGATGACGCCGATCCAATCGAGACCGCTTAGCAGGCGGGCATAAAACCTGTCATCCCGGTGCAGGTTCATGCTGAGAAAGGCGTCGGACACCGATGCCGACGCCGCCCTGATGCCGTCATCGGCGAGACGCCTCGCCAGGAACGCGAGATATCCGAAATGGTAGGAATCGGCGATCAACCGTTCGGCCGTCGGAACGCCCAGGATATCAGCGTTTCCGATGGCGCGAAGGAGAGATGCGTGCAGCGCCGCGAGCTGGCTCTGCGGAATGTCGGCGATAGAATGGCCGAACCAGTTGCGCCAAACCTCGTCGCCGATCACAAAGCGCTCCGTGTCCAAAAGCCTCTGCGGCGCGGGTGCTGCGGTTGCGACTACAAACCGAGCTTCACCGTCATACAGGCGTACCACAGAAAACGGCGCACGGCTTTCGATCGCCCGGCGGATATTGTCGTGAACGGCCGGGGAGTTCAGCCATGCGGGTGATTTCTCCTGGGCCGCAGCCTCCATAATGACGTTGTCCTTGCTGAAGGACAGCGCGAGTTTGGCATGGGCCTGGATGGCAACAACAACTTGATCCCCGCCGTGACCATCGCGGATCGCCAACGACGTATAGATGGCGAGCACCTCGGCGTAGCGGCCGGTTTCCGCAAGCAGGCTCATAAGCCGCCGCGCCTCGCCGAGGTCAAGCTTACGCAGGGTCGATGCATGCACAAATGCCGACGCAGCCTGGTAGCGCCGATTATGATAAACCAGCATCTCGACGTAATCGCTGAGGACTTCCTGGGAGGCCGACCAAAAGATGTTCGCCGACTCCAGATAAAGCAAAGCTCGAAGATGCTGCCCGCGGGACATCGCCAATTTGCCGGCGGCAACGTGTGCGAGAGCAAAACACGGTTCCGATGCAATCGCCACATCAAACCAATGCGCCGCGTCATCAAGCGCGCCGCGCCGCAAACATATATTCCCGAGCTCCAGCTCCGAGAAGCAGAACCGCGGTCGGATCGCCAGCGCTGCCCGGAACTGCGCCTCAGCCTCATCAAAAAACCCGTGCGCGACAAGCGTGACACCGGTGCGATGACGGATGTCAAGGTCTTCGGGAAACGCGGCTCCGAGCGCGATGACATCAGACGCGGATCGCGAAATATCGCCGGCCAGTGCCGCCAATTCCATGGCTCGAAGCGCTTCGAGGGTCCGGCTTTTGTCCATCACAGTCGGAAATCAGATCAACGTGGCGTAGATCTTGTCAAGCAGACGATGGCGAAGCACGAAATAACAAGCTACATGATGCCCTCACGGCGCATCCGATCTGGCGCGGCGGGGTTACGAGAGGCAATGGAAATGGCTGATGCATTTTGGAAGACGGATGACCATACCGGCGATCATTACACGTTGCTTCTGTCGCGGTTGCACGATGTTCTGAAACCCCGGACCTATCTCGAAATCGGCACGCTGAACGGCGACACGCTGGCACTTGCCCGCTGCCCCTCGGTTGCCATCGATCCGGATTTTCAGCTTTCGACGGGCGTCACGCAGGGGAAGGCCACCTGTCTCCTCGCGCAGATGGAAAGCGACCGATTTTTTGAATCCTACAACGCCCGGGCTTTCCTTGGCGGCGAGGTGGACATGGCATTCCTCGATGGGATGCATCTCTACGAATATCTTCTTCGCGATTTCATCAACACGGAAAAAATCTGCAAGAAGAAATCGATCATCTTCATCCATGATTGCCTCCCGCCCGATGCCTTCGTCGCCCGGCGAAACGCTGCGGACCGCCAGTTGGAGGCGCTGTCCCCGCATTCGGAGTGGTGGGCGGGCGATGTCTGGAAGGCGCTCCTGATCCTGCGTCAGGCGCGTCCGGAGCTGCGCATCTTAGCCTTCGACGCTGCCCCTACGGGGCTCGTCGCCGTCACTAATCTTGACCCAGAATCGGACGTTCTCTCGCGGGAATATTTTCCGCTCATTGATTCCGTCCGGAATGTTACGATGAGCGATATCGGTGCCAGCGAATTCCGAAAAATGATGAACTACACCAGCACCGCCAGCGTTGCGGACGCCGCCGGCGTCGCGCAGTACTTCTGGCTGTGACCGACAGCAGCGCCGCGCGGTTCTAGCGTTCCTGAACCCGCCGTATGGCCTGCTCCAGCGACGCCAGATCGACCTCGAAGCGCAGCGGCGTCACGCCCTCCTCGCTGGGCGGAGGGCGGGGCTCCGCGCGGGCGAAATAGGCCGACCAGTCGTGCCCGAACAACAGGCAGCTCGCCCGCGTCCAGCCCTCGACGAAGGTGACCGGCTGGATTTCGAGAATGCGTGCGCCCGGGTCGCAAAAGACGATATTGGCCATGCCCGCGCCGGTTTCGCCGGCGACCACGCGGGCGGCGGAGAATTTTGCGATCTGCTCGACAACATCGAGTTCCTCCGGCCGTACGATCTCGAAGCCGTGGCGGGCAAAGATCTGCTCCACCGCGTCCCGGTTTACCAGCAGGCGCTTCACCCGGTCGAACCGCCGCGAGACGAAAATCTTGCTGCTGCGACTGCCGCCGCTCAGGGCGACACGAAACCGGATCGTATCGATCAGCGGGCGGACGAAGCGGCTCGGATACGGCACATGAAACGACATGGTGCTCGACGCGATGACGCGCCGGAACCGAGCTGGGCGGCGCAGGACGATGTACCGGTCGAGAAGGCCCGCGAGGCGCAGCAGCGCATGCTGCCACGGGGCAAGCGGTCCGCCGGCCAGGAAGGTGCGCTCGGTCTCAAGCTGGCCGAGCAGCAGGAACGCCCAGGGCAAGCCGTCATAGAGAAAATGGCCGTAATTGTGAAAACCGGTGCCGCAGACTGGCAGGATGCTGACGTTGTGATAGGGAAGGCCAAAGAGCGAGGGCGCGTAACAGCAGCGCCCCTGCGGGTCCATTGCGTAGAGCGGGTCGAGCTGGGCGAGGTTCGAGAGATCGCTCGAAGTCAGGCGGAAATTCTTCGTCGATGGCTCAAACAGCCCGCGTGACAGCGAGCAGATTGTCGTCGAGCCGGGCGAATAGGCACTGTCATTGAGCAGAACGGAATCGACCTCGCGCACGCGGAAATCGCCGCCGCGGAAAACGTCGATCGGAACGCCCACCGCCTCGCCGAACCAGTTGGCGTCGCGCACCAGCCCGCGGTCCCGGGCGCGGAAGTCAAAGCCGTGGCCATGCAGCTGGCGGATATCGTCGTTCCGGTCGGCGGCCAGCGCGGCGCGGAACTCACCAAGCCCTGGCGCCAGGGGAACGGACGAGGCCAGAAACTCGAAGACCGGTGCGCCAGGGCTCGGGGCGGTCGCGGCATGGGCCGGTTCTCCCGCCATCGTCGCCGCTTCGGCTCGGGGGTTCAGCGTGTCGGCCGCGGCGGGTCCTGGGTGTAGTCGTAGAAGCCGCGCTGCGTCTTGCGGCCGAGCCAGCCGGCCTCGACATATTTCACCAGCAGCGGGCAGGGCCGGTACTTGCTATCGGAGAGCCCCTCATACAGCACCTGCATGATCGACAGACACGTATCGAGCCCGATGAAATCGGCCAGCTCCAGCGGCCCCATCGGGTGATTGGCGCCGAGCCGCAGGGCCAGGTCAATCGCCGCCACACTGCCCACGCCCTCGTAGAGCGCATAAACCGCCTCGTTGATCATCGGCACCAGAATGCGGTTGACGATGAAGGCCGGAAAATCCTCCGAGACGCTGGTCTGCTTGCCGAGCTTGTGCGCCAGCGCCACCGTCGCCTGAAAGGTCGGCTCGTCCGTCGCGATGCCGCGGATCACCTCCACCAGCTTCATCACCGGCACCGGGTTCATGAAGTGCATGCCGATGAACTTCTCCGGCCGGTCGGTGCCGGCCGCGAGCCGCGTGATGCTGATCGAGGAGGTGTTGGAGGCCAGCATGCAGTGCGGCGCAAGATGCGGCAGCAGCGCCTTGAACACCGCGCGCTTGATCTCCTCCTTCTCGGTCGCGGCCTCCACCACCAGGTCGCAGTCGCCGAACGCCGCGTAATCCGTCGTGGTGCCGATGCGCCCGATCGCCGCCGCCTTGTCCTCGGCTGATATCAGCCCGCGCTTCACCTGGCGGTCCATGTTGCCCGAGATCACGGCAAGCGCCTTCTCCAGCGCCTCCGTCTTGATGTCGGCGAGTGTCACCGTGATCCCGGCGAGGGCCGCGACATGGGCAATGCCGTTGCCCATCTGCCCCGCGCCGACGACGCCGACGCGCCCGATCTCCGGTGCCGGGGCACCGCTGTCCGCCGCAGTCGGCAGTACACGCGCGTCGACGTTCATGGGATCAACCCTTCCCGAGTTCGGCCGCCAGCTCCGGCAGCGCGGTGAACAGATCGGCGACCAGGCCGTAGTCGGCGACCTGGAAGATCGGCGCCTCCTCGTCCTTGTTGATCGCCACGATCACCTTGCTGTCCTTCATCCCCGCAAGGTGCTGAATCGCGCCGGAAATCCCGACCGCGACATAAAGCTCCGGGGCGACAATCTTGCCGGTCTGCCCCACCTGATAGTCGTTCGGCACGAACCCCGCATCCACCGCCGCCCGGCTCGCCCCCACCGCGGCGCCCAGCCGGTCGGCAATCGGCTCCAGCAGGCGGAAATTCTCGCCCGCCTGCATGCCGCGCCCGCCGGAAATCACCACCCGTGCGGCGGTCAGCTCCGGCCGCTCGCTGCGCGAAAGCTCGGCGCCGACAAAGCGCGAGCCGGCGCCGGAAGCGGTCACGGCAACATTCTCGACCGGTGCCGCACCACCCGACATTGCCACCGGGTCGAAGCTCGCGGCGCGCACCGTCACCACCTTCGTCGCGTCGGCGCTGCGCACCGTCGCCAGCGCGTTGCCGGCATAGATCGGGCGGACGAACGTCTCGGCATCCACCACGCCCGCGATGTCGGAGATCGGCTGCACGTCGAGCAGAGCGGCGACGCGCGGCATCACGTTCTTGCCCACCGCGGTCGCCGCCGCGAACAGATGCGAATAGGCCGGCGCCAGCGACACGATCAGCGCCGAAAGCGGCTCGGCCAGCGCATGAGCCAGCGCCGGCGCGTCCGCCACCAGAACCTTGGTCACACCCGGCAGCGCCGCCGCCGCCGTTGCGGCTGCCGCCACACCCTCGCCGGTCACCAGCGCGTGGACCTCGCCCAGCGTCACCGCGGCGGCGACCGCGGAGCGCGACGGCTGCTTGATCCCCGAGGCGTCGAACTCGAGCAGAACCAGCGTCGCCATCGTCAGATCACCTTCGCTTCGAGCTTCAGCTTCGCCACCAGCTCGGTGACACTGCCCACCCTCACCCCGGCCTTGCGCTTCGCCGGCTCCGCCACCGAAATCACCGCCAGGCGCGGGCTGGGATCGACGCCGAGATCGGCCGGACTGACCGTCTCGATCGGCTTCTTGCGCGCCTTCATGATGTTGGGCAGCGAGGCATAGCGCGGCTCGTTCAGGCGCAGATCGGTCGTCACGATCGCCGGCAGCGAGAGTGCGACGGTCTCCAGCCCGCCATCCACCTCACGCGTCACCATCGCCTCCTCGCCGGCGATCGCCAGCTTCGAGGCGAACGTGCCCTGCGGCCAGCCGAGCAGCGCCGCCAGCATCTGGCCGGTGGCGTTCATGTCATCGTCGATCGCCTGCTTGCCCATGATCACCAGGCCCGGCGCTTCCCGCGCCACCAGCGCCTTGAGCAGCTTGGCGACGGCGAGCGGCTGCAGCTCCACATCGGTCTCGACCAGGATGCCGCGATCGGCCCCCATCGCCAGCGCCGTGCGGATCGTTTCCTGGCAGGCGGCGATACCCATGGAAACGGCGACGATCTCGGTGGCCACGCCCTTTTCCCTGAGCCGTACGGCTTCCTCGACGGCGATCTCGTCGAACGGGTTCATCGACATCTTCACGCCGGCGGTCTCGATGCCGCTGCCGTCGGCCTTCACCCGCACCTTGACGTTGTAGTCCACCACCCGCTTCACCGGGACGAGGATCTTCATATGTGCTTTCCCTAAACGGAGTCTTGCCGCCGCCTTGTCCAACCTCGGGGGGCCAAACCCGAGGGCGCTGTTCGCACCTGCACAATCGTTCCTAGGGCGCGGCGCCAGAGCCTGTCAAACGCGCGCAGGGCAGGGGCCCGATCCGCGCCGTGCATGCCCCCGCGTGGCCCGGCGCGACGCTGCGTCCAACAGGGCGGCTGACCGGTTCCGATTCAGTGGGATATCAGGCTGACGAGAATGACAAAAATCACGATCGCAGTGGCCTGCAGCGCCACCCGCCATTGCATCAGCTTGTTGGACCGCCGCGGGTCGCCGCCGCCGCGCACCAACCCCACCATGCCGGTCACCAGGACGCCCACCACCCCGGCCATCACCAGCACCAGCAGGACGATCAGAAAAGCTTGCATGCCTTAGAATAGCATTTTCCGGCCCGGTTGACAGCGCCGAGGGACCGTGGCCCTCGTCAGGAATGCGACGCGCTCTCTTCGCTGCCTGTCTGGTGTTGGCGCTGCCGGCCGCCTCGCGCGTGGCGCACGCCGCCGCGCCACCGCCCAGCGCCCCGGCCGCGGCACCCACCACGATGACCGCGGCGCAGGCCCGTGCCGCGTTGGCCGTGCTGCAGGACCCCGCCAAGCGGGCCGAGGTCATCAGCGCCCTCGAAGCCATTGCGGCGCTCCCTCCGGCCGCGCCCACCCCGGCTGCGGGAAGGCCGGTGGCAGGGAAGACGGAGCCCGGAAAGAGTGGGACTGGCCAGGCCGGTGCAAAACCCGCCGGCAGTCCCGCCACCAATTCGCCCGGGGCGCTGCAGATACCGCTCGCTCCAGACAGCCTCGGCGCCCAGCTGCTGATGGATGCGTCAACGCAGATGGCGGAAATCTCGAAAAGCGTGCTGGGTTCGCTGCGCGCGTTTACAGATTTCCCGCTGCTATGGTTCTGGGTCCGGCAGACGGCGATGGACCCGTTCGCCCGCGGCGAGGTGCTCACCGCCCTGCTGCGGATAGTCGAGGTTCTTGTCCCCGGGCTTGTCGCCGCCTGGCTGGTCCGCCGCTTGCTGCGTCGCCCGGCCGCGGCGCTGGCCGCGCGTGCGCCCGTCCCCGCGCTGGCCGAGGCGATCGACGAGGAGGATACCGCCCGCGGCATCGAGGAGGCCGAGGCCGGGCAGACCGAGCGCCATTGGTCTGGCGCAGCGCCGCTGGTGCTGGCGCTGCGCCGCCTGCCCTATGCCGCCGGCGTCTTCGGGCTGGATCTGCTGTCGATCATCGCCCTGCTCGCGGTCGGCGCCAGCCTGTTGGCGGCGCGCCTGTTCGGCACCGGTTATGTCAACCGCGTCGTGGTCATCGCGGCCCTCAACGCCACCGCGCTGTTCATGCTGCTGCAGGCGATCGTCGCGATGCTGGCCTCGCCGACGCGGCCGAATCTGCGTCTGCTGCCGCTCGACGACCCGGCGGCGGCGGAGCTGCGGCGTTGGACGCGGATCCTCGGCGCGCTGGTCATCTTCGGGTATGCGGCGCTGGAGGCCGGGCTGGTGTTCGGTCTCTACGCGGCGGCGCACGATGCTCTGTTCAAACTGCTGGCGCTGGCGACCGTGATCTGCCTTTGCGTCATCGTGCTGCGCCACAAGGCGCCGGTGGCGCGCTGGATCCGCGGGCAGGGCGAAAATGGCAATGGCGACGGCCCCGGCCGCACCGCCCTGGTGACGCTGCGTCAGCGCGCCGCCGCGGTATGGCACATCGCCGTTGCCTTCTACCTGGTCTCGCTCTGGGCGGTCTGGGCGCTGGCCATCCCCGGCGGCTTCCGTCGCATGCTGCGCATCTTTGTCCTTTCGGTCATCGTGCTTGTCATCGCGCGCGTGGCGCAGCGCACGGCGCTACGCTCCATCGCGCGCTCGCTGCGCCTGCGCCCCGATGTCGCGGAACGTTATCCGGGGCTGGAGCAGCGGCTCGGCGTGTATCACCCGGTGCTGCGCGCCGGCGTCAAATCCGTCATCGTCTTCGTCGCGGTGGTGTTGCTGGCCCAGATCTGGGGTTTCGACGCCCTGGGGTGGTTCGCCGGCAGCGGCCTCGGCGCGCAGCTTCTGGCCTCCATCGGCAACATCCTGGTCGCCTGCCTCATCGCGCTCGCCGTCTGGGAGGGGGTGAACGCCGCCTTCGCCACGCATCTGCGCAAGCTTTCGGCGCACGAACAGGTCGCGCGCGCCGCGCGCATCCGCACCCTGCTGCCGATGCTGAAAACGACGCTCCTCATAGCCATCGTCACCGTTGTCGCCCTGATCGTCCTGTCGGAGGTCGGCGTGAACATCGCGCCGCTGCTGGCCGGCGCCGGCGTCGTCGGCCTGGCCATTGGTTTCGGCAGCCAGAAGCTGGTGCAGGACATCATCACCGGCCTGTTCCTGCTGCTCGAGAACGCGATGCAGGTCGGTGACGTCGTGACCCTTGGCGGTCTCACCGGTGTGGTCGAGACGCTTTCCGTGCGTGCCATCCGGCTGCGCGCCGGCGACGGCTCCATCCACGTCATCCCGTTCTCCGCCGTCACCACCGTCACCAACATGACGCGGGATTTCGGCTATGCCCTGATGAATTTCCGCATCGGCCTGAACGAGGAGCCGGACCATATCGCTGGGCTGCTGCGCGAGATCGTGACCGCCATGCGCCAGGAGCCGAAATGGTCCGACGTCATCCGCGGCGATCTCGAGGTTCTCGGGCTCGACCGGTTCCTAGTCGGCGCCTGGGTCATGCAGGTCGGGATCCGCACCACGCCCAGCGGCCGCTGGTCGGTGCCGCGCGAGGTCAACCGCCGGGTCAAGCATCGCTTCGACGAGCTGGCGATCGATTCACCGATGACCAGCTACAAGGCGCGCGGCATCGAACCGCCCACGGTCGTGCCGGTGGTCGATCCCGCGAATACCTGACCTGCCCCGTGCTGCGTGTGGAGTCGTGCAGGGGGCACGAATTGGACCGATGCCGCGCCTGCCTCACGCGTCCATAAAACTGTCATGGATACGCATCTTCTCGCCGAGGACCGGCTGCCGCTCGACCTGCTGGCAGGCCAGGGATTCGCGCTGCTGCCGGCCTCCGAGGTCCGGACCTGGCTGCTCGCCCACGGATCGCTCGCCGACTGGGACGCGTTCGCTGCGAGCTGGGACGGCATGGCGCAGGACCAATACATGGCCGATGGCGGGCGCTATCGCCGCCGCCGCCATGCCGTCTTCGCGGCTGACCCCGGCGGAGAGCTGACCCGCCAGCCGCACCGTCCGCATTACCAGACCACGGACTACAACCCGCTCAACGGCGGTGTTGCGCGCTGGTTCGAGCCGATGCCGGAGGCCGCGAGCGCATCGACCTCGCTCGGCACGATCCTCACCGCCTGCCGCATGTTGTTCGACGCGCTTTCGGGCCCACGGGCCTGGCGGGTGGAACTGCACCAATTCCGCATCGAGGCGCGCGCCGGCGAGGCCGGCAAGCCGACCCCCGAGGGCATGCATCGCGATGGCGTGGACTGGGTGCTGGTGCTGATGGTGCGCCGGCGCAACATCGCCAGCGGCACCACCACGATCCACGATCTCGACCAGGTCCAGCTCGGCAGCTTCACGCTTGCCGATCCGCTCGACGCCGCGATTGTCGATGACCGGCGCGTCTACCATGGCGTCACCCCGGTCGAGCCGATCGAGGCCGAAGAGCCGGCCTATCGCGACGTGCTGGTGGTGACGTTCAAATCCGCCTGAGGCCGCGCCCGGTCGCTGACAGTCCGAGCGCCGGCAGCCCGATCACCGGTAGCCCGATCGTCAGCCGATACGCCGCCGCCGCGCCACCCCGAGCAGCAGCACGAGGCCGGTAGCAAGGATCGCCATTGACGCGGGCTCCGGCACGGTGAGCTGGCCGTTGAAGGGCGGGTCGGCCGGGACATCCGCGATCGCTTTCGGGCTGTAGCCGACGTAGCCGTTCGACACGCTCCAGCTCCCGCCATCGAGGCTCAGCGTGCCTCGCCCGCCGGGGTTGGAGAGGGTCCATTCCGATGACGTCAGGGGTGCCAGGACCGTCAGAATATCGTTGTTGGCGAGCAGGTTGCGGACAGAAAACCGGACCGACGGGGCGGCACCGATCCCGTTGCCCTCGGTGAAGACCACGAGTGCGTCAGTGAAAGCCTGGCTCACCGTACCGTCGGTGTAGGTACCGGCCGCTCTGCTCGTATAGGTATAAGTGCCGCCAGCGTTGCTGTTGAAGCTGACCCCCATCGTCGTGGGCAGCAGCACCGAGAAGTCAAAGGATGTCGTGGGGAACGGATTCGGCGTGGTCGGGTTAGGCGGCAGATAAGTATAGGTGCCACTGATGTCGAGCGGGATAAGCCCGCCCGTTCCCAGGACCAATGCGCTGGCCGAGCCCGCGCCCAGACCAACCACCACCGCCGCCAGCAGCGCTGTCCGCACGATCGGCATAAACATCGACGGTGCCTTACGCATCATCACAACCCCAAATCTCAATTTTTGATAAATCGATAATAAATCACGATTCGCGTCGGTGCAAGCAGAACCGTAGCAGCGCCTCATCGCGGATCCCCGCCTCTTGAATCACGATACCGCAGCGATTCCCCTCTGCGTGGTCGGGCGTGCTATTCGATCACTCCAAGGCGATCCGGAACGGGAGGAACTCGGCGATGCGCGGCATGGTGTTTCTCGGCGGTCGTCAGGTGGCGATGCGCGACTTTCCCGACCCGGTGCCCGGCCCTGGCGAGGTGGTCATCGCCATGCGCGCTTCGGGCATGTGCGGCAGCGACCTCAAACCTTATCGCCACGTCGCCGGCGACACCTCCACGCGCGGCGTGCCGATGCCGACCGAACCCACCATCGGCGGCCACGAGCCCTGCGGCGTCATCGAGGAGCTTGGTCCGGGCGTGGTCGGCAGGGGGCTGCGCAAGGGCGCCCGGGTCATGGTCCACCATTACGCCGGCTGCGGCACCTGCGCGCATTGCCGGGGTGGCTGGGCGCAGCTCTGCGCCGATGTGCCGCCGACGGTCTATGGCATGACCGGCCATGGCGGGCACGCGCCCTATATGAAGGCGCCGGCGTTCACCCTGGTGCCGCTCGCGGATGCGCTGCCGTTTTCCACCGGGGCCGCGATTTCCTGCGGCACCGGCACCGCGCACGCGGCGCTGGTGCGGATCGGCTGTTCCGGCAACGACACGATCGCGATTTTCGGCCAGGGGCCGGTGGGGCTTTCCGCCACCCAGCTCGCCACCGCGATGGGCGCGCGCGTCATCGCGCTCGACATCAGCCCCGCCCGCCTCGCCCGCGCCGAGGCGTTCGGCGCCTGGGCCACGATCGATCCCGGCAAGGACGACCCGGTGGCGGCGATCCGCGACCTCACCCATGGCGGCGCCACGCTGTCGCTGGAGACATCCTCGGCACCCGGCGCGCGGCGGGCCGCGGTGCAGTGCGTGCGCACCTGGGGGACGGCCTGCTATGTCGGCGAGGGCGGCGACGTGACGCTGGAAGTCTCGCCCGACCTGCTGCGCCGGCAGGTCACAATCGTCGCCTCCTGGACCTTTTCGTCCGGCGGCCAGGCGTCCTGCGCGCGCTTCGTCGAGGAGCGCGGCATCGATGTCGAGGCGCTGTTCACGCATCGCTGGAAACTGGATCAGGCGGAGGAAGCCTATCGGCTGTTCGACCGCCAGGCCGACGGCAAGGGCGTGTTTCTGTTCTGAGCAGAGCACGCCCGCGCCAGTAGCCGCGTATGCGCGGCGCGCAGGCGGTGGTCGGCGGGATCGGTCAGGATGGCGGCGCAGCCCGCTTCGGCCCAGGCGGCGCGCGCGAAATCGGGGTGCAGATCGGTCGGCCCATCGGCATTCTCGAACGCCCCGCGATTGCCGGTGTCGAGATAGCTCTCGCAGGCCAGGCCCTCCGCGAGGATCAAATCGTGCCGGTCGAGTTCCACATGCCAGTAGGTCACGTGGTCACGCCGCTCCTGCACGATCGAGACGCCGTTGACGAGATGGCGGACCGGGCACAGCGCGCCGTCCACGAAAACCGCGTGATCGGGTGACAGCACGATGTCGTGGCGCGGCAGGTCCGGGCCGAAGGCTCCCGCCGTCACCCGCACCGGCATCACGTCGTGCGGTGCCGTGTGGCGACGCAGATCGGTGCGGCGATGGCCGATCCAGGCCACCGGCGCCAGCCTGCCGCCGAGCGTGAGCACAAGCTCGCCCACGCCCAGCGCCTCCACCGCCACCTGACCGCGCGCCATCGCGATCCGTGTGCCGGTCGCGAAACACGCGGTGATGTCGGTGTTGCCGCCGCTCGCCGTGACGTGGAAATCGCCGGTGGTCAGGGCACCCGCGACATCGATGGTGACGGTCGCCGCGGCGCTGGTCAGCAGCAGGCCCGTGCCGCTGACGAAACGATAGCCAGACGCGACAAACCCGTCGATCTGCACCGTCTCGCCGGCGCCAAACCCGGTCAGCGTCGGCCCGCTCGCGAAGCCGGCAGCACTGCCCGCGATCTGCCAGGACGCGCCCGCGTCGTGCGCGATCGTGCGGAACCCCGAGACCACGCTGCCGATCCCGCCCAGCGTTCCCGTGCCGGTGCCCGCCGCGAGTTCCAGCACGTTGGCGTAGGCGGGGTTCGCGATCGCGTCGCCGAGCAGGGTCGCACCGGGGTCCAGGACGAGCCGCCCGGCGCTGCTCGCCAGGGTGACCGCGGCGGCGGTGGGGCCGCCGGCGATGGTGCCCGCATCGACCAGGGTGCCGCCGGTGATCAGCACGCCAGCCCCGCCCGGCCCGTAATAGCTTGCGGCGCCGCCCGCGATATAGGCGGCGTTGGTCAGCATCGCGCCGGCACCGATGCTGGCGCCGATGCCCCCCGTACGCGCATGATAGCCGCTGTAGCCGCCGGCGATCCGCCCGTCATTGGTCATGCTGGCGGCGGCGCCAAGCACCAGGCCGAATCCGCCCGTGCCGCCGGCGAGCGTGCCCTGGGCGAGGTTGGCGAATATCGCGCCTGCATTCACGATCGCGCCGATGCCGTCGGCCACCCCACCCTCGATCAACCCCTGGTTGGTGACCGTCGCACCGCCGGCAAGCGAGACGCCGGTGCCGCCCTTGCCGCCATCCTCGCCGGTGCCGCCGAAGATGCTCGGCTGCAATGCCGCGCTGTTGAGCAGCGATGCGCCGGATGCGAGATCGACGCCATCGCCACCGGCGGCGCCCAGCCCCGGGCTGCCGCCATACCCGCCCCTGCCACCAGAGATGAAACCCTGGTTGAGGATAGTGGCGTTGTTCGCGGCGACGATTCCCGCTCCGCCCAAAGCGCCGTGGCCCGAGGCGCCCGAATGACTCGAAATCCCGTAGCCGCCGCCGGCACCGCCCTTGCCGCCAATGCCCCCCTGGATGCTGAACAGGTTGGTGAACACGGCGCCGCTGCCGAGCAAGACGCCGGCACCCGCGGCCCCGCCAGCACCGCCAGCGCCGCCGTTGCGCGTGCCCACCCCGTTATATCCCACGCCGCCGTTGCTGCCGCCGCCGCCGTAAAGTTTGGCGCTACTGGTGACCGAAGCACCGCCCCCGATGACGAGCGCGGCGCCGCCGGCGCCGCCCGCACCCGAGGCGATCGTGCCTCTACCGCCATATCCGCCGCTGCCGCCACCCACGGCGCCGTTGCCGCCGGCATAGACCTCCGTGATCACGCCCGAGGTCGCGAACGAGATCCCCGCCGCACCGTTGCCGCCAGCGCCGCCCGTCGATCCGTTGGCGCCGTTGCCGCCGAACGCCCCTTCGATACTGCCCCCATCGGCGATCGATCCGGGGATACCCAGCGAGACCAGCACGCCGATCTGGCCGCTGCCGGTCGTCGGGTGCACGCTGCCGGTCGAGGCGATGGTCAGCGGGTTGGTAAAGCCCGCGGCACCAAGCGTGATCCCGAAGGGAACGAGGGTCGTAATCGTGCTGCCCGACATCGCCGTCTCCCGCCGACTCCTGCAGCGATCATAGACGAACGGACCCAACGCGTAATGATCGACGATGGCTGGCGCCACCGCGGCGGATTAAGTTTCAGTTAGATATCGAGCCATCTCAGGCGGCGCGTTCGCGCAGCGCCTCCTGCGTTGCCGCCTCGGTGGCCGCGATCGTCTCGGGCAGGTCGCGGGCGGCCTGGCGGGTCTCGAGGCCGGCGCGCGCCAAGGCTGCGATGCGGCGCAGTGCCGCGTCCAGTGCCGCGAACCCAAGGCTCGATGCCTCGGCGGCCAGGTTGTCCGCCAGCCCCGCGGCGGTGTCGCCGGCGCTAGCGCCCTGGGTCGCCAGCAGCTCCGCCAGCCCGGCGCGGATGCTCGCCAGCGCCGCCGCCGCGCGGGCCGCCATCGCATCTTCGCCCAGTGTGGCGGCGAGGGTGGCGAAATCCTCCCCCAGCACCATGCCGCCGGTCGTCGGTGGCGCGACGGCGGCGGCCATCGCGCGCTCCAACGCCACCGGCTCGACCGGCTTGGTGAGCACCGCGCGCAGGCCGGCACGCCGCGCTCGGGCCGCGTCCTCGGCCGAAATTCCGGCGGTCAGCGCCAGCACCGGCACCGCGGCGACCGTGCCGCCGGCCTCGCGCATGCGGCTCGTCAGCGCGACACCGTCCATGCCCGGCAGATTGAGGTCGGTCAGCACCAGGTCGAAGGGCGCGGCCATCACTTCGCGCAGTGCCGCCTCCGCGGAATCCACAGTCACCACGCGATGCCCGGCCCGGCGCAGCCGGGTCGCGGTCACCATCCGCGCCACTGCCACGTCCTCGACCACCAGCACCGCGAGCCGCCGCAGCCGTGGGGCGAGCGGCGCCGCAGGCTCCCGGGATGGAGCGGCGGCGAGCGGGATCGCGAACCAGAACGCGTTGCTCTCGCCGTCGCGCGCCAGCCCGATGCGCCCGCTCATCAGCCGCACCAGCCGCTCGCAGATCGCGAGCCCCAGCCCGGACCCCTCCTTCTCGCGCCCCGCTTCGAGCCGTGCAAAGGGCCGGAAGAGTCGGGACGCCTGCGCCTCGGGGATCGGCGGGCCGGGGTCGAGCACCCGCACCCGCAGGCTCGGCCCGGTCAGCCCCATCGCCTGGTGCATGCGCAGCTCGATCCGTCCGGGGCCACAGAATTTCACTGCATTGCCGGCCAGGTTGATCAAAACCTGGCGCAGGCGCGAGGCATCCGCAACCACTTCCTCCGGCACCGACGGGTCCACGACGCAGGCGAACGAGACCCCCTTCATCGCCGCGGCTGGGCCGAACAGGGCGGCCACCTCCGCCAGCAGCGCGCGCGGGCTGAACGGGGCGGGGCGCAGCACCAGCCGCCCGGCCTCCATCTGCGCCAGCTCCAGCACGTCGCGCACCAGCCCGAGCAGCGCCTGCCCGGCCGCCCGCGCCGTCGCCGCCAGATTCTGCTGTCGGCTGGACAGCGATTCCGCCTCCAGCAACGACAGCGCATCGAGCAGCGCGTTGAGGGGGGTGCGCAGCTCGTGGCTTACCGTGGTGACGAAATGCGCCTTCTCCTCCGTTGCTGCCACGCGCGCCCTTGCCGCCTCGCGCGCCGCGGCTTCGGCCCGCCGGCGGGCGGTGACGTCGCTGTAGAGGGTCACGAACCCACCATCCGGGAGCGCGTTGCGCCGCAGTTCGATGGTTCGCCCGTTGGGCCTGGTGCGCTCCGTCACGCCGTAATCGCGGTGGGCGCGCACCAAAGCGACGCGCCGCGCCACCTCCGCCTCAATATCGACCGCGCCGAACTCGCCGGCCGCCGCCTGCGCCCGCAGCATCGCCTCCAGTGGCAGGCCGGGGGCGAGGATGGAGGCGGCAACGCCTGTCACGTCGGAGAACCGAGCGTTCCACAGCACCAGCTTCAGCTCGGAATCCACCACCATCAGCCCGTCCGACATGCCGGCGAGCGTGGCATCAAACTGCATCGCCCGGGCCTCGGCCGAGGACTTGGCCTCCGCCAGCTGCTCATAGGCGATGGCCAGCATCGTCCGCTCGCGCTCCAGCAGCCTTTCCATCACCCGGGCCCGGCGCAGGCGCAGCGCGAGCCAGGCGACGGCCACCAGGCCCGCGAGAGCCACCAGCGCGGCGACGGTGTCACGCACGGGCGCCCCCAGGACTGCCGCGCCCGGCGGCCCGGCATGCGCTAGCGGCGCTTGCGTATCCCCGCCGCGACGGGCGCAGCCTTGCCCAGGCCCGCGGCCGGTGCTTAGAACCAGCGGGCTCCGAAATCTGAGCCCCCCGTTTGCGGGCTCCCCTACGAAAAGGCAGCGGTTGCATGGCGAAGATCAAGGTCAAGACCCCGGTGGTCGAGCTCGACGGCGACGAGATGACACGTATTATCTGGGGGTTTATCAAGGAAAAACTGATTCTTCCCTACCTCGATATCGATTTGAAATATTTTGATCTGGGTATCGAATATCGCGACCAGACCGACGACCAGGTCACCGTCGATGCCGCCCATGCGATCAAGCAGTACGGCGTGGGTGTCAAATGCGCGACGATCACCCCCGACGAGGCCCGCGTCGAGGAGTTCAAGCTCAAGAAAATGTACCGCAGCCCGAACGGTACGATCCGCAATATTCTGGACGGCACGATCTTCCGCGAGCCGATCATCTGCCGCAACGTGCCGCGCCTCGTGCCGCACTGGAACCAGCCCATCGTCATCGGCCGCCATGCCTACGGCGACATCTACCGCGCGTCGGAGACCAAGATCTTCAAGCCGGGCAAGGTGACGCTGCAGTTCCAGCCGGCCGACGGCTCGCCCGCCCAGGTGCTCGAGGTGCACGACTTCAAGGGGCCGGGCGTGACCATGGGCATGCACAACACTCTGGCCTCGATCGAGGGCTTCGCCCGCGCCAGCTTCAACTACGGGCTCGCGCGCGGCTACCCCGTGTATCTCTCGACCAAGAACACGATTCTCAAAGCCTATGACGGTATGTTCAAGGACGCGTTCCAGGCGATTTTCGAGCAGGAGTTCAAGGATAAGTTCGCCGCCAAGGGCCTCACCTACGAGCACCGGCTGATCGACGACATGGTGGCCTGTGCGCTGAAATGGCAGGGCGGCTACGTCTGGGCCTGCAAGAACTACGACGGCGACGTGGAGTCCGACATCGTCGCACAGGGCTTCGGCAGCCTCGGCCTGATGACGTCGGTGCTGCTGTCGCCGGACGGGCAGACGGTGGAGAGCGAGGCGGCGCACGGCACGGTGACGCGCCACTACCGCGAGCACCAGAAGGGCCGCGAGACCTCCACCAACCCCATCGCCTCGATCTTCGCCTGGACGCGCGGCCTCGCCTATCGCGGCCGCTTCGACAACACGTCGGACGTGACGCATTTTGCTGAGACGCTGGAGCGGGTCTGCGTCGAGACGGTGGAGAGCGGTGCGATGACGAAGGATCTCTCGCTGCTGATCGGGCCGAAGGAGCCCTGGCTAAACACCCAGGCCTTCCTGGCGAAGCTCGACGAGAACCTCAAGAAGGCGATGGCTTAGGCTCGCCGCACCCCAGGCGCGCCGGATCCAGGGCTCCCCGGCTTCAGGGCTGGCCCGGATCCAGGACTGGCCGGATCCAGGGCTCCCTTGCCAGGGTTCCCTGGATTTTGGGCGGGCCGGACTCCAGGCGGGAATGCCGCGGACCGAGATGACCTGGCTCCGGCCGATCACGGAACGGGCGGCGGGCGGAAAGAATCGCGTGCATTTCCCGCGATGGGGGCTTATGGACTTCTCACGGCTGTGCTTTTCAGCCTGGTATCTGTGCTGTGTGCGTTGCGCTTCCACGCCATCCCACCGGTCGTTTCCGTTTGAAAAGTCATGATGTTCCGCGGAGTCGCGGGAACGGCCCTGTAGGAGAGACGTGATGTCGCAAGGCAAGGTTAAATGGTTCAACCCGCAAAAGGGTTTCGGCTTCATCCAGCCGGATGATGGCTCTAAGGACGTGTTTGTCCATATTTCGGCGGTGGAGCGCGCTGGCGCCTCGACGCTGAACGAGGGCCAGAAGGTTCGCTACGAGATCGAGGAAGGGCAGCGCGGCAAGAGCTCCGCCGTCAACCTCCAGCTCGGCTGAGACGATCCCCCACCGCGGGGGGATGAGAAACGGGAAAATGGCGCGGTGATCGCGCCATTTTCTTTCAGCGGAGATCAATCATGCAGCATCGCTTTCGTCTGGGCGATCGGGTCGAGGTCGCCACCGGACATTTGAACGGCAATCTGCGCCCCGGAATCTATACCATCACACGCCTGCTGCCGGTCGAGGGAGGCTGGTGCCAGTATCGCGGCCGCAACAGCCTCGACACGTTCGAGCGTGTGCTCGACGAGCCGCAGCTCGTGCCTGTCCGGTCCTGACGCGCCGCGCGCCCGTCATCAGTCGGGCCCATCGATCTCCACGCCACCAATCCGCGGCGACGAAAAATACCCGGCTGCCCCGACACGCGGCGGACGGCTTTCGTGCCGGGGCGTGAAAATGGACCTTTCTGGCAGAGGTTGCAGGCATAACCCGCCGTTGACAGACGCTGCCGCGCCGCCACATTTCGCGATGTTATCAGGTGGAGTTGTAGTGATGAACGAGTCCGGCGACGAGGCTTCGGTTCTGCATCGCTACCCGCTGGCGCGGCGCGGATTGTTCGCCGGCGGCTTCACGGCCGGGCTGACGCTCGCCACCGCGCGGGTCGAGGCGCAGACGATCACCACGGACACCAGGGGCCTGGTGGTCGGCGAGGTAGCGGTGCCGACGGCGGACGGGCACATGCCGGCCTATTTCGCGCGGCCGGAGGGCCCCGGTCCGTTCCCGCTGGTGCTGGTGAACGAGGAGATTTTCGGCGTTCATCACTACATCAAGGATGTCTGCCGCCGCCTCGCCAAGCTCGGCAAGATGGCGGTGGCGCTCGACATCTACGCCCGCTCCGGCGATCTCGGCAAAATCTCCGACATCAGGCGGATCATGGCGGTGGTGAACGCCACGCCGGATGCGCAGATGCTGTCGGACCTCGATGCCGCGGTGGTCTGGGCCGAGGCGCATGGCGGCGACCCGAAGCGGCTCGGCGTGCTCGGCTTCTGCCGAGGCGGGCGCGCCACCTGGCTTTATGCCGAACATAACCGCGCGCTGCGCGCCGCCGTTGCCTTCTACGGCCAGGTGAACACGCCGACGAGCCCGGTGCAGCCCGACACCGCGCTGCAGCTTGCCGGCTATCTGCATTGCCCGCTGCTCGGGCTCTATGGCGGGAAGGACCCCTCGATCAAGCGGGAAGACGTGATGGCCGCGGCGGCCCGGGCCCGCGCCACCGGTCAGACGGTGGAGATCGTCTACTACCCCGATGCCGGCCACGGTTTTCATGCAGATTACCGGCCGAGCTACAACGAGAAGGACGCCAAGGACGGTTGGGCGCGCGCGATGGCCTGGTTCCACAAGTACGGGGTGGCGTAGGTCTCCGTTCGCCGCGCCGGTATCGCCGGCCTATGCCAGCCGGAACCGCCGTATATCGCCGTCCACCACCGCAAGATCGCCCTTCGCCAGCATGTAGTTGACGTGCGCCATGGCCTCTCCAAACGCGAAGCCGGTCTGGTGCGCGTCGAGCGGGCGATGGAACATATAGGGGATCAGCTCATAGATGCTGCGCGGACGTTCGGCGCAGGCGCTGGCCACGGCATCGCAGCGCGCCGCGTGGTGGTCCGCCAACTGGCCAAGCCGCCCATGCAGCCCGCGGAACGGCAGGTTATGCGCCGGCAGCACCAGCACATCCTCGGGCAGCACCGCGCGCAGCGACACCAGTGATTCGAGATAGAGGCCAAGCGGGTTCGCGTCCGGCTCCAGCGGCCAGACGCTGATGTTGGGCGAGATCTTTGCCAGCACCTGGTCCGCCGCGAAGAACACGCCGCCCGCCCGGTCCCACAGCATCGCCTGTTCCGGCGCATGCCCGCCACCGGTGAACACCTCGAGCGAGCGTTGCGCGAGGCGCAGATTGTCGCCGGCGCGCAACCGGTGAAACACCGGCGGCAGCCCCGTCGTCATGCGCAGATAATGATGCCCGCGCCCCATCAGCAGCCTCGTCTCCTCATCGGGCAGGCCGTTCCGTGTGTAGAAATCGTGCTGCGTGGGCGAGCCCAGCGCCTCGCGGTTATGCGTCAGGTTCTGCGCGAACAGATACTCGGTGAGCGGCATGGCAATGCCCACGCCGCAGCGCTGCACGAGCCAGTTCGCGAGCCCGATATGGTCCGGATGAAAATGCGTCAGGATCAGCCGCGTCGGCCGCATGCCGCCGGCCAGCAGCGCCTCCCACACCGCGCGCGTCGGCGCGTCGGCGATGCCGGTGTCCAGCACGGCCTCACCGTCGCCATCCGCGATCAGGTAGATGTTCACGTGGTCGAGCGCGAAGGGGAGTGCGAGCCGCAGCCAGCGTATGCCGGGCGCGATCGGTGTGATCGTTCCCGGTGCCGGCGCGTCGGGAACAGGGAATGAAAGCGATGCGATGCTGGCGTCCATGCTCCGGCTATAGCAGGCTCGCGCCATGACGCAGGCCCTCCCGCTGCATGCGAGCCCCCATCCGCACGCACGTCACGACCTCGTTCTGGGCGACGCGACGCTGGAAGCCGCGCGCTGGGGCGACAACCCGAGCCTGGTGCTGCTGCACGAGGGGCTCGGCAGCGTCTCACTGTGGCGGGATTTCCCGGCACATCTCTCAGCCCGCACCGGGCTCGGCGTGTTTGCCTGGTCGCGCCAGGGCTATGGCCAGTCCTCGCCGGCCAGCCTGCCGGCCCCGCTCGACTACATGCAGCGCGAGGCCGCCCTGCTGCCGCGGTTGCTGGACGCGGCCGGCATCGGGCGCTGCGTTCTGGTCGGCCACTCCGATGGCGGCACGATTGCGGCCCTGGCGCGCGACGAGCGAATCGCGGCGCGAGTCCTGATCGCCCCGCATTTTTTTGTCGAGGATGTCTCGGTCGCGGCGATCCGCGCGATCGGCGAGGGCTACGCTGCTTTGCGCCCGCGCCTGGCGCGCCATCATCGCGATCCGGACGCCACCTTCCATTTCTGGCATGACGCCTGGCTCGATCCGGACTTCCCAAGGGTGCTTTTCCTGGATGCCGAGTGCCACGCCATGCCCGGCCCGGCGCTGGTCATCCAGGGCACGCGCGACCAGTACGGCACCGCCGCCCACGCGCGCTTTCTCGCCGAGCGCGCGCCTGGCCCGATCGAGATCACGGAGCTGGATGCGGCGCACGCGCCGCATGTCGAGGCCGCGGAGGCGGCGATGGCCGCCATCGCGCGGTTTCTTGAAATGCATTATATTGCTTGCTCCGACGAGAGAGATGCATTATAAAACACTTCATTCGGGAGGTCAGGAAACGCATGCCCTACGCCGAGATGCCGCGTATCGACGTCCGCACGGAACCATCGCGCTGGCGCCATTGGCGCCTTTCGGTGGACGGCCAGGTTGGCACGCTGACCATGGATGTGGACCCGACCGGCGGCCTGCTGGCAGACGTCGAGCTGAAGCTCAACTCCTATGATCTCTCGGTTGACATCGAACTCGCGGATGCGATGACGCGGTTGCGTTTCGAGCATCCGACCGTGCGCGTGGTGGTGCTGCGCTCTGGCAAGCCGGGCGTGTTCTGCGCCGGCGCGAATATCCGCATGCTCGCCAGGGCGACGCACCAGCACAAGGTGAACTTCTGCAAATTCACCAACGAGACGCGCTGCGCGATCGAGGAAGCCTCGGCCGAGTCCGGGCAGATCTGGATCGCGGCGGTGGCCGGTGCGTGCGCTGGCGGCGGTTACGAAATCGCAATGGCCGCCGACCGTATCCTGCTCATCGACGACCGCCGCTCCACGGTGGCGCTGCCGGAAACGCCCTTGCTCGCGGTGCTGCCCGGCACCGGCGGGCTCACCCGGCTGACCGACAAGCGCCGCGTGCGGCGCGACCTCGCCGACCTGTTCTGCTCGAAGGAGGAGGGAGTTGGCGGCAAGCGTGCTGTCGCCTGGCGGCTTGTCGATGAAACCATTCCGCCCTCGCGCTGGGACGCGGCGGTGGCCGCGCGTGCGGCGCAGATCGCCGAAGGCTCCGACCGCCCGACCTCGGCGCAGGGCATCGCGCTGCCGCGACTGGAACGCGAGGAGACCGACACCACCCTCACTTATCGTTATGTTACCGTGACGATGGATCGTGCGGGCCGGCGCGCGCATATCCTGCTGCGCGGGCCGGACGCGCTGCCCGCGGACCTCGCCGGCACCCATGCCGCGGGGGCGGAGTTCTGGCCGCTGGCCCTGGCGCGCGAGCTCGATGACGCGCTGCTGTATCTGCGCTTCAACGAGCCGGAGCTGGGCCTGATCACCATCGCGACCGAAGGCGACATCGCGCAGGTGCTGGCTGCCGACGCGCTGCTGGAGGTGCATCGGGCCGACTGGCTGGTGCGCGAAATCCGCCTGCTCTGGCGCCGCACGCTCAAGCGGCTCGATCTCACCGCGCGCTCGATCATCGCGCTGGTCGAACCCGGGTCCTGCTTCGCCGGCACGCTTGCCGACATCCTGTTTGCCGCCGATCGCTCGGTGATGCTGCGCGGTGGTCGCGCCGGCGACAATCGCGCGACGCGCATCGCGCTCTCGGCGCTCAACTTCGGCGCCTATCCCATGGCCAACGGGCTCACCCGCCTTGCCACGCGTTTTCTCGGCGAACCGGAAAGTGTCGATGCCGCGCGTGCGGCCCCGGGCCAGGTTCTCGACGCGGAAGCGGCGGAATCCCTTGGCCTCGTCACACAGATTTTCGACGAGATCGACTGGGACGACGAGTTGCGCCAGATCCTGGAGGAGCGGGCGTCCTTCTCGCCGGACGCCCTTACCGCCATGGAGGCCAATCTGCGCTTTGCCGGACCCGAAACGATGGAGACGCGCATCTTCGGCCGCCTCACCGCCTGGCAGAACTGGGTGTTCCAGCGCCCCAATGCTGTCGGCGAGGAGGGGGCGCTGAAGCGTTACGGAACCGGACTGAAACCCATCTACGACCGCGAACGCGTATAGGAGAACCAGGATGCCCGACGGTATGGATGTCGATTACGACGGCCTGATCCCGAACAATGTCGGCCTGGCGCAGGACGCGCGCGTGCGCAAGGCGCTGGAAACCTGGCACCCCGGCTATATCGACTGGTGGAAGGATATGGGGCCGGAGGGATTCCAGGAATCGCTCGTCTATCTCCGCACCGCGGTCTCCGTCGATCCCAAGGGCTGGGCCAAATTCGGCTATGTCCGCATGCCGGAATACAAATGGGGTGTGCTGCTGGCCCCGGCGGTGGAGGGGCGGCGCATCGGCTTCGGGGCGCATAAGGGCGAACCCGTCTGGCAGGAAGTGCCCGGCGAATACCGTGCCATGCTGCGCCGCCTGCTGGTGATACAGGGCGATACCGAGCCGGCCTCGGTCGAGCAGCAGCGCCACCTCGGCGCCACCGCGCCTTCGCTCTACGATTTGCGCAATCTGTTTCAGGTGAATGTCGAGGAGGGGCGGCATCTCTGGGCGATGGTCTATCTGCTGCAGAAATATTTCGGCATGCAGGGGCGCGAGGAAGCCGAGGACCTGCTGCGCCGCCGCTCCGGCGATGCCGACACGCCGCGCATGCTCGGCGCCTTCAACGAGGCGACACCGGACTGGCTCAGCTTCTTCATGTTCACCTTCTTCACCGACCGCGACGGCAAGATGCAGCTGGAGGCGCTGGCGCAATCCGGCTTCGATCCGCTCTCGCGCACCTGCCGCTTCATGCTGACCGAGGAGGCGCACCACATGTTCGTGGGCGAAACCGGCGTCGGGCGCGTGGTCGAGCGCACGGTGGAGGCGATGCGGGCGGCGGGGATCGATGATCCCACGGACGAGGCGCGTGTGCGCGCCCTCGGCGTGATCGATCTGCCGACGATCCAGCGCAAGCTCAACCTGCATTTCTCGCTCACACTCGATCTTTTCGGAAACGAAATCTCTACCAACGCGGCCAACGCGTTCAACAGCGGGTTGAAGGGCCGCTACCGCGAGGACAAAATCGAGGACGATCACCAGTTGACCGACAGTACCTACCGGGTGCTGCGCCTGAAGGACGGCACCGTCGCGGGCGAGGATGTGCCGGCGCTTTCGGCGCTCAACATGCGACTGCGCGATGATTTCGTGGCGGATTGCCAGGGTGGGGTGGGCCGCTGGAACAAGCCGATCGAGAAGGCAGGGTATGCGTTCCGCCTTGAGCTTCCCGCGGTTTCGTTCAACCGCAAGATCGGCGAGTTCGCGGGATTCGACACCGATCCCGCGCTTCTGCCCAACGGTAACGACCATGCCTTCATCGACAGCCTCATGCGGCCGGTGACGGAGCCTGGTAAATATGCCTCGTGGATCGCGCCGCCGAAGGTGGGCGTTGATGGCAAGCCGGGCGAATTCGAGTATGTCAGGATCCACGGGTAGAACGCCCTGGCGTCGTCGCGCGCCGCCCGGGGCGCGGCGGGTTCTCGCCTGTCATCGTCGGGCGCCGGCCCCAGGGCCGCAGTGATGTGTGGGAGGCATGACGTTTGGGCGCGATCAAGCAGCACCTGATCGATCCGGAGATCTGCATCCGCTGCAACACCTGCGAGGCAACGTGCCCGATCGGGGCGATCACGCACGACGACAATAATTATGTGGTGGACCCGTCGATCTGCAACGCCTGCATGGACTGCATCGCGCCGTGCCCCACGGGTTCGATCGATAATTGGCGCCAGGTTATGCGTCCCTACTCGTTAGATGACCAATTCTCCTGGACGGAGCTGCCGCTCGCCGCGACCGAGACGGAGACGATCGATGCGCTGGAGGACGAGGCCGCGGCGTTGCTGGCGGAGGCGCATGCGGGCGCCGGTGGCCATGCCAAGGCCCCGGCCTCGGCCGCCAAGCCGCGGGTCAACCTGCATAACCGCGCCAACCCCGCCATGGCCACCGTCACCGGCAATTTCCGCATCACCGCGGCCGATGCGGAATCCGACGTCCGGCACATCATCCTTGACTTCGGGACCACGCCATTCCCGGTGCTGGAGGGCCAGAGCATCGGCATCACCCCGCCCGGCACCGGCGCGCAGGGCCGGCCACACGCCATGCGACTCTACTCCGTTGCCTCACCACGCGATGGCGAGCGGCCGAACACCAACAATCTCTCACTCACCGTCAAGCGTGTCGCGGAAAGCCGGCCCGACGGCGGCATCTTTCGAGGCATCGCCTCGAACTATCTCTGCGACCTGAAGAAAGGGGAGCCGGTTGCCGTCACCGGCCCGTTCGGTGCCACCTTCCTGATGCCGGATGATCCGGCGGCGGATATTCTCATGGTTTGCACCGGCACCGGGGCGGCACCGTTTCGTGCATTCACCGAACGCCGCCGTCGCATCGCCCATCGCGGCCCCGGCCGGCTGTGGCTGTTCTTCGGCGCCCGCACGCCGCAGGAACTGCCCTATTTCGGGCCGCTGCAGAAAGTGCCGAAAGCACTGCTGGAGCAGGAGCTCGTCTTCTCCCGCCTTCCGGGCCGCCCGCGCGAATACGTCCAGCACCGCATGGCCACCCGCGCCGCGGAGCTCGCGCAACTTCTGTGCCGCCCCGCGACCCATGTCTTTCTGTGCGGTCTCAAGGGGCTGGAGGCGGGCGTTGATGACGCGTTCGCCGCGATCGGCCAGAATGCCGGTTTCGAATGGCCGGCCTTGCGTGCGGCCATGCGCGAGGAGGGACGTTTCCACTCGGAAACATATTAGGGCGGCCTCAGCCTGCCCGTAGCAGGCCGAAGCGCGCTAGGCCGAACCCGCTCTATGCCTTCGGTGGGGCGAGCAACTTGATCCGCCAGCCCGATTTCGGTCTGGCTGATGTTACTCTAGCGCACCGTACCCAGCCCGCCGAGTGGCTTCACCTGGCCCTTGAACTTGTTACCGGTCAGAATCGCCTCGCCGCGCGTGATGTTGTCCACGAAATAGGTAGGATAGGGCATGTCGTTGGTGAAATTATTATCCTTGATGATGAATTTCGGGCTGAGATGCGTCACCCCCTCCTCGCCGATCATGATCGCTGTGGTGTGATTTTCGGATTTGGGGCCCTTCTCCATGGTGTTCCCCTCGACAAGCAGCCCGCCACCGTTGGGAATGTCGATCAGATAGCTTGAATTGCCGGTCGGTCCGTCCTCGATCGTGCAGTCGATGATCTCGGTATCCATGGCACGCGACTTGATTTGGTGGCCCTGATGCGTGTCGCGGAACACGCTGTGTTCCACGATGAGTTTCTTGAAGTCACCGATATAGATTCCATGCGCGCAGGACTGGTAGCAGGCGCCGTTTCCATCGAACAGACTGTTGCGGATCGTTATCGTTGCCCTGGTGTTGTTTGCCGAGAGGATGCCGTTCTCGTTGTTGATGAAGCGCACGCCGTCGACCAGCAGGTTGCCGCCCTCGGCCCGGATACCAGCGCCGTTGCGGTCGATCACGGCGGCGCGCGCAAGCGTCATGTTGCGCACCGTGACGTTGTTGCCGTCGATCACCAGAATGGCTTTGCCGGCACAGGTCTTGTCGGACATGATGACGCTGCGGGCCGCACCCTTGCCCTCGATCGTGATATCGTTCTGGCGTATCTCGGCGCAATCCAGATAGTCGCCGGGCAGAATCTGCACCGTGTCGCCGGGCTTGGCCGCGGCGATGGCCTGGGAGGGCAGCTTGTAGGTCTGGCCGGGCCCCGCGGTCAGGGTGGCGGCGAAAGCTGGCAATGCCGCGAAGGCAAGGCTCGCGGCCAGTGCGAGGCGGGTGAGGATCACGGTGCGTCTCCTGGTTCCTGCGATGTCACGGGTGGCGTCCGTGGGTATATCATGCCGGAGCGGGCGCGCAGCCGCCCGGCCTGATGGCGTAACAACGCGGCAAGCCCACGCGGGTGACGCCAGTCCGCAACCAGCAGCCCCACGCGCTGGCGCTGTTCACTGGTCCACAGACGCTTGTAGGCATCCTCGCCGCGCCCGAAGTCGAAACTTCCGATGCCTTCCTCATCGATCAGCCGCCGCAGCATCGCCGCCGTCAACAGCGACCCGGGAGACGCCGCGCGGTCGTGTTCATCGTGCGCGAGTTTCAGCACCGTCGCGTGAAGCCGGTCGGCACGCAGCGCCCAGAGCTGTGCCGCGACCGGCCGGGCGCCGTCGCGCAACAGCCCGAGCCGCAGCAGTCCCGCCTCCGCCAGGTGTCGCATCAGCGTTGGGTTGAACGTGGGAAACGGTTCCGCCTCCTTCCAGCTCCGCGCGTAAACGGTCTCGTAGTCCGCGATCGCCGTCTCGAGTGCGGCACCGGGTTCGGTCACGACCTCGAGCGCGAAACCCGCCTTGCGCCCCTGTCGGCGCAACGTCGAGCGCAGTGCGCCAGGCCGGGCCGCGAGGTAGGCGTTCCAGTTCCGCCCGGCCAACTCCTCATGCCCGTTGCCGAAGTGGTGAAAGCGGCGCACCACCAGTCCCGCCGCGCGCAACCCCGCCGCGAAGCCGGCAAGTCCTGCCCATTCCGCGGGGATCGCATCGAGCCGCACCAGCCCCTCGCGCCGCAGCACGCGGCCCAGCCGGGCGGCGTCGGCGACCTGCACATCCTCCGTCAGGGGCCGCCAAAGGCAGGTATAGGCGTTGGCGAGCGACGCGGTCATGCGGCCCGAGAACAGCGGCAGCGCCAGCACCGGCCGGCCGTCACGATGGGCAGCGAGAAACCGCGGGTACTGTCGGTGCGCCAGCCCCGCCTCCAGCATCGTCCGCCACCAGATTCCGCCGAGAAACAGGCTGTCGCGCGCCCCCGCCTCGACGAGCGGCTCCAGAGGTCGCCAATCGTCATGCTCGCTCACGTCCGGGGCTGCACGCCAGCTTACCATCGGGCGCGCAGCCAGTAGTACAGCAGCCCGATCGCCTCGTGCAGTTCGAGCGCCGAGCGGGCGAGCGCGTATGGGGAGGGTATCAACTGCCCGGGCGTGAACGGGTTCGCCCGCAGCGTCACCAGCCGCACCGGCGCCGCGGTCGCCGTGATGCCGGCATGGCGAAAGGCGATGATGGCGCGTGGCATGTGCGCGGAGTTGGTCACCAGGTAGATCGAGCGGATTCCCGCCGCCCGCAGCAGCGGCGCGGAGAGCGCTGCATTCTGCCACGTGCTTTCAGAGCGGCTCTCCACCCAGCGTGCCCGGAGGCCGAAACTGGACCGCAGCAGACGCGCCATCACCACGCCCGCCGGCGGCGTGCCGGGGAACACCACCCCGCCGGTGACCAGGATCGGCAGATGGGTGCGCCGTGCCAGTCGCGCGCCGGCCTCCACCCGCTCCAGCGTCACCGGCCCGGCGCTGGCCGCGGGCTCGAGCGCCCCCGGCGCGCTCGTTCGCACCTCGGCGCTGAGGATCACAATGGCGCGCGGCGGGTTTCCGGCAGGCGGGGTCAGCCTCAGCCCGCGCTGCAGCGCCACCGTCATCAGGCTCGGCACGATCGGCACCGAAAAGATCAAGACCAACACCAGGGCGATGCGCCCGAGCCAGCGGATCGTCCCCCGGACGCGATGCGGCCATGGCAGCACCACGGCGGCAGCCCCGCCGATCAACAGGTTTCCCGGCGGCAGCAGAAGTGCGGCAGGCAGTGGCCCCAGCGACACGCGGTCATTCTCCTCTCGTGCAGCGTGCCCGATGCGTGCCGGCCATGATAGGCCCGCACCGGCGCCGCGTGCGGCGGGCGTTGACAGGCAAGGAGGCGCACCGCACTGGCATGGCATGGCGGCGATCACGATCTCGCGCATCGAACCGGCCGACGCGGCTGCCTGGGAGGCGCTCGGGCGACGCTGGCGCGCGCTCGAGCCGCGGGCCGGCGGGTCGTTCTTCACCTCCTGGACCTGGGTTGGCTGCCTGGCCGGCGAACGCTTCGACGACCCGCTGCTGCTCGCAGCCGAGGACGGGGGGGAGACAGTGGCGCTTGCCTTGTTCAACCGCCGCCGCCGATGGCTGGGCCGCGCCAGGCTCTGGCTGCACGAGGCGGGCCGCGCGCCACTCGACACGCCGTTCATCGAGCACAACGGCGTGCTGGCCCGCGATCCCGCGCTGATCACAGACTGTCTCCGCGCGGCGCTGCGCCGCGGCAACCTGGTGCTGAACGGCGTTGACGAAGGCACGCTGCTGGCGGCACGCGCCGCCGGCAAGGCGTGGCGACGGGAGGAACCGCGACCGGCGCCCTTTCTTGAGCTTTCCCGGGTGCGCGAGGCGGGGGGCGTCGCGCCGCTGCTCTCGGCCAATGCGCGTCAGCAGGTTCGCCGCGCGCGCCGGGTGCTGGAGGCGGTGGGAACGCTGCGCGTCACGCGTGCGCCCGACGTGGCCGCTTCGCTCGCGTTTCTGCACGAGATGGCAGGCCTGCATCAGGCATCCTGGCAGGCGCGCGGTCAGCCGGGCGCGTTCGCTAACCCGTTCTTTACCCGTTTCCATGAGGCACTGATCGCCCGGGCCGTGCCGCCTGGGCAGGCAGAGCTGCTGCGCATCACCGCGGGCGAGCGCCTGCTTGGCCTGCTCTACAACTTTGTCCACGAGGGGCGCGTGCTGGCCTATCAGTCCGGCTTCGCAGGCGCGGCTGCGGGGCCGAATATCGGCCAGATCTGCCATTGGCTGGCGATCGAAGACCATGCGGAAGCAGGGCGCGATGTCTACGATTTCCTGGCCGGCGAGGCGCGCTATAAGGCGCGATTCGCAAATAGTGTTGCACAATTGCACTGGATTGACCTGGAACGCTGATATCCCGCAGAATGAAGGAAATTGAAACGATGGATTAACGGTAACGGTCGATAACGTATCCGCCACCATCGCCGGAGTCACTGAATGGATGCCGTCCGTGTTCTGCCCGCAGCCCATGGATTCGAACCGCTTGCCGTCATTGCCCATCGAGACGCGCTGGGGGAGGCCGAGAGAAGCGATGTCTGGAGCGACGAGGATGACCGTCTGCCCCCTGGTATCGCCTATCCGATCATCCTGCTTTTCTCGGTCAGTGGCTGGGCGCTGATCGTCACCGTCGGGCTCTGGCTCTACCGCGTCTTGGGGTGATCTTCCCGTCCCGCTTGCTCGGGGCTATGGCGGGGGTGACCGCTGAACCCGGAGGGACGCCATGGCTCAGACGCAAACCATCGAGACCCTGCTCGCGCGAGGCTCTGCTGACGCATCCGCGATCGGCGCTACCAGCGATCCCAATGCCACCGCGAGGCCGCCGCTGACCTATGCCGGGTTGCGCGACCTCGCCCGCGCGACCGTCGCCGACCTCAACGCCATGGGCATCGGCCGCAACGACCGGGTGGCACTGGTGCTGCCCAACGGGCCGGAGGCTGCATCCACCTTCGTCACCGTCGCCTGCGCCGCCACCACCGCGCCGCTCAACCCCGCCTATCGCGCCGACGAGTTCGCCTTCTACCTCGATGACCTGGCCGCCAAGGCGCTGCTGATCGCCCGCGGCATGGAAAGCCCCGCCCGTGCGGTTGCCGCCGAGCGCGGTATCCCGACCGTCGAGGTCGTCCCCGGCGCGGCGGCCGGCGGCTTTACCCTGGCGCCGGAAAAGCCGCTCACCGGCACGCCGGCGCGGCCGGGGATGGCGCAGCCCGACGACATCGCGCTGGTGCTGCACACGTCCGGCACCACGGCGCGGCCCAAGATCGTGCCGCTCAGCCAACGCAACATCACCGCCTCGGCGGCGCATATCGGCGCCGCGCTGGCGCTGGCGCCGGACGATGTCTGCCTCAACATCATGCCGCTGTTTCATATCCACGGGCTGATCGCCGCTGTGCTGTCCTCGCTCAGCGCCGGGGCGACCGTCGTCTGCTCACCGGGGTTCAACGCTTTCCGCTTTTTCTCGTGGTTGGGCGCTGTACGGCCGTCCTGGTACACGGCGGTTCCGACGATGCACCAGGCGATCCTGCCGCTCGCAGCGCGTAACAGGGAGGTCATCGCCGGCGGGCGGCTGCGGCTCATTCGCTCCTCCTCCGCCTCGCTGCCGCCGCCGGTGATGGAGGAGCTCGAGCGCACCTTCGGCGTGCCGGTGATCGAGGCCTACGGCATGACCGAGGCGGCGCATCAGATGGCCTCCAATCCGCTGCCGCCGGCGGCCCGCCATGCCGGCTCGGTGGGGCGCGCCGCCGGCCCCGAGATCGGCATCATGGACGACGAGGGTAACCTCCTGCCGCCCGGTGAGCTAGGCGAGGTGGTGATCCGCGGCCCCAACGTCACCTCGGGCTACGACAACAATCCGGACGCCAATGCCCGGGCCTTCACCAATGGCTGGTTCCGCACCGGCGACCAGGGAACGCTCGACGCGCAGGGCTATCTGCGCCTCACCGGCCGGCTCAAGGAGATCATCAACCGTGGCGGCGAGAAGGTCTCGCCGCTGGAGGTCGATGCGGTGCTGCTGGACCATCCGGCCGTCGCCCAGGTGGTCACCTTCGCCATGCCGCACGACAAGCTCGGCGAGGAAGTGGCCGCCGCCGTGGTGCTGCGCGAGGGTGCGGCGCTGGAGGAGGCGGCGCTGCGTGACTTCGCCGCCCAGCGTCTCGCGGCGTTCAAGGTGCCGCGGCGCATCCTGTTCATGCCCGACATTCCGAAGGGGGCAACCGGCAAACTCCAGCGCATCGGTCTCGCCGGCAAGCTCGGGCTCACGGCGTGAAGATCGGCGTCTTCGGTGCCGGTGCCATCGGCGGCCTCCTGGCCGCGCGCCTCACCGCGGCGGGGCAGGATGTCACCGTCGTTGCCCGCGGCCCGCACCTCGCCGCGATGCGCGAGCGCGGGCTGCGGCTCATCGCTGGCGGCGAGACCATCCTGACGCGCCCGCGCGCCTGCGCCACCGCCGAGGAGGCGGGCGAGCAGGACGCGGTGATCGTGACGCTCAAGGCGCATTCGCTGCCGGGGGTAGCCGCCGATATCGCGCGCATGATGTCGCCGCGGACGATGCTGGTGACCGGCGTCAACGGCGTACCGTACTGGTATTTCCATGGCCTCGATTCGCCCTGGCGCGGGCGGGTGGTGGAGAGCGTGGACCCCGGCAGCATCGTCTCGCGCACGTTGCCGGCGGCGCAGGCGATCGGTTGTGTGGTTTATCCAGCAGCCGAGGTCATCGAGCCCGGTGTCGTCGAGCATACCTATGGCGACCGGTTCAGCCTCGGCGAGCCGGATGGGTCGCGTTCGCCGCGCGTGGAGGCGTTGTCGAAGGCGCTGCTCGCGGCCGGCTTCAAGGCACCGGTGCGCCCGCGCATCCGCGACGAGATCTGGGTCAAGCTCTGGGGCAATCTCACGTTCAACCCCGTCTCGGCGCTGACCGGTGCGACGCTCGACCGCATCACCGGGCGGGCGGATCTGCGCGCGCTCTCCCGCGCCATGATGCTGGAGGCGCAGGCGGTGGCCGAGGCGCTCGGCGTTCGTTTCGCGATCGACGTCGACAAGCGCCTCGACGGCGCGGCCGAGGTCGGCGCGCACAAGACCTCGATGCTGCAGGACCTCGAGCGCGGCCGGCCGATGGAGATCGACGCCCTGCTCGGCGCCGTGGTCGAGCTCGGTGCGCTCACCGGCCAGGCGATGCCGCTTTGCTCCGCGGTGCTGGCGCTGGTGCGCGAGCGGGCGCGGCTGGCGGGGTGCTATCCGGGATAGCGAGGAAAAAAGGGACCGTTTTGCCGCAGGGCCCGCCTACCGGCTGAGCCAGTCCCGCACTTCGCGCTTCAGGAACGTAAAATCCTCGGGGATCACGCTCGGCGCGCCGGCGCGATGGCCCCAGATGCTGCGGATCGGTGCCAGGCGCGCGTGGCGCAGCTCAGCGGCCTCCGCCTCGTTATCGGCGACGCGGAAATAGAGATCCGTCGTCGAGGGCAGCAGCAGCACCCGCGCCTCGATCGCGCGCAGCGCGGCCCCGAGGTCCCCGCCATCGGCGATGTCTCCCGCCTCCCAGGTTTTGAGCTGGGCGTAGAGGTTGGCGGCGCGGCGCAGATAATTGCGCTCCTCCCAATCCGTCCGCAGGAAGGTCTCGAGGTCCGGCGCCCCGAGCGCCGTGAGGTGAAGGCCGGCGCGGTAGAAATCCTGACTGAGCGCCCAGCCGGCGTAGATGTGCCCGAATGCCTTGAGATTGAGGCGTGGCTCGGACGAGAAACGGCCGTTACCGAGATGTTCGGGTGCGGCCTCCAGCGTGCGCAGCAGGGCGGAGAGAAAGACGCGGTTATGCACCGCGGTCCGGGCGCTGCCGCAGACCACGATGGCGCGCTCCACGCCAGGCCGAGCCGCCCAGTGATAGGCCTGTTGAGCGCCCATTGAGAACCCATAGACGGCGGCGAGACGCTCGATGCCCCAGATCTCGCGCAGCATCCGCGCCTGGGCGGCCACGACATCGTGATACGTTACCACCGGCGGATAGTCCGGCGTGTCCGCGGCACCCGAGGACAGCCCGTTGGAGAACAGGTTCGGGATGACGATGAACCAGCGCCCTGGGTCGAGCAGGGCATCCGGGCCGATCGCCCACTCCAGGTCGGGGTGCTGGGCGCTGTAGGAACAGGGGTACAGCACCACGTTGTCGCGCGTGGGCGACAGCGTGCCGTGCGTGCGCCAGACGATGCGGGCACCGGCGATCGCCCCGCCGCGCGCCACGGGTAGGTTGCCGAGCTCGAAG
Source organism: Pseudomonadota bacterium (assembly GCA_021780935.1). The sequence goes on from JAJXXT010000138.1 coordinate 105,233, forward strand.
ACGCCCTCGGCGGCGGGCCAACGCGTCATTCCCCGTGCGCCCTACTTCTTCTCTGCCTCGGCGAGCTGGCGGCGTAAATCCGCGATCTCGGCGTGCAGCCCCTCGATCTCGGCCTCGTGCGAGGACAGCGGCGCGGGTGGCGTCGGCGCGCCCATTTCGGGGCGGAACGGGGTGAACAAGCTCATCGCGCGCTCCATCATGGCGCGGTTCTGCCGGCTCATCTCCTCCATGTCGAAGGGGAAGAAATTCCCCATCGTCTTCTGCATCGCCGCCCGCATCTGCTCCTGCTGCGTGGTGAAGCTTTCCATCGCCTGCTCGAGGTATCGCGGAACGAGATTCTGCACGGAATCGCCGTAGAAGCCGATCAACTGCCGCAGGAAGCCGGTGGGCAGCAGGTTGCGGCCCTTGTTCTCCTCCTCGACGATGATCTGGGTGAGCACCGAGCGGGTGATATCGTCCCCCGACTTGGCATCGTAGACCACGAAGTCGCGGCCGTTGCGGACCATGTCGGCGAGGTTGTCGAGCGTGATGTAGGTCGAGCTTTCGGTATTGTAGAGGCGGCGGTTGGCATACTTCTTCACCACCACCGGCGGCAGCACCGGCTTGGGATCCGTGTCGGCCGGGGAGGGGTCAGTCATGGCGGTCCTCGCGGCGAGAGATCGTTCTTCCTAGCATGCGACCTCGCCGCAGGGATAGGCTCGGCACCTGCCGGCCGCCTCGCGTGCCGGGGGCGATGCCCCGACTTGCCGCACTGCGGTAATATCCGTTTTCCGCGTCGCAGCGGTCCTCTATGATGCGCAGGCGGGAGCCGCGATGGAGCATGAGCGTGAACGGCGAGCGGGGCAGTCCCGACGATCTGCGGGAGCTGGCGCACGATTGGATTACCCTGGTCGAAACCGAGCTCGCGGCCCTGGCGACCGACCGGGAGGCGCAGGAAACCTGGACCACGCTGCTTTCGATGTGGGCCGGCGCCGCCGCCGCCATGGTTGCCGCCATGCCGCGCGGACCGGCCGGCGGGACGGGCGCGTATGAGCATGCCGCCCACCCAGGTGCCGCCGCGCCGGGGGCCGCGGCCGCTGCTGCTGCACCTGACCCTCGCGATGCTGAGATCGAGCGTCTCGGTGGCCGCCTCCGCGACCTCGAGCAGCGCCTCGTGGAGCTTGAAACCGCGGCACAAGCCAGCGGCGGCGGGGGCAACGGCGGCGGAAGCAACGGCGGTACTGGGGGCGATGCTGGAGCGTCTGGCGCAGGTGGACGCCGGCGGCTTCCCCGAGGCGGTGCTGCGCGAGGCACTCGCCGCCGATCGTGAGCTGATCCGGGGCATCGCCGCCTATCGGCGCCACCCCTGGCACCGCGACCTGGCCGATCCGCCCTGTGTCTGGTCGGAGGGTGAAACCCGCCTGCTGGACTATGGTGGCACCGGTCCGGCGGTGCTGTTCGTGCCGAGTCTGGTGAACCGCGCCTATGTGCTTGATCTCGCACCGGGGCTTTCGATGATGCGCCAGCTCGCGACGCTCGGCCTGCGGCCGCTGCTGCTGGACTGGGGCTGGCCGGGCGAGACGGAACGGGCGTTCACGCTGACCGACTATGTCGCGGGACGGCTGGAGCGCGCCCTGGCGTTTGCGGCGGCGCCCGGTCCCGTGGTGCTGGCAGGCTATTGCATGGGCGGCAACCTGGCGCTGGCGGCCGCGCTGCGCCGGCCCGAGCTGGTGCGCGCGCTGGCACTCCTCGCTACGCCGTGGGATTTTCACGCCGGCGGCGCGGAACAGGCCCGCGCGCTTGCCCGTCTGCTGCCGCTCGCTGAGCCGCTGCTCGCCTTCAGCCGCACCCTGCCGGTGGATGTGTTGCAGCTGCTTTTCGCGATGCTCGACCCCTGGGGAATCGCCCGGAAATATCGCGGCTTTGCTCGCCTGGATCCGGACGGGCCGCGGGCGCGGCTGTTCGTGGCGCTGGAGGATTGGCTCAACGACGGCGTGCCCCTCGCGGCCCCGGTGGCGCGGGAGTGTCTGGCAGGCTGGTACGGTGAGAATGCGCCGGTACGTGGCACTTGGCGCATTGCCGGCATGCCGGTGGAACCGCAGGCGCTGCGCATGCCGGCCTTCGTCGCGGTGCCCTCGCGCGATCGTATCGTACCACCGGAATCGGCCGGGATATTGGCGCGCCTCATCCCGGGCGCCGCGCTGCACCGGCCCGCGGCGGGGCATATCGGCATGGCCGCCGGCAGTACCGCGGCGACGGCGCTTTGGCAGCCCCTCGCCGGTTGGGTCGCGGCGCTGCCCGTTGTATAGCCGCTGGCACGACGCCAGATCGCTACAAGAAACCAACACACGAGGACCCCATGGAAGACATCGTCATCGCTGCTGCCGCGCGCACACCGGTCGGCGCTTTCAACGGCGCGTTGGGCGGCGTGCCGGCCCACACGCTGGGGGCGGCGGCGATCAGCGCGGCGCTCGCGCGCGCCAGGGTGGAGGCGGGCGATGTTTCAGAGGTGATCCTGGGGCAGGTGCTGGCGGCCGGCCAGGGCATGAACCCGGCGCGCCAGGCCGCGCGTGCCGCCGGCGTGCCGGACGCCGCCACCGCGTTCGGCATCAACCAGGTCTGCGGCTCCGGCCTGCGCGCCGTGGCGCTGGCGGCACAGCAGATCCGCACCGGCGAGAGCAGCATCGTGGTGGCCGGCGGACACGAGAGCATGAGCCAGTCGCAGCACGCGGCCTATCTTCGGGCCGGCACCAAGATGGGCGATCTCGGGCTGACCGACACCATGATCCGCGACGGGCTGTGGGACGCGTTTCATGGCTACCACATGGGCCAGACCGCGGAGAACGTCGCGAGCCGCTGGCAGATCACCCGCGAGGAACAGGATCAATTCGCGCTGGCCAGCCAGCAGAAGGCGAGCGCCGCGCAGAAATCCGGCCGCTTCAAGGACGAGATTGCGCCGGTCACCATCAAGGGCCGCAAGGGCGAGGTGATCGTCGCCGACGATGAATACATCCGCCACGATGCGAGCATCGAGACGATGGCGAAGCTGCGCCCGGCCTTCAGCAAGGACGGCACCGTGACCGCGGCCAATGCGAGCGGTATCAACGACGGCGCCGCGGCCCTGGTGATCATGACGGCGGCCGAGGCTGCGAAACGCGGCATCACTGTGGTCGCGCGCATCGCCGCCTTCGCGACCGCCGGCGTGGCGCCGGATGTCATGGGCACCGGCCCGATCCCGGCCAGCCGCAAGGTGCTGGCGCGGGCCGGCTGGAAGGCCGACGACCTCGACCTCGTCGAGGCCAACGAGGCCTTTGCCGCGCAGGCGATCGCGGTCAACCGCGACATGGGCTGGGACGTGGCGAAGGTGAACGTGAACGGCGGGGCCATCGCCATCGGCCACCCGATCGGCGCCTCCGGTGCGCGTATCCTGGTGACGCTGCTGCACGAGATGGGCCGGCGCGGCGCGAAAAAGGGTCTCGCCACGCTGTGCATCGGCGGCGGCATGGGGGTCGCCATGTGTCTGGAGCGGTGAACCCGGGCTGGTCGGGCCGATCCGCGGCGCAAAAATAGCCGCACCCCGACGGAATAAGGGGCGTGCCGTCGCGGTCATCACACCAGGCAATCTGACGGAGACTGGTGATGACCGATTTATCCCGCCGCACGGCGCTGGAGTGCATGCTCTGGGCCGGCTCCGGCGTGATCTGGACCGTCGATGCGGGCGTTCCCCGCACCGCGCGGGCTGCCGATGCCGGATTCATGCTCGAAGCCGGACGAGATCGACATGGGCGCGCCGATCCTGAAGGAGACGGGCACCACGACTTATGTTGTCCCCGGCGAGCACGACTTGCTCGATAACGGCGTTACCTACCGTGCCCGGTTGGGCATGAAGGGAGCGGACCATACCTGGCACGGCTTCGACCAGCACGGCGTGCATTTCGCGGCGCTCAACAACGTGGCCGGGTTCAGCAAGGCGGGCTGAAGCCCGCGACGCTCGGCCGCTACCTCGGTGTCCGGCGGGTCAACGTCGTGCCGGGCCAGTCGCAGCTTGCCACCATCGATACCACGCTCGCCGGAGCCTGAGCGACGCGGTTCGTTGCTGCCACCACCCTCGCGCTGATCGTCGCGTCACCTGTCACCTGGGCCGGCTCCGCCCGCGTGACGATCAAGGACTACATGTTTCAGCCTTCGCCCCTGACGATCGCGGCCGGTACCAAAGTCGTCTGGACCGATCAGGATCAGGTCGCTCACACCGTGAAAAGCTCGGATGCCATGGCGCCCTTCGCCTCGGCGCCGGTGGGCACCGGTGATGTCGCGGCCTTTCCGTGCCCGCCAGGTGGCCGACCTGCCCCTGTATGAGGCGCCGGCATCCTTGTCCGCCGCCCTGGTGGCGACGGCGTGGCCGCCAGCGCGCGCGGCATCGCCGCGGCGGGCCGCCTATCGTCGGCGGTCGTTTCTGGCAGGTCTCGGTTTCGTCGCCGGGGCCGCGATCGCGGCGGTGTCGATCACGGTGATACGGCTCGCTCCCTGGCAGGCAGCGCCGGGGGGACGCGACGCTGCTGCTGGCAAGCCATCTGCGGGCACTCGAACCGGGCCATCTGATGGACGTGGTGTCTACCGACCAACACACGGTGAAGCCGTGGTTCGATGGGCAGGCTGGCGTTCTCGCCGCCGGTCGCGGATTTCGCGCGGCAAGGGTTTCCGCTGCTGGGCGGGCGCCTTGACTATGTCGGCACACGCCAGGTCGCCGTTCTGGTGTATGGACACGTCAAGCACATCATCGATGTCTTTGTCTGGCCGGCCCGAGGCGACGCGGCACCGCGCACCGTGTTCGACCACGGCTACAGGATTGTGTCCTGGACCCAGGCTGGATTCCGCTTTCACGCGGTGTCGGACGTGGATCCGGCGGCGCTCAGGGCCTTCGTCGGCCTGTGGCGCCGCGGCTGATCAGGCGGCGAGCGTGAAGGGGGAGCCTGGGAGGTGGGTTCCGTCGTCCTGTCGGGTGACGGAGATGGATCGGGCCTGGGCGGGAATGGGCCCGGTGAAGCTGAAGGCGGCGTTGCCCTGGCCGAGGCCGGCGCGGCGGAGGTCGAAGCGGAAGCCGTTGGCGAGGGCGGTGCCGCAGGGGATGCCGTCGGCGGCGATGAGCAGGTGCACGGGTGCCTCCGGCGCGTCCGGTTGCAGGGCCCAGCCGGCGATGTGTCCGGGGATGCAGGTCTCGACGTGGCCGAGCACGGCGGCGGTGGTCTGCCGGGGGCCGGCGGCGCGCTGGGTTTCCGGGGCGCCGAGGCGGCGGCGGATGTCGCCGAGCACCGGGCCCGAGACGATGCGCGGGGCGCAGGGGATGGTCACGGGCGGGGTCGGCCTGGTGTCGGCGTTGTCGAACACGGCGCCGCTATGCGCGTCGATATAGGTCTCGGCGGCCGCGCCCTCGGCGAGGATGGCGTCGTGGGTGTCGAGCTCGACATGGAAATAGGTGACGGCACCGGCGGCTTCCTGGGTGATGCCCGGCACGCCGAGGAGCTGGATGGCGGGGACCAGCACCCCGTCGAGCAGCAGGGCGTGCTCGGGCGACAGGCGCAGATCACGACGCGGCAGGCCGTCGCCGAGGCTGCCGGCGGCGATACGCACCGGGCGCAGTTCGTCACGGGCGGCGACCTCGGCGGCGGCGTGGTGACGCTGGCCCAGCCAGCGCAGGCGGCGCAGCGCGCCAGACGCGGTGCGCAGGCGCATCCCGGCGCGCAGGTGCTCGACGGCAACCGGCCCTTGCGCGGTCTCGATCTCCGTACCCGCCGCATAGCAGGCGGTGAGTACGGTCTCGCCGCTGGCATAGACGGCGGTGAAGTTGCCGGTGGTGTAGCTGCCCGCAACGGCGAGGGTAATGTTGGCGGCGCCACCGAGGGTACCAAGGGTGAGGTGGCCTCCACCGAAGCTCGCGATGGTCTCGTGCACGCCGATCAGTGCGACCGTGTTGCCCTTGAAGTGGGCGATGCTTTGCTGCGGCGCATCCCCCTTTTCGGCGGTGAGGACAACGCCAGTGCCCGAGAAGGCGATGGTGCCCGTGCCGGCGAGCACGCTCGCGAGCGTCAGACGGCCGGCGTCGGTGAGGGTATAGCCGGCGGCAAGGGAGTTGCTGCCGGTCAGTGACCAGTGGGCGCCCACATTCACGCTGACACCCGCCATATCGTAGAAGCCGGTGTTGAGACCAAGCCCGGTGAGCGTGCCGGTGCTGGCGCCGCTGGCCAGTTCCAGCACGGCCCCAATACCGAGCGTGGCGCCACCGTTCACCGCGCCCGCAAAGACCGCGCCAGGCTCGTCGGTCAGCAACCCTGTATAGCCGCTCTGGGGACCTCTTTTGAAAATGACCGAATATGAGGCGCCGCCGATCGTCCCGGCATTGACCACCGTGCTGTTGTTGCCGCCGACGACGAGGCCGTACTGGCCGCCCTCGATGGTGCCGCCGGCACTGTTGGTGACCACGTTGGCGCCGGCATTCGTTCCTGCTCCGTAATGGGCGCCGACGACCCCGAACGAACCGCCGGTGATCAGCCCGGTGTTGTCCAGGGTCAGCTTTCCGGCCGCGGAAATGCCGTAAGATCCGCCCTCGATCCGGCCGAGATTGGTGATCGCGTTCGGCAACGCGCCGTTGCTGCCGGCATAGGTCAGCACACCGTTGCTGGCGCCGGAGATCAGGCCGCCGGACTGGTTGGTCAGCTCGCCGGCGCTGGCCAGATCGACCGCGGAATAATGGTTATTCGTCGCACCGATATACGAATCCGTGATCGTGCCGCTGTTGATGATGACCGAATGGGCCAGCGTGGGATCGCCGACCAGCTTGACCCCATACAAGCTGCCGCTGGCGATGAGACCGTTATTGGTGATCGTCGCAAGCTCGGTGGAGATGCCATACCCGCTCGCGGCGCTGATCGTGCCGTCATTGACGACGGTCCATTCCTTGCCGGAGGCAAGGCTCAGAGCATTTCCGACGCCTGCCCCCGCCAGGATCGCCCCGTTGGTGGCGATGGTCAGCGGGTTGGCCGACGCAAACGACGCCGCGGAATAGTAAACGCTGCCGGTGATAGTCTTGCTGATCGTCTTGGCCATGCGAACATCCTCGTCTTTTGCGGCGGATGTGCAGGCAAACTTCGACCGCCAGCGTCCCGACACCGATACGCAGGCGTTTAGCGCCAACCCAAGCGAGTTGTCACGGGAAACAAGTCGTCAGACGTCGTGTTTCCGCGGGGACGACCGCAGAAATCATTCTGAGGTCGGTTCGGTCAGGCGGCGAGCGTGAAGGGGGAGCCTGGGAGGTGGGTTCCGTCGTCCTGTCGGGTGACGGAGATGGATCGGGCCTGGGCGGGAATGGGCCCGGTGAAGCTGAAGGCGGCGTTGCCCTGGCCGAGGCCGGCGCGGCGGAGGTCGAAGCGGAAGCCGTTGGCGAGGGCGGTGCCGCAGGGGATGCCGTCGGCGGCGATGAGCAGGTGCACGGGTGCCTCCGGCGCGTCCGGTTGCAGGGCCCAGCCGGCGATGTGTCCGGGGATGCAGGTCTCGACGTGGCCGAGCACGGCGGCGGTGGTCTGCCGGGGGCCGGCGGCGCGCTGGGTTTCCGGGGCGCCGAGGCGGCGGCGGATGTCGCCGAGCACCGGGCCCGAGACGATGCGCGGGGCGCAGGGGATGGTCACGGGCGGGGTCGGCCTGGTGTCGGCGTTGTCGAACACGGCGCCGCTATGCGCGTCGATATAGGTCTCGGCGGCCGCGCCCTCGGCGAGGATGGCGTCGTGGGTGTCGAGCTCGACATGGAAATAGGTGACGGCACCGGCGGCTTCCTGGGTGATGCCCGGCACGCCGAGGAGCTGGATGGCGGGGACCAGCACCCCGTCGAGCAGCAGGGCGTGCTCGGGCGACAGGCGCAGATCACGACGCGGCAGGCCGTCGCCGAGGCTGCCGGCGGCGATACGCACCGGGCGCAGTTCGTCACGGGCGGCGACCTCGGCGGCGGCGTGGTGACGCTGGCCCAGCCAGCGCAGGCGGCGCAGCGCGCCAGACGCGGTGCGCAGGCGCATCCCGGCGCGCAGGTGCTCGACGGCAACCGGCCCTTGCGCGGTCTCGATCTCCGTACCCGCCGCATAGCAGGCGACCAGCACCGTTCCGACGCCGCTGATGTAGCTGAACTTGAAATCCGAGAGGGTGTAGCTGCCGGCGATGCTCAGCGTGATCGATTCCGAACCGCTGAGCGTGAGCTTGCCGCCCACCAGGCCGGTGGCCGTCTCGTTGCCCGGCAGGAGAAGTGTGCCGTTTTTCAACCCGGTCAGGGTCGGGGTGAGGGACACGCCGCTGCCGATCGCCAGCAGGCCGTTATTGGCCAGCGCGATGGTGCCGGTGCCGGCGAGGGAGCTGGCGATGGTGAGGCTGCCGGAATCGGTCAGCGTCGCGCCGGCGGCCAGCGTGCTGGCCCCGTTGAGCGACCAGTGCGCGCCCGGATCGACCGTGACGGCACCGAAATTATAGAGGCCGGTGCTGGCACCGAGCCCCGTGAGCGTGCCGGTGCCGGTGCCGGCGCTCGAGGCGAGTTCCAGAGTGGAAAGCGTTCCCGAGCCGATGGCGTTGCCGCCGTTCACCTTGCCCGAGAACACCGCGCCGGGATCGACGATCAGCCGGTCCGTGCCGCCCGGCGTGAACAGGATGGAATCGGCACTGCCGCTGACGGTGCCGGCGTTGGTCAGCGTGCTGCTGCCGGTCATCGAGATACCGTATTTGCTGCCCGCGATCACACCGCCGGCGATGTTGGTGACGACATTGCCGCCGGGGCTGGTGCCGTTCGGGTTTTGGGCGACGACACCGCTGTCGCCGCCGATGATGGTGCCGGAGTTCACGAGCGACAGTTTGCCACCGGACGACACGCCATCGATCGTAGGGCCGATGATAGTACCCGCGTTGACGACGCTGAGTTCGAACGTGCCCTTATAGAACCCCATGACGCCGTTCGCAGCGCCGCTCAGCAGCCCGCCAGCCGCGTTGGTGACCTCACCTGCCCCCTGGATATAGACCGCCCCATAGGCGTTCGGTTGCGACGCGGAATAAAGCGCATCCGTTATCGTGCCGCTGTTGACGACGACGGAGTCCGCGAGCGTGGCGTTGCCCCGCAGCCAGACGCCGTAGCGGCCGGTGCCATTGGCGTTAATCACGCCGGAGTTGAGGATGGTTGCGACGGATGCAGTGACGCCGATGCCGTTGGCGGCGCTGATGCTGCCCTCGTTCACCACCGTCCACTCGATGCCGGAGGCGAGGCTCAAGGCGTTGCCGGTGGACGCCAGAATGGCACCGTAGGAGGTAATCGTCAGCGGATTGTCGGCCGCCAGGGAATAGGAAACGTTTCCCTTGATCGTTGTGCTGATGGTCTTGGCCATGGGCAGGTCCTCGGAGGCTCCAGGAGGCTTGCGGGTCGGCGAGGGCTCGCGCGTGGAGGGCCCGAAGCGACTCCAGGCGCGCTCAAAAATGACTTTAGCGTCAATGACAGGGACGTGTCATGTTATTCTTTGATATTCGTTTACAGTTCCGGCAGAGAAAGTGCCCCTTGTGGCGCGGGGGGCAAAAGCTTCATGAAAGCTTGGCCGGGCTAGCGACAGATCGGGTCACTTCCATGTAGGAGGGGGCCGTCGGTCACCACAACCGGAGTGTATCGCCAGGATGAACACAGCGGGAACGGAGACACTGCTGCTGTTGCACCACGCCATCGGGGTGCTGCACGCCGCCCCGCTGCTGCTTGGCGCCATCGCTGCGAGTGATGCGCTTGGCGTGGATGTGCGGGTGCCGCGTCCGTCCGGGCGCCTGGTGAGCCCGTTCGAATTCTGGCCGGACTGGCTGTTTTATGCCCCTGTGGTGCTGCAATGGGCGGCCTACGCCTTGCGCTATCGCAGCCTGACACTGCCCACCGCCGCCAACCCCGCCATCGCCACGGGCGGGCTGGTCGGCGAGTCCAAGACCGAGATCCTGGACATGGTGACCGGGGAGGCCCGCCGCTTCATCGCGCCCTATGTCAGCTTCGTGGTCAACGGGGATCACGCCGCGGACCTCGCCGCCGGGCGCCGGGCGATGGCCGGCGCGTCCCTGGCGTTTCCGTTGGTTGCCAAGCCGGACCTCGGCTGTAATGGAACCGGCGTGCGTGTGGTCGCCGATGCGGCGGACCTTGCGGCCTGGCTCGCGGCCTTCCCCATCGGCGAGCGCGCGATCCTGCAGACGCTGCTGACCGAGGAGGGTGAGGCCGGCCTGTTCTATATCCGCGAGCCCGGCGCGCCGGCCGGCCGCATTACCTCGATCACCCTGAAATACGCCCCGGAAGTGGTGGGCGACGGGGTGGCCACGCTGGAGACGCTGATCCGGCGCGACCCGCGGGCGGGGCGGCTGTCGCATCTCTATCTGCCGCGTCTGCGCGAGCGGCTGGCGGAGGTTCCGCCCTCCGGTGAGCGGGTGCGTCTGGTTTTTACCGGTAACCACGTCAAGGGTTCGATCTTCCGCGATGGCACCGATCATGCGACCCCGGCGCTGGCCGCGGCCGTGGAGCGGATTGCCCGTTCCATCCCCGATTTCCACTTTGGCCGCTTCGACGTGCGATTTTCCTCCATGGCGGCGCTGCGCCGTGGCGAGGGTTTCCGCATCATCGAGGTCAACGGCACCGGCTCCGAGGCTACGCATGTGTGGGACCCGGACATGACGCTGCGGGGCGCCTGGGCGGCGGAGCTTAAGCATTTCGGTGCCTCATGGCGCATCGGCGCGGCCAATCGGGCTCGCGGCGCGCGCCCGACGAAGGTGAGCGAGCTGTGGCGGCTGTGGCGGCAGCACAAGCGGCTGATGGCACGCTACCCGATGAACTCCTGACGCCTTTGCCGTCGTTTGATCTCGATCATCGACATTGCCGCGGAAAAGCCAGGACGTTAGCCTCTCCTAAACAGCTTCAGGGAGGCAACGAATGACCAGAGTCGCACTCGTCACCGGCGGCACACGCGGCATCGGGGCGGCGATCAGCCAGAGGCTTCAGGCCGAGGGGCGTCACGTCATCGCCAGCTACGCCGGCAACGATGGCGCCGCGCACGCGTTTCGCGCCCAGACCGGCATCGCGGTGATGCGGTTCGATGCCGCCGATTTTGCGGCGTGCGAGGCGGCCGTGAAGCGGATTCACGCCGAGCACGGGCCGATCGAAATACTGGTGAACAACGCGGGCATTACCCGTGACTCGACGATGAGCAAGCTCTCGCGGGAGATGTGGGACGCGGTCATCGACACCAATCTGGGTTCCTGCTTCAACCTTTGCAAACTGGTGTTCGACGACATGCGGGCAGCGAAATTCGGCCGCATCGTCAATATCGGCAGCATCAACGGCCAGGCGGGGCAGTATGGCCAGGTGAACTATGCCGCCGCCAAATCCGGCATCCACGGCTTCACCAAGGCGCTGGCGCAGGAGGGCGCGCGGTTCGGCATCACGGTCAACGCCATTGCGCCAGGTTATGTCGATACCGACATGGTTCGCGCGGTGCCGGCGGACGTGCTGCAAAAAATCATCGCCCGTATCCCGATGGGGCGGCTCGGCCGCGCCGAGGATATTGCCCGCGCGGTCGCGTTCGTCACCGCCGACGATGCCGATTTCATCACCGGCTCGACGCTGTCCATCAACGGCGGGCAGCACATGTATTGAGCGGCGTGTCTTGAGCGGCGCCGGGCGCGCCGCGGCCACCGGCGCCGTACTCTCGCCAGAGACGCTCGCGGGGGTGGGGGCCATCGGGCTCTGGGCGTTTCTCGCCGTGCTGTCGCGTGAGGCGGCCGCGGTGCCGCCGATCGAGTTGACGGCGCTGGCCTTCACGGTTTCCGGTGGTGGCGGGCTGCTCTGGCTGGCCGTGCGCCGCAAGCTCGGCGTTCTGCGGCAGAAGCCGTCCGCCTGGCTGCACGGGGTCGGTGGGCTTGCCGGCTATCATGCGCTGTATTTCGCGGCGCTGTCGCATGCGCCGGCGGCGGTCGCGAACCTTCTGAACTATGCTTGGCCGCTGCTGATCGTGCTGCTTTCGGCGCCGATCCTGGGGATGAAGTTGCGCGCGCGTCATCTCGCGGGGGTGGTGCTGGGCGCGGTGGGTTGTGTGCTGCTGATCCGCCCGTCCGGTGGCGGCGCCTGGCTTGGCTATGCGCTGGCGCTGGGTGCTGGGCTGACCTGGGCGCTCTATTCCGTGCTGGCGCGGCGGATGGCGGCGGTGCCGACGGAGGCGGTTGCCGGCTTTTGTGCTGCCGCCGCCGCCGTCTGCTGGGTGCTGCATGCGCTCGTGGAGCCAGCGGTGATGCCTGGGCCGCGCGCGCTCCTGGCGGCGCTGCTGATGGGCCTCGGCCCGGTCGGCGCCGCGTTTTTCCTCTGGGACCGTGGTATGAAACAGGGCGACCCGCGCCTGTTGGGCACGCTCGCCTACGCAACGCCGGTTGTCTCCACCTTGTTGCTGGTCGCGGGCGGGTTCGCGCCGGCGTCCTGGCTTCTGGTGATCTCGGCGCTGCTGGTCGCTGCCGGCGGCCTGATCGCCGCGCGCGCATGAAGGTCGTGCCGGAGGTTGCCAAGTCGGGGCGAGTTGCCTAAGAGGCGCAGATCGGAACGCGGGCGTAGCTCAGGGGTAGAGCACAACCTTGCCAAGGTTGGGGTCGAGGGTTCGAATCCCTTCGCCCGCTCCAGATTTTTCTAGAGCAATCAGAGCGT
>JAJXXT010000033.1 GCA_021780935.1 Pseudomonadota bacterium
CGGCGGCACCGGCAGCGGCGCGCCAACCACGCCGCCCGCGTCCCAGCATGTATCGGACGGCAGGATCAGGGTGGCGATCTGGCCGGGCGAGGTGCGCGCGGCCTGCACGGCGACCGCAGCATCCACCCCTACGTCGCGCGCATGCGACGCCGTGCGCACCCAGCCGGAAACGCCGCGCGCCCAGCCTTCGGTGTCGGCGGTGAGCGGCGCATCGAGCGGCCGGTGATAGGTCGCCTGGTCGCCGACGCAGTTGACCATCATGGTGTTGGCGCGGCGGCCGTTGTGCAGGTTGGCCATGCCGTTCGCCAACCCCGGCCCGCAATGCAGCAGCGTCGCGGCCGGCTTGTCGGCGATGCGCGCATAGCCGTCGGCGGCGCCGGTCACCACGCCCTCGAACAGGCCCAGCACGCAGCGCATGCCGGCGATCCGGTCCAGCGCCGCCACGAAGTGCATCTCCGACGTGCCGGGATTGGCGAAACACGTGTCCACGCCGCTCGCGAGCAGGGTCCGGACGAGGGATTCCGCCCCGTTCATGATCGTCGTCGCGGCATCGTTCATGGACTTGGCACCCTTCGCCTGTTACCCGGAGCAACCTGCGCAATCACGCGCCCCAGCACAAGACGAGGGCGCGCAACCAGCCGAGGAGGAAGCGATGCCCGCCGTGCTCTACCCCGAAGTCAGGTACCCCGACGATGCCGTCGAGCGCGCCGCGTTCGGCCCCGGCGTGGAGGTGCGCATGCGCAACCTCGCCTCGCTCGCTGATCTCCCGCCGCACGACGCCGAGGACGTGGTCGGACTGATGATCATGCGCCACACCGTGACCGGCGCCGACATGGACCGCATGCCCGCGCTGAAGACCATCGTGCGGATGGGCGTGGGCTACGACAAGCTGGACCGCAAGGCGGCGGCGGCGCGCGGCATCACCATCTGCAACGTGCCCGATTACGGCACCATGGAAGTGGCGGACCACGCGCTGGCGCTGACGCTGGCGCTGCGCCGCGGCATCGTTCTCTACCACGAGACCCAGCGCGACACCCCGCGGGCCGGCTGGAAGCCGATCGAGACCCCGCTGATCCGCCGGCTCGACGTGCAGACCTTCGGCGTGCTCGGCCTCGGACGCATTGGCACCGCGGCGGCCCTGCGCGCCCGCGCCTTCGGCTTCAAGGTCGTCTTCTTCGACCCCTACCGGCCCAACGGTGCCGACCGGGCGCTCGGCGTCGAGCGCGTGCGCAGCCTTGAGGCGCTGCTGCAGCGCTCGGACGTGCTGTCGATCCACACCCCGCTGACGCCCGAGACTCGTGGCATGATCGGGGCGAAGGAACTCGCCCTGCTGCCCAAGGGCGCGATCCTGATCAACACGGCGCGCGGACCGATCGTCGATATCGACGCGCTCGAGGGCGCGCTGCGCTCCGGCGGGCTCGCTGGCGCCGGGCTCGACGTGATCCCGGTGGAACCCATCGCCGAACCCGCGCCGAAGCTGGTCGCCGCCTACCACGCGCGCGAGAAATGGCTCCAGGGGCGGCTGATCATCACGCCGCACGCCGCTTTCCACGATCCGGAGTCCTGGTATGACATCCGCGTGAAATCGGCCGAGACGATGGCGGCGGCGCTCTCCGGCAAGCCGCAGAACGTCATTGGTCCGGACGATTTCTGACGCTTGGGATTTCCGATCCTGCCAGGCCGGGGCCCGGCGGCGCGGTTGACGCGCCCCGCCCCGCGCCGCAGGGTGAACGCAGGGGAGACGGCCATGGCAGACGATGCAAAACCCTCAGTGAAGCGACTGCGCAGCCGGCGGTGGTTTGACGACCGCAACGATCCCGGCATGACCGCGCTCTACATCGAGCGCTACCTCAATTTCGGGCTGACGCGCGAGGAGCTGCAGGGCGGCAAGCCGGTCATCGGCATCGCCCAGACCGGCTCGGACCTCTCGCCCTGCAACCGCCACCATCTGGATCTCGCGGTGCGCGTGCGCGATGGCATCCGCGACGCCGGCGGCATCCCGCTCGAATTCCCCACCCACCCGATCCAGGAGACCGGCAAGCGCCCCACCGCGGCCCTCGACCGCAACCTCGCCTATCTCTCGCTGGTCGAGGTGCTGCACGGCTACCCGCTCGACGGCGTGGTGCTGACTACCGGCTGCGACAAGACGACCCCCGCCTGCCTGATGGCGGCGGCGACCGTGAACATCCCGGCGATCGTGCTGTCCGGCGGACCGATGCTGGACGGCTGGTACAAGGGCAAGCTCGCTGGTTCCGGGACCGTCGTCTGGGAGGCGCGCAAGCTGCACGCCGAGGGCAAGATCGACTGGGAGGAGTTCATGACCATGGTTGCCTCCTCCGCGCCGTCGGTGGGGCACTGCAACACCATGGGCACGGCGCTGTCGATGAACTCGCTGGCCGAAGCGCTGGGCATGTCCTTGCCCGGCTGCGCCGCCATCCCGGGCCCATACCGCGAGCGCGGGCAGATGGCCTTCGAGACGGGCCGGCGCATCGTCGGCATGGTGCGCGAGAACCTCCGCCCCTCCGACATCATGACCAAGGCCGCGTTCGAGAACGCCGTGGTCGCGGCGGCGGCGCTCGGCGCAAGCTCGAACTGCCCGATCCACATGGTCGCGATCGCGCGGCACATGGGCGTCGATCACACGCTCGATGACTGGCAGCGCCTCGGGCCGGACATTCCGCTGCTCGTCGATTGCCAGCCGGCCGGCCGCTTCCTTGGCGAGCGCTTCCACCGTGCCGGCGGCGTGCCCGCGGTGATGGCGGAGCTGCTCGCCGCCGACAAGCTGCGCGGCAACGCCATGACCGTCACCGGCCGCACGCTGGAGGAAAACCTCGCCGGGCTCGCGCCGCCCGACCGCGACGTGATCCGCGCCTACCGCGAGCCGCTCAAGCCGGCCGCCGGCTATGTCGTCCTCTCCGGCAACCTGTTCGACAACGCGGTGATGAAGACCAGCGTGATCGACGCCGAGTTCCGCGAACGTTTCCTTTCCGATCCAAGCCGGCCCAACGTGTTCGAGGGCCGCGCGGTGGTGTTCGAAGGCCCCGAGGACTACCACGCCCGCATCGAGGATCCGTCGCTCGGCATTGGCGAAGACTCGCTGCTGGTGATCCGCAATTGCGGCCCCGTCGGCTATCCGGGCAGCGCCGAGGTGGTGAACATGCAGCCGCCGGCAGCGCTGCTCAGACGCGGCATCAGCGAGCTGCCGACGATGGGGGACGGACGCCAGAGCGGCACCTCGGGCTCGCCCTCGATCCTCAATGTCTCGCCCGAAGCCGCGGTCGGCGGCGGGCTTGCCCTGCTCAGGACCGGCGATCGCGTGCGGATCGACCTCAACACGCGCCGGGTCGACGTGCTGCTGGCCGAAGGCGAGCTGGCGGCGCGGCGCGCCGCCTGGACGCCGCCGACGCTTGAGCACAAGACGCCGTGGGAGGAGATCTATCGCTCGATGGTGGGCCAGCTCGGTGACGGCGGCTGCCTCGAGCCCGCCACGCTCTATCTCGACATCCTCGAGACCCGCGGCGAGAGCCGCCACAACCATTGAAGGGCACGCCGTGAGTGCCCCCCTCGCCGGCAAGCGCGCCTTCGTCACCGCCGCGGCCCAGGGCATCGGCCGCGCCACCGCACTCGCCTTCGCCGAGGCCGGTGCCGAGGTGATCGCGACCGATATCGCGGCAGCCAGGCTCGCTACACTGAAGCACGCCCGGCTGCAGGTGGCGGCGCTCGATGTCCTCGACGGCGCCGCGGTGACAGCCGCCGCGAACGGCGCCGGCGCCATCGACATCCTGTTCAACTGCGCGGGCTTCGTGCACCAGGGCACCATCCTCGAAGCCAGCGAGGAGGAATGGGATTTCGGCTTCGACCTGAACGTGAAGTCGATGTTCCGGACCATTCGTGCCTTCCTGCCCGGCATGCTGGAGCGCGGGCACGGCACCATCATCAACATGGCCTCGGTGTGCAGCTCCGTGAAAGGCCTGCCGAACCGCCTGATCTACGGCGCCACCAAGGCGGCGGTGGTCGGGCTGACCAAGCAGGTTGCCGCCGATGTCGTCACCCGCGGCGTGCGCTGCAACTGCCTCTGTCCCGGCACGGTGGCAAGCCCGTCGCTGGTCGAGCGTATCGAGGCGAATGCGACCGCCGCCGGCAGCGTCGAGGCGGCACGCGCCGCCTTCATCGCCCGCCAGCCGATGGGACGGCTTGGCACGCCGGAGGAGATCGCGGCACTGGCGGTCTATCTCGCCTCCGATGCCGCCGCCTTCGTCACCGGCCAGGCGCTGGTGATAGACGGCGGCCTCACCATTTAGGCCGCGCGGCTGGGGTCCTATCGAGGGGCCGCGCATCATCCGTTCGAAGGGAAAAACGCCATGAAGCTGCTTCGTTATGGACCGCCCGGCGCCGAGCAGCCGGGAATGCTCGATCGCGACGGGAAGCTGCGCGACCTCTCGGCGCACCTCCGCGACGTCGATGGCAGCGCCATCGCGCCCGCGAGCCTCGCCCGGCTGGCGGCCATCGACCCCGCTAGCCTGCCGCTCGTCGCCAGCAGCCCGCGGCTGGGCGCCTGCGTCGCGCGACCGCTCAATTTCGTTTGCATCGGCCTCAACTATGCCGACCACGCCGCCGAGACCGGCGCCGCGATCCCCAAGGAGCCGATCGTCTTCCTGAAGTCGCTCGGAGCGTATTCCGGCCCCAACGACGATGTGAAGATCCCGCGCGGCTCCAGCAAGACGGACTGGGAAGTCGAGCTCGGCATCGTCATCGGCAGCACCGCCCGTTATGTGACGGAAGCCGCGGCGCTGGCGCATGTCGCCGGCTACTGCGTGGTCAACGACGTCAGCGAGCGCGAGTTCCAGATCGAGCGCGGCGGCACCTGGGACAAGGGCAAGGGATGCGACACGTTCGGCCCCACCGGACCGTGGCTGGTGACGAAGGACGAGGTGGCGGATCCGCAGAACCTGCGGCTGTGGACCGAGGTGGATGGCGTGCGCATGCAGGACGGCTCGACCCGGACGATGATCTTCAACGTCGTGCAGATCGTGAGCTACGTGAGCCACTTCATCACCCTGCATCCGGGCGACGTGATCGCGACCGGAACCCCGCCGGGCGTGGGCCTGGGCAAGAAGCCGACGCCGATCTTCCTCAAGCCCGGCCAGACGATGCGCCTCGGGATCGAGGGGCTGGGCGAGCAGGCGCAAAAGCTGGTCGCTGCGTGAACGGCGGCGGGCGGCTCACCGCCGCCCGTGCGCTGCTGCTGCTGATCGCCCTCGCCACGCTGGCGCGGCTGGCGTTCGCCACCGCGATCGGGCTAGGCGTGGACGAAAGCTACATGGTGGCGGCGGCGCGGGTACCGGCCTGGGGCTATTTCGACCACCCACCGCTTTCCTGGTGGCTGGTCACCGCGGCGGTGCGCCTGGCGGGCAGCGAAGCAAGGCTGGTCGTCCGTGCGCCGTTCATCCTGCTGTTCGCGTTCTCGACCTGGCTGATGGCGCGCTTCACCCACGATCTCGCGGCCGGCGACGAGGAAGCGCGGCGCTGGGCCGGCGTGCGCGCCGCTCTCTGGTTTAACCTCGCTCCCATTTTCGGCGTCGTCATGGGCAGTTGGGTGCTGCCGGACGGACCGCTGATCGTCGCCCTGCTCGGCGCCGGCGTGCTGTTCCTGCGGGCGCTGGATACCGGCAAGCTCGCCTGGTGGCTCGCCGCCGGCGCCGCGCTGGGGCTCGCTGCGGATGCGAAATATTCGGCGCTGCTGCCGGCGCTGGGCGTGCTGTTCTACCTCGCCACGTTCGCCGACGGGCGCCGCTGGCTGCGCCGGCCGCATCCCTGGCTCGCGGCGGCGATGGCGCTGGCGGCTTTTGCTCCCGTGCTGTGGTGGAACGCGCACCACCACTGGGCCAGTCTGGCCTTCCAGGGCGGGCGGGTGGACGGGCATCGTTTCAACCCGCTGGGGCCGTTCCTGCTGCTCGCGAGCGGCGCGGCGTTGCTGCTGCCGTGGTCATGGTGGTGGATCCTCCGCCGCCTGCCGCGCGCTTGGCGCGACCGGCGCTGGCGCCTCTGCGCCAGCGTTGCCGCGCCGTCGGTGCTGCTGTTCGTGCTGGTCGCGCTGTTCTCGCGCGGCGTGCTCGTGCACTGGCCGGTACCGGGCTACCTGTTCCTGGTGCCGCTGCTGGGCGTGATGCCGCCGCCGCGCGAAGCGGTGTGGTTCCGGCGCAGCGCCGTCCTGCTCGGCGCGCTGGCCGTCGGCTGGGTGATCGTCGTGCATACCGGCCTGATCCCGTCCGAACGCACGCGGCTGCAGGTCGCGGACTGGCGCGGCCTGCGCCGCGGCCTCGCGGCGCGCGGCCTGCTCACGCGGCCGAACACGATCATGGCCGGAGTGAACTGGGCCGAGGCGGGCAAGGTCGCCCGGGCTCTTGGTCCGCGGACGCGCATGCTCTGCGTGAACGTCGATTGCCGGGAATTCGCTTTCTGGCCGGATGCGCTGCGGCCCGGCACGCGCAACAATTTCGGCCAGGACGTCCTGCTGATCGCGCCCGGCATGGATATCCACGACGTCAACTCGAGCTACGGCGACGTGTTCCGGCGCATCACCATTCTACCGCCGATCGCGGTCGAGGCTGGCGGAAGACGCAACATGATACCGCTCTATCTCGGTCACGATCTGCGGCAATGGCCCTGAAGCGCTGACCGGCCGGATGCCGCGCGCGAGCGCGGGGGTTGCGCGCGATGACATCATCACCACGAACGATCCGGCCACGTCGCCATCCCGGCCCGGCAAGCCCGGTGCCGGAACGGCTACATCGTCGCCCCGATGGTCCAGGGGGCGAACTCGTCGGCACCGAAATCGTATGTTTCGCTCTTCGTCCGCTCGCCGGAGGCAACCCGCAGCATTGCCTCGAAGATGCGCTCGCCACAGGCCGCGACATCCTCCTCGCCATCGGCGATGGTACCGCAATTGATGTCCATGTCCTCCTCCATGCGGCGGAACATGGGCGTGTTGGTTGCGAGCTTGATGGAGGGGGCCGGCTTGCAGCCGAACACGCTGCCGCGGCCGGTGGTGAAGCAGACGAGATTGGCTCCGCCCGCGACCTGGCCGGTGGCCGCCACCGGGTCGTAGCCCGGCGTGTCCATGAACACGAAGCCCCGCTTCGTCACTTCCTCGGCGTAGGCCACGACATCGACGAGGTTGGTGCTGCCGGCCTTGGCCATGGCACCGAGCGACTTTTCCAGGATCGTCGTGAGCCCTCCCGCCTTGTTGCCCGGCGAGGGATTGGCGTTCATCTCCGCCCCCTCGCGGCGCGTGTATTCTTCCCACCAGCGCATCAGCCCGACGAGCTTCTCGCCGACGTCCCGGCTGGTCGCGCGCCGCGTGAGCAGATGTTCCGCGCCATAGGTCTCCGGCGTCTCGGAAAGGATCACCGTGCCGCCATGGCGCACCAGGAGGTCGCTCGCCGCCCCCAGCGCCGGATTCGCGGTGATGCCGGAATAACCATCCGAGCCGCCGCATTGCAGCGCCACGGTCAGGTGCGAGGCGGGCACGCTCTCGCGCGTCACGCGATCGGCATCGGCCAGCGCTTCGCGCACGAAGGCGATGCCCGCTTGCACCGTCTTGCGCGTGCCGCCCATCTCCTGGATGTCCATGCTGCGCAGCCTTCCGGCGAGCTTTTGCTCCTGCACCAGTCCGCCGAGCTGGTTCACCTCGCAGCCGAGGCCGAGCACGATGACCGCGGCAAAGTTGGGATGGCGCGCATAGCCGCCCAGCGTGCGGCGCAGTAACGCCAGCGGCTCTTGCTGCGTCATGCCGCAGCCGGTCTTGTGGGTGAGCGCGACGACCCCGTCGACATTGGGATAGGCCGCCAGCGGGTCATCCCCGCCGAACGGCGACTTCCGGAACGCATCCGCAACAAGCTGCGCCGCATGGGCGGAACAATTCACGCTGGTGAGGATGCCGATGTAGTTGCGCGTCGCGACCCGTCCGTCCGGCCGCCGTATCCCCATGAAATGGGCCGCCCGATCAACATAGGCGGTCGGGCGTGCATCCACGCCCCAGGCATAGTCGCGGTCGAAATCGCCCATCGCGCAATTGTGGACATGCACGTGCTCGCCCGGCGCGATCGGGCGGGTCGCGAAGCCGATGATCTGCCCGTAGCGGCGGATCGCCTCGCCCGTCGCGTGCGCCCGCACCGCGACCTTGTGGCCGGGCGGGATACGCGAGGTCGTGGTCACGCCTGCGACCTCGGTTCCCGCCGGCAACGCGGCGCGGGCGATGACGACGCCGTCGCCTGCATTCAATCGGATGAACAGCGGCGGCGCCATCACAACCCCCTTACCGGATCAGGCGATACCCTTGCTGCCCTTGCGCGTCTCCGCGACCGCGGCCTTCGCTGCCGTCGCCAGCAGCCCGCTGTCATTGGAGAGGGTGACGAGGCGGAACCCCATGCCGATCGCCCGCGCGGCATAAGCCGCCCCACCGGTGTGGATCCCCGCAAAAATGCCGCGCTTGCCGCATTCCTTGAGGACCTTGTCGTAGATCTTGAGGATCTCCGGTTCCTCGCGGTCGAGCTTGGGCACGAGCCCGTAGGAAAAGCCGAGATCGGACGGGCCGATATAGACGCCGGCGATGCCCTCGACATCGAGGATGGCCTCGAGATTCTTCACCGCGCTACGGGTCTCGATCATCGGGATGCACAGCGTCTCGTCGTTGGCGACCTTCTGGTAGTTGGTCGCCTCGCCGTACATCGCCGCCCGGATCGGCCCGTTGCTGCGCGTGCCGAGCGGCGGGTACTTGCAGGCGGAGACGAAGGCCTCGGCTTCCTTCTTCGTGTTCACCATCGGGCAGATGACGCCATAGGCGCCGCCGTCCAGGACCTTGCCGATGATGCCGGGCTCGTTCCACGGCACGCGCACCATCGGCGTCACCGGGTGCGCCTGCATCGCCTGGAAACAGGCCACCATCGAGAGGTAGTCCTGCACGCCGTGCTGGAGGTCGACCGTGACCGAGTCGAAGCCGCACTGGGCCATTACTTCCGCCGAGAACCCGGACGGAATGGCGAGCCACCCGTTGACGACCGCCTTGCCCTCCGCCCAGCGTTTCTTGACGTTATTGGCCATGATGCGTTTCTCCCGAAGAAATGAGAGCCGCACGCTAGGCGCCGCACCGGGCCCGGTCAAACCTCAGGCGGCCAGAAATCCCACCGTATCGCCTTCGAGGACGGCCGCCGTCAGCGGCCCGCCGAGCGCCGCGCCGGTGTCGATGCCGATGCGGTTGGCGCGGATCGCCGGCGCCGGAACGGGCGTGTGCCCATGCACCACCACGACACCGAAATCTGCCTCCGAGGCAAGGAAGGGCTGGCGGATCGAAACCAGGTCGGCGGCGAGCTGCCGGTCCGGCGCGATCCCGGGCCGGATGCCGGCATGGACGAAGAGATAGCCGCCCGCACGATGCATCAGCGCGAGGCCGCGCAGGAAGCCGAGCGAGGCGCGCGCCATCCGCGCCGACCATTCCGCCGCCGGCACCGCCGCATCGATGCCCAGGCTGGCCAGCGTTGCGCCGCCACCCTGGTGGAGGAAATCGGTGGCCGCCGGCGCATCGCCCGCGAGCGCGTCGAGCAGCGTGCGTTCGTGGTTGCCCATCAGGTTGACCACGCCCGCCCGCCCGATCCGCCTGAGCCCGGAAAGCCGCGCCAGCACCTTCGCGGAATCCGGCCCGCGATCGATGTAGTCGCCGAGATGCACCACCGTCGCCGCGGCCACCGGCCGGCTGCGCAGATCCGCCGCGATCAGGGCATGCAGCGTGCCGAGCCGCTCGTCGAGCCCATGGATGTCGCCGACCGCATAGACCCGCTGCCCGCCCGGCATCCGGCCGGGCGACGGATGCAGACGGATGTCGTCGCTGCCAGGGGCCTGCCCGCCGGGGGACTCGAACCCCCACGCCAAAGGGCCGCGGATTTTAAGTCCGCTGCGTCTACCATTCCGCCAGGCGGGCCCAACCCTGGACAAACCGTGGCGCTTATCCCCTGGCCGCGACCTCGCAGGCAATATCGAGCGCCATGCGAATGAGCTTTTCGCTCGCCTCCGGTGTGCGGAACGCCGAATGGGCGGAGAGCGTGACGTTGGGCAGCGTCGCCAGAACGTCGCCCGGCGGCAGCGGCTCCTCGAGGAACACGTCGAGCGCCGCGTGCGCGAGGCGCCCGTCGCGCAGGGCCGCGACCATCGCCGCCTGGTCCACGACCGCCGCCCGTGCCGTGTTCACCAGGATCGCGTCGCCGCGCATCCTGGCCAAGCGCCCGGCGTCGAGAAACCCCCTCGTCTCGTCGTTGAGCAGCAGGTGGATCGACAGCACGCGGCTCTGCGCCAACAGCGTGTCGAGATCGACGAACGTCACCCCCTCGGCGGTGCGGGGCGTGCGATTCCAGGCCAGCACTTTCATGCCGATCCCGCGGGCGAGCCGCGCCATCTCCGCGGCGATGCCGCCATAACCCAGCAGGCCGAGTGTCTTGCCGGTGAGCTGCGGCCCCTCGGTGCGCGGCCACTGGCCGGCCCGCACGCCACGGTCCATCGCGGCGATGCCGCGCGCCGCGGCGAACATGAGCGCGAAGGCGTGCTCCGCGACGGCGGTATCGCCGTAGCCCTTGATGATGTGGACGCTCTGCCCCTGGGCGGCGAGTTCCTCGGGGTTCATGTAGCTGCGCGCGCCGGTGCCGAGGAAGATGATGTGCTTGAGGCCGGGGGTCCTGGCGAGTTCCGCGGTCGGCATCCGGCTGTGGTCGTCGAGCACGAAATCATAGCCTGCCAGCAGCGCCGGCAGCTCCGCCGGCGTCACGTTCTCCACGACATTGACGTCCACCGGCGGGTCCGTGGGCCGGACCACGGCCCTGAAGACCTCGGAAAGCTCCTGGCCCGCGTCGATGAAAATGCCCTTCATGCCCGCCCCTCGCTGCGTTGCGGGCCAGACTGGCCGAGGCGTTCCCGCCTCGCAAGTTCCGCGCGCACGAAGGGCACCAGCCCGCCGGCGTCGAGAATGGCGCGCATCGCCGGCGGCATCGGCGCGGCGTTGCAGACCCGGTTGCCGACGGTCACCGTTTCCGCCGCGGGATCGACCGCGATCGTCTCGCCCATGCCGATCGCCGCGACGGCCTCGGGACAGATCAGCACCGGCAGGCCGCGATTGATCGCGTTGCGATGGAAGATGCGCGCCACCGAAACCGCGACCACGGCCGCGATCCCGGCCGCCTGCAGCGCCATCGGCGCCTGCTCGCGCGAGGAGCCGCAGCCGAAATTGCGCCCCGCTACGATGATGTCGCCGCGCCGCACCCGATCGGGAAACGCCGGATCGAGCGGCGTCATGCACAGCCGCGCGAACATCGCGGTATCGCCGAAGGCAAGCGACGCCGCCGGAATGATCACGTCGGTGTCGATGTCGTCGCCATAGCGGTGCGCCGCCCCGCGCAGGATCATCCCGGTCCCTCCTCGCCCATCACCTCGGCCGGGTGCGCGAGCCTTCCCGCAACGGCGCAAGCCGCGGCGACATAGGCGTTGGCGAGGTAGATCTCGGCATCCGCTGCCCCCATGCGGCCGCGGAAATTTCGGTTGATGGTGGCAACCGCGCGCTGGCCGGCGGCGAGCACGCCCATGTGCAGCCCGGCACAGGCCCCGCAGGTCGGCGGGCCGATGATCGCACCGGCCTCCAGCAGCGTGTCGATCACGCCCTCGGCCAGCGCCGCCCGGTAGATCGCGCGTGTCGCCGGCACCGCGATCGCGGTCACGCCCGGCGCGACGCGTCGGCCCCGCAGCACGGACGCCGCCTGGCGCAGATCGGTCAAGGTGCCGTTGGAACAATTGCCGATATAGACTTGCTGGATGGCGAGCGGCCCGACCTCGCGCACCACCTGCTCGACGCTCGCGACGTTACCGGGCGAGAACGGCCGCGCGCAGAGCGGACCCACGGCGGCGAGGTCGATCGCGATCTCGCTGTCCCAAACCGCATCCGCATCGCTCCAGACATAGTGCGCCGCCACGCCCTTCGCCTCGGCCCAGGCACGCGTCGCGGCATCCGGCGGCACGAAGCAGGTCGTGGCGCTCGCCTCCACCGCCATGTTGCACAACGCCATCCGCGCCTCCATGCCCAGCGCGCCGATCCCCTCGCCCGTGAACTCGAGCGCACGGTCGAGCGAGCCGTCGCAGCCGATGCGGCCGAGCACCGCCAGGATGAGATCCTTTCCGGCAACGAAACGCCCTGGCACGCCGCGGAAATCCACCCGGATCGTCGCCGGCACCGGCAGCCAGAAGCTGCCCAGCGCCATTGCCGCCGCGATGTCCGAGGAACCCAGTCCCACGCCCAGCGCACCGAAGGCACCGGCCGTGCAGGTATGGCTGTCGGTACCGATCACGAGGCCACCGGGAGCGACGAGTCCCTGTTCCGGCAGCAGCGTGTGCTCGATACCTGCACCGGCATCGAACAGGCGCGCTCCATGGGCGGTCGCAAAGTCACGCATGCGCGCGAGGTTGGTGGCGCTCACCACGTCCTTGGCCGGCGCGATGTGGTCGTTGACCAGCACCACCGCGTCCGGGTCAGCCAGGCGCCGCGCCCCCATCGCCTCGAACTGGTCGAGCGCGATCGGCCCGGTCACATCGTGCAGCAGGACGCGATCGACCCGCGCGGTCACCACGTCGCCCGCGGCGACGTCCTGGCCGGCATGCGCGCCGATGATCTTTTCCACCGCGGTCTTTGCCACGGCCGGAGGCTTCCACGGCGCCGCGCCTCTGACAAGAGACCATGCCATCGACCGGCCAGAACCTGGCAAGCGCCCGGATGCCTGTCGCCGCCGCCTGCCGCACCCTCGCCGATCCGCTCCGGAGGCGGCGGCCCGGCCGGCTGCGCGCCGCGGACCGCCCGGGCGCAGCGAGCCGCCTGCTGGAGCCAGCTCGTCATCGTTTCTGGTACACAATGTCCGCCAAGGCGCCCTGAACGGCGAACCGAGGCGATCGCGGCGGTCTCCGGCGACTGGATGTCGCTTCTCTACGACCAGCGACATCTGCTCGCACCCCGCGCGAGGGTGCGCCGCCGGCCCCGCCGCCCGCCACCATCTGGCGGCGACACGGGCTCCCGCAGTAACCGGTCGGGGTGCCGCGTCCGCAACCCCTGGCCCGCCCCGCGCAGCGACCCGACCGCCGCGACTCCCGCCGGCCGGAACCGCGCCGTCGTCCCCCGCGCCACCCCATCGCGCGGCTGCTGCGCTGGGCGATCTATGCCGCGGTCTGGGGCAGTGTCGCCGCCGGGCTCGTGCTGCTGGCCCTGGCCTGGGACCTGCCGCCGCCATCGACCGCGCTGCGGGCGGTCCGCCGCCCCAGCCTGACGCTCGCCGACGATCGCGGCACCGTTTTCGCCACCGTCGGCGATCTGGTCGGCGCGCCGATGCGCCTGTCCCAGCTCCCCGCCTACGTGCCCGAGGCCGTGGTGGCGGTCGAGGACCGCCGTTACTGGGAACATGGCGCGCTCGATCCGATCGGCATCCTGCGCGCCATGGCGGTGGATCTCGTGCACCTGCGCATCGTCCAGGGCGGCTCGACCATCGCGCAGCAGGTCGCGAAGAACCTGTTCCTCACCAACGCCCGCACCTGGCGGCGCAAGGCGCAGGAACTGCTGCTCACGCTCTGGCTCGGGCAGCACTTCACTCGTCGCGAGATTCTCGAGATCTGGCTGAACCGCGTCTACTTCGGCGCCGGCGCCTGGGGCATCGACGCCGCCGCGCGCCTCTATTTCGGCGTCCCGGCTTCGCAGCTGTCGCTCTGGCAGGCGGCGGTGCTCGCCGGACTGCCGCGCGCTCCCTCGTACTTCTCGCCCAAGGCCAACCCCGCGGCGGCCGCGGCGCGCGGGCGCGAGGTGCTGGCCGCCATGGTGCGCGCCGGCTACATCACCCCGGCCAGGGCGCGGCGCGCGGCACGGGCGATTTTCTTCCCGCCACCCGCCGACCGGGCCGGCTGGTTTGCCGACTGGGCGGTGGAGAAGGCTCGCCAGGCACTGCCGCAGGGCACCGACGCCACCGCCGCGACGACGCTGGACGCCCCGCTGCAGGGAGTGGTGGACCGCGCCGTCGCCGCCTTCGTCGCCGGTCCCGCACGGGCCGCGAACGCGTCCGAGGTTGCCGTCGTGGTGATGGACGCCGCGACCGGCGCGGTCCGCGCGATGGTGGGCGGGCGCCCCGACCAGGTCGGCGGCTACAACCGCGCGGTGCTGGCGCGGCGCCAGGCGGGATCGACCTTCAAGCCGTTCGTATGGCTCGCGGCACTCGCGGCCGGGGTGCGGCCGGGCGACACGGTGCTCGATGCGCCGATCCGCCGCGGCAGCTGGCACCCGCACGATTTCGAGCCCCACTACCAGGGCAACGTCACGGTGGAGACTGCGCTGGCGCAGTCTCTGAACACCGCGGCGGTGCGCCTCGAGCGCCGCGCCGGCGGGCCGCAGAAGGTCATCGCCATCGCGCGCCGCCTCGGCATCGCCGACAAGCTACCCGATAACGAAACCATCGCCCTCGGTACCGGCAGCGTCGGGTTGCTCGAGATGTGCGGCGCCTATGCTGCCTTCTTCAACGGCGGCTACCGCGTGCTGCCGCATGCACTGCGCGCGCTCAGCGCCGATGGCAAGCCGGTGGCCCTGCCCTCGGACCGGCCGATCAGGGTGATCGACCCCAACCTCGCGGCGATGATGGTGCGCATGATGGCCGCTGTCGTCACGCGCGGCACCGCCCGGGCCGCCGCCCTGCCGGGCGTGCTGGTGGCAGGCAAGACGGCCACCACCGAGAATTTTCGCGACGCCTGGTTCATCGGTGCCGTCAACGGCACGATCATCGGCGTATGGACCGGCAACGACAACAACGCGCCGATGCGAGGCGTGCAGGGTGGGACCCTGCCCGCCGAGCTGTTCCACCAGATCGCGCTGGCCATGCCAGGAGCGTAACGTTACGACACAACAAGGAGCATCTTCCGTGACCGACCCCTGGAGCACATCCGCAACCGGGCTCGCTGCCGAAATTCGTGCGGGCCGCCTCTCGGCTCGCGAGGCGGTCGCCAGCACGCTGGCCCGCATCGACGCCGTGAACCCCGTCATCAACGCGCTGCCCGACGTGATGGCGGCGGAGGCCATGAACGCTGCTGCCGCCGCCGACGAGGCGCAGGCGCGCGGCGAGCGCATCGGGCCGATGCACGGCGTGCCCGTCACCATCAAGGTCAATGTCGATGTTAAGGGCCACGCCACGACCAACGGCATCGTCGCCTTGCGCAACAACATCGCCGCCGAGGACGCGCCGGTGGTGGACAACCTGCGCGCCGCCGGCGCCATCGTGGTCGGGCGCAGCAATACGCCGGCGTTTTCCTATCGCTGGTTCACCGACAACGATGTGCACGGCCGCACGCTCAACCCGTGGGACCACGCCACCACGCCAGGCGGCTCGAGCGGCGGCGCCGCAGCCGCGACGGCGACGGGTATGGGGGCCGTCGGCCACGGCAACGATATCGGCGGCTCGGTGCGTTACCCCGCCTATGCCTGCGGCATCGCCGGCCTGCGCCCCACGGCCGGACGCATCCCCGCCTATAACTCGACGATGACCGACGACCGCGGGCTCAGCAGCCAGATGATGTCGGTGCAGGGGCCGCTCGCGCGCAATATCGCCGACATCCGCCTCGCCTTCGCCGCCATGGCCCGACCCGACCCCCGCGACCCGATCTCACTGCCGGTGGCTTTCGACTTCCCGCTGCCGGCGACACCGATCAGGGTTGCGCTGTTTCGCGACGGCCGCGCCGATTCCCAGGTGGCCGGTGCGCTGGAACGCGCTGCCAAAGCACTCGCCGGTGCCGGCTTCGCGGTGGAGGAGGCGGCGCCGCCCGCCTTCGACGAGGCGCACCGCATCTGGCTCTCCTTCATCGCCAGTGACATGCGCCGCTCGATGCTGCCCGCGATCGAGACCTTTGGCGACGCGGCGATCAGGGCCAGCGCCCGGCATTTCACCGGCTCGGTACCGGAAATGTCGTGCGACGAATGCCTCGCCATGCTGGCCCGGCGCTATAGCGTCGCACGCGAGTGGTCGCTGTTCTTCACCCGCTACCCGATCCTGCTGATGCCGACGTCATGGCGCCGCCCGGTTCCCATCGACATGGACATCAAGGGGGCAGCGCTGGGCGCGGAGCTGATCGCCGCGCAATCGCCGCTGACGCCCATTGCCCTGCTCGGCCTGCCGGGACTCGCGGTGCCCACGGGCCTCGCCGAGGGACTGCCGTCGGGTGTGCAGCTCGTCGCCGACCGGTTTCGTGAGGACCTGCTGCTGCGGGCCGGCGAGGCGATCGAGGCGGCTCACCCGCCGCTCGGCTTCCCGCCGGCGGAGCCGCCGGCCGTGCGCAGCTGACCGCAGGCGGCGAGAATGTCGCGCCCGCGCGGCGCGCGCACCGGCGCGGAGAATCCGGCGGCGTTGACGATCTCGGCGAAGCGGCCGATCGCCGCCGGGGTGCTCGTCTCGTAAGGACTGCCCGGCCAGGGATTGAACGGAATGAGGTTCACCTTGGCCGGGATGCCGGCGATGAGGCGCACCAGCGCGCGCGCTTCCGCCACCGAATCGTTGATTCCTCTCAACATCACGTATTCGAAGGTGATGCGCCGCGCGTTGGAGGCGGCGGGATAGCGGCGGCAGGCCGCGATCAGCTCCTCGATCGGATATTTACGGTTCAGCGGCACCAGTTCGTCGCGCAGATCGTTGGTCACCGCATGCAGCGAAACCGCGAGATTGACCCCGAGTTCCTCGCCGGCACGGTCCATCATCGGCACCACGCCGGAGGTCGACAGCGTGATGCGCCGGCGCGACAGCCCGATCCCTTCGCCGTCCATGACGATGCGCATCGCGGCGGCGACATTGTCATAGTTGTAGAGTGGCTCGCCCATACCCATGAGGACGATGGTCGACAGCAGCCGCGTCTCGCCCTTGGGCGACGGCCACTCGCCATAGGAGTCGCGCGCCGCCATGAACTGGCCCACGATCTCGCCCGGACCGAGATTGCGCGCGAGCACCT
The DNA here is from genome assembly GCA_021780935.1 of Pseudomonadota bacterium. Next base: position 17,047 of record JAJXXT010000033.1, read on the forward strand.
GCGTGCCGGTGTGGCAGAACCGGCAGGACAGCGTGCAGCCGACCTGCGAGGAGAGGCAGACCGCGCCGCGCTCCTCCTCGCGATCGGGGATATAGACCGTCTCCGCCTCGCGTCCGTCGCGGAAGCGGAACAGGAACTTGCGCGTGGCGTCGTCGCTGGTCTGCACCGCGGCAACGTCCGGCCTGGTGACGGTGAAATGTTCCGCGAGCTTCTGTTGCAGGGGCTTCGCGATCGTGGACATGCGCGCGAACTCCGTCGCCCCCTGGTGGTAGATCCAGTGCCAGAGCTGCTTGGCGCGGAACGCCGCCTCGCCGATCCCGCCGAGCGCCGCCAGAAGTTCCTCGCGTGAGAGACCGACGAGTTCCAGCCGGCCATCCGGCGCACGGGCCGGTGGCGGCGCGAAACGGGCGATCTTGGCGCGGATGCGCGCTCGCTCGGCCTCGCTCCAGTCGGCCGGCGTCGGCGTCATCGCTGTCGCGGCCTGCCCGGGCGCGCGGTCCAGCGCCGCTACCTCGGCGGACATGCCTTCACGATCGCGGTGTGCGCCGCGGTGAAGCCCTTGAGGCTGAACCGATCGGTATTCGTGCCCTTGCCGGGGTCGGGGGAGAGCGCCACCAGATCCGAGCCGCGCTCCATCGCCCCCACCATCCCCGCGCCATCGCGCGAGAAGGCGGAGTTGCCCGAGGTGTAGAAGTCCTGCTTGGTGCGATCGATCGTCACCGACACCACGGCCCCGGCGGGAAACGTGTAGCCGACGGCGATTGCCACCGCGTCGCGGATGGTCGGCCGCTCGGCGATCGACAGCACCGCCCCGCCCGGACCCTTGGCGGGTTTGCCCCCCACCAGCGGGCGGGTGAAGGCGTAGCAGACGGTCTGCCCGCCATCGACATAGGTTGCGGCCTGCCAGTCCCCGAACATGCCGATGGACTTGGCGACCGGCGCGGCGGCCGAGGCGTCGTTCGGTGCCAGCGCCGCCGCCAGGGCAAGGGCCAGCACCAGGGTCGGAATCGGGAGGATGCGCATGAGCGTGACATACTTAGCACCCAGGCGGCCGACAAGCCCGGATAACGTGACAGACTGGAGAGAAACCTTGCTTGGCATGGCGGGAACTCCTCTCTATGCCGCGACAATGACGTCTGATCGTGCCGATGCTCTGCTCGCCGAGCAATACGAGGCGCACCCCTACCCGGCCCGCGACCCGCGCGACGAGGCCAGGCGGCTGGTCGTCGGCTCGCCGGGGCATCTGCGCGAGATCGACCACTGGGTCTTCGCCGCCGGCCGCCCCCAAGCCTTACCGCTCAACGCCCTGTTCGCCGGCGGCGGCACCGGCGACGGCGCCATCATGCTGGCCGCCCAGTTGCGCGCGGCGGGCCGGCCCGGCCGCGTCACCTGGCTCGACCGCTCGGCCGCCGCGCGGCGCATCGCCGAGGCGCGCGCCGCGGCACGCGGGCTCGCCAACATCGATTTCATCGCGGCCTCCCTGCTCGACCTTCCCAAGCTCGGCCTGGGGCCGTTCGATTACATCGATTGCTGCGGCGTGCTGCACCATCTGCCCGAGCCCGCCGACGGGCTGGCGGCGCTCCTCGGCGCCCTCGCCGCCGGCGGCGGGCTCGGCCTCATGGTCTACGCACCCTACGGGCGCACCGGCGTCTACATGGTGCAGGACGCGCTGCGCCTGCTCGCACCGGAGGCCGAGCCGCTGGCCGACCGGCTGGATGCTGCCCGCCGGGTCCTGCGCCATCTGCCGCAATCCGCTTGGCTGCGCTTCAATCGCGGCTTCGCCGACCACATCACCGGCGGCGATGCCGGGCTCGCCGACCTGCTGCTCAACCCTCGCGACCGCGCCTACACGGTGGCCGGTTTGCAGGCCCTGCTCGCGGCCCAGGGGCTCGCGGTCGCGGCCTGGATCGAGCCGATGCGCTACGACCCCGACACCTATCTGCCCGACCCTCGCCTGCGGGCCCGGGCGGCGCGGCTCGACCCGGTTGGCCGTGCCGCCCTGGCGGAAGCGCTGTGCGGCAATATCGGCGTGCACGTCGTCTACGCTCACCGTGCGAGCGAGCCGCGCCCGTCGCCCAATCCCACGGACCCCGCGCGCGTGCCGGTGGCGCGCGAGATGCCGGGCGAGGAACTGGCGCGCGCCATCCAGCCGGACGGCACGCTTTCGTTCCTGTTCGACGGGCTGCGCGCGCCCCTGCCACTGCCGCCGCAGGCCGCGGCCATCCTGCGGCTGGTGGATGGCGCGCGCACCGTCGGGGATATCGGCGCGGAACTGGCCGGGCGTGGCATCGCGCCTGCGGTCTTCGCCCGCGCCTGGCGCGAGACCTTCGAGCGGCTCGTTGCGGTCAACCGCCTGCTGCTGGCGCCACCGGCCTGAACATCCTATCTCGGGGCATGCGCGCATTCCTCCCGAGCCTCATCGCTCTGATCCTGACCGTGATCCCGGCCGCCGCGGCCCCGGCAGCGGCCCCGCCCGCGGGCGCCATCGAGCTCGCCGCCCACCATGCGGTCTATGACCTGACGCTCGGCGCCGCGCGGGGCGGCGTGATCGGAGCAACGGGACGGATGACCTACGACGTGATCGATGCCTGCTCCGCCTGGGCCGTGCAGCAGCGGCTCGAACTCGCGGTCGCGAGCACGAATGGCACGATCAGCCACTCGGTCTCCAACTACACGACCTGGGAAAGCAAGGACGGCAGGACGCTGCGGTTCCGCCTGCAGGAGACGACGGACGGGCAGACCACGACCGACATCGCCGGCGAGGCGCATCTCGACCGGCCCGGCGGCCCGGGGATCGCGATCTACACGCGCCCGAAGCCCGCGCGCGTGCCGCTGCCGGCCGGCACGATCTTCCCGATGGCGCAGAACCGCGTCATCATCGCTGCGTCCGAGGCCGGTAAACGCGTGATCGCGATGCCGCTGTTCGACGGCACCAGCCCCGATGGCGCGGAGAACTCGACGGTGGCCCTGGCGACCTGGGGCACGCCGTCGCACACGACCTGGCCGGCGCTGAAGGGGCTCAAGAGCGGGCGGGTGCATATCGGCTTCTTCGATCGCACGCCGCAGGCGATGGAGCCCACGATGCAGATCGGCATGCGCTACTTCTCGAACGGTGTCGCCGACGGCATCACCATGGATTTCGGCACCTTCCTGCTGCACGGGCACCTCGTCAGCTTCACGCTGCGCCACTCGCACTGCTGAGCGGTTCGGACCATCCCAGCCTCACGACGCACGCCCGCGCGGCAGGCCGCGTCCGCGCATGACCGCCTGCTCGCCGAATTTGCCGCGCAGCGCATCGACCGCGCGCTGCGCGGCGACCCGCCGCGGCAGCGAGGGATCGGCGAGGTCCGGCGGGTCGGCCTCGGCGGCCGGCGCCAGCGGATCCGCGCCGATGCCGATGAGGCGGTAGGCCGTTCCGTCCACCGCCGGCGACAGGAGACGCCTCGCGGCATCGAACAGCCGCTCCGGCAGCCGCGTCGGCGTCGCCAGGCGCACCGCTCGGGTGCGCGTCGCAAAGCTGGCGCTGCGCAGCTTGAGCGTGACCCCGGCGGCCGCGAGATCGTTTTCCCGCAGCCGCCGCGCGACCTTCTCGCACAGGCGCCACAGCGTCGCCTCGAGTTCCTCGCGGCCGGCGAGGTCGTGCTCGAAGGTGGTCTCGGCGCTGATCGATTTCGCCTCCCGCCCCGGCTGCACCGCCCGCGCGTCTTCGCCCCGGGCGCGCGCGACCAACGCCGGCCCCTCCTCGCCCAGGCGCGCCTGTGCGGTGCGCGCGTCCAGCATCTGCAGCTGCCCGAGCGTGGTGATGCCAATCGCGGCGAGTCGCGCGGCGCCGGCGGGGCCGATTCCGGGCAGCAGGCGCACCGGCTGCGGCGCGAGATAATCCGCCGCCTCCGTGCCCAGCACCGAAAAGCCGCGCGGCTTATCCCGCCCGGCAGCCAGCTTGGCCAGGAGCCGGTTGCGCGCCAGGCCGACCGAGACGGTGATCCCGACCTCGCGCTCCACCTCGGTGGCGAAACGGGCGAGCACGACGGCCGGCGGCGCACCGTGCAGCGCCGCCGTACCCGACAGATCGAGCGCCGCCTCGTCGATCGAGAGCACCTCGACCAACGGCGTGAGCTTGAGCATGCGCGCGCGGATATCGCGTGCCACCGCGGTATATTTGCGGAAATCCGGGGCGATCACCTCGGCGTCCGGACATAGTCGGCGCGCCTTGAACATCGGCATGGCGCTGCGCACGCCAGCCATCCGCGCCACATAGCAGGCGGCGGCGACCACGCCGCGGGTCGCCCCGCCCACGATCACCGGCCGCGAAGCCAGTTCCGGCCGGTCGCGCTTCTCCACGCTCGCGTAAAATGCATCGCAATCGACATGCGCGAGACTCAGGCTGAACAGCTCGGCATGCCGCACCACCCGCCCGCCGCACGGGCAGGGCCCGTCCTCCAGCATGCGCAAGCAGTCGCGGCACAGCGCCGGCATGATCGAAACCCTGGAGCAACCCCCGGTCGGTCTGAGCCTGACCGACGCAGGCAGACCGGAGATGAGTTGCTCTCGATGCTAAGTTTCCTGGCGCAAGAAATCCCGCCAGATGATTCTATCTGGCCGGATATTGCTCTAGCACAAAGATCGCGGCCAGTGCCTCCCCTGCCCGGCACGGCGGGTCCGTGGCACCCGGCCAGTCGCGACTGGCCAGTCGCGCCAGGCAAGTCGCGCCAGGTCGGGCGCGTCAGGTCGGGCGCGTCAGGTCGGGCGCGTCAGGCGCGAGGCCAGAGCCAGGCGGCGCCGCGCACGCCCGAAGAGTCGCCATGCTCCGCGCGCCGGATCGGCGTGTCCACGAAATCGGAAAAGACGTAGCGCTTCATCGCCTCCGGCACCGCCTCGCAGAGATGCGCCATGTTGGAGAGCCCGCCGCCGAGCACGATCACGTCCGGGTCGAGGATATTCACGATCACCGCGAGCCCGCGCGCCAGCCGGTCCGCGTGCCGCGCCAGCGCCGCCTGCGCCCGGGCCTCACCGGCGGCCGCCCGCGCCGGGATGGCACCGGCGTCGCGATGGCCCACGCCATCGCAATCCGCCGCCAGCGCCGGCCCGGCGATCCAGGTTTCGAGGCAGTTCCGCTGCCCGCACCAGCAGGCCCGGCCCGGCAGTTCCCCGGGCTGCGGCCAGGGCAAGGGGATATGACCCCACTCCCCGGCGATGCGGTGCCTGCCTTCGACGATCCGCCGCTCGACGACGATGCCGCCGCCGCAGCCAGTACCGAGGATGACGCCGAACACGACACGCCCGCTTGCCCCCGCGCCGTCCACGGCCTCGCTGAGTGCGAAGCAGTTGGCGTCGTTGGCGACCCGCACCTCGCGCCCGAGCGCGGCGGCGATGTCGCGGTCGAAGGGTTGACCGTTGAGCGCTATGGAATTGGCGTTCTTCACCAGCCCCGTGGCCGGCGAGATCACGCCGGGGATGCCGATGCCGACGCTCGCCCCGCCAGCGAGCCGCGCCTCCGCCGCGCGCACGAGCCCGGCGATGGCGGCGATGGTGGCGGGGTAGCCCGCCGGTGTCGCCGTGCGCTCGCGCAGCACGATGCCGCCATCCGCGCCGAGCGCCGCAATCTCGATCTTGGTGCCACCGAGATCGACCCCGATCCTGAATCCCGCCATCTCCGACCCCGGTCCCCTCGTCGCCTGCCTTGCCCGCGGCTTGCGTACCGCGCAGAGTCGCAGCGATGAGCGAAACCGTCCTGGACGTCAAAGGCATGAACTGCCCGCTGCCGGTGCTGCGCGCGCACCGCGCCCTGCGCGCCATGCCGGCCGGCGCCACGCTGCGGGTGCTCGCCACCGACCGCGCGGCCGTGAAGGATTTTCAGGCGTTTTGTCGCGAGACCGGCCACACCCTGCTCGCCTGGTCGGACGAAGCCGGTGTTTTCAGCTTCCTCATTCGCGTACGGGGTGCCGCGTGACGGTTCTGCTGCTGACGCACCGTGCCTGCCTCGCGCACGATACCGGGCCGTTCCATCCCGAATGCCCGGACCGGCTGCGCTACGTGATCGCCGCGCTCGAGACCGAGCCCTTTTCCAACCTGCTGCGCGAGGAGGCGCCGCGGGCCACGGAGGAGGCATTGCTGCGCGTGCATCCGCCGATGCATGTCCGCGCCATGCTCGCCCTCGCGCCGCCGGCGGACGACCCGATCTTCATCGACCCCGATACGGTGGTCAGCGCCGGCACGGCGGAGGCGGCGCTGCGGGCCGCCGGTGCCGGGGTCGCCGCCGTGGATGCGGTGATGTCCGGCTCGGTGCGCGCCGCCTTCGCCGCGGTGCGCCCGCCCGGGCACCACGCGGAGCCCGATCGGGCAATGGGCTTCTGCCTGTTCTCCAACGCCGCCATCGCCGCCCGCCACGCCCAGGCGCGCTGGGGGGCGGGACGGGTCGCGGTGCTGGATTTCGATGTCCACCACGGCAACGGCACGCAAGCCGTGGCGGCATCGGACCCCACCCTGTTCTACGCCTCGACGCACCAGCACCCGTGCTACCCGGGGACCGGCATGGCGAGGGAGCACGGCGTTGCCGACAATGTCGTCAACGTGCCGCTGGCGCCCGACACCGGCTCGCAGGAATTCCGCGCCGCCTGGGCAGGCTCGATCCTTCCGGCCCTCGACGCCTGGGCCCCCGACCTGATCGTGGTCTCCGCCGGCTTCGACGCTCACCGCGCCGATCCGCTCGCGCAATTGCGGCTGGAGACCGAGGATTTCGCCTGGGTCACCGATGCCATCCTGGACCTCGCCGACACCCGTTGCGGCGGCCGTGTCGTCTCGATGCTGGAGGGCGGGTACGACCTGCCGGCGCTGGCGGCCTCCACCGCCGCCCATGTTCGCAGCCTGATGCGCAACTGAACCGCCGCCGAGCGGGGTTGGCGGGCTGGCGCCCACGCGCTACCAGTCGGGTTTCGCGTCACGGTTGCAGACATGGCATCCCACCCACCCAAGGCCGCACCCCCCTCTCCGGACGGACCGCCGGAGCCTGAGGATGTCGCGGGCCTGTCCTTCGAGGCGGCGCTCGCCGAGCTCGAGGGAATCGTGCGTGCGCTCGAAGCGGGCCAGCAGAAGCTGTCCGACGCCATCGCCGCCTACGAGCGCGGCTCCGCGCTCAGGCGGCACTGCGAGGCCAGACTCGCCGAGGCCGAGGCGAAGGTGCAGGCGATCGTCGCCACCGACGGCAAGGCCAGCGGCCTGCGCGAGACCGGTTGAGGCAACGGCAATGAACCTTCCCGACAGCGCTCCCGACAGCGCGGAGCTGCAGCGAGCGCTGCGCGCCGCGGCGGCCACCGTCGAGACGATGATCGACCGGCTGCTGCCGCTGCCCGACGGGCCGGAAGCGCGGCTGATGGAGGCGATGCGCTACGCGACGCTCGGCGGCGGCAAGCGGATGCGCGCCTTCCTGGTGATGCACACGGCCTCCCTGTTCGCGGTTGACGAGCGCTGCGCCGCCCGGGTCGGGGCCGCCGTCGAGATGTTGCACGCCTACTCCCTGGTCCACGACGACCTGCCGGCGATGGACGACGACGATCTGCGCCGCGGCAAGCCGAGCACGCACCGTGCCTACGACGAAGCAACCGCGATCCTGGTGGGCGACGCGCTGCAGACCCGCGCCTTCGAGGTGCTGGCCGAGGCCGAGACCCACGCCAACCCGGAAGCGCGCTGCGAGCTGGTGCAGGCACTGGCCCATGCCTCCGGTGCCCGTGGCATGGCCGGCGGGCAGATGTTCGACATCCTGGCGCCGAGCCTCAGCCCGCTTTCCGCCGAGGATGTCGGGCGGCTGCAGGCGCTCAAGACGGGGCGTCTGATCCAGTTCAGCGCCGAGGCCGGCGCCATCCTCGGGCGCGCCTCGAACGCTCAGCGCCATCTGCTCGCCGCTTTTGGCCGCGACCTTGGCGCCGCCTTCCAGATCGCCGACGACATCCTCGATGCCACCGGCACGACGCAGGAGACCGGCAAGACCGCCGGCAAGGATGCCGCCGCCGGCAAGGCGACCCTCGTTGGCGTGCTCGGTCTCGAGCGCGCCCGCTTCCAGGCCGAGCTGCTGGCACGCCAGGCCGCGGATCATCTCGAGAGTTTCGGCGCGCGCGCCGCCGATCTCAGGGCCCTTGCCGCCTACACCGTCGCGCGCCGGAGCTGATCGGATGTCCACCACCACCTCCTCTTCGCCTCGGCCTGCGACGCCGCATTTGGATCGGGTTCGTGGGCCTGGGGATTTGCGTAACTTTTCGCCGGAGCAGTTGAAGGCGCTGGCGGAGGAGGTACGGGCGGAGACGATTTCGGCGGTATCGGTGACGGGTGGGCACCTGGGGGCGTCGCTGGGGGTGGTGGAGCTGACGGTAGCGCTGCACGCGGTGTTCGAGACGCCGGAGGACCGGCTGATCTGGGATGTCGGCCACCAGGCCTACCCGCACAAGATCCTGACCGGGCGGCGCGAGCGCATCCGCACGCTGCGCCAGGGAGGCGGGCTGTCCGGCTTCACGCGCCGTTCCGAGAGCCCCTACGACCCGTTCGGCACGGCGCATTCCTCGACCTCGATCTCGGCCGGGCTCGGCATGGCGGTGGCGCGCGATCTCAAGGGCGAGCAGCGCCACGTGATCGCGGTGATCGGCGACGGCGCGATGAGCGCCGGCATGGCCTACGAGGCGATGAACAACGCCGGCGCCCTGCACTCGCGCCTGATCGTCATCCTCAACGACAACGACATGTCGATCGCGCCGCCGGTGGGCGCGATGAGCGCCTATCTCTCGCGCCTGCTCTCCTCGCGCTCCTTCCTCTCGCTCCGGGACCTCGCCGCGCGCATGGCCCGCCGCTTCCCGCGCGGCATCGAGCGCACGGCGCGCCGCGCGGAGGAGTTCGCGCGCGGCATCCTCACCGGCGGCACGCTGTTCGAGGAGATGGGCTTCTACTACGTGGGCCCGATCGACGGCCACAACCTCGACCACCTCCTGCCGGTGCTGCGCAACGTGCGCGACGCCGACGAACAGGGCCCGATCCTGCTGCACGTCATCACCCAGAAGGGCCGCGGCTACGCCCCCGCCGAGGCCGCCGCCGACAAGCTGCACGCCGTCTCCCGCTTCAACGTCGTCACCGGCGAGCAGGCCAAGGCGCCGCCCGGCCCGCCGAGCTACACCCGCGTCTTCGCCGACGCGCTGATCGCCGTCGCCGAGCGCGACAAAAATATCGTCGCCATCACCGCCGCCATGCCCTCCGGCACCGGCCTCGACCGCTTCCAGAAGCGCTTCCCCGAACGCACCTTCGATGTCGGCATCGCCGAGCAGCATGCCGTCACCTTCGCCGCCGGCATGGCCACCGAGGGCATGAAGCCGTTCTGCGCCATCTACTCGACCTTCCTGCAGCGCGGCTACGACCAGGTGGTGCACGACGTCGCCATCCAGTCCCTGCCGGTGCGCTTCGCCATGGACCGCGCCGGCCTGGTCGGCGCCGACGGCGCCACCCACGCCGGCAGCTTCGACCTCGCCTATCTCGGCTGCCTGCCCGGCATCGTCATCATGGCACCCGCCGACGAGGCCGAACTCGTCCACATGGTCGCCACCGCCGCCACCATCAACGACCGCCCCAGCGCCCTGCGCTACCCGCGCGGCGAGGGCACCGGCGTCGCCCTCCCCGACCAGCCCCAGATCCTGCCCATCGGCCGCGGCCGCATCCTGCGCGAAGGATCCTCCATCGCCATCCTCTCCCTCGGCACCCGCCTCGCCGACGCGCTCGCCGCCGCCGCCGACCTCGCCGCGCGCGGCCTCTCCACCACCGTCGCCGACGCCCGCTTCGCCAAGCCCATCGATACCCAGCTCATCGACCACCTCGCCCGCCACCACGACGTCCTCATCACCGTCGAGGAAGCCGCCATCGGCGGCTTCTCCGCCGCCGTCGCTCACCACCTCGCCCACCACGGCCTCCTCGACCACGGCCTCAGGTTCCGCCCCATGACCCTCCCAGACCGCTTCATCGACCACGATACCCAAAAAAACCAACTC
>JAJXXT010000061.1 GCA_021780935.1 Pseudomonadota bacterium
AGAGCGAAACGGCCCCATTCGTCGAGCAGCCGGTCGGTGACGACCAGCGGGTTGGGCACGAAGGCACCATCGACCTTCAGCGCCGGGACGATGTCGTAAAGCATGCCGAGGCGATAGGCCTTGTGGGCCGACCAGTGCTCGCACAACGTTCCGGACTCGATCGCGCGCTCGATGCCCACCATGAGCGGCAGGAAATCGGTCGAGCCGCCGATCGCCGCGGAGCCGTGCTTGGGCCCGGCCTGGCCGAGGCGCGCGAGGTCCTGGGCGAGCGAGTAGTCGCAGGCCATGCCGATCTCCTGCCCACCGCCGATGCGCATGCCGTTGACGCGGCAGACGACCGGCTTGTCGCAGCCCAGGATCGCCGAGACCATGTCGTTGAAGAGGCGCATGTACTGCCGGTATTCCTGCGGGTTGCCCGCGTAATACTCGGCATATTCGGCGGTGTTGCCGCCGGTGCAGAAGGCGCGCTCGCCGCTGCCGGTGAGCACGACGGCGACGACATCGCGCGCGAGCGAGGCGGCGCGCAGGGCGAGGATCGTGCCCTTCACCATCTCGGTGGTGTAGGAGTTGAGCTGGCCGGGGTTGTCGAGAATGATCCAGGTGTTGAACAGGCCCTCGGCCGGCGTGCCGTCGGGCCGCCTGGCCGGGCGCTGCTCGACCTTGAGGCCGGGGAAGGCGAGGCCCTCGACGAGGTTGTGCGAGACCAGCCGCGCGGGGCGGGTGCGGGCGGCGATCGTTGCGGTGTCGGCGGTGGTCGCGCTCGTGCTCGTCGGGGTCGTGCTGGTCGGGGTCGTGGTGGTTGGCATGGGCGGCGTCCTCTCAGGCGGGGGTCAGCACGGCGCGGCGGGTGAGGCGGTGGGCGTGGGCGGCGGCGATGACGTCGTTGATCGCATCGAGCGGGTGCTGCTCGACGAACGGGGCGAGGGCGATGCGCCGGTCGAGCACGAGGTCGAGCGCCTCGGGGTAGAGCTCCGGCGGGCAGCCCCAGTTGCCGAGCGCGCGCGCGTCGAAGGCCATCAGGTTGGAGAGCCGCACCTCGACCTTGGCCATGGTGAAGCCGACGATGCCGAGCGTGGCGCCGGGCACCAGCAGGCTCCAGGCGGTGGCCTGGCCGGCGGCGCTGCCGGAACATTCCAGGATCGTCCATTCGGTCGCGCGCAGCCCCTCGCGCCTGGCGAAGGCGGCGATCTCCTGCTTCAGCGCCCGCGCGTCCTGGCCGCTGGCGTCGAGTGCGAGGTCGGCGCCGTGGGCGGACAGCGCCGCGAGCTTCGCCGCATCGACGTCGATCGCCACCACCCGCGCGCCCATGGCGTGGGCGATCTGGGCGGCGAAGCCACCGACGCCGCCGACGCCGATCACCACCGCGAGATCGCCCGCGCCGATGCCGGCCCGGCGCACCGCCTGGTAGGGCGTGGTGACGGCGTCGGCGACCACCGAGACATCGGCGAGCACGAGGCCGGCGGCGGCGAGGCGGGTGAGATCGACCGGGCACAGGCCGCGCGCGGGCACGCGGATATGCGTCGCGAAGCCGCCGTCGATGTCGTTGCCGGGCATCTTCTGGCCGCGGCAGATGGCCGAGCGGCCGCGGCGGCAGGCGTCGCAGGCGCCGCAGGGCAGCACCGCGGGGACGATGACGGCACGCCCCTGCCAGGCCTCGGCGCCGGCGCCGGTGGCGACGACGGTGCCGCTGATCTCGTGGCCGAGGGTGAGCGGGAGCGGGTGGTTGGTGCGCACCCCGTCGTGGAGATAGCCGAGATCGGTGTGGCAGACGCCGCAGCCGGCGATGGCGACGACGACCTCCCCGGCGGCGGGGGGGAAGGGGTCGAAGCCACGGCGCGCGAGCGGCGCGTCCGGCGCGGTCATGATCCACTGGTGGGGCGCAGCGGGCATCGGGGTCCTCTCCGTTTCTCCCCGCGACGCGGCGGGGCGCATCCGGGCCATATTGCGCATTACGGTGCGTGAATACGTCTTAGACGCAAACGCTGCACGGAGATCGGCCGGCCTGCTTTGATCTAGATCAATGCGCGCCAAAAAATCGCGCGCCAGCCTTCACAGCCGAAAGCGCCGAAAAACCGCAAAGCCGTAAGAGTTTCCATCAATTAGCGGCGCCAAGAGGTAATCGTCCATGCGCGACAGCCTGCGCCCCGGCCTTGCCCGCAGCGAAACCATCCGCGTCGGCCCCGACCGCGCCATCGCCTTCCTCGGCGAGGCGCTGCGCGTCTATGCCACCCCCGATTTCGGCCGCGACGTCGAGATCGCCTGCCGCGAGCTGCTGCTCGAACATCTCGACCCCGGCGAGGACTCGGTCGGCGTGCGCATGGAACTCGACCATGCCGCGGCGACGCCGATGGGCATGGACGTCACCATCGAGGTGACGCTGGCCGCCCGCGAAGGCCGGCGCGCGGTGTTCGACTTCGTCGCCCGCGATGCGATCGAGGAGATCGGGCGCGGGCGGCATATCCGTTTCATCCTCGATATCGCGACGGCGACGCAGCGCCTCGCCGCGAAGGTCGCGAAGGCCGGGGCGATGGCAGCGCCGGCGGGCGCATGAGCGCGGCCGGGGCCTGAGGCCGATGGACGCCGCCGCCAGCCGCTCGGTGCCGAGCTTCTGCTACAATTGCGTGGCCGGGCCGGACCTGATGCGCGTCGGCGTGGAGAACGGCGTGGCGACGCGCATCGAGCCCGACGAGAGCGCCGCGGCGATCCATCCCGGGCTCGGGCGCATCTGCGTCAAGGCCTATGGGCTGATCCAGAAGACCTATAATCCGCATCGCGTGCTGCAGCCGATGAAGCGGACCAACCCGCGCAAGGGCCGCGACCAGGACCCGGGCTTCGTGCCGATCTCGTGGGACGAGGCGCTCGATACGATTGCGCAACGCCTGCGCGACATCCGCGCCCGCGGCCTGCTCGACGAGGCCGGGCTGCCCCGCCTCGCCGCCACGTTCGGCCATGGCGGCACGCCGCAGAGCTACATGGGCACCTTCCCCGCCTTTCTCTCCGCCTGGGGGCCGATCGACTACAGCTTCGGCTCCGGGCAGGGCGTCAAATGCGTCCACTCCGAGCATCTCTACGGCGAGTTCTGGCATCGCGCCTTCACCGTCACCGCCGATACCGTGCACACGCGCTACCTGATTTCCTGCGGCAACAACGCGGAAGTCTCGGGCGGCGTCTGCGCGGTGCGCCGCCATGCCGACGCGCGCCTGCGCGGCATCCGCCGGGTGCAGGTGGAGCCGCATCTCTCGCCGACCGGCGCCTGCTCGGCGGAGTGGGTGCCGATCCGCCCGAAGACGGATGCCGCCTTCCTGCTCGCCCTGGTGCACGTGCTGCTGCACGAGGCGGCGCGCGAGCGGCTCGACCTCGGCTTCCTCTGCGAGCGCACCGCCTCGCCCTACCTGGTCGGGCCGGACGGCTACTATCTGCGCGAGAAGGCGAGCGGCAAGCCGCTGATCTTCGATGCCGGGCTCGGCCGCGCCGTGGCGCACGACACGCCGGGCGCGGCCGGCGCGCTCGAGGGCGCGGTGACGGTGGCGGAGGCGGTGACGCACGGGCCGGACGGCGAGGTGACGCCCTGGCGCGACGCCGCCGCGCGCACCGCGTTCGCGGTGATGGCCGAGACGCTCGCGCCCTACACGCCGGAATGGGCCGGCGCGATCTGCGACATCGCGCCGGCGACGATCCGGCGCATCGCCCAGGAATATCTCGATCACGCCTGCATCGGCGAGACCATCGTCGTCGATGGCGAAACGTTGCCGTTCCGTCCCGTCGCGGTGACGCTGGGCAAGACCGTCAATAACGGCTGGGGCGCCTATGAATGCTGCTGGGCGCGCACCATGCTGGCGGTGCTGGTCGGCGCGCTCGAGGTCCCGGGCGGCACGCTCGGCACCACGGTGCGGCTCAACAAGCCGCACGAGAACCGGCTGAAGAGCGTCGTCCCCGGCGAGGACGGGTTCATGGCGGCGCATTTCAACGCCACGCGCAGCGGCGAGTGGGCGGCGCGGCCGACCGGGCGCAACGCGCACCGCTCGCTGGTGCCGATCGTCGGCAACTCGCCCTGGGCGCAGGCGCTGGGCCCCACGCACCTGGCCTGGATGTTCGCCACCGACGCGCCGAAGGAATGGCCCGAGCCGCCGCCGCCCGAGATCTGGTTCGCCTTCCGCACCAATCCCGCGATCTCGTTCTGGGACACGCGGCGCATCGTCGCGACGATGGGGCGGATCGGGTTCATCGTCGCCTTCGCCTACACGATGGACGAGACCAACCACATGGCCGACATCCTGCTGCCGGATGCGACCGACCTCGAAAGCACCCAGCTGATCCGCGTCGGCGGCACCAAATATGTCGAGCAGCACTGGGACCATCAGGGCTTCGCGCTGCGCGCGCCGGCGGTCGAGCCGATGGGCGAGGCGCGCGACTTCACCTGGATCGCCACCGAGCTGGCGCGCCGCGCCGGGCTGATCGAGCGCTACAACGCCGCCCTCAACCGCGGCGCCGCCGGCGTGCCGCTGGCGGGTGAGGGCTTCGACTTCTCGCTGGCCACCGATGTCGCGCATGATACCGAAACGATTTGGGACGCGGTGTGCAAGGCGGCGAGCACGGCGCTGAGCCAGGGCGCGCGCACGCACGACCTCGCCTGGTTCCGCACCCACGGCCACGACGTCGTGCCGTTCCGCCGCGAGGACTGGTATCTCACGCCGACGATGGCCCGGCTCGGGCTGCGCTACGAGCTGCCCTACCAGGAGCGGCTGCTGCGCACCGGCCAGGAGCTCGGCCGGCGGCTGCACGAGCAGAACATCCACTGGTGGGACGAACAGCTCGGCGAATACATGCCGATCCCGCTCTGGCATAACGTGCCGCAGCGCTGGGAGCGGGCGGTGCGCGCCGCCGGCGAGGACCCCGCCGCCTATCCGCTCTGGGGCATCACCACCAAGACCATGCCGTACACGACCGGCAACAACGCCGGCATCCCGCTGATGGCCGAGGTCGGGCGCAACCTGCGCGGCCAGGGCCGGGTGATCGTCAACGCAACGACCGCGGCCGGGCTCGGCATCGCCGAGGGCGACTGGGTCGAGGTTCGTTCCACCATCGGCGCGACGCGCGGCCGCGCCGCCCTGGTCCAGGGCTGCCGGCCGGATACGGTGGTGATCCCCGGGCAGTTCGAGCACTGGAAGACGCCGGTTGCGAAAGATCTCGCCTGGCCCTCGCTCAACACCATCGTGCCGATGTCGCTCGAGCTCACGGATGCGACCGGCTCGGGGGCCGACGTGGTGCGCGTCGCGCTGGCCCGCTGCGCGCCGCCGCCGGAGGCGGAGGCATGACGCGCTACGTGATGGTCGCCGACCTGCGCCGCTGCGTCGGCTGCCAGACCTGCACCGCCGCCTGCAAGGAGGGCAACGCGACGCCGCCCGGCGTGCAGTGGCGGCGGGTGCTCGACCTCGAGCGCGGCACCTATCCCGATGTGCAGCGCGTGTTCCTGCCGGTCGGCTGCCAGCACTGCGACAACCCGCCCTGCATGGAGGTCTGCCCGACCACGGCGACGCGCCAGCGCGCGGACGGGATCGTCACCATCGACGAGGATCTCTGCATCGGCTGCAGCTACTGCATCATGGCCTGCCCCTACGACGCGCGCAGCCTGACCGAGGCGCCGGCCTATGCCTTCGGGGCGGCGCCGACCGCGGCCGAGGCGCAGCGCGGCACGCGCCCGGCCGGGCTCGCCACCAAGTGCGATTTCTGTGCGGCGCGGATCGATGCGGGGGTGGCGCGCGGCCTCGCGGTGGGGCGCGATCCGCAGGCGAGCCCGCTCTGCGTCAATGCCTGCATCTCCGGCGCGCTCAGCTTCGGCGACCGCGACGACCCGGACGGCCCGGTGGCCGCGCTGCTGGCGGAAAACCGCTGGTTCCGGCTGAACGAAGAGGAAGGGACGGGGCCGGGCTTCTACTATCTCTGGGACCGGGAGGCACCGTGAGCGGGGCAGCATGAGCGCGATCCGGGGCATGCGGCGGCAGAGCCAGTGGGATCTGCGGGCGGCCGGCAATTTCGCGGGCGGCGGCAGCGGCACGGGGCTGCTCGTGGCGGCGGCGCTGGAAGCAATCGGTGGCGGAACGTTCCGCCTGGCGCTGGCGTGCGGGCTGCTGCTGGTCGGCGCCGGGCTCGGGCTGGTCTGGCTCGAGATCGGCCGGCCGTGGCGGGCGCTCAACGTGTTCTTCCATCCCCGCACCTCGTGGATGACGCGCGAGGGGATCATGGCGCTGCTGCTGTTCCCGCTCGGGCTTGCCGCGATCGCCACCGGCTCGGCCGCGCTGGCGGTGCTGGCGGCGCTGGCGGCGCTCGGCTTCCTCGCCTGCCAGGCGGGCATCCTGCACGCCGCGCGCGCGATCCCGGCCTGGCGCAAGCGCGAGCTGGTGGCGCTGATCGTCCTCGGCGGGCTGGCGGAGGGGACGGGGCTGGCGCTGATCGTTCCGGGTGCCGCGCGATGGCTGCCGCTGCTGGCGCTCGCCGCGGCCGCCGGGCGGGAGATCGCGT
>JAJXXT010000059.1 GCA_021780935.1 Pseudomonadota bacterium
GGCGCGTCATACCGCCCCTCGGCGAAAACCGGCACCGAGAGCCGCGCGGCCAGCGCCTGCACCAGCATGATCGCCGGTCCCTCGATCGCCGCCGTCTCCGCGGTGTAGCCGGCGAGCGTGGTCGCCACCGCGTCCGCCCCCGCGGCTGCGGCGGCCTCGCCGTCGGCGAGGGTCGCGACATCCGCCAGCACCGGCTTGCCTAGCTCCGCGCGGATGCGCGCGATCAGATCGCGCGGCGCCGGGCCGTTGCGCGGCCGCAGCGTCGCGTCGACTGCCACCATGTCCGCTCCGGCGGCGAACACGGAGGCCGCCGCCTCGAAGCTCGTCGTGATCCGCACCTGGTCCGCCGGCAGGTCCAGCTTGATGAGCCCGATGATCGGCACCTTCACCGCGGCGCGGATGGCGGCGATGTCCGCCACCCCTTCAGCGCGGATCGCCGCCGCGCCCCCCTGCTCGGCGGCCTGCGCCATCGCGGCCATGAAGTGCGGCCCGCGCAACGGATTGCCGGCGGCGGCCTGGGCGGAGACGATGAGGCTGTGGCGGGGCACCAGCATAGCGCCATTGCGCCGCAAGGCGAGGAAACAAGCAAGGCCGGGCGCCGCCCGGATCCTTACGGGTAAAGCCCCGCCCCCCGCGCCCGCGTCTTCAGGAGCGCGATGAGCAGGTCGAGCGTCGGCGTCTGCACACCCGCCAGACGCGCCAGATCGAGCGTCGCCGCGAAGATGCCGTCCACCTCCATCGGCCGCCCCAGCTCCAGGTCCTGCAGGATGCTCGGCTTGTGCGTCATCGTCCGCGCCCGCTCGATTTGCGGCTCGACATCGACGGCCGGCCGGCACCCGAGCGCGTGCGCGATTGACGCCCCCTCCGCCACGATCCGCCTGATTGCATCAGCGACCCCGGGCTCGGAGGCGTATCCCGCCGGCGCCGACTGCGCCAGCACGGCGAGCGGTCCGGACGCCAAGTTGAGGAACAGCTTCTCCCAGATCGCGTCGCGCATCCGCTCCGTCACATCGACCCGGAACCCACCCTTGCGCAGCGGCTCCGCAATCGTCTCGCAGCGCGCCGAGATCGTGTTGTCAGGCTCGCCATAGACCATCCGGTTGCGGTTGTGCTCGACCGCGATGCGTCCCGGTTCCACCACTGTGCAGGCGGAATAAACCACACCGGCGATCGCCCGCCGGGGTCCGATTGCGCCTCGCAGCGCCCCCTCCGGGTCGAGCCGCGCCAGGCGATGACCGTCGAGCGCCCCGCCGTGGAAGTCGAAATAGAACCACGGGATGCCGTTCATCGCGAACACCACCGGCGTCTCGGGTCCCAGCAGCGGCGCGATGCCCGCGGCGACGGCGGGCAGGGCCGGTGCCTTCACCGTGACGATCACGGCATCCTGCGGCCCGAGCTCGGCGGGATCGGCGCTGGCGCGCACGCGCTCGGTGAAGGTCGCGTCCGGCGCCTCGATCGTGAGACCCTTGTCGCGGATCGCCTCGAGATACGCCCCGCGCGCAACGACGGAAACCTCCGCCCCGCCGCGGGCATAACGGGCGGCGACGTGGCCGCCGATGGCGCCGGCGCCGAAGATGCAGACTTTCATGGCTGATGGGTCTCGTCGTGGAGGCTGAAACCCTAGCGTCCCCACGAGCGGCGTGCCAATCCGGGCCGCATGGAGGTACGCATGATCTGTCCGGTAATCCTCTCCGGCGGCTCCGGCACGCGGCTATGGCCGCTGTCGCGCCAGGCCGCGCCCAAGCAGTTCCAGCGCCTGCTCTCCGAGCGCACCATGATCCAGGAGACGGCCGCGCGTGCGATGGGCCCTGCGGCGGGGGGCGAAGGCTTCACGGCCCCGATCGTGGTCTGCAACGAGCGCCACCGTTTCGTCGTTGCCGAGCAAATGCGCGAGCTCGGCATCGCCGGCACCCGAATCGTGCTGGAACCTGTCGGCCGCAACTCCGGCCCCGCCATCCTCGCGGCCGCCCTGATGGTGGCCGAGGAGGCCCCGGAGACGGTGCTGTGGATGATGGCCGCCGACGCCGCCATCGGCGACGAGCCCGCCCTGCGCCGCGCCGTCGCGGTCGCGGCGGCGGCGGCGCGCGCCGGCCACGTCGTGACCTTCGGAATGACCCCCACCGCGCCCGAAACCGGCTACGGCTACATCGAGCGCGGCGAGCCCCTCGCCGGCATCGCAGGTGCCTTCCGCGTCGCCCGCTTCGTCGAGAAGCCGGACCGTCCCACGGCCGAGGCCTACCTCGCCTCGGGCGGCTTCTTCTGGAACGCCGGCATGTTCGTCTTCACCGCGGCAACCCTGATCGCGGAGTTCGAGCGCCACGCGCCCGACGTGCTGGCGAGCGTCCGCGAGGCCGTCGCCCGGCGCACGACGGAGACGGACTTCGTCCGGCTCGGCGCGGACGCCTTCACCGCCTGTCGCACCATCAGCCTCGACTATGCGGTCGCGGAAAGATCCTCCCGCAACGCTGTCGTTCCCGCCTCGCTGGGCTGGTCGGACGTGGGCTCCTGGGCGGCGCTGTGGGAACTGGGCGCGAAGGACGCCGCCGGCAACGTCGCGACCGGCCGCACGGTGCTGGTCGATGCGCGCGGCTGCTACGTGCGCGGTGACGGCACGCTCGCCACCGTCGTGGGGCTGGAGGACGTGGTGCTGGTGGCAACACCCGACGCGGTGCTCGCTCTGCCCCGCGAACGCGCGCAGGACGTCAAGGCGGTGCTGGACGCGATCAAGGCAGGTGGGTTGGACAGCATCCCGGGCATCGTCTAGAGCCGCCGGGTTCTCGACCAGGGACCAACTCATGCCGCGCGCGCTGATCACCGGGATAACCGGCCAGGACGGGGCCTATCTCGCCTCCTTCCTTCTGGAGCAGGGCTACGACGTGCACGGTCTGCTGCGCCGCTCCGCCTCGGCCGACGTCATCGGCGAGCGTCTGCGCTGGCTCGGCGTGCTCGACCACGTGCAGATGCACGACGGCGACCTGCTCGACCTCGGCGCGACGCTGCGCATCGTCGAGCGCGTCAAGCCCGACGAGGTCTACAACCTCGCCGCCCAGAGCTTCGTCGCCTCCTCCTGGCAGCAGCCGGTGCTCACCGGCAACGTCACCGGCATCGGCGCGCTGCACATGCTCGAGGCGGTGCGCATCGCCTGCCCCGGCGCGCGCTTCTACCAGGCCTCCTCGTCCGAAATGTTCGGCAAGATCCAGGAGCCGGTGCAGAGCGAAAAAACGCCTTTCTACCCGCGCTCGCCATACGCCGTCGCCAAGCTCTACGCGCACTGGATGACGATCAACTATCGCGAGAGCTTCGGCCTGCACGCCTCGGCCGGAATCCTGTTCAACCACGAGAGCCCGCTGCGCGGCATCGAGTTCGTCACCCGCCGCATCACGGATGGCGTCGCGCGCATCAAGCTGGGGCTGGCGAAGGAGCTCACCCTCGGCAACCTCAACGCGAGCCGCGACTGGGGCCACGCGCGGGACTACGTGCGCGCCATGTGGCTGATGCTGCAGCAGCATGAGCCCTCGGAGTTCGTCGTCGCCACCGGCCGCACCACGACGATCCGCGATTTCTGCGCTATCGCCTTCGGCTATGCCGGCCTCGTCTGGGAGGAGCACGTGCGCAGCACCGCCGCCCTGATGCGCCCGGCGGAGGTGGACGTGCTGCTCGGCAATCCAGCGAAGGCGAAGCAGCAGCTCGGCTGGACGCCGGAGATCGGGCTCGAGGACATGGCCGCCGAGATGGTGGAGGCGGATCTCGCCCGCCACCGCGCCCGCCTGGGCACCGCGCCGACGCTCGTGGACGTGCGGAGCACGGCCAACTGACAATGCGCCTGCTGGTGACCGGCGCCTCGGGCTTCGTGGGCTCGCATGCGCTGCCGGCGCTGGCCGCCGCCTTCCCGGACGCGATGCTGATCGGCTGCGGCGAGGCCGCCGGGATGGAGCGGCTCGACATCGCCGACCTTGCCGCGGTCCGCGCCCTCGTCGCGCGCACGCGCCCCGCCGGCATCGTCCACCTCGCGGCCATCGCCGCCCCCGCGGCGGCACGCGCCGCCCCCGCGCGGGCCTGGGCGGTCAATCACGCGGGAACCGTCGCGCTCGCCCACGCGCTTGCCGCCACCGTGCCAGGCGCCGCCTTCGTCTTCGCGTCCTCCTCGGAAGTCTACGGCCGCTCCTTCCGCGACGCGCCGCTGGACGAGGCGGCGCCGCTCGCGCCCATCAGCCCCTACGCCGCCACCAAGGCCGCGGCGGACCTGGCGCTGGCGGCGATCCCCGACATCGCGGCGGTGCGCCTGCGTCCCTTCAACCACACCGGCCCCGGCCAGAGTGCGGACTTCGTCGTCCCCGCCTTCGCGCGCCAGATCGCACGGATCGAGGCGGGGTTGCAGCCGCGGGTGATGCGGGTCGGCCGGCTCGACACGTTGCGTGACTTCCTCGACGTGCGCGACGTCGTCCGCGCCTATGTGCTGGCGCTGCGCCATGCGCTTGCGGGCTCTGCGGGCGCCTTCAACATCGCCAGCGGCACGAGCCGCGCGATTGGGGACATCCTTGCCGCGATGCTGACGCTGACCGGTGTCGCGACGCGGGTGGAGAGCAACGCCGCCGGCCGCGACCCGGAGGTGATGACCCCGCGCGGCGACGCCTCGCGTGCCCGCGCGGTACTTGGATGGCATCCCGTCATTGCCTGGGAGGCGACGCTCGCCGACGTGCTGGCGGACTGGCGCGAGCGGGTGCGCCGGGAGTCGAAACAACAATACTAAACGTTAGAAGAAGAAACCTGACTTTATTCACCTGCGCACCAGGGCCTATCCAGACTCTTCACCGCTCGCTGGAGCCACCCTCGGATGCCGCGTACCGTCCTTCGTCTGCTTGCCGCAACGATCGTTGCCAGCCTCGCCGTTCTGGCGTCGCCGCTCGCCGCGATGCGGGCTCAGGCCACGACACTGAGCGGCACGCTCACTGCCGACAACGCTTTCAACGCCTATCTCAGCGCGAGCGCTTCCACCCTTGGCACCCTGATCGCGACCGGCTCGGACTGGAGCAAGTCCTTCAGCTTCACCAACCTGCCTCTTGCCGCCGGCCAGAGCTATTTCCTCAACATCGAGGCCTATAACGCGGGCGGCGGCGGTGTGAATCCGGGCGCCTTCATTGGCACGTTCACGCTGAGCGACACCGGCTTCCACTTCGCCAACGGCACGCTCAAGCTGGAGACAGGCGGCACCGGCTGGACCGGCGGCTTCAATGCTTCGGGCAGCGTGCCCAACGCCTGGAGTCATCCCACCGGCAGTGTCGTGGCGCTCGGCCCGAACGGCAGCAGCCCGTGGCACACCCGGCCTGGCATCGACGCCGGCGCTCAATGGATCTGGCCGGGCGACGCGCAAAGCTCGCCGCAAACCCCCACCGTGTGGGGCGGCGAGTGCGCGAACTGCGTCGTGGATTTCCAGACCCGGATCCTGGCCAGCACGAGCGCGTCGATCCCGGTCCCCGAGCCCGCGTCGTTCGCGGTTTTCGCCGTGGCTCTCGCGGGTCTTGCCGCCGCCATGCGCCGCCCCCACCCGACCCGGAGCGTGGTTCGGCGGGGATGAAACACCGGGGCCAAGCGCAAGACCTGGCCCCGTTTAATCATATCTGACCAGTCCGGCGACCCCGCTCCAACCCCGCTTGCCAAGCCAGGCGGCGCGGCGGAGAAGGGCGCATGGACGACGAACCGACCCCGCTTCCCCGCGTGATCCCCCTCGAGGGCACGACCAACGTCCGCGACCTCGGCGGTTGGCCGGCGCGCGACGGCAGACAGGTGAAATTCGGCCAGGTCTTCCGCGCCGCGCGCCTCGCGCGCATCACGGAGGCGGACACGCGGGCGCTGAGGGCGCTCGGCCTGCGCACCGTGGTCGACCTGCGGGGCGCGGACGAGCGCGCCAGGGTCCCCAACGTCGAGCACGGCTTCAACGAGGTTTCGCTCGCCATCGATCCTTCGATCGGGCCGCGCCTGCGCGAGATGGCGGAGAAGGGCGAGGGCACCGCGGAGGAGACGCGTGCGATGATGGCGCGCGCCTATGCCGCTTACGCCATCGAGTGGTCAGCGCAGTACCGCGCCCTGTTCACCCTGCTGCTCGCCGAGCAGCGCCTGCCGCTGCTGTTTCATTGCACCGCGGGCAAGGACCGCACCGGCTTCGGCGCCGCGCTGATCCTCGCTGCGCTCGGGGTGCGCGAGGAGGCGATCCGCGAGGACTATCTCGCCACCACAAGGCTCTGGGTGCCGGACGAGGACGTCGCCTCCTCCCTGCCGCCGGAGGTCGCGGGAGTGCTGCATTCGGTGCACACCTCGCTGCTCGGCGCCGCCTTCGATGCGATCCATCAGTGGCATGGCACACTGGAAGCCTATCTGCGCGAGCGCCTCGGGCTCGACGCCGGCCGCATCGAGACCCTGCGCACGCGCCTGCTGGAATAGACGCCGATACCGGCTGAGGT
>JAJXXT010000129.1 GCA_021780935.1 Pseudomonadota bacterium
GAGGGTGGGGACGGCCTCGGCCGCGCGCCCGCTGCGCAGCAGCAGCAGGCCGAGGCGGGTCGAGGCGAGCGCGGGGGCGGCGCGATCGGCCAGCGCCGCGCGGTAGCGGCGCTCGGCATCCTCGAGATCGCCGGCGCGTTCCGCTGCCAGCGCTGCGGCAATCGTCGCGAGCGTGTTCATCGCGCCATGATCGCAGGCAAAGATTGCCGCGATGCTAGCGCCGCCGGCGGCGCATCACGTCGGCGATCAGCCGGTCGAAATCGGCATGGAAACGATCGTTACTGTAGGGCAGGGCGGCCAGCCGCGCCGCGGCGCCGAGGCGGGTGCGCAGGTTGGGGCTCGCGGCCAGCATCGCCAGGCTCGCCGCCATCATCTCGATGTCGCCCACCGGCACCATCACGCAGTTGCGGCCGTGGCGGAACACGCCTTCGTAGCAGGGCAGGTCGGTGAGCAGCAGCGGCCGCTCGAGCAGTGCCGCCTCGTAGACCGCGAGCCCCTGCGTTTCGCTCGCCGAGGCGAGGCAGAAGACGTCGGCGGAGGCGACCCAATCCATCGCCGCCTGATCGCCGAGGCCGCAGAGCAGGCGGTAGCGCTCCGGCTGGGCCTCGGTCAGCGCCTGGGCCTCCGGGCGGATGCCGAAGAACTTGCCGATCACCGCGCATTCGTAGTCGGCTGGGCAGGCCTGCACGGCGAGCACCAGATCGCCTGGCCGCTTGCGGGTCTCGATCGTGCCGAGCTGGACCACCCGCAACGCGCACTGCCTGGCGGGGACGCGGCGCGGATCGATCGTTTCGCGATCGATATCGACGCCGTAGGGCATCACGTGCAGCTTGTCCTGCGGCAACGCGTAGGTGAAGGAGCGATAGACGTCGCGCTGGGAGACCATGTTGTAGACGATCGCTGCGGCCCGGTGGAACCCGGCGATCCAGGCGGGGTTCTTGAGGACCAGGCTGAGCCCGACCTCGGCCTCGTTGATCAACCAGATCATCGGCAGGTGGGCGCCGATGTGCGCGGCAAGCGGGGCGGCGCAGATCGTGGTGCCGATGACGAGATCATAATCGGTGGTGACGAGGCGCGGCTCGATCGGCAGGCCGTCGGCGATGTAGCGCTCCTTCATCGGCCCGTCGGTGCCGACCAGGGGCACGATGGTGAGCGCGTGCCCCTGGCTGCGCAGATGGCGCGACAGGCGGTGGAAGGCCACCGATGTCCCGGTAATGGTGAACTCGTGACTCACCATGGCGATACGCAGGGGCGCAGGATGCGAACGGGCGGGGTGCATCGGTCAGCGGGCCGGCGGCGGCACCGTTGCCCAGGCGGCGGCCGCGGCGTCGTCCTCCGCCCTTGCCGCGACCCACGCACTCGTGCCGTCGACGAAATATTCCTGCTTCCAGAACGGTGCTCCGGTTTTGAGCCAGTCGATGAGAAAACTGGTCGCGCCGAGGGCAGCCGCGCGATGCGCGCTCGCCGCGAGCACCAGCACGATGCCATCGCCCGGCACCAGGCGGCCGACGCGATGGATCACGGTCACGCCGAGCAGGGGCCAGCGCTGCCCCGCCTGGGCCACGATGCCGGCGAGCGCGCGCTCGGTCATGGCGGGATAGTGTTCGAGGACCATCGCGGCGAGCCGGCGGCCGCCAGCGGAGTCGCGGACCGTGCCGACGAAGCTGCCGATGGCGCCGATGTCGTGCCGCCCGGCGGTGAGTGCCGCAAGCTCTACCGCGACGTCGAAGGGCGCGGTCTGCACCGCAACGCGGGCCCTCTCGGCCATCGGTTTCAGCCGCCGGTCACAGGCGGGAAAAAGGCAATCTCGTCGCCCGGCGCGACGCGCGTCGCCGGGCCGGCCATGGCCTGGTTCACCGCGACCCGCACCGTGGGTTCGGCCAGCGCCGCATAGGCATCGCCGCGCGCGATCAGGTGCTGGCGCAGCGCGGCGACCGTGGTGACGCCGGCGGGCAGCGCCAGCGCCTCCTCGGCGTGGCCGAGGCGCTCGCGCAGCCAGGCGAAGTAAAGGACGTGTAGTTCCGCCATTCGCCGGTCTGCTCGCCGCCTATTGCTTCGGGGCGTTGACCGTCTGCACGCTGCCGTCCGGTCCGATCAGCGTGAGCGTGCCGTTGCCGTTGGCGACCGCGATTCCCTTGGTGCCGTTGGACATCGTGTACGTGATGACGCCGTTGGCATCGGTCGAGAGGTGAGCGACCCCGCTCGGCGTCGTCACATCGCCGTTCACCGGCGTCACCTTGCCAAGCGAGGGCGGAGGCGCCGTGGTCGGCCGCGGCGCTGGCGGCATCTGGAGCGGAATCGCCGGCCCGGTGGCCGAGACGCTGGGCGCGGCGGAGCCCGCGCTGGCGGAGCCGGGCTGGACCGGCAAGGTGCCATCCTGCATCTGGCGCTCGTAGTATTGCAGCGTCGGCTCGGCCTTTACCGGCGCGGGCCACACATTGCCGGGCTCCGTACGCAACGGTGGCAACGTCGGCGCCTCGCCGCGCACGCGCTGCATGGTCTCGGACTTGCCTTGCGGTGAGTTCGGGTTGGCGGCGAGCCCATGCGTGTCCGCGAGGTAGTGGGGAAATCCGGCGAACGGGCTGGAGGCATAGCTGCAGCCTGAGAGCAGCACGGCAAGGCCGATCACGGCGATCGGACGCATCGATGGTCCTTTCCAGAGGGTTCTTCGCCCGCAGAGCCGGCCAGTTGCGCGCGGCCGCATCAATTTGCCCAATGCACGGCCGCGGCTCAAGCCGTGTCTCCCACGGGGCTGGTATCCGCCATCCCCGCGACGATCCAGCGAGCCACCGTGGCAGCGTCGTCGAGCGGCAACACCGGCACCGGACAATGCGCCAGCGGCGCCGGCGCAGCAACCGCGACGATGTCCGCGCGTCCGGGCCAGAGCGGAGGTTTGCCCAGCGTCGGGCGATGGACCTCGAGTTTGCGATGCGGGTGCGACTTGAAGCCTTCGACGAGCAACAGGTCGCAGGGCGAGAGGCGGGGCAGCAGCGCCTCCAGCACCGGCTCGCGTTCCTCCACCAGCAGCGCCCAGCGACGGTCGCCGATCAACAGGACTTCGCCGGCGCCGGCCTCGCGGTGGCGGAAGCTGTCCTTGCCCGCGCGGTCCAGGTCGAAGCCGCGATGCGCGTGCTTGACGGTCGAGACGGTCAGCCCCGCCGCGCGCAGCAGCGGCAGCATGGCGACGATGAGGGTCGTCTTGCCGCTGCCCGACCAGCCGGCGATGCCGAGGATGTGCATGGCGGTCAGTCCCGCCGGGGCGTCGCGGCAGCGTGGCGCAGCCCGGTGGTGAGATAGTCCCAGCCGGTCACCAGCGTGAGCAGCGCGGCGACCCAGAGCATTCCCTCGCCGATGAAGGAGACCGGCAGGAAGCCCAGGTGCAGTATCGCGGCCGTGGGCTGGCCCGCGAGCAGCGTGCCGAGCGCGCCCATCTGGAACCCGGTCTTCCATTTCGCCAGCTTCGTCACCGGCAGCCGGGCGCGGATCTCGGCAAGATATTCGCGCAGGCCCGAGACCAGGATCTCGCGCAGCATGATGACCACGGCCGGGTAGAGGCCGGCCGCCGAGAGCTTGCCGGTGCCGACCAGCATCATCAGCGCCGCGCCGACCAGCAGCTTGTCGGCGATCGGGTCCAGCATGCGCCCGAGATCGGAGGTCTGGCGGCGGTCGCGCGCCAGTTTACCGTCGAAATAGTCGGTGATGGCGGCGGCGGAGAACAGCAGGCATGCGGCAAGGTGCGCTCCCGGCGAGTCGAGCGCGGCCAACGCCACCAGCGCCGGAATTGCGGCGATCCGCGACAGGGTGAGGAGGTTCGGCAGATCCGTGAGCATGCGAAACCCGTATAGACCGGGTGGCGGGCGTGGGGAATCGGGTGGGCGGCGTGCGGGTGGAAAAACGGCGGGCGCCGGCCAGGCGGGGGTCGCCCGGGGCGGCCGGACGTGCCAGCATCCGGCCGGGCGCAGGAGCACGCGATGGAACAGGGAGGGCCGGTGATGATTGAGATCCGCGGGCTCGAGAAATGGTTCGGCGGCTTCCGTGCGCTGGGCGGCATCGACCTTACCGTGCACGCGGGCGAGCGGATCGTGCTGTGCGGCCCCTCGGGTTCCGGCAAGTCGACCCTGATCCGCTGCATCAACCAGCTCGAAACCGCCGATAAGGGGCGGATCGTGGTGGACGGCATCGAACTCGGCCGGAACGCGCCCCGAGCCGTCGAGGCGATCCGCCGCGAGGTCGGCATGGTATTCCAGCACTTCAACCTGTTTCCCCACCTGACGGTGCTGGAGAACTGCACGCTGGCGCCGGTGCATGCCCGCAAGACGCGGCGCGCGGCGGCGGAAGCGACGGCACGGCGCCTGCTCGAGCGTGTGCAGGTGCTCGACCAGGCCGACAAATATCCGTCGCAGCTTTCGGGCGGACAGCAGCAACGGGTCGCGATCGCGCGGGCCCTCTGCATGGAGCCGAAGGTGATGCTGTTCGACGAGCCGACCTCCGCGCTGGACCCCGAGATGGTCAAGGAGGTCCTCGACACGATGATCGGGCTCGCGCAGGAGGGGATGACGATGATCTGCGTGACGCACGAGATGGGCTTCGCGCGGCAGGTGGCGGACCGCGTGATCTTCATGACGCAGGGCGAGATCGTCGAGCAGGCGCCGCCGGAACGATTTTTCACCGCGCCCGCGCACGAACGCACGAAGCGGTTCCTCGGCGAGATCCTGGGGCACTAGTGGCACGGCGTTCAGCCGCAACTTCGCCGGCCGGAGGGCGGCATCGGGCCGGATGTCGCCGCGGTCACGCCGTGCGGGCGATGCGGCGGGATGATCGCGGTCACGATCCGCGCCGCCGGCCGCCTGCCGCCGGCGAGTTGCGGCGCACGGCGCAGATATGGTGGAGGTAGGCGCATGATCACCGGACACACGCGCTTCATCGCGCATCTCGGTTACCCGACGAGCACCTTCAAGGCGCCGATGATCTACAATCCCTATTTCGAAAGCATCGGACTCGATGCCATCGTGGTGCCGATGGGGGTGGATGCCGACGCCTATCCGGCGCTGCTGCGGCCGTTGTTCCGCACCGCCAACATTCTCGGCGCGCTGGTCACCATGCCGCTCAAGGTTGCCACCATCGGCCTGGTGGACGAGGTTTCGCCGACGGCGCGGATCGCTGGCGCGGCGAATGCGGTGAAGCGGCTCGCGGACGGGCGGCTGGCGGCGGACATGTTCGACGGCGAGGGGTTCGTCGGCGGCGTGCGCCGGCACGGCCGCGCCATCGCCGGGGCCGCGGTGCTGGTGGTGGGCGCGGGCGGGGTCGGTTCGGCGATAGCGGCGTCGCTCGCCAGGGCCGGCGCCGGCCGGCTCGCCCTCTACGACGTCAACGCCGCGGCGGCCGAGGCGCTGGCTGGGCGGCTGGCGGCGCATTACCCGCGGCTCGCGCTGCAGGTCGGCAGCAGGGACCCGGCGGGGTTCGACATCGTGGTCAACGCGACCCCGCTCGGCATGCGTGAGCACGATGAGCTGCCGTTCGACCCCGGCCGGCTCGATGCCGCCGCCTTCGTCGGCGAGGTGGTCATGAAGGCCGAGCATACGAAGCTGCTGCGCGCGGCCCTGGCGCGCGGCTGTGCGGTGCAGGTCGGGACCGACATGTTGTTCGAGCAGATTCCTGCCTATCTTGAATTCTTCGGGCTGCCGGTGACGACGGCGGAGCAGCTGCGGGCGCTGGCGCGAATTGCGTACTGACCGGGCGGGATTGATCGAAATCAAGGCGATTTCCCGGCCGGCATCATAGGTCTGATTTTGTTCCGGGTCTCGGGAGGATTTCTATGTCCCATGCAGTGCCTCGATCCGCCACGCATCGTCGTGCCCACGAGGATGATCTCACGCCGGCGATGATCGAGGAGTTTCGTGCGCGGCTGCTGGCGATGAAGGCCGACCTCGTGCATCGGATCCATGCCGAGCCCCCGGCGACCGCGCGTGGCGCGCGCGAAGGCGATCTCGCCGACCAGGCCAACGCCGACCTCGATTTCGAGCAGGAGGCGGAGGAAAGGCGGCGCGAGCATCGCGAGCTGGCCGAGGTCGAGCAGGCGCTGGCGCGGATCGAGAACGGCACATACGGAATCTGCGCCGTGACCGGCGAGCCGATCGGGCTGCGCCGGCTGCAGGCGAACCCGACGGCCACGCTCTCGATCGCGGCTCAGGCCCAGCGGGAGAACCGCGGCGGGCGCTGACGCGCCGTCAGGCGGTATGCTCCGCCCCACGGCGATCGGGCCGCGAGTGGTGGATGCCGGGCAGGCTAGCGGATGGCTGCGTGACGCGGCTGCTCGCCCGGTGGAGCCGTTCGCGGCGCCAGGGGGCGTAACGCGGCAGTCGGTGCCTTGCGACGGATACGCC
Organism: Pseudomonadota bacterium; assembly: GCA_021780935.1. The sequence goes on from JAJXXT010000129.1 coordinate 6,384, forward strand.
TGATTTGCGGG
>JAJXXT010000001.1 GCA_021780935.1 Pseudomonadota bacterium
AGCGAAGCATCTGGGCGCAGCGAAGCATCTGGGCGCGAGGCCGCGCCGGCGCCGATCTCGCCTGGCCGCTTCACCGCGCACAATATCCGCCTCGACGACGGCAGCGAGACCATGCCGGAGATCGGCTGGACGATGGATCAGCACGGGCTGGTACACGCCGTCGCGCGGACCCTCGGAGTGGTGTTCCCGTCCGGACTCTATGGCCGCAGCATCGTCGATATCGGTTGCCTCGAAGGCGGCTACACCACCGCCTTCGCCCGGCTCGGCCTGCGCGCCACCGGCATCGAGGTGCGCGAGAGCAATTTCCGCAACTGCACCTATGTGAAGTCCAAGGTCGACCTGCCCTGGCTGGACTTCATCCGCGACGACGCCAATGCCATCGCCCGGCACGGGCCGTTCGACGCCGCTTTCGTCAACGGGCTGCTCTACCATCTCGACCACCCACGCCGGTTCCTCACCGATCTCGCCAAGGTCACGCGGCGCGTGGTGTTCCTGCATACCCATGTCGCGCAGGCGGAGCCGACCGAGGCGGTTCAGCTCCACAATCTGTCCGAACTCACCGAGAACGAAGGACTCAAGGGCCGCTGGTACCCGGAATACGACCAGCTCACGCCCGAGCAGCTCGAGGAGGCCAGATGGGCCTCCTGGAGCAACAACCGCTCCTTCTGGATCCAGAAGGAATACCTGCTGGCGCTGCTGCGCGAGCTCGGCTTCGATCTGGTCCTGGAACAGTTCGACAGCATGCCCGACATCGTGCACGAGATGACCGCCGGCACCTACCGCCAGCAGGACCGCGTGCTGCTGGTCGGCATCAGGACCGGCGCGCCGTCGTAGTCCGGCGCCGCGTCCGAGCGACGCCGAGGGGTCAGGACCCGACGCCGCGCTTTGCGCGCTCCGGTGCGCGGAGCCGGCCGCCCCGGCTGCATTCGCGGCTCCGGGTGCGGCGGCATGGCGGCGCTTGACAGGGCGCTTCGGCTTTGGTATTCTGAATTCAGAGTTCGGTGTTCAACGGCGCCGCCGAGCGCCAGGGCGGACACGCCTGATCGCCGACCACCCTGCCCGACGGGCAGGACGGGCCTGGCCGAAAGACGAAGGACGATGCCAACGTGCGCGCAGGGGCGGCGGCCGCGTTGGCGCCATGCTCAGAACAATTACCGGGGAGGATGAAGTGCAATCAGCGATCGGAACGACCCACGACGATGTCCGGGCAGGTCTGGAGGACGACGCGTACAGGAAGGTGACGCTGCGGATCGTGCCGTTTCTTTTTATCTGCTATCTCGCGGCCTATCTCGACCGGGTGAATGTCGGGTTCGCCAAGTTGCAGATGCTGAAAGAGCTGCAATTCAGCGAGACCGTCTATGGGTTCGGCGCCGGCATATTCTTCCTCGGATACGTGCTGTTCGAGGTGCCGAGCAATGTCATCATGCTGCGCGTCGGGGCCCGCATCTGGATCGCGCGGATCATGATCACCTGGGGCATCATCTCGGCGCTGATGTGCTTCGTGCACACGCCGTTCCAGTTCTACGCCCTGCGGTTTCTGCTCGGCGTCGCCGAAGCGGGTTTCATCCCCGGCATCCTGCTCTATCTGACCTACTGGTTCCCTGCCCGCCGGCGCGGCCGGATCACCGCGATCTTCCTGGCCGCGATCCCGACCGCGAGCATCCTCGGCGGGCCGCTGTCCGGCTGGATCCTGAAGGAGGTCAGCGGCACCCAGGGGCTCTCGGGGTGGCAGTGGCTGTTCCTGATCGAGACCATCCCCTCGATCCTGCTCGGCATCGTCACGCTGGTCTATCTGCGCGACCGCGTCTCCGATGTCCGCTGGCTGACCGATGACGAAAAGCGCCTGATCGCGACCAATATCGGCCACGAGGAGCAGGAGAAGTCCGGCCACTCGCACCTGTCGCAGGCGTTCACCGATGCGCGGGTGTGGCTGCTCGGCGTGATCTATTTCAGCATCGTCTGCGGCATCTACATCATCAGTTTCTGGCTGCCGTCGCTGATCAAGCGCACCGGCGTGAGCGATCCGCTGCATATCGGCCTGCTGAGCGCGGTTCCCTACATCGTCGCGATCGTGGCCATGGTGGGCGTCAATGCCAGCGCCGACCGCATGCGCGAGCGTCGCTGGCACACGATGCTGCCGGCGCTGATCTGTGCCGCGGGCCTGGTGCTGACCGGGTTCGCCGGCGCCGACCCGCTCCTGGCGATGGTCGGGCTGACCATCGCGGCGGCGGGCGCATCCTCGGCGCAGGCGTCGTTCTGGTGCCTGCCCGCCGCGTTCCTCGGCGGCGCCGCCGCCGCCGCGGGCATCGCCTTCGTCAACTCGCTCGGCAACATCGCCGGGTTCGCCAGCACCTTCCTGGTCGGCTGGCTGACCGAGACGACGCACAGTGCCGCCGCGGCGCTCTATGTCTTCGGCGGCATCATGGCCGTGGGCGGTGTGCTGATCCTCGCGATCCAGCCGCAACTGGTGAACAAATGAGGCCCCCGGTCCCGGCACGGCGGCGCGGCGGCAGCGCACGAGGGGTGCGATGAGCGAGGCAGCGAACAGCTTCGATCCATTCGGCGGCGGCGGCGATCCGATGCGCCGGTCCCTCGCCGCCGCGTGGGAGATGTGGTCGGCGATCGCGACCGGCTGGCAGTCGGTGCTGACCAACCGCGGCCTGCCGGCCGCACAGGCCATGGCCGACCGGCTGCGGACGCCGACCGCCTGGCCGGACGCCTTCGCGCCCCTGCTCGCCGAGCTGCAGCGCATTTTCGCCCTGCCGCAATTCTCCGACCTGCCCCTGCTGGACGGCAAGGCGCTGCCCTCGCTCGCCCCCGCGGCGGAGCTGCTGGCCGCGGCCAGCCAGCTCATGCTCGCCGCGCTGCCGCTGTGGCTGCGCACCACGCAGCGCTTCCAGGCCGAGATGGCGGCGCGCCGCACCGAAGGCGCGCCGGCGCTGCCCGGCGCCGGCGATGCGATGGACATCCTGAACAACGTGCTCGATCAGACCCTGATGGAGTTCAACCGCTCGGCGGAATTCGCCACTCTGCTGCAGCGGGTGCTGCGGGCGGCGATGGGCTACCGCAACGAGGCGCGCCGGTTCGGAGAGCGCCTGGCCAACGCCGTCGATCTGCCGACACGGACCGAGATGACCGACGTCTACCAGCGCCTCCACGACCTGCAGCGCGAGACCCATGCGCTGCGCCGGGAGCTGCGCGCAATGAAGAAGCAGGCCGGCGCCACGCCACCGGCAGCGCGGGCTCCGGCCCGGAAGCGGAGGGACGCATGACGAAGGACACGAAGGGAGTCCCCGACTTTGCGGAGCTGCTCGGCTTCGCCACCAGGGCCGCCCAGGCGGCCACGCTGCTCAGCGGCATCCGCGACGACGATGTCGACCTCGCGGTCACGCCACGCCAGGAGATCCGCCGCATCAACGGCCGCACGCTCTACCGGCTGGTGCCGGACGCGCCGCCGCGCATCGCGACGCCGGTGCTGGTGCTCTATGCGATGGTCGGCCGATGGACCGTGCTCGACCTGCAGGACGACCGGTCGTTCCTGCGCGGCCTCGCGAAGTCCGGCTGCGATGTCTACGTGCTCGACTGGGGCCATCCGACCCCGGCCGACCGGTTCGACGATTTCGGCGATCTGCTGGAGCTGTATCTCGACGAGTTCGTCGAGACCATCTGCGAGCGCCACGCCATCGACGCCATCAACCTGCTCGGCATCTGCCAGGGCGGCGTCATCGCGCTGTGCTATGCCGCGCTCCATCCGGCACGGGTGCGTACGCTGATCACCTGCGTCACCCCGGTCGATTTTCATGCCGACAAGCGCGAGACCCGGGGCGACCGCGGCTTCATGAATGTCTGGACGCGCGGACTGAACCCCGGCGACATCGACCTGCTGATCGACACGATGGGCAACGTGCCCGGAGACGTGGGCGGGGCGATGTTCTCGCTGATGACGCCGTTCCGCACCCTCGCCAAATACAATCTCACCCTGCTGCAGGTCGGGCAGGACCGCGCCAGCCTGATGAACTTCCTGCGGATGGAGAAATGGCTCGCCGACCGGCCCGCGCATACCGGCGAATCGGCCCGCCAGTGGCTCAAGGATCTGTATCAGGGCAACAAGCTGGCGGCGGGGGAGCTGGTCGTGGGCGGGCGCGCGGTCGATCTCGGCGCCGTGACGATGCCGGTGCTCAACATCTACAGCGAGACCGATCACATCATCCCGCCCCCTGCGAGCAAGGCGCTCCGCGCGTGCGTCGGCGCCCGGGACTACACGGAAGCGGCGGTCAGCGGTGGCCACATCGGGATTTTCTGCAGTCGCTCGCAGCAGAAGCTGCAGGACCTGATTGTCGGGTGGCTCGCGGCCCGGTAATCGGGCCGTGGCTCGCCGGGCTGCACTCGTGACGAAAGGCTCTCCCGTATGGTGCTCGTCCCCACTGCGCGCGTCGGTCTGAACTGCACGCAGACGGGGACGGGACCGGCCCTCTGCCTCATCGCCGGGTTCCGCCAGAGCGGCGCCGCCTGGCCGGAGGCGTTCGTTTCCCGCCTGGCCGAGCGCCACCGGGTGATCGTGTTCGACAATCGCGGAACCGGGCTGAGCGAGAAGCCGACGCACGGCTACGGGCTGCACGAGCAGGCCGCCGACGTCGCCGCTCTGCTGAGCGCGCTCGATATTCCGCGCAGTCATGTCCTCGGCTTTTCGATGGGCGGCGGCATCGCGCAGGAGCTGGCGATCCGCTTCCCGGACCGGGTCGGCCGGCTGATCCTGTTCGGCACGTTCTGCGGCGGCATCTGGTCCCACTCCGCGCCCTGGTCGGTGCTGCGGCGGCTGTTCATGGTCGACGGGCTCAGTTTCGAGGACGCGGCCCGCGAGGCCTGGGCGGTCACCTACTCGCCGGCCTATCTCGCGGCCAATGCGATCGCCGTCGAACGGCAGATGCATCGCGAACTGATCCATCCCACCCCGACCTTCGTCGCGCGGCGGCAGAGGCAGGCGCTGTGGACGTTCGACACCTACTTCAGCCTGCCGCGGATCGCCGCCGCGACCCTGGTCGCCACCGGAGGCGACGACGTGCTCGTTCGGCCCGGCAATTCGGCCCTGCTCGCGACGCGGATCCCCGGCGCGAGGCTCGAAATCCTCGCCGATCTGGGCCATCGCGCGATCTGGGAAGCGCCCGAGGAGATCGCGGGGCTGATCACGGACTTTCTCGCCGGCCCGGCGGTGCCGCGCGCCCTGCCGCATGCCCGCCGCGCCGACCATCCTCCGCGCGCGTCGAGGGCCGAAATCGGGCCCGCGACGCCGGGGTGAACGCGAGGCTCGGCGGTTTACCGAATGTTCAGCCCCTGACGGAGACAATGGCTGCGGATCCCTGCGGAGCCCGTGCCATGCCCCTCCCGTCCCGCCGCCCCTCGCCGATCCGGCCTCGGTCATGAGCGCCGGCGACGTCGCGCTGTTCTCGCTCGCCGACCAGCGCCTGGCCTGGCTCGATCAGCGGCAGGTGCTGATCTCGCAGAACATCGCCAATGCCGACACGCCGGGCTGGCAGGAGCGCGATCTGCAGCCCTTCGCCGCCACCCTTGCCGCCGCAGGTGGCATCGCTGGGGGCGCTGAACTGGCGCCGACGCGGACCAATCCGCTGCATCTCGTCGCCACCGGCGATCCGCCCTCGGCGAGCAAGCGCATCAAGCCCACCGAGCGCGCGCCGGACGGCAACGCGGTGCCGCTGGAGGACGAAATGGTCAAGCTGGCCGATACCGGCAGCAGCCACGAATTCGTAACCAACATCTACAAAACCTACCTCCTGATGTTCAAGACGGCGGCCACCTGAGCGGGCGGGCGCAAGCGGAGACGATCGACATGGACCTCGAGAAAGCCCTCACCATCTCCGCCCGCGGGCTGGACGCGCAGGCGACGCGGCTGCGCGTGGTCGCGGAGAACATCGCCAACCAGGACACCACCGGCTCGTCGCCCGGCGCGGCGCCATACCGGCGCAAGACCATCAGCTTCGCCAACCGGCTCGACCGCGCCCTCGGCGCCGACACCGTGCAGGTGAAGAAGATCGGCCAGGATCAGCGGCCGTTCCAGAAGCGCTTCGATCCCGCCAGCCCGGCGGCCGACGCGCAGGGCTACGTTCAGGCGCCGAACGTCGATCCGTTCATCGAGTTGATGGACATGCGCGACGCCCAGCGGACCTATTCGGCCAATCTCTCGGTGATGTCGGCGACGCGGACGATGCTCACGCGGGTCATCGGCCTGCTGAAATGAAACCGCTCGCCGTCGCCCCGCAGCTCGCCGCCGCGGCCTATCGCGCCGCCGACGCGGCCCCCGGGGCCGGCCCGACCGCCGCCGTCGCCGATGGCGAGAGCGCCGGCGGCGCC
>JAJXXT010000031.1 GCA_021780935.1 Pseudomonadota bacterium
AACGCCCATTCCGCATCGCTCAAAAGCCCTCGGACCACCGCTGATCTCCCGCACGAAGATCAGCTTCGAATCATCCTCCGACGCGTCGGGGGAATCCCCCCTACCCGCTTTGTCCACGCCGCCTAGCTTGGCCGACCTCATCTGGCGTGGAGGGCGGCATGCAGGGAGCCCGTAGGCGGATGCCTTGTCTCACCTCACCGTCGTCTCGGTACGAGCCCGAGATTTCTTGTGCGATTGCGGAATATTCGGCGTCTCGTCCTTCGTTGTCTGTCGCTGCTGCGGTGCGAATGCGATGATCTCGATCGCCGCCTGTAGCTCCGTGACGATCTCGGCCACGCGTTGGTCGGTGAGGAACGACGCGGGGGCCGACACAGAGATTGCCGCGGAGGCCTGACCATTGCGGTTGCGGATCGGAAGCGCGATGCCGCCGCACTCCGGCACGAATTTCCCGCGGTCGAGCGCGTAGCCGCGCGCCAGCGTCTCGGCGACGAAGCGGCGCACATGCGTCTCCCCATAACCGCGCGCGACAAAGCCGGCGGCGTTATGCGTGAGGATCAGTTCGCGCATCGGCGCATCGAGCGTGATCAGGATGGCGGCCGCCGCCGGCCCCAGGCCCAGCGGCAGTCGATCGCCGATGCCGCTGGTGAGTGCCTGCAGCGGCGCGGAGCCCACATTCATGTCCAGCACCACCATGTCGAACCCCGCGCGCTCCAGCAGGTAGACCGTGCAACCATGACGCAAAGCCGTCTTGGCAAGCAGCGGCCGCCAATGGGTCAGCCGGTCGTGCACGGCACCATCGAGCTGCGCCAGCGCGAAGATGGCGGGGCCGAGGCGGTATCGGCCATGCCCCTGCTTCTCGATAAAACCGTATCGGCTGAGCGCTGTCAGGGTCCGGTGGGTGCCCGGCTTGCCCTCCCCGAGGGCCTGCGCCACGTCACCCAGACTGAGCCCCTGCGAACCGGCACGCCCGACAATCAGCAGGGCGCGCGCAGCGCGCTCGGCATTCGACGAGGAGGAGCGCTCGGTCGTCATCGTAATCCCAATAAACAGAATTTCGAGACGCCGCTAGTCCAAATATCGAAATATCCTTGACGGGATAAGAAGGGGGAGCGAGAGTTTTTGCCGGACCAGCTTTTTGCCGCACCGGCTTTTGCGGGGCTGCTCGGTCATCCTGTTGCCGAATGGCCGTTCCGTCTTTTCTCGGAATGGTTTGAAGGGCGCAGGCTGGCTCAGCGGTGCCCACCGGGAATGGCGCTGGCCGGATCGCCGCCGGCAGTAAAAAGGATGACTCATGGCGTGGCGTGTCGGCGTTGATTCCGGTGGGACGTTCACGGATGTTTGCCTGTTCGACGACGCCAGCGGGCGCGTCGAGGTATGGAAGGTGTCCTCGACCCCGGACGATCCCTCGCGCGGCATTTCCCAGGGTGTGGAGGAGGGTACCGGCGGCGTCGGCGCCGCGGTGGCGGATGTCGCCTATTTCGGACACGGAACGACAGTCGGCACCAACGCACTGATCCAGCATCGCGGCGCGCGCACCGGACTGATCACCACGGAGGGCTTTCGTGACCTGCTGGAGATCGGGCGGCAAAAACGGCCGGATCTCTATGATTTGCAGGCAGACAAGCCGGAAGTGCTGATCGCGCGGGACCTGCGTCTCGAGGTGCCGGAACGGGTCCTGTTCGACGGGCGGATCGAGACGGCGCTCGATGAGCGTGCGGTGCGCGAGGCGGCGCGGGCGTTGCGGGCGGCCGGCGTGCAAGCGGTGGCGGTCGCCTTTCTCTACGGTTTCGTCCGCCCGGAGCACGAGGCGGCAGTGCTGCGCATCGTGGCCGAGGAATTTCCCGAGGCTTTCGCCTGCGCGAGCCATGGTGTGGCGCCGGAGTTCCGCGAATACGAGCGGCTGTCGACGGTCGTGGTGAATGCCTATCTCGGGCCGGTGATGCAGGGCTACATCCGGCGCCTCGGCGAGCGTCTGGCCGCCCTTGGCCTCACCGTGCCGCCGCATCTCACGCAATCCAACGGCGGTGTCATCGGTTTTGAGCAAGCCGGCCGCATGCCGGTGCGCACTGTGCTCTCCGGCCCCTCGACCGGTGTGATCGCAGCCCAGGAAGTCGGCCGCATGGCCGGCATCGGCAACATCATCACCTTTGACATGGGCGGCACCAGCACCGACGTGGCGCTGCTGCAGGACGGGGTATGCCGCCTTGCCACCGAGGCGGTGGTGCACGGTTACCCGATCAAGGCGCCGATGCTCGACATCCATACCGTCGGCGCCGGCGGCGGCTCGATTGCGTATGTGGATAGTGGCGGCCTGCTGAAGGTGGGGCCACGCAGTGCGGGTGCCTTCCCGGGGCCCGTCTGTTACGGCAACGGCAACGAGGAGCCGACCGTGACGGACGCCAACGTCGTGTTGCAAACGCTGAACCCGGCGTATCTGCTTGGTGGGCGCATGCGGGTGGACCAGGCACTGGCAAAAAGTGCGATCCAACGCCTGGCGGACCAGCTCGGCATGGACCTCATGGCGACGGCACAGGGGATTCTCTCCGTCGTCACCGCCAACATGGCGCGTGCGATCCGTGTCATCTCGGTGCAGCGCGGGCACGATCCGCGTGACTACACCCTGGCCGCCTTCGGCGGTGCCGGGCCGCTGCACGCCGCGCGGCTGGCACGCGAACTCGATATCAGCCGCATTCTGGTGCCACGCTATCCGGGCATTCTCTGCGCCATGGGATTGCTGCTGACGGATTTGCGCGCGGATTTTGCCACCACGCGGCTCACCACGCTGGGGCATGCAGCCCTCGACGACATGAGCGGGGCCTTCGCCGACCTCACGCGCCAGGCCGAGGGCTGGTTCGCGGCCGAGCATATCGGGCTCACGGCAAGGCGCATCACGCGCACGGTCGACATGCGCTATGCCGGCCAGAACTACGAGATTGCCGTGCCGGTACCGGAAGGGCCGGTGGGACCGGCAACTCTGGACGCGCTGGCGGACGGATTCGCCCGGGCTCATGAGCGGCTCTACGGCTTTGTCGCCGAGGGCGAGCCCGTACAGCTTGTGACGTTTCGCGTCGAGGCCACGGGGCTGGTCCGTAAGGCCGAGTTTCGCAGGCTGGCGGAGCGTGGGCCCGATGCCGCTGCGGCGATGGTCGGCAGCCGCGAGGTGTGGCTGGCGGAGGAGGCGCGTTTCGTCACCTGCCCGGTCTATGATCGCGCCAGACTCGATGCGGGCAATCGGATCGCTGGGCCCGCCATCGTCGAGCAGATGGACGCAACGACGGTGGTGCTGCCCGGCATGACAGCCCGCGTCGACGCCTATGCCAACTTGATCCTGGAGGCCGCGTGAATCAGGTTCGTCCTGTCGCCGCCGGTGCCGGCATCGATCCGATTACCGTGGAGGTGATCGGCAGCGCGCTCGCCTCCATCACCGAGGAGATGGGCGAGACGCTCGTACGCGCGAGCTATTCGACCAACATCAAGGAGCGACGCGACTGCTCGACCGCGCTGTTCAACGCGCGTGGCGACACGCTCTGCCAGGCCGAGCATATTCCGATGCATCTCGGCAGCTTCATTGGCATCCTGCCGCATATCCTCAAGCGCCACCCGGTGGCACAGATGCAGCCGGGCGACGTGTTCATCGGTAACGACGCCTACGAGGGCGGCGGCACGCATCTGCCGGACTTCGTGCTGGCGGAACCGATTTTTGTCGATGGCGAGATCATTGCCTGGGCGGTGAACACGGCACACCACGCCGATTTCGCCGATCGCGGACACGCGCATATCTACCAGGAAGGTCTGCGTATCCCGCCGATCCGCCTCTATCGGGCGGGCGTGTTGCAGCAGGACGTTCAGGAACTGATTCTTCTCAACTGCCAGGTGCCACGCGAACGGCTCTCCGATCTGCGCGCGCAGATGGCAGCAAACCGGCTCGGCGTGCAGCGGATGACCGCCCTCTGTGCCAAATACGGCCGCGACACCGTGCTCGCTGCCGGCGACGCGCTGCTCGACTACGCCGAACGCAAGATGCGCGCGGGAATCGCTGCGATCCCCGACGGCACCTATCACTTCGCCGACCTGTTCGACAACCCGGAGACCAACGAGGAACTGCCGGTTTCCTGCGCCATCACCGTCGCCGGCGAGGCGATGCGGCTGGTGTTCGACGCGCCGCCCCAGGTGCGTGCCGGGCTCAACATGGTGTTCACGGCGCTGCTCTCGACGGTCTATTACGCTGTAAAAACGGTGGTGGACCCAACCGTGCTGCCGAATGCGGGGCTGGCGCGCCCGCTCACGGTCGAGGCGCGTGAGGGAAGTATCCTCAACTGCACGCATCCCGCCGCGGTGAACGGGCGCATCGCCGCCTGCCAGCGCGTGGTCGACCTGATCCACGGGGCGCTGGCGCAGGTCGTGCCGGGACGCGTGACGGCGGCGAGCAACGGCGCGGTCGCCTCCGCGACCTTCGTGGGGGAGCGGCCGGACGATGGTTCGATCTGGGTGTACCTCGAAACCATCGGCGGCGGATCCGGAGCCCGGGCAACGAAGGACGGGCTCGACGGCGTGCATGTGCACATGACCAACACCTCGAACCTGCCGGCCGAGGCGCTAGAACTTGAATACCCGCTGACGTTGCTGCGATACGAACTGGTGGACGGCTCGGGGGGGGGCGGCACGCATCGCGGCGGCATGGGGTTGCGGCGGGTGTATCGCGCCGAGGCACCGTGCCGGGTACGCATCGACAGCTCGCGGCTGCGCTCAGCGCCCTGGGGGCTGGCGGGCGGGCTTTCCGGCGGCCGCGGAGAGTTCGTCTACGGCCCAGGTGTCGAGCCGTTCGACCATGGCTCGGGCAAGTTGGAAGTGGGCCAGGTGATCGCGATCGTGACGCCGGGCGCTGGCGGCTACGGGCCGCCAGGCGGACGTGACGCGGACGCTGTTCGCCGTGACCTCGCGGAAATGCGGATTGACCGGAGGACCGCCGAGCGCGTGTATAATTTCGCCGAGCCGTAGACATCGCCGCCACCGTGCCGGGCGCAGCCGGCCAGACCACAGGGAACAGGAGGGAGACATGGCTTCATTGTCGCGCCGTGAGTGGCTGATCGGGGCTGCCGCCCTGCCGGCATTCGCGCAGACCGCATCCGCTGGCGTGCCGGCGACACTGCGCTTCGGGCTGTCGTCCTATCCGCCGAGCCTGCAGCCCTGGGCCAATACCGGCACCGCGGCGCTGACCGTCAAGACATTGCTCCATCGCGGCCTGCTTATGTTCGACGACAAGGGCCAAGTGGCGGGGGCCCTGGCCAGCAGCTGGGGGCGCGACGGCACCAGGGGCTGGCATTTCACGCTACGCGACGCGGTGTTTCACAACGGCGCGCCGGTGACGTCCGCCGATGTGAAATGGTCGCTTGAGCAGATCATGGCCCCCACCTCCACGGCTTATCTGCGCGGCCAGTTCGGGGTCATTTCCGCGATCGAGACGCCGGATGCGAAGACGATACGTATCGTCACCAAACAGCCGATCGTGACGCTGCCGCTGATGCTCGCGACGCCGTTCGCGCCGATCATTGCCAAGGGGTCGCTGAACGCGGTTGGCGGCATCGGCGCGGGGCCCTACACGCTCCGCTCGCATGAGCAGGGCGTCTCCCTGGAGTTTGCGGCATTTCCGAAATTCTACCAGGCTGGCCATCCGAAGTTGAGGCGTATCCACATGCCTGTCTATGCCGACGAGAACGCGCGCGTCGCGGCGTTGCAGTCTGGTGACGTGGACATGATCGAGTATGTTCCGTGGCAGTCGATGACGGCGATCGAAAAGAACCCGAAGCTGCGTCTGAACACCGTCAACGGTCCATACATGGCGCTGGCATTCAACGGAGGCTCCGGGCCGTTCAAGGACGAGCGGCTGCGCCAGGCCGTCGCGCACGCGATCCGGCGGCAGGATATCGTCGCCGCCGCGTTCTACGGTCGCGGCACGGTGCTTGAAGGCCTGCCGATCACCGAGACGAGCCCGTTCTACGATCCGAAATATGCTCACGGATGGAACTACGACCCGACGCTCGCCAAAAAACTGATGGCCGACGCCGGCGTGCCGGGCGGCTTCAGCTGCACGTTGCTTTCGACCGCGCAATACGGGATGCATCTGGCGACCGCGCAGGTGGTGCAGCAGCACCTCGGTGAGGTCGGGATCAAGGTGAAACTCGATCTGCCCGACTGGGCGACGCGCGTCGCAATGGGCAATCGCGGACAGTACGAGTTTTGTGTGCAGGGGCAAACCGCGGACAACAACGACCCCGATGGGCTCTCGGCGTATATCGATGGCACCCTGCCGCCGGACAACTCCCGCAGCTATCATCTGCCGACGCCGGAAATTCACAAGCTGCTGGTTGAGGGACGCGCCGAGTTCGACCCCACAAAACGCCGCGCCATCTATGACGAGTTGCAGAAGGTCGCGCTCAAGGTGGTGCCGCTGGCCTCGCTGTGCTGGCGTGAGCAGGGCTACGCGATGAAGAAAAATGTCCGCGGCTTTACCAACATGCCCGGCGGGCTCAACTTCTATTCCGGCTACTCCCTGGAGAACGTATACTTCGCATGATGCCGCGCCACGCCGACCACCGCAGACCGGAAGGCGGAGCACCGGAGCCGCTGCCCTGAGATGCTCTATGTGCTGAAGCGGGTCGGCATTTCGCTGCTTCTGGTCTGGGTGGTGGCCACGATCGTTTTCCTGGCCATCCGGATGGTCCCGGGGGATCCGGCCGAAATCCTGTTGAGCCAGGGAGGCATCGCGCCCGATCCGGCAGCGGTGGTGCAGCTTCGGGCCCAGCTGGGGCTCAACCAGCCGCTGGGCATGCAGTATGTCGAGGACATGCGGCAGTTGCTGGCGGGTAATCTTGGGCAATCGATGCAGGACCAGTCGCCGGTGGCCAACGAGATCCTGCGCCGGCTGCCGCGTACCCTGGAGCTGATCGCGGCGGCCGCAATCCTCGCCGTGCTGGTGGGGCTGCCCGGTGGGTTGCTGGCGGCGATGTGGCGCGGCGGGTGGTTCGACCGCCTCGCCTCGTGGCTTGCCGCGATCGCGCTCGCGGTGCCGATCTTCGTCGTCGGGACGCTGATGGTCGAGATCTTCGCGCTGGGGCTGCACTGGGCGCCTGCGGGCGGCTATGTTTCCTTCGCGCGCCATCCGCTGCGCCACCTGGCGCTGCTGGCGATGCCGGCGGCGACGATCGCGATCGGGCTCGCCGCGATCCTGTTCCGCATGACCCGCGCCGCCGTGCTCGATGTCTCGATGCGCGATTATGTTCGTACGGCGCGCGCCAAGGGGGTGGCACCGCGGCGCATCCTGGTGCGCCATGTGCTGCGCAACGCGCTGATGCCGATCGTGACCGTGCTGGCGCTCAACCTCGGCTCGCTGCTCGGCGGCACGGTCCTGGTGGAATACGTGTTCAACTGGCCCGGGCTTTCGGGGCTGCTGGTGGAAGCGGTGAACGCGCGCGACTATCCCGAAGTGCAAGGCGTGGTACTGGTGATTTCCGTGCTGTTCGTAGCGCTGAACCTGGCGGTGGACCTCATCTACGCGGTGCTCGATCCGCGAGTGCGGCACGGCTGATGCGGCGTCTGCGCCGCGGACCGGTGATAGCAGTGGGCGCGATCGCGGCGCTGGCGCTGCTGGTGCCGTTGCTGGGGCTGGCGAACCCGCTGCACATGGACATCGCGCATCGGCTGGGACCGCCATCGTTTGCGCATCCGCTGGGACTGGACGCGTATGGGCGCGACGTGCTGTCGCGCCTGCTATGGGGCGCGCGGGTGTCGCTGATGGTGGCCTCCTCGTCCTCGTTGCTGGCCTGCGTGGTCGGCACGGCGCTGGGGTTGGCGGGCGGGTTCCTGCGCGGGCCCGTGGAGTTTCTCACGCTGCGCGGCATCGACGTGGTGCTGTGCTTTCCGCCGCTGCTGCTGGCACTGCTGGTGGTCACGCTGCTGGGGCCGGGCGCGGGGACGCTGATCCCGGTGCTGGCCGTCCTTTACCTGCCGGGCTTTGTGCGTGTGGTTTATGCGGGCGTCCTCTCGGTGCGGACGCAGGACTACGTGGAGGCGATGCGTTCGCTGGGGGCCGGGCAGACGCGCATCATGCTGCGCACCATCCTCCCCAATGTCGGTGGGCCGGTGCTGGTGCAGTTCAGCCTCGCCGCTGCCTCGGCCGTGGTGCTGGAATCGGGGCTCTCCTTCCTTGGGCTCGGCGTGGTGCCGCCGGAACCGTCCTGGGGCCTGATGATCGGCGAGGCGCGCGCCACCATGGCGCAGGCGCCGCTGCTTCTGCTTTGGCCGTGCCTCGCGCTGAGCCTAACGATCCTGGCGCTCAACGTGCTGTGCGACGCGCTGCGCGATGCGGTCGATCCGCATGGCATCACGCGCCGCGCGCGACGAACCGGCGTGCTGGAGCGGCTGGCGCCGGGCCTGGTGCCGACGCCGCGGGCAGCACTGGAGGTCTCGGGGCTTTCCATTGCCATCGACACGCCTGCCGGCACCACCCATCCGGTGCGCGATGTGTCGCTGCGGGTGATGCCGCACGAGACGCTGGCGCTGGTGGGCGAAAGCGGGTCTGGCAAGTCGCTGACAGGGCTGGCGACCATGGGATTGCTGCCGTCGGTCGCGCGCGTCGTGAAGGGCGCCGTGTGGATCGAGGGGCGCGATGTGCTGCGCCTCGACGAGGCGGCGCTGCGGCGGCTGCGCGGCGAGGCCGTGGCGATGATCTTCCAGGACCCGCTCTCCAGCCTCAACCCGGTGCAGCGGGTCGCGACACAGATCGCCGAGGCGATCCGGTCGCATGGCCGGCACGGCGCGCGTGCCGCGTGGCGGCGCGCGGTGGTGCTGCTGCGGCATGTCGGCATCCCGGACCCGGAACGACGCGCGCATAATTTTCCGCACGAGATGTCGGGCGGCATGCGCCAGCGGGCGATGATCGCGATGGCGATCGCCAATCATCCGCGCCTGTTGATTGCCGACGAGCCGACAACCGCCCTCGATGTCACCATCCAGGCGCAGGTGCTGGACCTGCTCGCCACCCTGCGGCGCGAGAGCGGCCTGGCGCTGGTGTTCATCACCCACTCCCTGCCCGTGGTGGCCGAGATCGCCGACCGGGTGGCGGTGATGTACGCGGGCGAAATCGTCGAGCAAGGACGTGTGTCGGAGGTGTTCGGGCGGCCGCTGCACCCCTACACTGCGGCCTTGCTGGCCAGCGTGCCGCGCGAGGATGGCAGCCTGGCCGAGCCGATCCCGGGCACCGTGCCGCCGCCGGATGCTCTGCCGCCGGGCTGCGCCTTTGCACCGCGCTGCCGACAGGCGGAGGCCGCGTGTGCCGCCGGCACGCTGGCGCTGATCGAGCCGATTCCGGAACGACTGACACGCTGCCGCCGCTGGAGGGAGCTCGCGTGACGCCGATCATCGCCGCGGAGAATCTCAGCAAGCATTTTCCCTCGCGGCATTTGTTCGGCCGCGGCCGGCCGGTGCAGGCGGTGACCGATTTCTCGCTCACCGTCGGGCGCGGCGAGGCAGTCGGCCTGGTCGGCGAAAGCGGCTCCGGCAAAAGCACCATCGGGCGGCTGATGCTGAACCTGCTCGCGCCCAGCGGCGGCCGCGTGTTGCTGGACGGCGCCGAGATCGCCAAGGCGAACGTGACCACGCTGCGGCACATGCGCCAGCGCATGCAACTGGTGTTTCAGGACCCGTATTCGAGCCTCGACCCACGCCGCACCGTGGGTGCACAGGTCGCGGACGGGTTGGTGATCCACCGCGTGGTGCCGCCCGACAGGCGGCGGGAGCGTGTTGAGGCGTTGCTCGCGCAGGTGGGCCTCTCGGCGGCGCACGCCGACCGCTATCCGCACGAGTTCAGTGGCGGGCAACGCCAGCGCGTTGGAATTGCGCGGGCACTGGCGACGGAGCCGGACTTCCTGGTGGCGGACGAACCAGTCTCGGCACTCGACGTTTCCGTTCAGGCGCAGGTGCTGGCGCTGCTCGCCGATCTGCGCCGGCGGCTCGGGCTCGCGATGCTGTTCATCAGCCACGATCTGCCGGTCGTGCGCAGCATCTGCGACCGCGCGGTGGTGCTGTATCTTGGTCGGGTCATGGAGGAAGGACCCGCCGAGGAAGTGTTCGAACGGCCACGACACCCCTACACGAAGGCACTGCTCTCCGCCTCGCCGACACTCGACCCGGCGCGGCGGCGAACACGCATCCTGCTGCCGGGCGAGCCGCCAAGTCCCGCCGCGCCGCCCAGCGGCTGCGTCTTTCGCACCCGCTGCCCCTGGGCGCTGCCGGCTTGCGCGGACGCTGTGCCGCCGCTCGTCCGATACTCGGATGTGCCCCCAAACTCGGATGTACATCGTGTGGCGTGTATCCGCGCCGAGGAAACGCTGACTTCGGCGAAAGGTTGAGACGACGCCATGGCATCGCCCGCGGGTCGGATCGAAAAGCAAACGAACGTGCCGACGCAGCAGCATGGCAAGACGAGGTGGGCATGAGCCGCGAGGCCGGTGAAAAGGTGGCAATGATCAGCGGTGCGTCCCGCGGCATCGGCGCGGCGATTGCCGCGGAACTGGCGGCTGCTGGTTGGCGGCTCAGTCTCGGCGTGCGCCGGCCAGAGTCGATGGCCGCGCAGCAGTACCGGTTGGTCCACCGTTTCGACGCGCTCGACACCACGAGCGAGGCGGCGTGGGTGGCAGCAACGGTCGAGCGCTACGGTCGAATCGACGCGGTTGTGCATAATGCGGGGATTTCCGTCCCCAAGACGGTGCTCGAAGCAAACGACGCGGATTTTGATCTGTTGTTCGGCGTCAACGTGAAGTCGCCGCTGCGGCTGACACGCGCCGCCTGGCCGCATCTGGTCGCAACGCGAGGCAAGGTGGTGACCATCGCTTCGCTCTCGGGCAAGCGGGTGAAGTCCGCCGGTTCCAGCTTCTATGCGCTGTCAAAATTCGCGGCGGTCGGGCTGGCGCACGGCCTGCGCCAGTGCGGCAAGGAGGCGGGCGTGCGCTCCACCGCGATCTGCCCTGGCTTCGTTGCCACCGACATGGTCGCCCGGCGCGGTCTCGACATGACGGAAATAACGCAGCCCCGCGATATTGCCCGCATCGTCCACCTGGTGCTCGAACTTCCCCCGACGGCGAGCATCTCCGAAATTCCGGTTAGCTGGACCGTCGAGGAGAATTTCTGAGCGGCGCCGTGGCGAGCCTGTTATGCCGCGCGCGCCGCGTAGTGCACGACGAAGCGCGCCCCGATCTCTGTCAATTGCTCCACCAGGGCGGCACCGGTCTTTGCCGAACACAGACGTGGGTCACCGCTGCGCACGGCATTGGGCGCCACAGCGTCGTATTCGGCCGGCACCGCGATATTGACGCCCTCGAAACGAACCTGGCCGAAGGCCGTCGCGGGCAGCCCCATGATCTCGTGCAGCGGCTCCGGGTCCGGCACCATGTCCGCCCGCATCAGCTTCGGGAACAGGTCCATGACGACACTGGTGAGCGGATCGGCGCCATGGCCAGCGGCCTTCGCCGCCGTCTCGGCACCAAGAATGGCGGGCAGCAGCGCGTAGCCCATCTGCCAAAGATAGAGGCTCGGGATCAGCGCGCCGTGCTGGCGCAGCACGACCTGCGTGGTCTCGTGGATCGCCTGCACGTTGCCACCATGGCCGTTGATGACGACGACCCGGGTCAGCTTGTGACGCACCAGGCAGGCGAGCATGTCGGTCAGAACCGCGCGCAGCGTCGCCTGCTGCAGCGCGATGCCGCCGGGCATCGGTCCGAAATAATCGGCGCCCCCAAAGGGCAGCACGGGGGCGATGACGGTCTCTACCCCACGCTCCGTCGCGCGGCGGGCGATGCGCTCGGCAATGGCATCGGCCGAAAGATAGTCACCCATCGGCGCATGCGGGCCCTGGTCCTCGTGACTGCCCATCGGCAGCAGCACCACCGGGCGGCGCGCGTAGAGGGCACGCGCCTCGCCGCCCGTCAGCTCCGCCATTCGGACTTTTGCTGTCGTCATCTGTCGCTCCGCCCTTCGTTACTGTGGACGCAAGCCTATCCTCCGCCTATCGTCCGCTCAACCCATGCACGAGGTATACATGTCGATTTCCCGCCGTCATGTGCTGGCCGCTGTCCCGACAGTGCCGCTGGTGCTGCGCTCCGCCGCCGCGGAGGCCGCGACGCGGCCGCTGCGCTTCGGCCTTTCCGCCTATCCGCCGAACCTGCTGCCCTTCGTCTCCACCGGTCAATCGGCGCAGACGGCAAAGCTGATGATGTACCGGGGTCTGCTGTCTTTTGCCGTTGACGGCTCGGTGCAGGCGGAAGTCGCGGCGAGCTGGCAGCGCGACAGCGGCAACGGCTTCATCTTCAAGCTGCGCGAGGCGGTGTTCCATGATGGCGCGCCGGTGACGGCGGATGACGTGGCGTTCAGCCTCGGTCGCATAATGGCGGACAAGACCGCCTTTATGCACGGGCAGATGCAGACGATCGAACGCATCGAGACACCTGATCCCCGCACCGTCCACGTGGTGTTGCGCGAGCCTGTGGTGGTCTTCCCGCTTTGGCTCGCCGACCCGCAATGCGCGATTGTCCGGCGCAAGCCGTTCGAGGCCAATGGCACCCTTGTCGGCTGCGGGCCCTATACCCTGGCTGCGCGCGAGCAGGGTGTTTCACTCGATTTCGTTGCGTTCAAGAAATTTTATAAGCCGGGCCTGCCGAAGACCGATACGGTCCGCATGATCGTCTACGCCGACGAAAACGCCCGCGTCGCCGCCATCCGCGCAGGCGATGTCGACATCATCGAATACGTTCCGTGGGCCAGCATGACCGCGCTGGAGCACGACCCCAAGCTGCGGCTTGATGGTTCGGTCGGGCCGTTCATGAACCTGCTATTCAACGGCGGACAGGGGCCGTTCCGCGATGTGCGCGTTCGTCAGGCGACGGCGTTCGCGATCAAGCGCGACGATATCGTGAAGGCGGCATTCTTCGGCCGCGGTTCCGTGCTCGGCGGCATGCCGATTCCGCCGGGAACGCCGTTCTACGACAAGTCGCTGGCGAATCACTGGGACTATGACCCCGCCAAGGCGAAGGCGCTGCTGGCCCAGGCCGGTATGGCGAAGGGGTTTTCCTGCTCGCTGCTTGCGACCTCCCAGTACGGCATGCACAAGACGACGGCCGAAGTCGTGCAGGCTCAGCTCTCGGAGATCGGCATCCAGTGCCGGCTCAACCTGCCGCAATGGGGCGAGCGGGTGATGCTGGGCAATCGTGGCCAGTACGAGATCGCTGTGTTCGGCACGGCCACGCTGAACAACGACCCCGATGGCATGCAGAGCGTCCTCGATGGCGAGCTGCCGCAAGTCTATGGCCGCAGCTACCACATGCCGACGCCCGAGATCCACAAACTGTTCGCTGCGGGACGCGCCGAGTTCGACCTTGCGAAGCGACGCGCCATTTACGACGAGTTGCAGAAACGCGCGCTCGCGCATGCGCCGATGGTGACGCTGTGTTGGCGGCTGCAATCGTATGCGATGGCCCGGAACGTCACGGGATTCCACAGCCTGCCCGGCGCGCTCAGCATCAGTTCCGGCATCACGATCGAGACGACAAGCCTCGTCTGAGAGCGACCATCCCACGGGCGCCGGGGTCGCGCGCCGCCACTGCGCGATCCCCGGCCGATGAATCCTCCATGATTTCCAGCATCTGGAGCGCGCGCGGCTCTGGTTGAGCGTTGCGCTCGCAGCGATGCCGCGCATTCCGGCCGCCGTGTCGCGGGTGTCGCGACCCCCGTGATGACCGCCGCCCGGTCCATTGCCGCACAGGTCTCGTTCGATATCGCAACGACACGATCGGCAGCCCGCAGGATGAACACCCATTGGTCCGACGCGACCGACAGCCAGGCGGCACCCGGCGGCAGTGCGGGAAGACACCGGTCCGCGTTGTTCCAGAACGTCGCGGCATAGCCCGTGCCGCCATGCATCGCGGCGAGCGCGTGATCGACCCAGCCTTCCGCGAGCAACCGCTCCTCGTTCCAACGCCATCCCGCAGATAGGAGATCTGTGTGCGGGTGCGCGTAGAAGCTGGCAACTGTGAGGTTTGCGCAGCCTTGAGGTTCTGCGGATTACTGTCAGCATGCCGTCCCGCGTTGGGGATGCGAAACGGCGTCGAAGTGTGACCCCACCGCTGCACCGGACTAACCGATCAATTGGCCGGCATGAGTCTCGTTTGCCCTGGGGGCCCGATTGCACGTCGATCGGCGCCGACCGCGCCCCCACCAGACGGCCTGATTAGATCGTCAATTCAATGGGGTATGGACGAATCTCGGGTGGACTCCCCACTTCGACGCAGATTCACAATGCAGCGAACCGTACCAAAAAGCCCGGCCTCAGAGACGCCGGCGCCGGACGCCTTCAAAACCATGCAAGAGACCGTCTCTGGCGTCGCCCGGTGACCATTGCCACGGCGAAATCCCACATCACAACGGGGCAGTTTTCGTAAACCGAAATTCAGTTGAAAATATGCGATAACAATCAGTTACGCTGGCGGAGGGAGTGGGATTCGAACCCACGGTACGCTTGCACGTACACACGCTTTCCAAGCGTGCGCCTTAAGCCACTCGGCCATCCCTCCAGCGCCGTGCCCGCATAGCGCAGCCGTCTTCAGGCGTCCATCTTCAGCGCGGCCAGAAACGCGCTCTGCGGAATCTCCACCTTGCCGAACTGGCGCATCCGCTTCTTCCCCTCTTTCTGCTTCTCCAACAACTTCCTCTTGCGCGAGATGTCACCGCCATAGCACTTCGCCGTCACGTCCTTCGCCAGCGCCCCGATCGTCTCGCGCGCGATCACCCGCCCGCCGATCGCCGCCTGAATCGCGATCTTGAACAATTGTTTCGGTATCAGATCTTTCAGCCGCTCGCAGATCGCCCGCCCGCGCTTCTCCGCCGCACTCCGGTGCGCGATGAACGACAGCGCGTCCACCGGGTCCGCATTCACCAGGATCGAAATCCGCACCAGGTCGCTCTCGGCATACCCGTCCATCTGGTAGTCGAAACTCGCATAGCCCCGGCTCACGGATTTCAGCCGGTCATAAAAATCGAACACCACCTCGTTGAGCGGCAGCCGATACACCGCCATCGCCCGGTTGCCGACATAGGTCAGGTCCACCTGCTGTCCGCGCCGTTCGTTGCACAACGTCAACACCGCGCCCAGATGCTCGTCCGGCACCAGGATCGTCGCCCTGATCCACGGCTCCTCGATATGGTCGATCAGCGAGGGATCCGGCATGTCCGCGGGGTTATGCAGCTCGCTCACCTCCCCGCGCGTCGAATGCACCCGATAAACCACCGAGGGCGCCGTCGCGATCAGGTCGAGGTCGAACTCCCGCGACAGCCGCTCCTGCACGATCTCCAGATGCAACAAGCCCAGAAACCCGCAGCGAAACCCGAACCCCAGTGCCGCCGATGTCTCCGCTTCGTAATGAAAGCTCGCATCATTCAGCCGCAGCTTGCCCAGGCTGTCGCGCAGTTTCTCAAAATCATCGGCGTCCGTCGGATACAATCCGCACCACACCACCGGCACCGAGGGCTTGAACCCCGGCAGCGCCTCGGTCGCCGGCCGCCGGTCATCGGTTATCGTGTCGCCGACAGAACAATCCGCAACCGTCTTGATCGCCGCGGTGATATAGCCCATCTCCCCCGGCCCGAGGTCGTCCACCGCCACCAGCTTCGGCGTGAACACGCCCACCTGCTCCAGCAGGTGCACCGCCCCGGTGGACATCATCCGCAGCCGCATGCCCTTCTTCAGCCGCCCGTCCTTCACCCGCACCAGGATCACCACGCCGAGATACGGGTCGTACCAGGAGTCCACCAGCAGCGCCCGCAGCGGCGCCGCGTCGTCCCCCGTGGGCGGCGGCAGCCGCGTCACCAGCGCCTCCAGCACCCCCTCGATGTTCAGCCCGGTCTTGGCCGAAATCTCCACCGCGTCCGAGGCATCGAGCCCGATCACATCCTCGATCTGCTGGCGCACCCGCGCCACATCCGCCGCCGGCAGATCCACCTTGTTCAGCACCGGAACAATCTCGTGGTTCGCCTCGATCGCCTGATAGACGTTCGCCAGCGTCTGCGCCTCCACCCCCTGGCTCGCGTCCACCACCAGCAGCGAGCCCTCGCACGCCGCGAGGCTGCGGCTCACCTCATAGGCGAAATCGACATGGCCGGGCGTGTCCATCAGGTTCAGCACATAGTCGAGCCCGTCCTTCGCCCGCCACGCCAGCCGCACGGTCTGCGCCTTGATCGTGATCCCCCGCTCGCGCTCCAGCTCCATGTTGTCGAGCACCTGGTTGGTCATCTCGCGCTCGGAGAGCCCGCCGGTCGTCTGGATCAGCCGGTCGGCCAGCGTCGATTTGCCATGGTCGATATGCGCGATGATCGCGAAATTGCGGATGCGCTCGATGGGGGTCGCCGTCATGCCGCCGCAGATAGTCGCTTTTCGCGCGTCTGTCAGCGTCCCCTCAATGGAACCGCCGCGCCAGTGTCGCATAGAGCGGTTTGCGGCAGACAAAGCGCGAGGTCTGCAGCGCGATCAGTGCCGCCGCCATCAGCGGCACCGTCAGCCCCTCGTTGTTGGTCATCTCCATCACGATCACGGTCGCCGTCAGTGGCGCCTGCACCACGCCCGAGAAATAGGCGACCATCCCCAGCAGCACCAGCGCGCCCGGCCCCGCCACCGGCACCAGCGGCGCCAGCGCCGCCCCCAGCCCGCTGCCCACGGCCAGCGACGGCGCGAAAATCCCGCCCGGCATGCCGCTGAGATAGGATACCGTCGTCGCGATGAACTTCGCCACCGTGAACAGCACCGCGTCCGCCGGCGCCGCCGCGGTCTGCTCCACCAGCGCCTTGGCCGGCCCATAGCCGCTGCCCAGCGCCGCGCCGCCGGTCGCCAGCCCCACCAGCGCCAGCACCAGGCCGCACAGCACCGCGAACCCCACGGGGCTGCGCATCGCCAGCCGCCGCACCGGTGCCGGCCACAGCCGCGCCCCCTCCACCAGCAACCGCGCGAACAGCCCGCCCGCGAGCCCGCCCACCACGCCGGCCAGCGGCACCGCCGCCCACCCCCAGCCCCAGCCCAGCGCCGCACTCGTGGTGCCGAAATACGTGTAGTTCCCGGCAATCCCGACCGTCGCAATACCGCCCAGCACCACGGCATAGAGCGTCCCGCCGAGGGTCGAGCTGCGCACCCCGTGGCCCAGCTCCTCGATCGCGAACACCACCCCCGCAATCGGCGTGTTGAACGCGCCGGCAATGCCCGCGGCACCGCCGGCGAGGATCAGCGCCTGGCGCACCTCCGCCCGCGGCATCTTCAGCAGCCGCCCGAGCCCATGCATCGTCGCCGAGCCAATCTGCACGGTCGGCCCCTCACGCCCGATCGAGGCGCCGCAGACCAGGCCGAACACGCACATCGCCACCTTCGCCACCGCCACCCGCGCGGACAGCACCCGGTTCTGCCGCTCTGGCTCCATGTGCAGCGCCGCGATCGCCTGCGGAATGCCGCTGCCCTGTGCCCCCTGAAAATAGTTCTGCGTCAGCCACACGGAAATGCCGAGCCCCGCCGGGCACAGAATGAAGAACATCCACGGCCGCCCCGCCGTCAGCGCGGTGAACACATTCCCCGCCCAGTCGCCGGCGCGCGCGAACAGGATCGCGATCACCGCCACCAGCAGCGCGCCCACCATGAACGCCATGCGCCGCTGCCACTGCCGCGGCGAGAGCAGCGGCAGCCGCTTCCAGTAACGCAGGCGCGAGATCGGGCGAGCGGGAACGGCGGCTGAACCCTCGGCGCCTGGGGCACCGTCGGCGGCGGAGACGGACAATTGGGCCTCGCAGGATTGGGATGCGGCACGCCGGCCGCCCAAAAAACTGTCTATCCCAACCCGATGCGCCCTGCCAACCCGCACCGCCTCAGAAGCGCAGCCCCGCCGCTCTTCCCGCCCGTGTTCCCGCTCCCGCCGACGCCGCCACCGCCGGCGTGCCCACCACGGCCCGAACGCGCCCATGATCCGCGTTCCGTCAGCAAAACAAGCCGTGATGAACGTGTTCGTCCCGTCATTGCCGACCTTGAGCACCGCCAGCGCATCACTTCCCGCCAGTCGCGCCCGGCCGGCGCCTCACCCGCGCAGCACGGCCCCCGTCGCCTTGGCCACGGCGGCGACGATCTTCGCCCCCACCGCCTCGATCTCGGCTTCGGTCAGCGTCTTTTCGCGCGGCTGCAGCATCACCTCGATCGCCAGCGAAACCTTGCCCTCGGGCACCGTCTCGCCCTCGTAGCGATCAAACAGCGAAACCCCGGCGATCAGCCCGCGCTCCGCCCCCCGCGCCGCGCGCAGCAGTGCCTCCGCCGCCACTCCCGCATCCACCAGGAACGCGAAATCTCGCCGCACCGGCTGCAACGCGGAAAGCTCGGGTGCCGCCCGCCGACGCCGTTTCGGTTCGGCAATGGCATCGAGATCGAGCGCGAACCCCGCCGCCCCCGGCAGATCGAGTGCCGCGCACACCCTCGGGTGCAGCACGCCAAACACCCCCAGCACCGTCTTCGGCCCCTGCCGCACCACGCCGGACCGGCCGGGGTGGAACGACGCCGGCGCATCCGCGGTCACCGACAGCGCTTCCATCGGTACGCCGAGCGCCGCCAGCAGCGCCCACAGATCCGCCTTCGCATCCATCGCGTCATAGTCGCGCGCCGGCGCCGCCCAGTGCCGCGGCGTCGTCCCCGCGCGCAGCCCCGCCGCCCACTGGTGCTGCCGGCTTGCCAAGGCGGGGTCGAACGCCGGCCCCACCTCGAACAGCAACGCCGCCTCCTCGCCGCGCGCCGCGTTGCGCGCCGCGGCCTCGGCCAGGGTCGCCAGCACCGTCGGGCGCATCGTGTCGAGATCGGCGGAAATCGGATTCTCCACCGCCAGCAACGCATCCGCGAACAGCGCCGCCCGCCCGCGCCGCATGAAGCTGAACGTCACGCATTCCACCAGGCCCCGCGTCGCCAGCACCCGCCGCGCCAGCGCCGCCCGGCTTTGCGCCGGCGACAGCGTCGGGGTCGGGATCGGCGCGATCCCCGGCATCGAGACGGGCGGCACCGCATCGAGCCCGCCGAGCCGCAACACCTCCTCGATAAGGTCCGCCTCGGGCTCCATCACCGCGCGCCCCGCGGCAGCCTTCGCCGCCACCTCCGCCGAAAGCTCTGGCGCCGGCTCCAGCGGCGAATCCTGCGCGATATCGTTGCGCCATGACGGAACCGAAACGACCATCCGCGCCGCGTCACGCTCGATCACGCCGAAGCCGAGCCGTTCCAGCCGCGCAACCGCCTCATCCGGCGCCACGGCGAGCCCGCCGAAACTCTCCAGCCGCGCGAAGCGCATCGCCGCCGTCCGCCGCCAGTCGGGTGCTGCTCCGGCGGCCACCACCTCGCTCGCCTCGCCGCCGCAGAGCTCGATGATCAACGCGGTCGCCGCCTCCAGCGCGTCCGGCATCAGTGCCACGTCGATCCCGCGCTCGAAACGCTGCCGCGCGTCGGAGGAAATGCCATGCCGCCGGCCGGAAAGCGCCACCCGCACCGGGTCGAAATACGCACACTCGACAAAGACCTCGCTCGTCGCCGCGTCGCACCCCGTAGGCTCGCCGCCCACCACACCCGCGAGCGACTGCACCCCCGCCGCGTCCGCAATCGCGCAATCCTCGGCCGTGAGCGTCACCTCCCGCCCGTGCAGCCCCAGCAGCGTCTCGCCGCACCCCGGCCGCAGCGTCAGCACATCGCCCCGCACCTTGCCGACATCGAACACATGCAGCGGTCGGCCGAGATCGAAGGTAAAGAAATTCGTCACATCCACCAGCGCGTTGATCGGCCGCAGCCCGATCGAGGTCAGCCGCCGCACCAGCCAGTCCGGGCTCGACCCGTTGCGCAGCCCGCGCACCGCCCGCCCCAGAACCCAAGGGCAGTATTCCGGATATTCGATCCGCCATTGCAACGGCGAGGCATAGGCTGCGGCCACCGGTGCCGCCGCATGCGCCCGGAGCGTCCCGACCCCGGCCGCCGCGAGGTCGCGCGCCACGCCGCGCACCGACAGCGCATCGCCGCGGTTGGGCGTCACCGCGATCTCGATCACCGGGTCATCCATCCCCGCCCATGCGACATACGACACACCCACCGGTGCCGCGGGGTCGAGATCGACGATCCCCGTATGGTCGTCGCCAAGCCCCATCTCGCGCATGGAAAGCAGCATCCCGGCGCTCTCGACACCGCGAATATTGCCGGTCTGCAACGTGATCCCGGTCCCCGGAATGAAACTCCCCGGTGCCGCGAACACCGCCTTCATCCCCGTGCGCGCATTCGGCGCCCCGCACACGACGGAAACGATCGCCTCGCCGGTATCCACCTTGCACGCCCGCAGCCGGTCCGCGTTGGGGTGCTGCACCGCCTCGATCACGTGCGCAATCCGAAACGACCCCAGCGTCGCCGCCGGATCATCGACGCCTTCGAGCTCCAGCCCGATCCGCGTCAGCGCATCGGTGATCTCATCGAGGCTCGCGGTCGTATCCAGATGCTGGCGCAGCCAGGAGAGCGAGAACTTCATGCTCCCACCCCGCTCCGGCCGGCCTCGTGCAGCATCGTCGGCAGCAGCGCGCTGGTGCCATAATGGCGCAGCCAGCGCAGGTCGCTCTCATAGAAGGGCCGCAGATCGGCAATGCCGTTCTTCAGCATCGCGATCCGCTCGATCCCCATACCGAAGGCAAACCCCTGCCACTCGCTGGGATCGATGCCGCAATTGGCCAGCACCTTCGGGTGCACCATGCCGCTGCCCAGAATCTCCAGCCAATCCCCGCCGCGCCCAAGCTCGCCGGTCCGCCGGTTCCACCCGATATCGACCTCCATCGAGGGCTCGGTGAACGGGAAATAGGAGGATCGGAACCTGACCGGCAGGCCGGAAATCCCGAAATACGCCCGCAGGAAGTCGATCAGGCAGCCCTTCAGGTGCCCGAGCGTCAGGTTGCGGTCGATCGCCAGCCCCTCGCACTGGTGGAACATCGGCGAATGCGTCGCGTCATGGTCGGCGCGATAGGTCCGCCCCGGCACGATCACGCGGATCGGCGGCGGTGCCGCCAGCATCGTGCGCACCTGCACCGGCGAGGTATGCGTCCGCAGCACCGGCCGCCGCCCATCCGCGCCCGCCGCGAGGTAGAACGTGTCCATGTCCTCGCGCGCGGAATGATGCGCGGGGATGTTCAGCGCTCCGAAATTCCGCCAGTCATCCTCGATGTCCGGCCCCTCGGCGATGCGGAACCCCATCGCCCCGAACAGCGCCGCGATCTCCTCCGCCGCGCGCGAGATCGGGTGGATGAGGCCCTGATGCGCAAACGCGGCGGGCGAGGGCAGGGGCGGCAGCGTCGGGTCGATCCGCTCGGCCGCCACCCGCGCATCGAGGGCTCCCGCCTCCAGCACCTGGCGCCGCGCCTCGATCATCGCGGCAAGCTCGTCGCGCAGCCGGTTCAGTCTGGCGCCGCGCTCGCGCCGCGCCTCGGGGTCGAGCGCGCCCAGCCCCTTCAGCAGCGCCGTCAGGCTCCCGCTGCGCCCCAGCACGCCCACGCGCACCGCGTCCCACGCGCGCAGATCCTCGGCCACGTCCAGCGCCGCCGCGGTCCGCGCCCGCAATTCCGTCAGTTCGTCGCTCATCGCCAGTCCCACATGTGACGCGGTGGGAAGGCGCCGGCCGGTCAGCCCGCTGCCTTCACCTTCTCCACGATCGCCGCGAAGCTCGCGGGATCGTCATAGGCGACGGCGGCGAGCACCTTGCGGTCCATCTCGATCCCCGCCGCCTTCAGTCCGGCGATAAATCGCGAATAGGTCAGCCCGTGCTCGCGCACGGCGGCGTTGATGCGCTGGATCCACAGGCCGCGGAACTCGCGCTTCTTCACCCGCCGGTCGCGATAGGCGTATTGCAGCGACTTCTCCAGCCGCTCCAGCGCGATCCGATAGCTGGTGGAGCTGCGCCCGACAAACCCCTTGGAGGCGTCGAGAACCTTCTTGTGACGGGCGTGGGTGGTCGTGCCCCGTTTGACGCGTGCCATGTCCCGTTCTCCTCAGCGCAGCCCGTAGGGGGTCCATTGCTGGACGGTCAGCCCGTCCTCGTGCGTCAGCACCTGGCTGCCGCGATTCTGCCGCTTGGTCTTCTGGCTGCGGTTGATCAGCCCGTGGCGCTTGTTCCCGGGGCCCGCCAGCACCTTGCCGGTGGCGGTGATCTTGAATCGCTTCTTGACCGAGCTCTTGGTCTTCATCTTGGGCATTTGGTTCTCCTCATGATGGGGCGCCCGGTCGCGCGATGGGTCGAGCGACGGGCGCGATGTCGCGGCCAGGCATGCCCTGCCTGGCGCGCAAACGGCCGGGCCGTATAGCCGCCGCCGCCGGGCCATGCAACCGCGCGCCCTTGTCCGCCTCGCTGGGCCGACCCATAAGGCGCGCATGCCCACCGCCTTCCGCAAAATGCCCACCGCTTTCCGTAAGATGCACGGCGCCGGAAACGACTTCGTCGTGGTGGACACGCGCGGCCGCGCGCCGCTCTCGCCGGCCGAGGCCCGCACCCTCGCCGACCGCCACCGCGGCATCGGCTGCGATCAGGTGATCGGGCTGGAGGCGCCGGCGGGAGGGCAGGGGGCGGATGTCTTCATGCGCATCCGCAACCCGGATGGCAGCGAGGCCGGCGCCTGCGGCAACGCCACGCGCTGCGTCGCGGAACTGCTGCGCGAGGCCACCGGCCGCACAAGCCTCACCATCCGCACCATCGCCGGCGACCTCCCGGCCACCCACCAGGGCGGCGGCGTCTGGTCGGTGGACATGGGCGCGCCCCGCCTCGCCTGGGCCGAGATCCCGCTCGCCGGCCCCGCCGACACCCTCGCCCTGCCGCTCGCAATCGAGGATCTGCGCCACCCCGCCGCCGCCTCCATGGGCAACCCGCACGCCACGTTCTTCGTGGACGACCTCGCTGGCATCGACATCCCCCGCCTCGGCCCGCTGCTCGAACACGCACCCATCTTCCCCGAGCGCGCCAATATCGGCTTCGCGCAAATCCTCGCCCCGGGGACCGATGGCCAAGACCGCATCCGCCTGCGCGTCTGGGAGCGTGGCGCCGGCCTCACCCTGGCCTGCGGCTCCGGCGCCTGCGCCACCCTGGTCAACGCCGCCCGCACCGGCCGCGCCGGCCGCGCCGCCACCCTCCTCCTCGACGGCGGCGAACTGCACATCGCCTGGCGCGCCGACGACCACGTCGTCATGACCGGCCCCACCGCCACCGCCTTCACCGGAAGCATCGAGCTGTGACGGATATCCTCTCCTTCGGCTGCCGCCTGAACGCGCTCGAGGGCGAGGCGATCCGCGCCCACCTCGCCGGGCTTCCCGCGGCACGGCAGGACATCGTCGTCGTCAACACCTGCGCGGTCACCGCCGAGGCCGAGCGCCAGGCCCGCCAGGCCATCCGCCGTGCCGCGCGGGAGCGTCCGGGCGTGCCCATCGTCGTCACCGGCTGCGCCGCCCAGATCGCGCCGTCGCGCTGGGCGGCGCTGCCCGGCGTCACCCGCGTCCTCGGCAACACCGAAAAACTCGACCCCGCCGCCTGGCGCTCGGCCGCCGCCATCGCCGTCGGCGACATCATGGCCGCCCCGCGCATCGCCGCGAGCCCGGTCACCGCGTTCGCCGGCCGCGCCCGCGCCTTCCTGCAAATCCAGCAGGGCTGCGACCACCGCTGCACCTTCTGCACCATCCCGCTCGGCCGCGGTAACTCCCGCAGCGTGCCGCCCGATGACATCCTCGCCCAGGCCCGCGCGCTGCTCGCCGCCGGCCACCATGAAATCATCCTCACCGGCGTCGATCTCACCAGCTACGGCGCCGACCTGCCTGCGCCCGCCAGTCTCGGCGCCATCGCCGCGCGCCTGCTCGCCGAGACCGATCTGCCGCGCCTGCGCCTCTCCTCGCTCGATCCCGCGGAGCTCGACGATGATTTCTGGGCCCTCCTCGAAACCAATCCCCGCCTCATGCCCTCGCTGCACCTCTCGCTGCAATCCGCCTCCGACCTCATCCTCAAGCGCATGAAGCGTCGCCATTCCCGCGCCCAGGCCGAAGCCGTCATCGCCCGCGCCCGCGCGCTCCGCCCGGACATCGCGATCGGCGCCGACCTCATCGCCGGCTTCCCCACGGAAACCGACGCGCTGTTCGCGCAGACGCTGGATTTCGTGACCACCCACGCCATCCCCTACCTGCATGTCTTCCCCTACAGCGAGCGCCCCGACACCCCGGCCGCCCGCATGCCCGCGGTGCCCGTCCCGGTGCGCCGCGACCGCGCCCGCCTGCTGCGCGAGGCCGCCGGCCGCAACGCCGCCGCCTACCACGCGCGCTTTCTCGGCCGTACCGTCACCGTCCTCGCCGAGGCCGACGGCACCGGCCGCGGCGAGCACG
>JAJXXT010000076.1 GCA_021780935.1 Pseudomonadota bacterium
GTCTCGGTTGAGCAGGGCGACGACCGCGTCGAGTTGGTCGAGGGTGCGGTAGCGGATGCGGAGCGCTCCCCCAGTGCCGTCGAACATGATCTCGACTTTCAGACCGAGCCGCTCGGAGAGATCGCGCGCGAGTGCCTCAGTCTCAGGGTCACTGCGGCGTCCCATCGTGGGGGACGCCTCTGGCGCGGGACGACGGGCGACCAGGGCTTCCGTCTGGCGCACATTGAGGCCACGCGCGATGACAGCGAGGGCCGCCTTCTCCGGCTCCGGATGCGACAGAAGAGCGCGCGCATGGCCGGCGGAAAGCGCGCCTTTCTTCACCTCAGTCTGGACAGAGGAAGGAAGATTGAGCAATCTGAGTGTATTGGCGATGTGGCTCCGGGACTTTCCGACGGTCTCGCCGATCGAATCCTGCGTCAGCCCGAACTCGTTGAGGAGACGGCGATAGCCTTCAGCCTCCTCGATCGCATTGAGATCCTGACGCTGGAGATTTTCGACCAGCGCAGCGGCCATGGCCTCGGTATCGGTGAGGTCACGCAGGAAGGCCGGCACGCTGTGCAAACCGGCCGCCTGGGCGGCGCGCCATCGGCGTTCGCCGGCGATGATCTGATAACGATCAGGATTGGTCGGGTCGGGCCGGACGAGGAGCGGCTGGAGGAGGCCGCGGGCGCGGATGGACTCGGTAAGCTCGGCGAGCGCCGCCGGATTCATGGCTGCGCGTGGTTGGAACGGGCCTGGGGCGAGGCTCTCGATCGGCAGCGCACGAACATCGCCGGTGGGGCTGTTTGGGGGCGGATTTGGCTCACCGATGAGGGCGGCGAGCCCGCGGCCGAGGCGGGACGGGGCGTCTTTCGCGTTCATGCAGGCTTCTCGGGGTTCACGCCGCTTCGGGTTGGGAGCCTTCCCGGGAGAGAAGTTCGCGGGCGAGACGAACATACGCCTGGGCCCCGGGAGAGCGGAAGTCATAAAGGAGCACCGGCTTTCCATGGCTCGGGGCCTCGGAGACGCGGATATTGCGGGGGATGACTGTTTCGTAGACCTGGGCGCCGAAGTAGGCCCGGGCATCGGACGCGACGAGCTCGGAGAGATTATTGCGGCGATCGAACATCGTCAGGACGATGCCTTGTAGCCGTAAGGTTGGGTTCAGACGAACCCTTACGAGGTCGATAGTGCGAACAAGATGGGCAATGCCTTCCAAGGCGAAAAATTCGCATTGCAGGGGGACAAGGACGGAGTCCGCGGCGACCAGGCCATTGAGGGTGAGCAGGCCCAGGCTTGGCGGGCAATCGATCAGGATGAAGGAAAAGCCCCCCGCCTCGCGGAGTGGCTGGAGCGCGTCGCGAAGGCGAAATTCGCGACGGCCCGCGGCTACGAGCTCGACCTCCGCACCGACGAGACTGGGGTCGGCGGGCAGTAGCGAGAGGCCCGGAACGGCGGTCGATCGGGCGAGATTAGTCGCCGTATCATGGCCGGAGAGGACGCTGTAGCTGCCCGCGGTTCGGTCGGCGCGGGGAATGCCCAGCCCGGTCGAGGCGTTTCCTTGGGGATCGAGGTCGATGAGGAGGACCGTCTCGCCATTGGCGGCGAGGGCCGTCGCCAGGTTGATCGCCGTCGTGGTCTTACCGACCCCACCTTTCTGATTGGCCAGCGCAAGTACTCGCGTCTTGGTCGCCCGGGCTAATGGGGCGATGCGACGTTCAGGGGGACTGACGGACACGCGCGATCTCGCTGATTTTGAGGATGGAGGAGGCGGGATCGGTCCGACTCGGAAACCTTTCGACCCGCATGTGCCATTGGGGCTTGGCCTCCGTCAATTCTTCCGCGACACGACGCCCTTTGAGAAATAGACAGACGCCGTCGGGGGCCATGAGGGGCGCGGCGAGGTCGAGCAATCGCGGGAGGGGAGCCAGGGCGCGGGCGGTAATCAGGCGCGCCGCTGGGATTCTGGCTTGTTCGATCCGGCAGGGATGGACCGTCACCGGCGCCGCGGTGAGGCGCGATGCCTCTCGGAGGAAGGCGGCCTTTCGCTGATCGGCCTCGAGAAGATGAAAGTGATGGCCTGTGGCGATCGCGAGAACGAGCCCAGGGAATCCTGCGCCGGAGCCAAGATCGATCGCTATTGCGGGTGCCTCCGGCAAGAGCGGGATGAGCTGGAGGGAGTCGTCGATGTGGCGGCGCCGAATCGCCTCGGGGGCGGCTGGGGCGACAAGGTTGATGACCTTCGACCATTGTACGAGCAGTTCGACGAACACGTCGAGACGAGCCGACGTTTCACGTGAAACATTCGCATCGGCCTCGGCACGGTGCGGGAGATGTTTCACGTGAAACATCACACAGCAAGTGGCCGGCGCAGCTTCCGCAGATGTGCGATAATCGCCGTCGTCGCGGCGGGCGTCATGCCCTCGATGCGGGAAGCGGCGCCAAGCGAATGTGGGCGCTCGTCTTCCAGTCGCACCTGCAACTCGGCCGAGAGACCGGGGATTTCGCGATAAGCGATGCTCGGCTCGAGTGCCACCGCCTCGTCCCGTCGCAGATCCCGAATTTCGGCGTCCTGCCGGCCGAGATACCCCGCGTATAGGGCATCGTTTCGCAGTTGTTCAACAACGCGCGGCGGGATGTCGCCAAGCCAGGGAATGGCGGCGCTCACTCGGGTCATGTCCAAGTCGGCCAGGCCCAGGAGTTCGGCGAGCGTTTGCCTGCGCCCATCGCCCCGAGGGGGAACGCCGAGCGCGCTCAATGTCTTCGCGGGCACATCCTCCGCCTGCGCCCGCGCGCGCGTCTCTGAGAGACAAGCGCGGAAAGACGAAAACGCCGCAGCGCGTTCCGACCCAACGCACCCCCACTGCCGCCCAAGGTCCGTCAGACGAAGATCTGCGTTGTCGGCGCGAAGCGTCAGCCGATATTCGGCCCGGGACGTGAACATACGGTACGGCTCGGTTACGCCTCTGGTTCGCAGGTCATCCACCAGAACCCCGATATAAGCCTGCGTGCGATCAAGCCATATCCCAGCAGCGCCGGCGGCCTTGCGCGCCGCATTGAGACCGGCCAGCAATCCTTGTGCGGCGGCCTCCTCATACCCGGTCGTCCCGTTGATTTGTCCGGCCAGAAACAGGCCCGGCAACGCGCGCAATTCCAAGCTGTCAGAGAGCCCCCGGGGATCGACATAGTCATACTCAACCGCGTAGCCGGGTCTCACCATTCGGGCGTGCTCCAGGCCGGGGATCGTATGCAAAAACTCGATCTGAACGTCGGCCGGGAGGCTGGTCGAGATGCCATTGGGGTAAACCGTGTCGTCGGAAAGCCCTTCCGGTTCCAGGAAAATCTGGTGGCGGCTCCGCTCACCGAAGCGCACGACCTTGTCCTCGATCGATGGGCAGTAACGCGGCCCCTTCCCCGCAATCTGACCACCATAGACCGCCGAACGCGATAGATTCGCGCGGATCACCGCATGCGTAGCCGGGGTCGTGCCCGTGACTCTGCATTCAACCTGAGCCGTGCTCATCAGCGCGGTGAGCGTGCTGAATGCGCCCGGGGGCTGCTCCCCCCAATCCGCCTCCAGCCCCTCCCAGTCGATGCTGCGCCGGTCCAAGCGTGGCGGCGTCCCGGTCTTCAGCCGGCCCATCCGGCAACCCAAGCGGGCCAGGGACCGCGCCAACTCGACGGCGGGTGCTTCGCCCGCCCGCCCCGCCGGCACGCTCTCCTCCCCAATGTGGGTCGTGCCGCGCAGGAACGTCCCGGTCGTCAGTACCGCGGCGCCACAGCCGAACCGTTGCCCGCCGGCGCAGACGATTGCAGCCAAGCGGCCGCTGCCGTCGGTTTCGAGGCCCTGGACCTCGGTCTCGATCAGGGTCAATCCGGCACAATTATCGAGCAGCTCCCGCATGGCGCGCCGATACAGCGACCGGTCCGCCTGTGCGCGCGGACCCCGCACGGCGGGACCTTTGCTACGGTTCAGCAATTTGAAGTGAATTCCGGCCCGATCGATCGCGCGACCCATCAATCCATCGAGCGCATCGACCTCGCGCACCAGATGTCCCTTGCCGATGCCGCCGATCGCCGGGTTGCAGGACATCGTCCCGATCGTTGCCAGACGATGGGTCAATAGAGCGGTCCGCGCCCCATAGCGCGCCGCTGCCGCCGCCGCCTCGCAGCCAGCATGGCCGCCGCCAACGACGATGACGTCATACTCAGTATCGCTTGTTCCCATACGGTCCAACCCTATCACTAGGCCCGGCCCAGGCGCAGCCCTTCGCCCGGCTCAGCCGCAATCATTGTGCGTGGTGCTCACGCCAGCACCGTCCGCGCAAGGCTCAATTGTCCATGGCCGCGACCGCCCTCAGCGCGCTCATTTGCCGATGCAGAACCGGCTGAACACCACGTCGAGTACGTCTTCGACGTCGATCTGGCCGGTGACCCTCCCCAGGGCTCGCGTGGCGAGGCGAAGCCGCTCTGCACGAAGTTCGGCAAGCCCTTCCATTATCGCTCCACGCAGTTCGACCGCAACCTCGCTCAGTGCCGCGCGGTGCCGCGCCCGCGTCAGCGGCGGAGGACCATCACGCTCGACCAGCCGACGGACTGCGGCATCGAGCTCAGCGCGCAACGCTTCCAGCCCATGCCCTGTCACAGCGCTCACGGCGATCGCGCCGGGCAGCGCGGGCGCGAGATCGATCTTGTTGACCACGCGCAGGACCGCACCGGCGGTCGGCAAAGCGTCGGACTCGAGCCAAACCGATCCGGCCGATGCGTCCGCAACCAGAAGCACCAGATCGGCCTCGGCGATCCTCGCGACGGCGCGCCGCACGCCATCCCCCTCGATCGGGTCGGTGCTCGCCCGAATTCCCGCGGTATCGAGCAGGGTCACCGGCACTCCGCCAAAGACGACCCTGGCCTCAAGAACATCGCGCGTGGTGCCGGGGAAAGGTGATACGATGGCCACATCGCGACGGGCCAAGATATTGATCAGGCTAGATTTTCCAACGTTCGGCGGACCGCCGACGGCGATGACGATCCCCTCGCGAAGCCGCTCGCCACGCCGGTCGTCAGCTAGATGGCCTTCGACCTCCGTCAGGATCACCCCGAGTTCCGCCATCAGCGCCCCCTCGACGTCCGGTGGAAGATCTTCATCGGGGAAATCGATCAGGGCCTCCTGCTGCGCCATCAAGACCGTCAGACGCATCGACCAACCGCTGTAGAGCTCGCCGAGAGCGCCGCTGAGCTGCCGCAGCGCTTGGCGTCGTTGCGAAGCCGTCTCCGCGTCGACGAGATCGGCGATCGCTTCCGCCTCGACCAGATCCATGCGGCCATTGAGGAAGGCCCGCCGGGTGAATTCACCCGGCTCCGCGGGTCGGGCTCCAAGGGCTGCGAGCGCGTCGGCGACGCCATCGACGACGCCACGGCCGCCATGCAGGTGCAACTCCGCGCAATCCTCTCCAGTGTAGCTGGCAGGGCCCGGAAGCCACAGGACCAGCGCCTGATCGAGCGCCTCGCCGGCATCGTCGTGCAGAGTGCGCACGCTGGCCCGGCGCGCCGGCGGGCACGTGCCGCACAGATGCTCCAGCAGCGCCCGGCTGCGCGGTCCACTGACCCGGAGCACACAGATCGCTGCGCGGCCCGCGCCTGAGGCAACGGCAAAAATCGTCTCGTCGGCGCGGTTCACTGGCATCATTGCCTTGAAGTCCTCAGTCCTCGTCGATGACCGTGGACCAGAAACGGCGCCTCACCGAAAGCGACAAGCGCGCCGGGGTTCCGGACGGAACGCGTCGCCTGCGCCGATATCGTTGTGCGCCGCCGTAATTTGCTCTGTCGCCCAGCGTCGGCGTACCTATCTACTGAGACATCCTTTTCTGCAAGGAGCGCCATGTCTGCGAACCCCTCCGACGCGGCGAATCTCCTCGGTCGCGAATTGTCGCCCTACCTGCTCCAGCACGCGGACAATCCAGTGCACTGGCGCCCATGGGGCGAAGCGGCGCTGGCGGCGGCGCGGGCGACGAACCGGCCGATCCTGCTATCGGTCGGCTACGCGGCTTGCCACTGGTGCCACGTGATGGCGCATGAATCGTTCTCCGATGCCGAGACCGCTGCGCTGATGAACCGGCTGTTCGTCAACATCAAGGTCGATCGAGAAGAGCGGCCGGATATCGATCATCTCTACATGGCGGCGCTCCACGCGCTGGGCGAGCAGGGTGGTTGGCCGCTGACTATGTTCCTTACGCCCGATGGTGCCCCCTTCTGGGGAGGGACGTATTTTCCACCGGAGCCGCGCTGGGGCCGCCCAAGCTTTCGCCAAGTTCTGGAGGCGATTGCGACTGCCTGGCAATCGGGCGAGGCGGCCGTGCATCGGAATGCGGCCGCCCTCACCCGCGCGCTGGCGCAGATGGCCTCGACGACAAAAGGCGGCGTGCCGGACCGGGGCACACTGGAGGCGGTTGCGGCATCGCTGCTTGGCGCCGCCGATCGGGAACAGGGCGGGCTGCGCGGCGCGCCGAAATTTCCCAATCCGCCGATTTTCCGCTTCCTGTGGCAACTGGCATACCGGGGCACCTTACCCGACGGCGCAGCCGCAAACCATCTCCTGCTCGAGCGGATGTCGCAGGGCGGCATCTATGACCATCTCGGCGGCGGATACGCGCGATACTCTACCGATGCGACCTGGCTGGTGCCGCATTTCGAGAAGATGCTCTATGACAACGCCCAAATTCTCGAGTTGCTGGCCTTGGCCCACGCCGCTCGCCCGGTTCCGCTCTATGCGGCCCGGGCAGCCGAGACAGTCGCTTGGCTGGCCCGGGAAATGCGCGTCGATGGCGCGTTCGCGGCCTCGCAGGATGCCGACAGCGAGGGCGAGGAAGGCCGCTTCTACGTTTGGACAGAAGCGGAAATTGAAGCCTTGCTCGGTGCCGAGGCCGCGCTGTTCAAATCCGTCTACGACGTCACGAAGGCTGGCAACTGGGAGGGGCAGACCATCCTACGCCGCGTCGGGCCGCCGCTGGTGGGCGCCGGCGAAGCGCAGTTGGCGCGTTGCCGCGCCATCCTGTTCGAGGCCCGCGCGCGGCGCGTGCCGCCGGCACGGGACGACAAGGTGTTGACGGACTGGAATGGGCTCGCGATCGCCGCGCTGGTCCGTGCGGCTGCCGTTTTCCGCCGGCCCGAGTGGCTCGCGCTGGCCGAGGCGGCGTTCGACTTCATCCTCCGGGAATTGGGAACGGCCGACGGGCGTGTCCAGCATGCCTGGCGCGCAGGCCGAGTCAGCGCTGCGGGCCTCCTCGACGACCAGGCCGCGCTCGCGCGTGCGGGGCTCGCCTTGTTCGAGGCCACCGGCGCGCCGGCCCGACTGGCGACGGTGCGCGCCTTGGTGGAGGGCGCCCGGCGTTGGTTCGCGGCGGAAGACGGCGGCTTCTACGCGACCGCCAGCGATGCCGCCGACATTCCGCTCGGCCCGGCCCTGCGGCCGCGTTCGGCCGGCGACAATGCAACGCCCTCGGGTGTCGGGCTGATGGCAGAGGTGCTGGCGCGCCTCTATCATCTGACTGGTGAGGATGAATTCCGCACCGCTACAGAGGCGGTGATCGCCGCGTTCACGGGGCAGCCGCGTCCTGGGGCCGCGGCGGAGAACCAGCCTGCCGATGGGGTGGAGGGTGCCGCGATGGCTCCGCCTGGCCGCCTTGCCGCCTTTCCCACCCTGCTCGCTGCGGCCGATCTTCTGGCCCATGGGACCGCACTGGTCATCACCGGCCCGCAGGACGACGCTCGCGCGCGGCGCCTGCACGACGTCGCTCTCGCCGCCCCGGACCCCGCGGTCGTCGTGCTGCGCCTCCCGGCCGGCACGCCATTGCCTCCGGGGCATCCCGCTGCCGGCAAAACCGCACCCGGGCACGGATCAGCGGCCTATCTTTGCCGCGAGCAGAGCTGTAGCCTGCCGGTCAGCGATCCCGGCGAACTTGCCGCCCGGCTCGGGGCTGCCGGTGTGGCCGTTGTATGACCGGCTCGACCAGGGCGCCTTGACTCCTTCGCGGCGGGACGCTTCGGTGCCGAACGGTTTTGCCACCCAGCGGACACCTTTCGATGCCTCAATTGTCTCTCCATTCGCCGATCGGTGATCTGACCGTGTCCGAGGAGAATGGGGCGGTGGTCTCGCTGGATTGGGGTTGGGGTCGCGATCAGACGCCCACTCCGCTGCTCGCGCGCGCGCGCGAGGAGTTGCAGGCCTATTTCGACGGCGCCTTGCCAGCTTGCCGGTTTTCGCTGCCTCTGGCGCCGCCTGGCACGGCGTATCGCCATAGGGTCTGGGCTGCGCTCGCCGGCATCCCGCCCGGGCAGACCCGGACCTACGCCGCGATCGCAGCGCGCGCCGGCGGTTCACCGCGGTCGGTCGGCCAGGCGGTGGCCGCCAACCCGATCCCGATCCTGATCCCCTGCCATCGCGTCGTTGCCGGCGACGGTCCAGGCGGATATTCCGGTGGCGATGGGCTGATCACCAAACAGTATCTGCTCGATCTCGAGCGGCGCGACGCCGGAGCCAAAGCCGGCGGGAACCAGACGGAGAAGACCCCATGACCAAGGCCATTCGGATCCACGCCCATGGCGGCCCCGAGGTGTTGCGCTGGGAGGACGTACCAATCCCGGAGCCCGGCCCCGGCGAGGCGCTGGTGCGCCAGCAGGCCATCGGCCTCAACTATATCGACGTCTATTTCCGCACCGGCCTTTACAAGATCCCCACCCTGCCGGCGACGATCGGCATGGAGGCGGCCGGTGTCGTCACCGCCGTCGGGCCGGGGGTTACCCACGTCAAGGTCGGCGATCGGGTCGCGTACGCGACCGGGCCCATTGGCGCCTACGCCACCGAGCGTGTGATCGCGGCCGATCGCCTGGTGACATTGCCGGACTCGATCAGTTTCGAGACCGCCGCGGCGATGATGCTGCAAGGCATGACCGCGCAATACTTGCTGCGGCGCACCTACAAGGTCCAGAGCGGTGACACGATTCTGGTCCATGCCGCGGCCGGCGGGGTCGGCCTGATCCTGTGCCAGTGGGCGCGGCATCTCGGTGCGAAGGTCATCGGCGTCGTTTCCACAGAGGCGAAGGCTGAACTTGCGCGGGCTCATGGCGCGACGCACACGATCGTCGGTCATGGTCACCTCGCCGACGAGGTCAAGCGCCTCACCGGCGGGGCAATGGTCCCGGCCGTCTATGACAGTGTGGGCAAGGACACGTTCTATGCCAGCCTGGATTGTCTCGCGCCGCTCGGCATCATGATCAGCTACGGCAATGCCTCGGGCCCGGTCGGTCCGGTGGATATCGGGCTTCTCGGTGCCAAGGGCAGCCTGTTCCTCACCCGGCCGAGCCTCGCCACCTACACGGCCAAGCGGGCGGACCTGGAATGGGCCGCGCGCGATCTGTTCGAGGTCGTGACCTCCGGCGCGGTGCAGATTCGCGTCAATCAGACTTTCAAGCTGGCCGAAGCGGCGGCGGCGCACACCGCTTTGGAGGCGAGGCAGACCACCGGGAGCACGGTACTCCTGCCCTGAGCGACGGATCACGCGGGCGCGGCCGGCGACACGGCGAATGAGTGTGCTGGCGGCGGATGCGGCGTGGCGGCCGGCGGCCAATCCATGGCTCATCGCCGTTGTCGCCACGCTGGCCGCGTTCATGGAGATCCTCGACACCACGATCGTCAATGTCAGCTTGCCGCATATCGCCGGCAGCCTGTCCTCGTCCTACGATGACTCGACGTGGGCGCTGACCTCCTACCTCGTCGCCAACGGCATCGTCTTGCCGATTTCCGGCTGGCTCGGACGGCTCATCGGCCGCAAGCGCTTCTTCCTCATCTGCATCGCCGCCTTTTCCCTGTTCTCCCTCCTGTGTGGGGTTGCCACCAGTCTCGGCCAGCTCATTGTTTTCCGCCTACTGCAAGGGTTCTTCGGTGGCGGGCTGCAGCCGATCCAGCAATCCATCATCCTCGACACATTCGAGCCCGCCCGTCGCGGCCGAGCGTTCGCTGTCGTCGCAATCGCCGTGATCTTCGCACCGGTCATCGGCCCCACCCTCGGCGGCTGGATCACCGACACCTACACCTGGCGCTGGGTCTTTCTCATCAATGTTCCCATCGGCGTCTTCACCTTCCTCGCCGTGACCGCACTGGTCGAGGACCCGCCCTGGGTGCGGCGGGACCGGGCGCGCGCCAAGGATTTCGACTATATCGGTCTCGGGCTGATCGCACTCGGCCTCGGCTGCCTGCAGATCATGCTCGATCGCGGCGAGGATAATGATTGGTTTTCCTCACCCGCCATCCGGGTGTTCGGCATCCTTGCCGCGCTCGGCCTCAGCGGGTCGGTGGCTTGGCTGCTGACCACGAGGAAGCCGATCGTCGATCTTCGTGTATTCGCGGACCGCAATTTCGCCGTCGGCTCGGTCGCGATGTTCGCGATCGGGGCGATCCTGTATTCGAGCTCGGTCCTGATCCCCCAGCTCGGTCAACTCTGGTTCGGCTACACGGCCCTCCTCGCAGGGCTGCTGCTCACGCCAGGCGCATTTCTCATCCTCGTGATGATCCCGATCGTCGCGCGCGTGCTGTTGCCGAACGTGCCCACCCGGGCGCTGGTCGCCTTCGGCTTCCTTGCCCTCGGCGCCGCCCTGACCTACGCGCACGGCCTCACGCCGGATATGGACTTCACCCATCTGGCTCTGCTGCGAGCGGCGCAAAGTTTCGGCCTCGCGTTCCTGTTCGTTCCCAACAGCACCCTCGCCTATTCCACCCTTCCCCGTCAGCTCAACGCCGACGCCAGCGCGCTCTACGTCATGTTGCGCAACGTCGCCGGTTCGATCGGCATTTCGTTGGTGACTGCCGCAGTGACCAGCCGCGCCCAGGTGCACCGCGCCTATCTCACCGACCACACCTCATCGCTCGATTCCGGCTTCATGCAGATGCTGGCCCAAACCCGGGCACAGCTACAGACGCAGGGTGTCGCTCCCGGACGGCTGCAAGCTGTCGCCGAAGGTCTCGCAAACCACACGCTGGACGTGCAGTCGGCGATCCTGGCCTATGGTGATGTCTTCGGATACTGCGCCATGGCCGCGTTCGCCATCGTGCCACTTGCGCTGCTATTCCGGTCCGGTCGCCAGATCGCGACGTCTGCGTCGGGCGGGCATTGATGCCCGCGCCGGCTGGGGCTGCCGACCTTTGCCGATTACGCGCCTTCGCAGGCCACGCCGAGGGCGCCGACATGCGGTTTGGCAACCGCATGGGCGGCTGCCTCTATGGCGCGATACTGAGCGACGACGGCGAGCCCGGCCGGCGTCAGTGTCGCCCCGCCGCCGCCCGCCCCTCCCGCGCTCGTTACCACCACCGCCGTGCCCAGGGTGCGGTTGAGCTCCTCGACCAGATCCCAGGCTCGGCGATAGGACATTCGCAGCGCTCGTCCGGCCGCCGAAATCGATCCGGTGTTCGCGATCGTTTCCAGTAAGACGACCTTGCCGGGTCCGATCCGGGCCCCGGACGCAAGGTCGAGCCGGATGCTCAGCCGGAAATCAGGCGCACTCGTGGGCGGGCTCTCGATCATGGTCAGGTAGCTAATCACGGCTGGGCGTGTCGTCAAAGCGGCGCGTTGCCGGCTGCCCTGGTCGCGCCCATATCGGTGGGATGACCGAGGCCGATGCCACGCACCCAACCGCGATCACCGCAACCGCCACCGAGCCGCCGAAGGTGCCGGCGCTCCAACCGCCGGATCGCGGTGAGCACGAGCCCCCGCCGCCGGGCAAGCCGGCCGAACTCGGCGGGCCCAAGGGCCCGGAGCCGACCCGCTACGGGGATTGGGAGCGCAAGGGCCGCTGTATCGATTTCTGATCGCGCCGCGCCGCCGCCGCGGCGAGCGTATTCTCGAGCAGGCAGGCGATGGTCATCGGCCCGACCCCGCCGGGCACCGGCGTGATCGCTCCCGCGTGATCCACGCATTCGTCGAAGGCAACATCGCCGACCAGGCTGCCGTCGGCGCGCCGGTTGATGCCGACATCGATCACCACCGCGTCGTTCGCCACCCAGTCCCCCCGCACCAATTCGGCACGGCCGACCGCGGCGATGATGACCTCCGCCCGGCGGCACTCGGCGGCGAGATCGCGCGTGCGCGAATGGGCCAGGGTCACGGTTGCATCCGCGCGCAGCAGCAGTTCGGCAATCGGCTTGCCGACGATCGCCGAACGTCCCAGCACGACCGCCCTCGCCCCGCGCAGTGCTGTACCCGCATGGGCGAGCAGTTTCATCACCCCCAGAGGTGTGCATGGCACCAAGCCTGGCGCCGCGCTATGCAGTCGGCCGACATTCAGCGGATGGAAGCCGTCGACGTCCTTGGCGGGGTCGATCGCGCCGATCACCGCCTCGGGCCGGATCTGCGGCGGCAGCGGCAGTTGAACCAGAATGCCGTCGACGTCGGCATCGTCATTGAGCCGGGCGATCTCGGCCAGCAATGCCCCTTCGGTCGTCTCGGCCGGCAGACGGATGGTCCAGGCCTTCACCCCGATGGCATCGGCAGCGCGGGCTTTATTGCGGACATAGACGGCGCTCGCCGGCTGTTCGCCAACTAGCACGACCGCGAGACCAGCCCGATAGGCCAGCCTGGCCGCCTGCTGCGTCAAATCCGCCCGCAGCGCGGCCGCCAACGCCCTTCCGTCCAGGATCTGTGCCGTCATAGCGCCTCCAGACGCTCGGCGAGCGCCGCGGGATCGCCATCGACGCGAAGAATCTTCTCGGCAGAGGATGCGCCGGCGATCAGCGCCACCGCCCCGCGGGGAACATCGAGTGCTGCCGCCAGAGCGGCGCACACCGCCGCATTGGCCCGTCCCCCCTCGGCGGGCGCGGCCACGGCGATGCGCAGACGGAGTTCGGCGCGGCCCGACGCGGTCGCTCCGGCGATGGTCCCACCGACGCTCGGCCGGCGGGAGCGCGGTTGTACCTTCACCGCCACGCGCACGAAGCC
Organism: Pseudomonadota bacterium; assembly: GCA_021780935.1. The sequence continues at coordinate 12,963 of JAJXXT010000076.1, forward strand.
CGTTCCGGCCTGCCAGAACGCCATCCCCGACCCGCCTCCGGCTGCCGCCCGGATCCGATGATCACCTCAATACTCAATACATGCCCTGTCGCCAGAGCGCCATCTGCGCCTCCGAGAGCAGCATCTGCAGCGCCTGCAGCAGAAGAATGAGAATGATCGGGCTGATGTCGATGCCGCCGAAATTCGGCAGCATTGATCGGATCGGCCGCAACGCCGGCTCGGTAATGCGGTAAAGAAAATCGGACACCGTCCAGACCAACCGGTTCCGCGTGTCGAGCACGTTGAAGGCGATCAGGTTGCTCATCACCGCGGCCAGGATCACGGCCCAGAAATAGAGCCTGATCAGTTCGGAGATCAGCCAGAAGAGTGCGTTCATGGGGATGGGTGTCGCTCGTTGAGGGAGGACGCGCGAAGCCGCGCCCCTTCTAGCCGTGTTCGTCTAGCCGGCCCGCGCCGATGGCGCAACCGCGCCTAATTGGTGCGAATTAGCAACGATCATCCGACAAAAAAGCCGGCGAGGCCCTTCAGGACCCCGCCGTGCCAACCAGACCCTCCGCCCGGTTCCGCGAGCCGCTATCTTGCAACCCCGACGCCGACAGTCGGGTCGATCGCCAGCAGCTTGCCGAGTTCCCCCGATACCATCCCTGCAGCCGCCGCCGGCGTCAGCTTTGCCCGATCGAGCGCTGCGGGCAGGTTTGCCAGCATCTGTTCCACGCCCGCCGCGACGGCGGCGTTCAGCGAGGCCGTATCGGTGACCGGCGCACCAGCGCTGACCATCTGCTTGTAGGCCTCGCCCGCGGCCTGTCCGGCGGCGGCGAGCAGGCTGGTGCTGATATGGTGCTGGCGGAGCCAGACCAGGGCCAGGGCAAAGAGCGCCGGGGCCAAGGCGGTGGCAAAGGCGAACAGCCATGGCAGGATCGCCGTCTCCAGTATCCGGGTCATCATCGTCTCTCCAAATTCTTCGGAACACTCAGGCCGCGGCCCGCATCGCCTGGAAGGGGAGCCGGCATAGCCGCCGCGCCCAGCCGGGGCCGAAACGGTGCCACTCCGCCAGGCCGGTCATGAACAGCAGGCGCCGGGCCTGGAATTCCGCGCACAGCCATTCGAGGTCGGCCTGCGCCACGCGGCGCTCGATCGCCGCCAGGCTCGCCGGCCCGATCAGGCCGTCCGCAATGACGCCCACCGTCTCCTGCACGAGCAGGGCCGCGCGCCGCACCCCGCCATTCACCGCCGCGTCGAAGACCAGCAGCGCCAGCGGCGGCGGCATACTCCCGGCACAGAGCGGTGCCCAGTAACGCAGACGATAGATCGCCTGCGCCTGGTCCAGGCTGAGCGAGGCGATATCGAGGGTCGGGAAAGCGGCGGCGCTGATGCCGAATTTTGTGCCGCGCAGGACCCCCCGCCCCGATGCGCCGCCTGTCCAATTGCCGGGATCGGACGGGTCGGTGGTGAAGCCGCCTTCGTTCCCGATCACGGTGGCAAACGCGAAGGCGAACCCGCTCATGGCAGACTCACCCCCAACGAGAACTCCAATAGCCGCCGCGCCAGCCGCCACAACAGCGGCATCGCGTACAACACCACCGCACCCAGCGGACCCAGAACGAGTGCCGCGCCAACCGCCTTGCCGCGCAGCGCGGCCATCTCGGCGACCGGCTCGCGGAGTGATTGAAGCGACTCACGGACATCGCGCTGAGCCTGGCGCAGTCTGGCGACATCGCCTGCGAGCGCGGTCACCGCGCCGTCATGCTTCGTCTCCAGCGCGCGCACGTCGGACGTTACCGCATGCAGCTCAGCGCGCAGCAACTCGCTCTGCTTCTCCGCGGCCGTGTGGCGGAGGTCGATCTTCTCGTGCAGCGCGCGCACGCTGGCCACGAGTTCGCCGATTTGCTGGAAAACGCCACTCATTTGGCAAACCTCGCGCATTGCACGCGCTCCTTGCCGGGTCCGCCCCTCATTGCAGGACGCGTCCATCCGGGCTCAACCGATGCCAGCATCGGCCGCACCCGCCAGGGCCGGGTCCGTCGCCACCCCGTGAACATCGGGCAGCCGTGACGGATTGCCGACCGGCTGCGCCGCCGCCGTCGCGGCCTTGGCCTTGACCGCGCTGTAGAGCATGGCCGTGCTCACGGCATGCAGGTCGGTCCCTGCCGGAAAATCTGCCGGTACCAGCGTATAGCGCAGCGGTGATGCCGCCGTCGCGCGCCCCGCCTTGTACGCCGCCTCGTCGGCAAAGCCCATGAACGTCACTTCGATCCGCTTGGCATCGATGAAATCCTGCCTCCCTGCCAAGTGCCAGTAGCGCATCGGCACACCCGTGGCATCCCGATCGATTTCCTTCTGCAATCCCACGATCACTTCTCCTCACAAATATCAGCACTTGTGCGCAGCCCCGCCGCCATCACACGGCGCGTCGTGATGGCGAGGGCCTGCTCGATCCCGCACGGACGATGCACCTCCCCGTTGCCTGCCCTCGCCAATTCACGCAGCCGCCGATGCTGTCCGGCGTGATGTTGCAACTAGAGCCGCCTGAGATCTAATTGAGCGTTTGCGGCTCGGGCAGATCGGAGATCCGCTGCTCTAGAGTCATATCGTTCTAGAGCACGACCGTCCGACCTGATGATTCCATCAGGGCGGACCGTGCTCTAGACAAGAAGCCGCGCCACCGCCCCGGCCATTGCGGCGGCGATCGCGGAATAGCCGATGTCATTGAAGTGGATGTTGTCCGCGAAGAACAGATTGGGATTCAAGCTTCCCCAGCCCGATGTCATCGCGAACTGCGGATTTGCGGCTGCGAGGTCAACGAACCCATCGGCGAACTCGCTCCAGTTCTGCGCCAGCAGGGCGCGCAGCGTGGCCATCGACTGGAGTTGTGCCGGGCTTGCCGCCCGCAGTGGCGAGGCCACGACCAGGAAGCGTGCGCCGGATTGATGCACGAGGCTGGCGTATTGCCGATAGGTGCCGAGAACCGTCGCTGGATTGACCCCGGTGACGATATCGTTCCAGCCAGCAAACAACGTCGCCACCTTGTTGCGCGCGGGGCGCGCGAGCGCCGGAGCGACGTCGGCCGAGAAATTCGCCAGCCGGGCCGCGGCGGTCTCGCCATAGACGCCGGTGTTGGTCAGGCCGAGCGTGGGCTGGTCCAGCATCCGCCACATCTTGCGCGGCCAGGTCTGCTGGAAGCTCGCCCCATAGCTGTCGGTGTGGCTGTCGCCGTCAGCGACGATGACGTCGCGCAGCTGTGGGGCAATGCCGAACAGCGTGTAGAGGCCGCCCAGGACGCCGCTCTGCTGTGGGGTGGTATGCGCGGTCGGGTAGGCGATCACGGCGGCAAGATCGACGAACCCCATTGCCGACCCGAAGGACGCCGCGCCGAGCGTTCCTCCATTGATGGTGCCGATGGCGAGATGACCGCTGGCGCTCGCGTCGTTATGATAAAGACTGGCGGCCGACGGCCCGGAGATCAGGCTAACGACATTCGGCGTATCCATCGCGCCGAGACCCGGACCAAACGCCGCCGGTCCGCCGCCGAGCGCGACGACGCCCGGGGCGGCGGTTGCCAGCGACCATTGATAGTTGGCGCCGATGATCATCTGGTGGCCATTGGTGTCGCTCAGCGCGCACAGCGCGCTATTGTGCCCGCCTGAGACGAAGCCGCCCACAGCGTAGACCGAGAGCGCGTTGCCGGCGAGCGCCACGGTCGAAGGGATGTTCAGCACGGTCCGTGTCGGCCCGCAGGGCGGCTCACTGCCGGTGCCCTCGGGGCGTGCATCGAACATCACGCTGCGGGCGTTGCCGAGCTGACGGAACGGCACCATGGTCGGGGCGTTCGCCGCGGTCGTCTGCGTCGCGTGATTGGTGTTGCCGCTCTGATCGTACCACTTCGTGATGCGCCCGACCGTGCCGGCGAGGAAGCCATCGAGTGTGCGCGTATCGAGGCCGCCATCGCTGAGGAAGCCGATGGTCTTCACGGCATTGTCGCTCATGCGCTGGATATCGAAGGCGCCGCCGGTATAAGCGCTGGCCAGCAGTCGTGTCCCGTAGGCGAAGCCGCCCGCACCCACCGGCACAGCGTCCAGCGGCCGCGCGCCGAGGCCGATAAAGGGAACGCTCCCGGCAATGGCAGCTGGGTAGGCCAGGGAGGCGCCGCTCGACCCGCCTTGAGGCGCCCAGATCGCCGGCAGACCCGCAGTCGTGGCCGCTGCCTGATAGAGCGTGCCGTCCGGTCCGAGCCAAAGCTGGCCCGCCTGATAGCCGCGCGCGGCGTCATCGCTGCCGGCCGGCGGCCGTTGCCGGACATCGTCCGGCTTTGCCGCGGGCGCCGCCGCCAGGACACCGGCGCTGAGCACGACCCGGGTGCCCGCGGTCACAACCGCCCCGGTCTCGCTGTGGCCGAGGACCGCGCCGGCCTCGAATATGGCCGTGCCATCGCCAACGAGACCCGGGATCAGCAGTACGACGTCACCGGGCGCAAAAGTCCACGGCGTGGTCGCGGTCAGTCCGCGCGCGCGCCCGATCTGCCACATCGCCAGCACCGCGCCGCCCTGCGGCGCGTTGCACAGCGCCGCTGCCAGCGCGTTGGGCCATGGCTGGCCACCGCTGACGAAGCGGCCCGCGCAGGTGCTCGCCACGCGGATCGGATCGAGCGCGCCGAAGGCGATCGGCTGTCGCGCGTAGCCCGGAGCGACGAGCTCGCTGAAGCGGCCGTCGGCGGTCATCGTGCCGAGCGCGAGCCAGCCCGGAAGAACGGAATTGGCCATCAGGTCCTCACTGTTTGCGAAACCAGGTGCTGCCCAGGAAGCGGAACTCGACGGCGCTATTGGCCGCGAGTGTGCTGGGGGCGCCGAGCAGTGTCTGCCCGGGGTTGGCGGACAGCACGAGGGCGGTGATCGTCTGTGTGGTCGCGATCGCGACCACTTGCCCGTCCACCGGATGGACGGGCAAGGTCACGGCAAGGCTGGCGAGCGTGCCAGGCGGATTGAGCTGGAGCAGACTGATGGTGTCCGGCACGGTGATCGCCGCTCCGCTCACCGGCGTCTGCACGCTGTAGGCGCGCTCGGCCACGGCCCCGAGGAGCGCTACGGCGGAGCTGGCGCTGCCCAGCAGTGTCGCGCCGCTGCCCATCCCGCTCACCGCGAGGCCGACATCGGCCGCCGTGCCACCGACACCGAGCGTCGCCGGCAGCGCAGCCGTGCCGCCGCTGGCGACGACGAAGTTCGTCGCGCCGATGCTGTCGGCGACGCGGAATTGCTCGATGGATTGCCGGGTGAGCACCGAGATCGGCATCGTGCCCTGCCCACCGATATAGAGCTGGACATTGGCATCTGCCCCATGCGCCAGCAACGCCGCTCCAGTGCCACTGGCGCCGGGATTGACCTGCAGGCCGTTGACGGCATTCGCGCGCCAGGCGGTCTCTACCGCGTTGTAGGCGAGATTCGGTTTGTCCCAGCCGTTGCCTGCATCTTTCACGTTGGCTGCGCCGGTCCCGATGATCGACGACGGCCCTGTCGTATTGATACTCGTGTTCGCCCCCAGCATCACCGTCCCGGCCGTGGTCTCGACATCGATCGGCGCGGCAAGCCCGGCGAAGCTATTGCCTGCGATCGTGGCTACTGTCACTGCCGCGATCTGCACGCCGGTGTTACCTCCGGTCTCGGCCGTGACGTCATTGCCGACGAAGAGGAAGCGCGCGTTGGGCGCGTTGATGCGCGCGGCGTAGTACGGCCCCGGCGTCGCCGTGTTGGCGTAATAGACCAGCTTGCTGTTCGTGATCGCGATGTCCAGCATGTTGGCGCCGGCGATGTCGAAAATGGTGCCGGAGCAGAAGCCCACCTCCATGCCGGTGACGGTCAGCCTGGCGTTCGCGCCCGTGCCCGCGGGGGGTGGATTCTGGATCGAGAACAGCGGCACCGGCTGATTCGGGGCGGTGCCGATGAGCCCGTAGGCGACGAAATCACTGAACTGCACGTCCCAGGTCGTGCCACCGTTCTCGCACAGCAGAATGGTGCCGACCTGATCGAACCCGGTATTCGCGAGCCGCAGCAGGGCAAGGTTGCCGCCGTCGACATGCACGCCGTAGCGCGGCCCGAAGACGTAGTTGTTGCTGCCCTGGATGCCATCATTGCTCGGCGTTGAAACGCTGCTCGCGGTGCCATTCCCGGGCACCAGCAGCCAGGTGCCGAAATTCGCCGTGTAGCTCTTCAGATAGTAGGTCTGATCGACGAAGGTGAGGGTCGCGGCGGCGGGGCAGTCGGCGATGGTGGCCAGGCTCAGGGTCAGGGTGTTCCCGGCAACCGAGGCCACACTCTGCCCGGCCGGCATGCCGGGGCCGGACACGCTCATGCCGGCGGCGATTCCGCTCGCGCTGGTCAGCGTCACCGCCGTCGAGCCGGTCGGCGCGTCGGTCGCGACGGTGGCTGTGGCGCTCGTCTGCGCCTTAGTGCCGCCGCCGAAATAGTGCAGATATTCAGCCTCGAACACGCCATAGCTGAACTGCGTATCCGAGATGTAGACGATATCCGGCACCATCGGCAGCGTCAGACACGTATTGATGGCGCAGATGCGGCAGCCGCGGATCGTCATGCCAGCGACGACGGTCCAGTTGCCGGGCGCGAACGCCCCGGTGGTCAGAAAATCGTAGGCGTTCGTCACCTGCACGTTGGCGAAGGTGATGTTGGTCACCTGCTGCGCCGAGCCGGGAATGGCGGAGAACAGCGGCGGATAGGCAATCGGCGCCGTGGGCTGGTCCACCTGATCGGGCCAGAGGAAATTCACGCCCTCGATGGTGACGTCGCTGCCGAGTGCAAAGGGCGAGAGCGGATTGGCGAACCACACCAGGCCGCCAGCCGGCAGATCGGCGAGTGTCGGCGTGCTCAGCGTCACCGTGTTGCCGGAGACCGCCGTCACCGTCGTCGGACGGGCGAAGGTGGCGCCACTCGAGACCAGCATGCCGGCGACGATGCCGGTGCTGCCGGGAACGGCGAGCGTCGTGGTGCCGGCGGGATTGTCCACCGCCGTGGCCAGGCTGGCCGCGCCGCGGATCCAGAACTGGCTGCCGACATGGCCATAGGGATACCCCATGTCCGCGACACCATCGCCAAGGATGGCGATGTTCTGCAACACGACCTGCGTCGCGCCGCCAAGCAGGATCGGTCCGCCGGCGGGAACGTAGAGCCGCCCGCCATGCGCCGCGGCCACCGCCGCCGCGACTTTCGGGCTGTCGTCGGTGATGCCGTCGCGGGCAAGGCCGAAATCGTTGATATTGACGGCGTCGGCGAAGCGTGCGGCGAGGGCGCGTGGCTTCGACCCAGCAGCCCCCGTGGCGACCGTCGCCGCCGAGACGTCGGCGCCGCCGATGGACCCGCCGGAGATCGCCACCGAAGTCGGGTTCTGCAGCGCCAGGCCACCGAGGCCGAGATTGCCGCGCGCCGTCGCCGCGTTCGCCAGATCGGCGAGATTGTTGCCGGACTGCAGGGCGCCCGCCAGGCGCGGATCATTGCCCGCCGCCGCGGTACCGGAAGCGGAGCCGAACACGACCGAAAGCGCCCCCCCGGCGGCGAGCGCCAGGCCGGTCCCCGGCATCACCGCGCCCGGTACGCCGGCGCTGGCTACGGGAAAGCTCGCCGAGATCGTCCCGTTGCTGATGGCGATGTTGGCGCCAGCCTGGAACAGCCCGCTGAGCGCGGCCAGCGGCAGCAGCGCCGGGCTCCCGCCATGGCTCACCACCGCATAGTCGGCCAGCGTCAACGCCGCGAGGGTCGGAAAGCCACCCATTTCGCTGCCGGTGGCGATGAGGCCGCCATTCACCATCGCCAGGCCGGTGCCGAGCGTGATCGGTTCGGCGGCACCGGTTCCGCTGCTGGCGCGGCCGAGCAAGGTGCCGCTTGGCAGAAGGATCGCCGGCTGCGCGCCGCCAAGCAGCGTGCCGACACTCACCGCGCGTGTCACACCAGACTGATTGACCGGCAGCTCGTCGGTCGACGTGACCGACGAGGCAACCGGTAGCTGCGGAATTGTCGGCATTCTCGTTCCTGCTCCTGGCGATGATGCGATGGCATCGAGGTCGTCGGCTGCGGGCCGCCCGGCGGAGGCGTGGTCAGGCGATCGCCGTCCAACCGGTCGCATCGGTGCCGCTCTGCTTGATCCAGAGCGTCGAACCGGCGCCGCCATCGAGATTGCGGTAGTCCGAGCCTGGCGGTGCGGCGAGCACCCCCGCCGGCGAACCGCGTCCGACCGTGGAGATCACGCCGGCCGGCTCGTTCTGGCTGGCGATGCGCAGATGCCCTCCCGCGCCCGGGCGCACCCAGACATCGGCGCCGGCGTGGCTGGACAGGGTCAGGCTGCCGTCGCCGGCGAACTGCAGATAGTCCGCGAGTGGCACCAGACCGGCGCGCCACCCGCCCCAGGTGCCGGTGAAGACGACCTCGGCGTTGGCGGGCACGGTGATGTCGGCGAGCGTCCAGTTATCCTGGAACGGCGCCGAACCATTGCGCGCGAACGTCACCGCCGTGTTGCATCGAATGGCGAGGCGGCGCTCCTCGAACACCGGCAGACCGGCGCAGGCCGTCGCGGTGGCCCCCGAGCCATCGCCGCCGATCGTCACCGGCACGCTCGTTCCCGGAGCCCCATAGCCGGTCCCACCAGCGGTGACGACGACGCCGATCACCGCGCCGTTGCTGACGAGCGCGCTCGCGCTTGCGCCGGTTCCGGTGCCGCCGATGCTGACCGTGGCCTGGCTGTAGCCGCTGCCGCCAGTGTCCACCTTGACGAAGGTGACCTGGCCGCTGGTGGCGACTTGGCTCGTGCTCAGCATCGACGTCACCGGCTGCGGCGCGGCCGTGATCATGAACCCGTCGACCACATCGGGGAAAATGATCTGGTCGCCGCTGCCGCTGCCGCCCGGATTGCAGATAGCGCGGCTCTGAAAGTTCCAGGAATTGCCGTGCAGCAGCAGCTGATCGGTGTACGGTGCCAGGCATTGCGCGCTCGTCGCGGCCCCGGTGCCGATGAAGGTATTGCGCGCAACCTCCACGCCCTGCGGTGCATCGCGCAGCATGACGCCGCCGCCCGAGGCGGTGGCGAAGGAGAACCAGTTGTCGGTGATCGCGAGCCCATTGCAGGAGAGCCCGAAATTGCGCCCCTGGCCGTCGGTTTCGACATTGTTCACCAGCACGGCCCAGCCGCTGCAATTCTGCACCCGGTTGCCGCACACGCGCAGATTCTGCCCGCCGCCCGGGTTGATGCCGTTCACCGTGCCGGCGATGGTGTTGCCCACGATGTCGGTGCCGATCGAGCCGCCGACATCGATGCCGAACAGTGCGCTGACGGCGCTGTTCGTCACCAGATTGCCGGCGACGATACTGGCCGAGACATTGGCCGTGAGCCCCGCGCCGGTGCCGGCCCCGCCATTGTCGGCAAGCAGGTTGCCGCGAACAGCCAGCCCCTGTCCCGCGGCGTAGATGCCGTAGACGGCGTTGCCATGGCAAACATTCCCGCTGACGAGAACGGCGAGCGCGTCCGGATTGGCGTTGCCCCAGAGCGGGGGAGACTGGTTGGTGGCGTTGAAATTGCCGACGGAGATGCCGCGCTGGTTGGCCCAGGCGACGTTGCCGCTGATCTGGCAGAGATGCACCTTCTGGATGAAGGCAGGGTCGGCGTAGTCGAGGCAGATGCCGTAAGCGCCGTTGTCGTGCGCCCGGCAGCCGAGAATCTGCACCCCCTGGACTGCCTGCACCCAGATGCCATGCAGCGCGTTGCCGAAGGCCTCGCAGCCATCGACGAGATGCGCGGTGATCTCCGGGTCGGCCGCGGCGATCACCAGTCCGCAGCCCTGGGTCGCGCCGCTGACGCCGGTGAAGACGCAGTTCTCGAACACCGCGCCGGTGCATTCCGCTGTCACCAGCACGCCCCAGCTGTCGGTGGTCACGCCGGCGCGGTTGGCATCGAAGGTCACACCGGCGGCAAAGAAGCGCGTGCACTGGACGGCGATGAAGGCGCCATTCCCGGTCTGGCCGAGGCGGCGGATCACGCTCTGGCCCGGAACGCCGAGCAGCGCCGCGCTGGTCCCGGGGATGGTCCACTGCCCCTGCACCGCGTAGGTGCGCGCGGCCAGCCGAACGGGCCGGCCGGAGGCCAGCGCGGTGGCGAGCGCGGCGGTATCATCGGTGACACCGTCACCGACGGCGCCGAAGGCCTCCACGGCGACGGCATCGGCGAGGCTGTCGGCAAGGCGCCGGCTCGCGGTCGCCCCGGTCGGGGTCGCGAGCATGTTGCTCGCCGAAATGCCGCCAAGCGTGCCGATCCCGGCCATGAAGCCGGCATAGGCGATGGCCTTGTCCACCCCGCCCTGGCCCAGCGCCACGAGATCGCCCGCGCCGGGTGCGAGAGCGGCCGGGAGCGCCGCGATCTCGAACGGGGCCGCCGCCGCCGAAAGCGTATTGTTGGCCAGCGTCAGGTTGGCGCCGAGCGCGATCGGGGCGGCACCGCCGGCGGCACCGCTGGCGTTGCCGAGCAGGCTGCCGGCCGGCAGGCTCAGCTCCGGCTGCGTGCCGGCGAGCAGCAGCGCGCGGCTGATGGCCCGCAACACGCCGCCCTGGTCGATCGGCAGCAGATCGGTATCGGCCGCCGCCGTCGCCGCCGGGAGCTGGTCGACAGTGGTCATGGGGTCACCGCGGAGACGAGGATCGGGTTGCCGTTCTGGTCGGTCAGCGGCAGTCCGGCGCTGGCCAGCAGCGCGGCGAGCGTGGCCGGTGGCGAGGACAGCGGCAGCACCGGCAGCAGCACGCTGCGCGCGAGCAGACGCCCGCTCTGCAGACCGATGCTGAGCGTGACGGTGTAGATCGTCCCGGCGACGCCACCAGCCAGCCACAGCACCGCCCGGCTGCCATCGGCCGAGCTGCTGTTGAGCGTGAGATCGCCCGGGTTGGCCGGGGAGATGGTGACATCGAGTGTCGTGATCCCGTCGCCCTCGTCGCCGGCGATGGCCGCGGTGAGGTCGAGCTGATAGTCGAGCACGTCGCTCGGGCCCTTGACCGGCCAGACCAGCAGCGGTGGCGTCACCGGCGCGGTGCCGCGCGGCGTGGGCACAGAATCGTCGAGCACGACGAGGCGGGCGTTGGACGGCCGCCAGAGATGGGTTGCCGGTGTCGGCATCTGCGTTCCCCTATGTCAGCCGTGAAGCCGCCTCACCACTCGAGCACGACGAGCCCGGCCGCGCCGGACCCGCCAGCCCCGGTGCCGATGCCGCCGGAGCCGCCGCCGCCTGGAAAATTGCCGGCGGCGCCAACGATGTTGCTGCTGGCGCCGCCGGCCGGGCCGAAGGCGGGTCCGCCGGCGTGCCCCGCGCCACCCGCGCCGCCG
>JAJXXT010000081.1 GCA_021780935.1 Pseudomonadota bacterium
CACGCTGGCGGATTCCACCTCCAGCAGCGGCGCTGCCTCGGAGGCGCGGCTCTCCCGCGCGTGGGCCTCGATCGAGCCGCCAAGATAGACGGAGCGCACCTTGGCATCGCGCATCACCTCTGCGGCCGTCCCGCTGGCGATGCGCTCGCCGAGATAGAGCGCGACGACCCGATCCACCAGGGCGGCGACGCCTTTGACATTGTGGTCGACCAGGAGAACGGCGCGGCCTTCGTCGCGGAAGCCGGCGATGAGAGCGGAAAAATCCGCGAGCTCCGTCGGGGTGAGGCCGGCGAACGGCTCGTCCACCAGGACCAGCTTGGGATCGCGCGCGATCGCCCGGGCCAGCTCCAGCCGTCGCAGGTCGGCGAAAGGCAGGGTCTGCGGATAGCGATCGAGCACCGCGCCGAGACCGACGCGCGCGCCGATCTCGCGCGCCCGCGCGGTGGCGGAATGGTCAGCCGCCAAGCGGAACAAGCTGTCCGGAAGCAGAGCAAGCTTGATGTTCTCGAGAATGGTCTGCCGGTGCAGCGGGCGGGAATGCTGGAACACGAGCCCGACCCCAGCCCGGGCGATGCGATGCGCCGGCAGCCCGGCCATCTCGGCGCCGTCGAGCCGGACGCTGCCCTGATTGGGCCGCTCGATGCCCATGATCAGCTTCATGGCGGTCGATTTGCCCGAGCCGTTCGGCCCGATCAGGCCGAGAATTTCCCCGGCTTTGATCTCGAAGCCGAGATCGCGCACCGCGACCAGACCGCCGAACCGCTTGGTCAGACCCTCAACGACGAGCCGCGGCGTCATGCGCGCTCTCCCCGCCGGGCAAAGATCCCGAGAAGCCCATCTGGGAAGAACAGAATCACGGCCAGCGCGATGGCCGAGACGACGAGCGTGCTGAGCTGGCCCAGCGGGCGCAGAATCTCGCCGGCAATGATGAGGAACAGGGAGCCGATCACGCCGCCCAGAATCGTGCGTCGGCCGCCGAGCACGACGGCGATGATCACCTGCACCGCGATGGCCACATCGACGACGGTGCCAACGGAAGCGGTGCCGAGGTAGAACACCATCAGCGCTCCCGAAAGGCCGGAGAACAGGGCGCTGACCGAGAAGGCCGCGAGCTTGTGCTTGGCGACGTTGAAGCCCAGCGCCTGCGCCTCGACGGGGTCCTGTCCTGCCGCTTGCAGGATCAGTCCGACCGGAGAGCGCGCCAGCCCGGTCAGCAGCGCCGCACTCACCACCATGAAACCGAACGCGTACCAGTAATTCGTACGGGCATCGACTGAGAGGACATCGGGGAGCGAAAGCCCGATTTCCCCGCCGGTCACCCCGGCGAAAATCACGATCACCTGCTGCAGCAGCAGCACGGCCACCAGCGTCACCAGACCGAAATACGGTCCGCGCAGCCGCAGGGCCGGCAGGGCGAGCAGCAGCCCCGCGACGACCGAGGCGGCCGCGCCGGTGGCGACGCAGAGCGGGATCGACCATCCGTGCACGTTGAGCAGGCCGGCGCTGTAGGCGCCGACGCCGATGAGGAAGGTCGGACCGAAATTCACCTCGCCGGCGAAGCCGAACAACAAATCCCATGACATCGAGAAGACGCCGAAATAATAGGCCAGCGTCAGAACGCCGAGCGCGTAGCCCGAGACCCCGAAAGGCAACGCGGCGAGCGCGATCGCCACCAGCACAAGCGCGAGAGGACGCCAGTTCATCGGCCTGCCTTTCACCGCCGCCCGAGCAGGCCCTGCGGGCGCAGATAGAGTACCAGCACCAGCAGAAGAAGCGCCGGGATCGTGCGGATCTCAGGCGAGATCAGATAGGCCGTGACCGTCTCCAGATAGCCGACGACATAGGCCGCAATGAGCGAACCCGAGACGCTGCCGAGCCCGCCGAGCACGACGATGGAAAAGGCGCTCGCCGTCAGGTTGCCGATATTGCCGGAGCTGGTGCCAAGAAAACTCGCCAGCAGCACGCCCGCCGCCGACACGAGCAGGCCATAGATGACCCAGACCGCGAAGTAGATGCGCGAGAGTTCGAAGCCGAGCAGGGTCAGGCCACGCGGATTGATGGCGCAGGCCAGCAGCGTCTTGCCCATCCGGGTGCGGTTCACCAGCAGCCAGAGCAGCCCGATCGAGAGCCAGGACACGGCCGCCACCAGCATCTCGTTATACGGCAGGCGCACTCCGCCGATGCTCGCCACGCCCCCGATCAGCGCCGGAACGGTGAGGGGATTGTCGGAAAACAAATAGGCCACCGCTTCCTGGATCATGATGCCCCAGAGCAGCGTGCCGGTGAGAACGAAAATCTCCGTCTCATCGCGGGGGATGGCGCGCGAGCGCTGGATGGGCCGAACCACGACGAGATAGGTCACCAGGGCGGAAAGCGTGCCGGCAACAAGTCCCGCGAGCGCGCCAAGATACTGCCCGGCATGCAGATCGCCCGCGACATACCAAGCGGCGACGGCGGCAATCAGCATCAGACCGCCATGCGAGAGGTTCAATACGCCCGAGACCCCGAAGATCAGGGTGAAACCGATGGCGCCGAGCCCGTAGAGTGAACTGATGGCAAAACCGTCGAGCAGGATCTGCAGGCCGAGCATTCGTTTCCCTTGTCCGCCGCGTTGTCGGGCGGGCGTTGAGCAGAGACGGGCGCGATAGGGTCAGTTGCTGGCGTGCTGATCCGGCGTCTTGATGAAGGCGGGGAACTTCATTGTTCCCGTCGCGATATCAGTCGGCCACAGCGGCACCTGCTTGCCGTTCTGCCATTGCACGACGATGCCGGTGATGAAACCAGGCCCGTAGCGCAGACCATGGGTGAAGGCATCATCACGGCCATAGAACTGCACCCGGCCGATATTGCCGACATAATTGGTCTTTTCCATCGCCTCGACAAGCTTATCCGCCTCAGCGCCACCGGCTCGGCCGACGGCCTCGGCGATGATGTGGACGTCATCGGCTGCGGTGTAGCCGGCATAGCCGGGGCTGACGCCGAAGCGCTTGATATAGGCCTGGGCAAAGGGAATGGTCTTCGCCGTCACCGCGATGTCCGGCGCCGCGGGCTCCTCCAGGATCACGCCCTGGGCGGCGCCGTTGGTGTCGCGCCAGAACGTGTCGGTGGTCGCCTGCGAGCTGATCCCGGCCATCGGTACCGGCACCTGCTGGCTCGCCCACTGCACCGTCGGCTGCACGCCGACATGGGAGATGCCGGTGGTGATCACATCCGGGTGCTTGGTCTCGATCTGATTGAAGAGTGGCGTGAAATCGGTGGTGTCGGGCGAGAAGCGGATATGGTCGAGCACGCTGAAGCCCGCCGCGGGAAGGCACGTGGCGAGTTCGCCGTCGTATGGCTTCGTCCAGGCAGCGTCTTCGCTCATGATCACTGTGGTCTTCATGTGCAGCTTGGTGACCAGGAGATCGTGCGAGGAGGCGCAGACCGTGTCGGCGATCTCGGTCGAGGTCAGGTAGCCGTGGAAGCTGTACTTGTTGTGGGCGTAGTCGTCATGGATACGACGGGTGATTTCGTTGCTGGCCGCGCCGGGGGTGATGAATGGCACTTTCAGCCGCGCAGCCCAGGGCTCGAGCGCGAGAGCGACCTCGCTCATGTAGCTCGCGATCACTGCCACCACATGATCCTCCGAGACGGCGCGCTGGAAGGCGCGCACGGCGTCGGTGGCGGAGTTATGGTCGTCATAGTCGACGATCTCGACCTTGCGTCCATTGATGCCGCCGGCGGCATTGATCTCCTCGGCAGCGAGCTTGGCGCCGTTGGTGATCGCGATGCCCCCGATGGCGGAGTTCTCCGCGATCACGCCGATCCGGATCGGCTCCTCGGCTCGTGCCGCACCGCAGGCGAGGACGACGACACCGAGGGCGGTGGCTCCGGCAAGACGGCGGCCGATGGGAGATTGAGACATGTTTCCTCCACCACGTCAGGCATGGGTATAGCTGCCATGTTCGCGCAAACCGCGCGGCAAGGCTAGAGCAACCTCCGGCCCGAGGATTCCATCAGGTCCGACCGCGCTCCCTGGCGTGCCTCACTTGCGCCCTATGCCACGGATCTCGTTAATGCTTCGCTGTGCTTGGCCGGCTGGCGACGCCGCCGATTCCGTTCCCGCAGGAGAGTGATTTGGGTGAGATTTTCCCGCTGGCGACGCCGGCATCCGCGCTGCCCTATACCGGCGAGAGGCTGACCTCGGCCGAAGGCGGACAAGGCGAGATCGAGCATCTACATCGCTATTTCCTCGCCCGTCACCACGCCCGCGGCAAGGATGTCCTGGATGTCGCCTCCGGTGAGGGCTACGGTGCCGCCCTGCTAGCTCAGGTGGCGCGGCGTGTGATCGGGGTGGAGATCGACGCTGCTGCCGTCACCCACGCCGCTCGGGCCTACCCGCGCGAGAATCTGCGCTTCCTGCGCGGCGATGCCTGCGCCATCCCGCTCGCCACCGCGTCGGTGGATCTGGTCACGTCCTTCGAGACCATCGAGCATTTCTACGATCACGAAACCTTCCTCGCCGAGATCAAACGTGTGCTGCGGCCCGGGGGGATGCTCATCCTGAGCACGCCCGATCGCGACATCACCTCTCCGGCCAACACGCCACCCAACCCCTACCACGTGCACGAACTGACCCGGGACGAACTGCGCGCGCTCGTCACCCGGCACTTCCGCCACATGGCCGCCTTCGCCCAGCGCCCCCTCCTCGGCACGGCGCTGTTCGCCGATGGGCCAATGCCCGGCGGGCCGGCGGCGCGCGGCGCGCTGCCGCTGACGTTCGAGCAGCGCGGCCCGGACCGGATCGAGGCTTCGGCCGGGCTCGCCCGCGCCACCTACCTGCTCGTTGTCGCGGCGGATTCCGACCTGCCGGAACTGGCCGATTCGCTGTTCATCCGCGACGGGCTGATCGACCCCTATCTGCATTTGCCGCGACAGATCGAAGCGCAGCGGCACTGGACGGAAGAAGCTATCGGGCGACTGCACGCCGAGGCGTCCGCCCGCCAGGCCGAACTCGACCGGTTGCGGACAGTCGCAGAGCAGACGGCCCCGGCGGCGGCCGAGCGGGCGCAGGTGGCGCTCGCGCTCAGCGAGTGGCGGCTTGCGGCCAGCGAGACCGAGCGGGAGGCACTGCGGGCGCTGCTGGACCGGACCGAGACCCTGCTCGATCAAGCGCAGGCACAGCGGGAGCAGGCCGAGGAACGCGCCCGGCTCGCTCGCCCACTGCCCCGGCCGAGCCTTGCCGCTCGGCTTCGCCGCCGGCTCCGCCGGCGCTGGCAGCCGAACGAGGCAGAGGCGGCGCTGCTGGCGATCGTGCGAGCCAGCGAATTGTTCGATCCGGCCTGGTATCTGAGCCAGCACGCGGACGTCAGGGCTCTCGGCATGGACGCGGCGGAGCACTATGTCCGCTTCGGCGCCGCCGAAGGCCGCGATCCTGGCCCGCGCTTCTCGGTGCGAACGTACCTCGATCTGCACCAGGACGTTGCCGCGGCGGGGCTGAACGCCCTCGACCATTATGAACGCTTCGGCCGCGCCGAGGGCCGCGCCCTGCGCGCCGCGATGTCGGGGCCCACCGCAACGCCATCGCACTGGAGCCTGCCCGAACGGCGGCCGCGCGTGCTGTTCGTCTCGGGCGAGCCACACACGCCTGGGCATGCCTATCGCGTCCTGCGGCAGGCCGATGCGGTTCGCCGGCTTGGCGGGCTGGCCGAGGTGAGGACAGTCGCCGAGGCGGCTTCGGCACCGGATCTCGTCACCTCCGCACATCTGCTCGTGCTGTGGCGAACCGAATGGGGCGAAGCCGTGGCGGCCGTGGTTGACGCCGCGCGCTCGGCCGGGCGGACGATCCTGTTCGATGTTGATGACC
>JAJXXT010000108.1:0-19516 GCA_021780935.1 Pseudomonadota bacterium
ACGGCTTGTTGCCCCGCGAAGGGACAAAACTGCGGAAAATACCGTGTCAATCGGGGCATTTTACGCCAATCCCGCGATGAGGGCATCGTCGCGGTCAGCGGAAACTGATTGATCAGACCTTCCCTAATGTCCTGTTATGGCGTGCAGTTTATCGCTCGTCGTTAAAACTCGACATGCAGAACGTC
The DNA here is from genome assembly GCA_021780935.1 of Pseudomonadota bacterium. The sequence goes on from JAJXXT010000108.1 coordinate 186, forward strand.
ATCCGTTTTTCTGGTTGATTTCTAACGAATTACCCCTACTGTCCCCCCCTGCCCCTAGGAGGTCCTCTTGGCCCAGCTCGAATTGACTTTTCCACCTCCACCCGCGTTTCCGACGCCGCCCCCGACGCCTCCGCCCCCGACGCTTTCGCCCGTCGCTCGCTCCCCCGCCACCAGCTTGGCCGAAGTCGTGACTCGGCTGGAGAGCGACCCGGCGCTGTCCACCCGCCGCCGGCGCGACATGATCTCGGCGATGCGCACTCTCTCCCGGCTGGCCGGCACCACGTTGGATGCCATGCCGGCGAGCCCGCCGAGCCTGCGGCAGGCCTTCGAGGCCACCTCGCCGGCCATCGCCGGCCTTGGCCGCGGCCGCTGGAACAATATCCGCAGCCTGACGCTCGCGGCGCTGCGGCATACTGGCGAACGCACGATGGCCCGCCGCACCCGGCAGCCCTTGGCCGCAAACTGGGAAGATTTGCGCCTGTTATTGCCGACCACGCACCTCCGTGCCGGCCTGTCCCGCTTGATGAGTTTTTGCAGCGCTGAGGGCATTCCCCCGCAGGACGTGACGGGGACGACCTTCGAGCGGTTCGGCGCGGCATTACAGAAAGACAGTTTGGCCCGGAAGCCCCGGCAGGTTCACCGCATTGCGTGCCAGCTGTGGAACCAGGCAGCCAAGGAGATCACCGGCTGGCCCGACCTCGTGGTCCCCGTACCGAATGCAAGCCGGCGCTATGCGATGTTCTGGGAGGATTTCCAGCCCGCCTTCCGGGCCGATGCCGAGGCCTTCTTGATTCGTCTGGGCGGTCAGGACCCGTTTGCCGACGACTACGCGCCGTCGGTCCGGCCGAGCACGGTCGAGATGCGGCGCAAGCAGTTCCTGCAGATCGCCACCGCCGTGACGCAGTCCGGTGTGCCGGTCGAACAACTGACCAGCCTGGCTACCCTGGTTCTGCCGGAGAACGCCAAGCAGGTGCTGCGCTTCTTCCTCGCCCGTGCCGGCGGCAGCCCGACGAAATACCTTCACCAACAGGCGATCCTGCTCAAGACGATTGCTCGGCACTGGGTGAAGGCGCCCGATGATCAGATCCACATTCTTGGGGCGTTCGCGCGCAACCTGGCGATCAAGAAGACCGGCATGACCGACAAGAACCGTGCGCGGCTGCGCCAGTTCGACAACCCCGCAAACGTCCAGGCGCTGCTCTCTTTGCCCGCGCGTGTGCTGGCGGAGGTCCAGCAGAAGGACGACGGGCATCGGGCACGCGCCCTGCGCGTCATGCTGGCGCTCACCGTCGAGCTGCTGATCATGGCCCCGATGCGGATTGACAACCTCACGGGCCTCGAACTGGACCGCCATTTCGTCCAGACCCGCACGGGGCGGTCTGCCACCACGCATGTGGTCATTCCAGCCGCGGAGACCAAGACCGGCGCACCGTACGAGGCTGAACTGCCGGCCGGCACGGCGGAGTTCCTGGCGGTCTATTGCGCCGACTACAGGCCCCGCTTGGCCTCTACCCCCAGCCGGTGGCTGTTCCCCAGCGGGCGCGGCGAGCACCGTAGCACGACGCCGTTCGCGACCATGATTTCGGAGTTCATCCTGTGCGAGACCGGAATCAAGATGAACGTTCACCTGTTCCGCCACCTTGCTGCAAAGCTCCATCTCGAGGCCCACCCGGAGGATATTGAGACTGCGCGGCGCGTGCTCGGTCACAGCTCGACCACCACCACGCTGCGGGCCTATGCCGATCTCAAGACCGCCTCCGCCTTCCGACGCTACGACGACCTGATCGCAAGCCTGCGAGGGCCGCTCGCCCGGCCGGGGCGACGGCTGCCGCGATCGCAGACGGGAGCGGCCGCGTGACGACGGCCGCGGAAATCGTGCTGAACCGCTGTTGGCCGGTCCGCGAATGGCCGGTCCAGGATCAGACCGCCTGGGCGGCCGCGTTCGAGCCCGGCGACGCGCTCGAACCTGGTGGGATCGCGGCACGTTGGGCGGCCACGACCTGCTGCATGATCGAGAATGGCTACGGTCGCTGGCTTGCGTGGCTTGCCGCGAGCGGCCTGTTCGATCCAGCCGAGCTGCCTGCGCAGCGCGTCACCGAGGCGAGGGTGGCCGCCTACGCCGCGGAGTTAGGCGGTTCCACAGCACCCTTCAGCGTGCAGAGCCGGATCCGACAACTCGGCAGCGCGCTGCGTGCCATGGCGCCACACGGGGATTGGCGCTGGATCCTCCGCGGCGCTGATCGCATTCGCGCCAGGGCGGTGCCGGCCCGCGACAAGCGGGCCCGGCTCCAATCGCCCGACCGGCTGGTCCAACTAGGCCTGCAGATCATGGCGCAGGCGGAGACAACGACGGACGGCAGGGTGGTTTGGCGTGCGGCCGACTACCGCGATGGCCTCATCATTGCCTTGCTCGCACACCGGCCAATCCGGGCCCGCAATCTCAGCATGATCCAATGCCGGCGCCACCTGGTGCAGCGCAACAGCGTGTGGTGGCTCGTCTTCAGCAGGGACGAGACCAAGACCAGTCAGCCGATCGAGATGCCCTTCCCGGCGGAGCTGGCTTTCAACCTCGAGCGCTATCTTGCAGTGCACCGGCCGGTGTTGCTCGAGGTAGGGCAGCGCCACAACCGCCCTCGGACCGACGCTTTATGGGTGTCCTCGGTGGGGCGGGCGATGCACTACACATCGATCAGCTTTCAGGTCCGTCATCGTACCGCGGCGGCGTTCGGTCAGGCGCTTAACCCGCACCTTTTTGTGATTGCGCCGCGACCTCGATCGCCATCATGGATCCGGAGCACGTCCGGATGATCCCCCCGATCCTAGGGCATGCAGGCCTCGCCACCTCGGAACGGCATTACAACCAGGCACGGTCCCTGGAGGCCGGGCGCCGCTATCAGCAGACCATCGCCGAACTCCGCCGCCGGGCCGTCGCCAAAGGGAGCGCCTGATGCACCCTGCTTGTGGAGCGACACCCAATCGGGACCCTGGCCTAATCGAGGTCAACGTGTTGACCCAGTTGAAGAAATGCGTCGTATGCTGGGGTCCCGATCGGCGCCGGCCGGGACCCCACCCAGAACGAACTTCTTCTCAGGATATCAAGGTGTTGTTGTCACTGCCGGGTGGGGTCCCACTTCGAGGCCGATTTACAGAAAAGAGCATCGTCCCATTGGAGCGCGCCGACGAGCGCCTTGGCGTAGGGGTCGATAAGCAGCTTGTGGTGGTTGAAGCGGTGGCCCGCCTCCGGGTCGTACGGCCCGTACACCCGATAGCCGTAGAGTTGCCCCGGTCGCACGTCCGGCAGGTAGCCATGCCAGATCTCGTGCGTGTATTCGGGCAATCGGACCCGGGCGGTTTCCGACTTCCCGCTGCCGTCGAACAGACAAAGCTCCACCTTTTCGGCATGGGCCGAGAATAGAGCGAAGTTCGTGCCCGAACCGTCCCACGTCGCGCCGATCGGGCCGGGGCGGCCGGGCCACACGCGAACGTCCGATGCACTCATATGCAGTCTCCTCAGCGCTTTCACGGGTCAGGGAATCTTGCGCCCAGGCTTGGCGGATTTTCCGCCGTCTCGGGTGATATGACCGGTCTCCTTCTGCGTCATACCCCGCGCTACGCGGAGGGAAATTATGTCGTGCGCACCGGTTTGACCAGCCTCGCGCGTCGCCGCGCGGCGGCCCCGCCCCTCGTCACCCTCGTCCCGCCTTCGCCTGTCATGGGCGGGCACCGGGTATCCTCCGGCGGTTCGCGATCTGCGCGCTTGCCAACCTGTCCATCGTGCGGCATCGGTTGCTGGGTCTTCGACTTGTGTTGCACGCCCATCGCGTTGTGCCCGTCTGGAATTGGAGGAATCGCTTGACGGTCGGCCTGTTTCAGTCCGTCGCGAGGGACTATGGCTCGGCGCGGGATGCCTGGAACGTGGTGACCAGAGGTTCCCGAGTGGTGCGCGTGATCGGTGCCGGCACCGAAACCCGTGCCGGCATGGAGAGGCAGGATGCTTGACCGCGGGATCGACCCGGCCGCCGTGGAAGCCCTGGTGCAGGGGTACAGCGGGGACCCGTTTGCGCTGCTCGGCCCGCACGAGACCGCCGCCGGCCGCACGGTGCGCGCCTTCCTGCCGACCGCCGAACGCGTGGAGGCGGTGGCCCGGCAGGGCGGCCAACTGCTGTCGGCGCTGACGCGGGCGCATCCGGCGGGTCTCTACGTCGGCCCGCTGCCCGCCGACGTGCCGTATCTGTTGCGTATCCATGACGGCACCGGCATCCACGAGACCGAGGATCCCTACGCCTTCGGCCCCATCCTCGGTGATCTCGATGTCTACCTGCTGGCGGAGGGGCGGCACCGCGATGTCGCTGAATGCCTCGGCGCGCACCCGGCGGAGCGGGAGGGCGTGCGCGGTGTGCGCTTCGCGGTATGGGCGCCGAATGCGCAACGGGTTTCCGTGGTCGGCACGTTCAACCGCTGGGACGGGCGCTGTCACCCGATGCGGCTGCGCCACCAGGCCGGGGTGTGGGAATTGTTCATCCCTCGCCTCTTGCCCGGCACGATCTACAAATACGAGCTGCTCGGCCCGCACGGCGAGCGCCTGCCGCTCAAGGCCGACCCGGTGGCGTTCGCGACCGAAGTGCCACCCGCGACCGCCTCGGTCGTCGCCGCGCCGCCGGCCGTGACCTGGGGCGACGCGGCATGGCTGTCCCGCCGCAGTGCCCGCCACACCGTCGGCGCGCCGCTGTCGGTCTACGAAGTGCATGCCCTGTCCTGGATGTCGTTCGATGTTCCCGGTCGCTGCGGCTGGGAGGTGCTGGCTGACCGCCTGGTTCCCTACGTCGCCGCGCTCGGCTTCACCCATGTCGAGCTGATGCCGATCATGGAGCATCCGTTCGCCGGGTCCTGGGGGTACCAGCCGCTGTCGCAATTCGCGCCCACCGCGCGGCTCGGCCCGCCGGATGCGTTCGCGCGCTTCGTCGATCGCTGCCACGCGGCGGAGCTTGGCGTCATCCTCGACTGGGTGCCCGCGCATTTTCCGAACGACGCGCATGGGATGGCCCGCTTCGACGGTACGGCGCTCTATGAGCACGCCGATCCGCGCGAGGGGCTGCACGCGGAGTGGAACACGCTGGTCTACAATGTTGGCCGTAACGAGGTGCGTGGCTTCCTGATCGGGAGCGCGCTGCACTGGCTGGAACGCTACCACGTCGATGGCCTGCGCGTTGATGCCGTCGCCGCGCTGCTCTACCGCGACTACAGCCGGAGCGCGGGGGAATGGATCCCCAACAAATACGGCGGGCGGGAGAACCTGGAGGCGGTCGCCTTCCTGCGCGAACTCGCCGAGGCGATCGCCGCGCGCTGTCCCGGCTGCCTGCTGATCGCCGAGGAATCCACCGCATGGCCGGGCGTAACGCGGGCCGTCTCGGACGGCGGTCTCGGCTTCTCCTACAAATGGAACATGGGCTGGATGCACGACACCCTGCACTACATGCAGGAGGATCCGATCCATCGCCGCTACCACCATGGGGAGATGACGTTCGGCCTGGTGTATGCATTCTCCGAACGTTTCATCCTGCCGCTGTCGCATGACGAGGTGGTGTATGGCAAGCGCTCGCTGCTGGGCCGCATGCCGGGGGATCCGTGGCAGCGCTTCGCCAACCTGCGCGCCTATCTCGGTTTCATGTGGGGGCATCCGGGCAAGAAGCTGCTGTTCATGGGCGGCGAGTTCGGCCAGCAGGCGGAATGGAACCACGACGCGACCCTGGCGTGGGACGAGCTCGATGCGCCAGCGCATCGTGGCGTGCACCTGCTCGTGGGCGATCTCAACCGGATCTACGCCGCCACACCGGCGCTGCATCGGCGCGATGCCGACCCGGCGGGGTTCCGCTGGGTGGTGCTCGATGACAGCACGCAGAGCGTGTTCGCCTGGCTGCGCTTCGGGGCGGACGGCGATGCGCCGGTGCTCGTGGTCTGCAATTTCACACCGGTGCCGCGGCCGGACTACCGGATCGGCCTGCCCTGCGCGGGGCGCTGGCGGGAGATCCTGAATACCGATGCCGGTTGCTACGGCGGCGGCGATCTCGGCAACCGGGGCGCCATCGCCGCCGCCGGCGGAGCCCACCACGGATTTCCGGCCTCGGCGACGCTGCTGGTCCCGCCGCTCGCCACCGTCTGGTTCGCCCACGAGCCGCCATGACCCAAGTCACCGTCACGCCCGGCCTGCCGGAGCCGCTCGGCGTCGCAGCGGACGCGCGGGGTCTCAACGTCGCGGTGTTCTCCGCCCATGCCGAGGCGATCCTGTTCTGCCGTTTCGACCCTGCCGGGGAGCGCGAACTGGAACAATTCCCGCTCCCCGCCCGCACCGGGGACGTGTTCCACGGCCATCTTGGCGGGCTCGGTCCCGGCGCGCGCTATGGGCTGCGTGCGATCGGGCCGTGCGACCCCGCGCGCGGCCATCGGTTCGATCCCGCCAAGCTGCTGTGCGACCCGTTCGCGACCCGGTTCGACCGCCCGTTCCGCCTGCATCCGGCGCTGTTCCCCGACAGCGCGGACGACAGCGCCATGGTCCTGCCCAAGGCGATCGTCGAACCGGCGGGCCCGCCCGCGACCTCGCCGCGCCCGGACTTCGTCTGGTCCGGGCAGGTCATCTACGAACTCAACGTCGGCGGTTTCACCCGCCGCCATCCGGCGATCCCGCCTGCCCTGCGCAGCACCTTCGCCGGCCTCGCCCATCCGGCTTCGGTGGCCTACCTGCGCCGGCTCGGCATCACCGCGGTCGAACTGATGCCGCCCACGCCAAGGATCGAGGCGCCGCATCTGCCCGCGCTCGGCCTTGCCGACGCCTGGGGCTACAACCCGGCGGTCTTTTGCGCCCCCGATCCGCGCCTCGCGCCCGGCGGTTTCGCCGAAGTGCGCGCGGCGGTCGCGGCGTTGCAGGCAGCGGGCATCGCCGTGCTGGTCGATATCGTGCTCAACCACACCGGGGAGTACGACGCCACCGGTCCGATGCTGTCGCTGCGCGGTCTCGACAACGCGAGCTACTACCGTCTCGACCCGGCCGACCCGTCACGGTACCGCGACGATACCGGCTGCCGCAACACGCTGGCCCTCGATCGCCCGCCGGGGCTGCGGCTGGCGATGGAGGCGCTGCGGACCTGGGTGCTGCGCGCCGGGATCGACGGGTTCCGGTTCGACCTGGCAACCGTGCTGGGGCGGCGGGCGGACGGGTTCGACCCGGCGGCCCCGCTGCTGGCGGCGATCGACCAGGACCCGGTCCTGCGCGGGCGCGCGCGCATCGCCGAGCCGTGGGACATCGGCGCGGACGGCTACCGGCTGGGCGCCTTCCCCGCCGCCTGGGGCGAGTGGAACGATCGCTTTCGCGACACCGTGCGCCGGTTCTGGCGCGGCGATCCGGGCCAGCTCGGCGCGCTGGCGACGCGGCTCGCCGGCTCGGCCGATGTGTTTGCCCCGCGCCGCCGGCCGCTGACCCGTTCGGTCAATTTCGTCGCCGTGCACGACGGGTTCACCCTGGCGGACCTGGTTTCCTACGCGCGCAAGCACACGGCGGCGAACGGCGAGGATGGGCGCGACGGGACCGATACGAACTGGTCCTGGAACCATGGCACCGAAGGACCGAGCGACGATCCGGCGGTGCGAGCAGCCCGCGCCGCCGATGTGCGCGCGCTGCTCGCGAGCCTGCTGCTGGCGCGCGGCACGCCGCTTCTGGGCATGGGCGACGAGTGCGGGCGTAGCCAGGGCGGCAACAACAACGCCTATGCGCAGGACAACGCCGTGTCCTGGTTCGACTGGGAGGGGATGGACCACGCCTTGTTCCGCTTCACCGCCCGGCTGCTGCGGCTGCGGGGCCGCTGCCGCCTGGCGCGCGGGGACGCGCCGTTGCGCGGCACGCCGGGAGCCCCGGGTCAGCCGCCGGACGTGGCTTGGCGGACGCCGGAGGGCGCGGAGATGGGCGTGACGGACTGGGAGAACTCCGAGCGGCGTACCCTGGCCGCGGCGCTGTTCGCCCCGGCGACCGACGGCGCGGCGGAGGAACGGGCGGTGCTGGTGGTGCATGGCGGAACGGAGGCGGTCCGGGTGCGCCTGCCGGACCCGCGGACGGGGCGCGGATGGCGCGTCGTGCTGGACAGCGCGGCGCCGGCGCGGCGGGAGCGGTGCGGGGCGTGGGCGGAGGTGGCGGGACGGTCGGTGGTGGTGCTGACGGAGGCGGGTGCCGAACCGAAACCATTGCCAATGCAACCACATAGGCCGGCGGGCGCTGACGCCCCATGACCAGACGGGGCGGGCAACCCCGACCGTTACTGCCCCGTTACCACGAAAGGCGCCCCTCGCCCCGCCCGCCCCCGCGAAAGGCACACCTCGCCACCCCCCGAACACGCCCGAAAACCCGAAGTGCACACTTCATCCGCCCACCGATACCCGCGCCTCGCCGCCTCCCCCTCCATCGCGCCACCGCCATGACACGGCCACCGTCGCCCCCGCCGCCACCGACTTGGTCCGCAGCACCGCGGCGTGCAGCCCGAAGCCCACCTCCAGCGTTCCCCGCTCCCCCCCGTCCGAGCGGGCCGCAGTCCAGCGCACCAGCGCCGGCCCCTCCAGCACCACCACCAGCCGCGTGCCCGCCGCCATCCGCGCCACCGGCGCCCAGGGGGTCCATACGCTGCGCACCGCCGCGCGCCGCTGGGTCCGGTACCGGCGCCCCACCGAAGCCGGCGCATCCACCGCCCGCCCGGCGTGGCGCGAGATCACCAGCTTCACGAACTCCGCATGCGCCCAGGCGAGCGGCGTGGCCGAGCCGGTCGGCCGACCGGGGTACAGGAACCGGCGCGGGATCGCCTCGGCGTCCCACACCTGCTCGGGGATCATGCCGCCCTTGCCCGCCATCGCCGCCATCGCCTCCAGCAGGGCCAGGGGATCGCGCCCGGCGGCGAGTTCGTAGTGCCCCCGCTCCCCGGCCAACAGCGGCCAGGCCCGGCCGCGGCCGGCGCCCGTGTAGGGGGCGCCCGTCTCCGTCTCCCCGTAGCCATCGCCCACATAGCGGTGCCAGGCGGGGCCGTTGGGCGTGTCGGTCTTCAGCAGCGCGTCGGCCAGTTTCAGGCTGTCGACCACCAGCATGTCGTCGGCCCGGCGCAGCCCGAACCGCACCAGCGCCAGGAAATCGAGCGACACCAGCTCCGCGGCGGGAATCGCCCGCGGCGTAGGCTGGTTGTGCAGCGGAATTTGGGTGGCCAGCGCGCCGGGGTCGGTCAGGATCGCCGCCGGCGCCAGATGCACGTAATGAGCCGGAATGCCTTCCTGCGCGGCCAGACGCCCGCCGCGCGCCACCAGCCAGCGCTCGATCTCGGCGTTCCAGAAATCCGCCGTTACCAGCGCCAGCCAGCGCAGCCGCAGGGTCAGGAACGGGGCCCCGGCCACCAGCGCGGCGATCGCGCAGGCCAGCGTGTAGGGCGTGATCCCGGAGCTTTCCTCCCACCTGTCCTGCTCGCTCACCGGGCCGCTGCGCAGCAGGTAGCCGAGCGCGGCGGCGACCATGTCCGCCACCTCGGTCCCGCCCAGCGCGTCGCGTTCGGCCAGCAGCGCGGCCAGCAGCACCGGGCAGGCGGTCTGGTCCAGCTGCTTGCCCTGCCAATAGGGCCGCCCGCCCAGCCACTGGTTCTGCTCCCAGTGCCCGTCCTCGCGCTGGGTGGCGATCAGGTAGCGCAGCGCGTTGCGCGCTTCTTCCTCGGCCCCCAGTGCCAGCAGGGCGGTGGCGCACTGCACCAGGTCGCGCGGCCAGACCAGATGGTAGCCGCCGCGCTCGGTGCCGCGATCGCCCCAGGGGATGCTCAGGCTGGCGACCATCGCGCCCGGGTAGGTCTTATCCAGATGGCTGCGCAGCACCATGGTCGAGGTCATGAACTGCTCGCGCAACGCGTCCGGCGCCTCCCAGCGTACCGGGTTGCGCCGGTTGGCGCCGGCGTACCAGGCCTGCCAGTCCGACACCTGGCGCAGCAGCACGGCGGCGAAGGGCTCGAGCAGGCTGGACACCGCCAGCGTCGCCGCCGACTGCTTGGTGGCGGCGAACCCCAGCGCGAGCACTGCCTGCGCGGGCAGCGCGGCCACCAGCGCCACGTTGCCCGGCCCAGCGCGCGTGTATTCCCAGGTCAGTGTCCCGTTGGCGGCGAAATCCTGCCACCCGTCGCTGCGCCCGACATAGCCGGCGCTTGCCGCGCCGAACGCATCGCGTTGGGCCGCGTCCGCAGCAACTAGCGCGAGGCCGTACGGCCCCTGCTCCGCCCACAGCACGCGCCGGCCGCGATACTGCGCCACCGCGGCGACGTTGCCCTCTCCGGTCGCGCCGAGCCGCGGGGCCAGCAGCGTGTAGAGCCGCAACCCGGGATCGCCGGTCAGCGTGGCCTCGACCAGCAGCACGTCGCGCAGCGGATCGGGGGTGATGCGCAGGCGCAGGCGGAAGCGCGGATGGGTGTGCAGGATTTCCACCGCCGGCACGCCGGGCGCCACCAGCCGGACCTCATACGCACCGAGTCGCTTGACCTCGACCCAGAACCCGGCCCCGTCGGCGACGATAAAGCCAAGATCGCGGATCTGCGGCAGATCGACGCGTGGGTAATAGACCTCGGTGACGATGCCAAAGCCGAGCGTGAACCACAGCCGCGCCGGACCGAGCGAGCCGCCCACCACGTCCTTGGCGCTACTGGTCCAGGTCGGCGCGATGCCGGGCCGGCCGGGCGCTTCCGCGAGCAGCGGAGGGGAAGATCCGGCCAAAACAGGATTCGCGTCGAGCGGCATTTCAGGGTCATCCTGGCACAGCGGCATTTACGGGAGTCTAACACTGGCGGCGGCGCTGGCCAGGGACCGCACCCCGCACCCCGGACCGCGCACCGACCCCGTCCCGGACCGCGCCACGGACCACGCCTGGGACCGGGGCCAGCGCCGCTCCCGGACGGATGGCATGAAAGGAGGCGTCATGGACCAGGCTGGGCGCGCATCGATCGGCCGTCTGGCCGCGCTGGTCGGGATCGAGCCCGGCTATCGCGACACCGCCGGGGAGTTCCGCCCGGTCTCACCGGAAGCACGGGCGGCCCTGTTGCAGGTGCTGGGGTACGACGTCTCCGCCCCGTCGGCGATCGCTGATGCCGTCGCCGCGCTGGAGGCCGCTCCGTGGCGCGAACGCCTCCCGCCGATCGCGGTGCTGCGGCCCGACCCGGTGCCCGCTGTGGCGCCCACGGTGGCAGTCGTGGTGCCGGAGCGGGCGCTCGCGGGCAAGCTCGCATGGCGGATCCGGCTGGAAGACGGCGGCGAGCGGCAGGGCACGGTGGTGCTGGAGCGGCTTTCCGTGCGCGCGCGCGGGCCGGGGAGCGGCGGGAAGGCCCCGCTGCGCCTCGCGCTGCCGCTGCCCGCCGATCTGCCGCACGGCTACCACCGGCTGGAAGTCGCGTTCGGGGACGCCGCGGCGGACACCCCGCTGGTGCAGGCGCCCGCAAACGCGTTCCTGCCGGACTGGCTGGCCGCCGACGCGCGCGCCTGGGGCATCGGCTGTCCGTTGTTCTCGCTTTGGTCGGCGCAGAGCTGGGGGATCGGCGATTTTTCCGACCTCGGCCGGTTGGCGGGCCTGGCGGCCGCGCGCGGCGCCAGCCTGGTCGGGATCAATCCGCTGCACGCCCTGCTGCCGGGGCCAGAAGCCGATCCGAACCCCTACCTGCCGTCGAGCCGGCGGTTCCTGAACCCGCTGCATATCGACGTGATCGCACTCGCCCCCGATGTAACCCTGGGCGCCACCCTGGGCGCCACCCCGGGCGGGGCCTGGCCGGAGGCCGCACACGGCGTCGAGTACCCGCTGGTCCATCGCCGCAAGCACGGGGCGCTGGAGGCGATCTTCCGCGCGGGACAGTGGGATGACGCGGGGCTGGCCGCGTTCCGCGCCGCCGGCGGCGCGGCATTGGAGCACTTCGCGCTGTTCAACGCGCTGGCCGAGCATCTCGCCCCGCGCCCCTGGCGGGACTGGCCGGTGGCGCTGCGCGGCCCCGAAGCACCCGGGATCATGGCGGCCCGGCGCGAGCTGGCGCACCGCATCGACTACCACGTGTGGCTGCAATGGATCGCCACGCGCCAACTGGCCGGCGCGGCGGCGCGCGGCGCCGGGCTCTACTGCGACCTCGCGGTGGGCGCGCATCCTGACGGCGCCGAGGTCTGGGCCGATCCGGCCGAGTTTCTCCGAGGCGCCCGGATCGGCGCGCCACCCGATGCCTTCGCGCCCGCGGGCCAGGATTGGGGCCTGCCACCGCCCGATCCGCGGGCACTGCGTGCCGGGGGCTACGCGAATTTTCTCGCCATGGTGCGCGCCACGATGCGCCACGCCGCGGCGCTGCGTCTCGACCACGTGATGGGATTGGAGCGGCTCTATGTGATCCCGCCGGGCTTGTCGGCACGCGACGGCGCCTATCTTCGCTACCCGCACGCAGATCTGCTCGGTCTTCTGGCGCTGGAAAGCCAGCGCCACCGCTGCCTCCTCGTGGGCGAGGACCTCGGCACGGTGCCGGAGGGGTTGCGCGAGACCCTGGCCGCGACCGGGATCCTGTCCTGTCGCCTGTTGATGTTCGAGCGCTGGCCCAACGGGCTGTTCCGGCGCCCCGGCGCCTATCCGCGCCTGGCGCTCGCCGCCTTCGCCACCCACGATCTGCCGACCCTGCGCGGCTGGTGGGAGGGGCACGACCTGCCGGGCGATCCGGCGGCGATGGCCGAGCGGCGGCGGGACCGTGCCCTGCTCCTCGCCGCGCTGCGCGATCGCGGGCTGGCGCCGGACGGGATCGATCCCGACACCGGACGGCCGGACGAGGCGGCGCTGACGGCGCTGCTCTGTGCCGTCCATCGGTTTCTCGCCCACACGCCAGCCACGCTGCTGCTGGCGAATCTCGGCGACCTGCTGGCGGAGACGGCGCAGATCAATCATCCGGACGCGGCGGTGGCGGCGGGGAACTGGCGGCATCGCTACCGCCTGCCGATCGAGGCGCTGGCGGCGGATCCGACGCTGCGGGCGGTCACGGCGGCGATCGCCGCTGGCCGCGCCAGTCCGGCCGACACCGAGGTCTGAGTAGCCCGCTTCCGACGGCACGGTTCCCGCGAGACGATCGGAACGTGCTGCATTTCGTTGCAAAAAACGACAAAACGCTTCTGTCACCGACCCCGCCGCCGAACCGGGTGTCCCGGTGGTTGTTGTTACGGTCACATTATATTCTTGCGATTTCGTGCCGCGAAGTTGATCCACATCAACGACACCACCGTGGTTGCCGGCTACCGGGTTCCTCAGCTGGTGACGCCGGACCGGGGGGACAGGTTCATGGACATCATGCCGCATGACCCGCCAGGCCACCGCCTGCGGGTGCTGTTCGCCACGTCCGAGCTTTTCCCGCTGGCCAAGACCGGGGGCCTCGGCGATGCCTGCGCCGCGCTGCCGGCCGCGCTTGTGGCGCTCGGGGCGGATATCCGCCCGATCCTGCCGGGCTATGTCTCCGCGCTGGACACGGCGGTCGATAAGCGAACTCTGGGGCCGCTGCCGGGCGGCGGGCTGCTGCTGCTCGGGCGCACGCCCGATACCTTCCTGCCGGTCTATCTGCTCGACTGGCCGGAGCTGTTCCGTCGCCCAGGCGGCCCGTATCAGGACGCTGACAAGCGCGACTGGCCCGACAATCTGCGCCGGTTCGCTGCCTTCTCCGCCGCTGCCGCGCAGTTGGCCCTGCGGGGAGACGGCCAGGGTTGGCAGCCCGACCTGGTGCACGCCAACGACTGGCACACCGGGCTGCTGGCGGCGTTCCTGGCGCTGCACGACGGACCGCGCCCGCCCAGCGTGTTCACCATCCACAACCTCGCCTACCAGGGAAACTTTTCGTTGGCGGAGGCCCGCGCGCTTGGTCTACCCGACGCGCTGCTGGTGCCGGACGGCGCCGAGTTCTATGGCCAACTCTCCTGTCTCAAGGCCGGGATCCGTTACGCCGACCGGCTGACCACGGTGAGCCCGACCTATGCGCGGGAAATCCTGACCCCGGAATTCGGCGCCGGGCTGGACGGGCTGCTGCGCGCCCGCGCCCCCGACTTGGTGGGGATTCTCAACGGCATCGACACCGAATTGTGGAACCCCGCCGACGACCTCGCCCTTCCAGCGCCGTACGACGCCGACCATCTCGCCGGCAAGCGCGCGGCCAAGGCGGCGCTGCGCCAGCAACTGGGGCTCGATCCCGCGGCGGAGGGGCCGCTGGTGGTCGCCGTCAATCGCCTGACGCAACAGAAGATGGCCGATGTGGTGCTGGAGGCGCTGCCGGCGCTGCTCGACCAGGGCGTGCAGATCGCGCTGCATGGGGAGGGCGATCCGGGGCTGGAGGCCGCCTTCCGCGCCGCCGCCATCGGCCGGGAGTCGCGGCTCGCGGTGCGGATCGGCTACCAGGAGGCGCTGGCGCACCGGCTGAACGCCGCCGCCGACCTCGCGCTGACGCCCTCGCGCTTCGAACCCTGCGGCCTGACGACGATGTATGCGATGCGCTATGGCGCGATGCCGGTCACTCGTCCGGTGGGCGGGCTGGCGGACACCGTGACGGACATCGACACCGCCGATCCGCAGGCCGCGGTCGGCACCGGCTTCACTTTCGACGATCCCACCGCCGAGGCGCTGGCCGGCTGCGTGCGCCGCGCCGGCAGCCTGTTCCGCGATCCGGTCGCGTGGCGGCGGGTGCAACGCGCCGCGATGGGCCGCGATTTCGGCTGGGAGGTGTCGGCCCGCCGGTACTTGGCGCTGTATGGCGATCTGGTGGCGCCGGAGGTGCAGACTCGGCCGCGGTTCTTGATCCAGCCGGCGGCGCACGGTCCGCCGCGGCAGCAGGCGCCGGCGGTTCCTGAGCCGATCTTCGCCGAGGCGGCGGACTGATGACGAACCCTAACCCGCCGGAGCCGCCGGAAACCCCGGCGGCCATCCCGTGTTGGCGGGGCATGCTGCCGCCGCCGCTTGCCGCGTTGCGTGACCTCGCGCTCGATCTGCGCTGGACCTGGAGCCACCGCGCCGATGCGCTGTGGGCGCAGATCGATGCCGAGCTTTGGGAGCGCACGCATAACCCCTGGACCCTGCTCGAAGACGTGCCCGCCACTCGGCTGGCCGCGCTCGCTACCGATCCGGGCTTCCTTGCGCATCTCGACGCGCTCGCCGCCGAGCGTACCGCCTATCTGCAGGCCCCAGGCTGGTTCGCCGAGACCCACGGTGCGGCGGCGCTCGCCGGCGTGGCGTATTTCTGCATGGAATTCGGCCTCGGCGAGGCGTTGCCGCTCTATGCAGGCGGGCTCGGCATCCTGGCTGGGGACTATCTGAAGACGGCGAGCGATCTCGGTGTGCCGGCGATCGGTATCGGGCTGCTGTACCAGGAGGGCTATTTCCGGCAGATGATCGATGCCGCCGGCTGGCAGCAGGAAGCCTATCCCTACAACGAGCCGGCGATGATGCCGGTACAGCCGGTGCTGGATCAGGCCGGGGCGCGGCTGCACATCATGCTGGACCTGCCCGGCCGCAGCCTGCGCCTGCGCGTCTGGCGCGCCGCGGTCGGTCGCGCCACGCTCTATCTGCTCGACAGCAACGACCCGCTGAACACGCCGGTCGATCGCGGCATCACCGGCAAGCTGTATGGCGGCGGCACCGAGATGCGCCTGCTGCAGGAGATCGTGCTCGGCGTCGCCGGCTGGCGGCTGGTGGAGGCGGTGCATCCCGAGATCGAGCTCTGCCATCTGAACGAGGGCCATGCCGCCTTCGCGCTGCTGGAGCGTGCCCGCAGCCTGGCCGCGCGGCTCGGGATCGGGTTCGAGGAGGCGCTGTGGATCAGCCGTGCCGGCACCATCTTCACTACCCACACCCCGGTGGAGGCCGGGTTCGACTGCTATCCGGTCGCGCTGCTCGGCCAGTACCGCCACGCGGCGATGGGGCCGGCGGCCGACAGCGTCGCCGCCACCGCGCTGTCGCTCGCGCGCGCCGATCCGGCCGCGCCGTTCAACATGGCCTTCCTGGCGCTGCGCGGGTCCTTCGTCAGCCTGGGTGTGAGCGCACTGCACGGCGCGGTCAGCCGGCGCATCTTCCAGCCGCTGTTCCCGCGCTGGCCGGAACGCGAGGTGCCGGTCGGGCACGTGACCAACGGCGTGCACATGCCGTCGTGGGATTCTCCCGAGGCTGACGCGATCTTCACCGCCGCCGGCGGCAAGGAGCGCTGGCGGCGCATGGCCGAGCCGTTGCAGGACGCGATCGGGGCGGTGGACGATGCGGCGCTGTGGGAGATGCGCGGCCGGTCCCGCGCGCGGCTGGTGGCGGAGGTGCGGGCGCGGCTGCGCCGGCACCTGACCGGGCGCGGCTTGGCCGAACCCCTGGTTGCGCTGGCCGACAGCGCGCTGGATCCGAACATCCTCACCCTCGGTTTCGCCCGGCGCTTTACCGGCTACAAGCGACCGAACCTGCTGCTGCGCGACCGCGCCCGGCTGGAACGGATGCTCACCGACCCGCATCGTCCAGTACAGCTCGTGGTGGCCGGCAAGGCGCATCCGGCAGACGCGGAAGGCAAGCGGATGATCGCGGAATGGATGGCTTTCATCGCGCAGCCGCGGCTGCGCGAGCGGGTGGTGTTCCTGGAGGATTACGACATCGCCCTGGCCCAGGAGCTGGTCCAGGGCGTCGACGTGTGGATCAACACGCCGCGCCGGCCGTGGGAGGCCTGCGGGACCAGCGGCATGAAAGTGCTGGCGAACGGCGGGCTGAACCTGTCCGAGCGCGACGGCTGGTGGGCGGAGGCCTATGCCCCCGACCTCGGCTGGACGATCGATGGCACGGCGCAGGGTTCCGACGCGGCGCAGGACGCCGCCGACGCCGAGGAACTGTACGCCGTGCTGGAACGCGAGGTGCTGCCCGCGTTCTATGACCGCGACGCCGCCGGTATTCCGCGCGCCTGGCTGGCGCGGATCCGCCGCAGCATGGCGGTGCTGTCGCCGCGCTTCAGCGCCACCCGCATGCTGCGCGACTACCTGGAGCAGGCCTATCTGCCAGCGGCGGCGGCGCTGCGCCGGCGGCTGGCGGACGGGGCGGCGGCGGCGCGGTCGCTGCGCGCCTGGGAGCACCGGCTGCGCCGCGGCTGGAAGAGCCTGCATATCGGCACGCCCGACATGACCGCCGAGGCGGACGGGTGGGCGTGCCAGGTGCCGGTCTATCTCGGCGAGATCGACGCCGAGGACGTGCGGGTGGAGCTGTATGCCGATCCCGCGGGCACCGCGCCGGCCGTGGCGCTCGCGCTCGTTCGCGGCGCGCCGGTGCTCGGCGCGGTGAACGGGTTCACCTACACCGGCCGGGTCGCCGCCGCGCGTCCGCGCACGGATTTCACCGTTCGGATTCTGGCCTGTCATCCCGACGCCCGGGTGCCCGCGGAACTGCCGCTGATCCGCTGGCAAGAGTAGACTGAATCGGCATGCCCCCGACCGCGCCCCCCGACCCCGATCCGCCCCCCGCGCCGGTCCTGCTCGATCGCGCCGGGCTGCAGGCGCTGCTCGACGCGCTGGCCGCGCGCGGTTTCGACGTGGTCGGCCCGACCCTGCGCGACGGCGCCATCGTCTATGACCGCATCGCCCGCATCGAGGCGCTTCCGGTCGGCTGGACCGATCGCCAGGATGCCGGCGGCTACCGGCTGGAGCGTCGCGCCGACGCCGCCCTGTTCGGCTACGCGGTCGGCCCGCAGTCCTGGAAGCGCTTCCTGCACCCGCCGGAAGAACTTCTGTGGCGCGCGCACCGCCAGGCAGACGGTTTCACGATCGTGCCGGCACCGCCGTCGCCGGCGCCCTTCGCTTTTTTCGGCGTGCGCGCCTGCGAACTGCACGCCATCGCTATCCAGGACCGCGTGTTCCTGGGCGGAGCGCATCAGGACCCGGGCTACGCGGCGCGGCGCCAGGGCGCGTTCCTGGTCGCGCTGAACTGCGGCACCGCGGGCGGCACATGCTTCTGCACCTCAATGGGTACCGGTCCGCGCGCGGAGGCCGGGTTCGATCTCGTGCTGACCGAAGTGATCGACGCCGACCGCCACGATTTCCTGGCCGTCCCCGGCAGCGACGCCGGCGCCGCGCTGCTCGCCGTGCTGCCCACCCGCACGGCCGGACCGGAGGCCGCGGCGGCAGCCGAGGCGGTGGTGGCGCGCACCGCAGCCAGCATGGGCCGGCAGTTGGACACCCTCGGGCTGAAGGAGCTGCTGCAAGCCAATCCCGAGCATCCGCGCTGGGACGAGGTGGCGGCCCGCTGTCTGGCCTGCGCCAACTGCACCATGGTCTGCCCGACCTGCTTCTGCACCTCCGTCGCCGACCACACCGACCTGACCGGGACCGAGGCGGAACGGGTGAAGCGCTGGGATTCCTGCTTCACCGCCGATTTCTCGTTCATCCATGGGGGATCGGTGCGCACCAGCGGAAAGTCCCGCTACCGGCAATGGATGACGCACAAGCTGGCGCATTGGATCGACCAGTTCGGCAGCTCCGGCTGCGTCGGCTGCGGGCGCTGCATCGCCTGGTGCCCGGTCGGTATCGACATCACGGCGGAAGCCGCGGCGATCCGCGCCACGCCGGGGAAAGGGCCGCATGGAAACGCTTGAACGCCTGCTGCTGGGCCATAAGTTCCTGGCCGGGATCGACCCCGCGTTCGGCCGTCTGCTGGTCGGCTGCGCGCGCAACCTGCGCTTCGCGCCCGGGCAGTATCTGTTCCGCGAGGGCGGGCCGGCCGACGAGTTCTACCTGATCCGCGAGGGAAGGGTCGCGCTGGAACTGCACGCCCCCGCACGCCCGCCGATCATCATCGCCACCCTGGGCGCAGGCGAGCTGGTCGGCGCCTCATGGCTGGTGCCGCCCTACCGCTGGGGGTTCGACGCCAGGGCGACCACCGACACCCGCGCCTTCGGCCTCGACGCCACCTGCCTGCGCGAGAAATGCGACGCCGACCACCACCTCGGCTATGAGATGATGCGGCGGTTGCTGCCGGTGATGGTGCGGCGGATGCAGGCGGCGCGGCAACAGATGCTCGACGTCTACGGACACACATCGGCATGATCGCCGCGCACGCGCCATCGTCGACCGATCCGATGCGTCCGGCGCCGTGGCGCGTGCGCGCGGTGCGGCGAGAGACGGCGGACGTGGCCACCCTCGACCTGGAGCCGCTGGAAGGCGGCGTGCCGGGTTTCGCGCCGGGCCAGTTCAACATGATCTATGCGTTCGGCATCGGCGAGGTGCCGGTCAGCCTCAGCGGCGATCCGGCCGATCCGACCCGCTTCGTGCACACCGTGCGC
>JAJXXT010000108.1:19526-21894 GCA_021780935.1 Pseudomonadota bacterium
GTGGCCGCCGCGCCGGGCAGCCTGCTCGGGCTGCGCGGGCCGTTTGGCAGCGCCTGGCCGGTGGATGCGGCGGAAGGTCACGATCTGCTGATCGTCGCCGGCGGCCTCGGCCTGGCGCCGTTGCGCCCGGCGATCTACCAGGTGCTGGCGGCAAGCGAGCGGTTCGGCCGCATCGCCGTGCTGTATGGCGGGCGCGGGCCGGCGGAGCTGCTGTTCCGCGACGAACTCGCGGCCTGGGGCGCGCGCGCGGACGTGACGGTGGCGGTCACGGTCGATCACGCCGATCCGTCCTGGCACGGCCATGTCGGTGTGGTGCCGGCGCTGATCGAGCACGTGGGGTTCGATCCGTCCAACACGGTGGCGCTGCTGTGCGGGCCGGAGGTGATGCTGCGCTTCACCGCCACCGCGCTCCGTGCCGCCGGGGTGGCGGCCGGGCGGATCTTCCTCTCGATGGAACGCAACATGAAATGCGCCATCGGCCTGTGCGGGCACTGCCAGTTCGGCGCCGATTTCGTCTGCAAGGACGGGCCGGTGCTGCCCTACGATCGCATCGCCGCGCGCCTGGCCGTGCGGGAGATTTGAGGCCATGGACGCATGCCCTCGTCCCACCCTGGCGGTGTGGAAATTCGCCTCCTGCGACGGCTGCCAGTTGTCGCTGCTCGATTGCGAGGACGAACTGCTGGCGGTGGCCGGCGCGCTGGATATCGCTTCGTTCGCCGAGGCGTCCAGCACACTGCGCCCGGGACCGTACGACCTGTCGCTGGTCGAAGGCTCGATCACCACGGCGCAGGACGCGGAACGCATCCGCGCGGTGCGCACCGCCTCGAAGCGCCTCATCACCATCGGCGCCTGCGCCACCGCCGGCGGCATCCAGGCGCTGCGCAATTTCGTCGACGTGAAGGACTACATCGCCGCGGTCTATGCCACCCCCGCCTATATCAGCACGCTTGCGACTTCGACGCCGATTTCGGCGCATGTGAAGGTCGATTTCGAGTTGCACGGCTGCCCGATCAACAAGACGCAGCTCCTGGAGGTGATCTCCGCCCTGTTGGTCGGGCGCAAGCCGGACATTCCGAACGAGAGCGTCTGCGTCGCCTGCAAGCGGCGCGGCACGCCCTGTGTGATGGTCGCGCACGGCACGCCCTGCCTCGGCCCGGTGACGCAGGCCGGCTGCGGCGCGATCTGCCCGGCCTATCAGCGCGGCTGCTACGGCTGCTACGGCCCGGCCGAGGCGGCCAACACCGCCGCGCTGGCCGCCGCCTGGACCGCGCTCGGGGCCGACCGGCGCAGCATCCATCGGGCCTTCCGCACCTTCAACGCGGCCGCCGAACCGTTCCGGAAGGAGAGCGACGCCCATGGCGACGAAAACCATCCGGGTTGACACCCTCACCCGCGTCGAAGGCGAGGGCGCGCTGGAGCTCGACATCGCGGACGGCGCGGTCGCCGGCGTGCGGCTGTCGATTTTCGAGCCGCCGCGTTTCTTCGAAGCACTGCTGCGCGGGCGCGCCGGCGCCGAGGCGCCCGACATCACCGCGCGGATCTGCGGCATCTGCCCGGTCGCTTACCAGATGAGCGCGGTGCACGCGATTGAGGACGCCTGGGGCATCACCGTCGACGGTCCGCTGCGCGCGCTGCGCCGGCTGCTCTATTGCGGCGAATGGATCGAAAGCCACGCGCTGCATATCGTGCTGCTGCACGCGCCGGATTTCCTCGGCTTCCCCGATGCGATCACCATGGCGGCGGCGCATGGGGAGGCGGTGCAGCGCGGGCTGGCGCTCAAGAAGGCGGGCAACGAGGTGCTGCGCCTGCTGGGCGGGCGCGAGATCCATCCGGTGAACGTGCGCGTGGGCGGATTCTACCGGGTGCCGACCCGGGCCGAGCTGGCGCCGCTGGCAGCGACCTTGGAAGCGGCGCACGCGCAGGCCATCGCGCTCGCCCGTTGGGTGGCCGGCTTCCCGTTCCCCGGGTTCGCGCGCGAGTACGAGTTCGTGGCGCTCCGCCACCCGGACGAATACCCGCTCAACGCCGGGCGCATCGTTTCGAACCGCGGCCTCGATATCGCGGTGGCCGACTACGAAGCGGCGTTCGCGGAACGTCATGTGGCGCACTCGACCGCCTTGCAATCGGGGCTGCGCGCGCGCGGCAGCTATCTGGTCGGGCCGCTGGCGCGGTTCAATCTGAACCACGACCGGCTGGGCCCGTCGGTGCAGGCGCTGGCGGCGGAACTCGGCCTGGCGCCCGGCTGCACCAATCCGTTCCGCAGCATCGTCGTGCGCGCCATCGAGGTGGTCTATGCCTGCGAGGAGGCGCTGCGCCTGATCGCCGCCTACACGCCGCCGCCTGCTCCCGCAGTGCCGGTGGCCCCGCG
>JAJXXT010000130.1 GCA_021780935.1 Pseudomonadota bacterium
GATGTCGGCGGCGAGGAAGGCCGCGTTGGCCGATCCCGCCGTGCGCGCGAAGATGTCGGCGGCGAGGAAGGCCGCGTGGGCCGATCCCGCCGTGCGCGCGAAGATGTCGGCGGCGAGCAAGGCCGCGTTGGCCGATCCCGCCGTGCGCGCGAAGATGTCGGCGGCGCAGCTGGCGCGGCATGGCATGTCGGAGGCGCAGCACCGTCAGGCCGTCGAAGGCGCGGGGCTCGCGTTCGACCGGGATCCGGTCACACGTCGCGGGGCGCAGATTTACGCCCGCGCGTACGGGCTGAAGTACGAGCCGGACCTCGTCGCCATCAACGCGCACCGCGCGCTGCGCGGCGAGTTTCTGTGGGTGCTCGCGGAATGAGCGCCGCCGCGAAGCTGCGGACCTCGCCGTTTTCGGAAGCCGAACGCCAGGCGATCGTGGCGCTCGGGCGCGCCGGCGTCTCGGGCAACGGGATCGCGCGACGCCTCGGACACGATCGCGACCGGGTGCACAGGGTGCTGCAGGAGGCGAGAGACGCGGACGCCGGCGTCGAGCGGCCGCTGCTGCTCGGGGCGCTGCCGCCGGGGCATCCGTTGACGTGGGGGCTGCTCGTCGCGGGCACGCTCCTCGACGGCACGCAATGGCCCGGCGCGGAGCCCGCGGGATGAGTACCGCGCCGACGCTGTTGCCGGTGGGCGAGCTCGCGCGGATGCTGGGGGCGCAGGCGTCATCGTTGGCGCGCGAGCTGCTGCCGGGCGGACGGCGGGAGGGGCACGAATGGCGGGTGGGCTCGCTCGCCGGCGAGCCGGGGCGATCGCTCGCGGTGCATCTCGACGGGCCGAAGGCAGGCATCTGGGCGGATTTCTCGGCCGATCAGCGCGGGGACGCGCTCGATCTCGTGGCGGCGGTGCTGTTCGCCGGCGACAAGCGCCGCGCGATCGACTGGGCGCGCCGCTGGCTGGGTCTCGATGGCGGCGATCCGGCGCGCATCGAGCAGGCGCGGCGGCGCGTGGCACGCGCGCGCGAGGATCATGCCGACGAGGCCGTCGCGGCCGAGAAGCGCCGGCGCCAGGCGCAGGCGCTGTGGCTCGCCGGGAAGCCGGTGCTCGACACGCCGGCCGAGGCCTATCTGGCGGCGCGCGGCATCCGCCTGCGCGCGTTCGCGCATGTTCCAAATGCGATACGGTTTCATCCCGCGTGCTGGTGCGCCGAGGTGAAGGGCGAGCTGCCGGCGATGGTGACGGCGATCGGCGACCGGGACGGCCGGCACGCGGCGACGCACCGCACCTATCTCGCCGAGATCGACGGCGTGTGGCGAAAAGCCAACCTGCAGACACCCAAGAAAGTGCTCGGCTCGCTCGGCGGGGGGTATGTGCGGCTGACGCGCGGGGCCGCGGGCACGCCGTGGCGGGACCTGGCCGGCACGGAAGTCGTTGCGTTTACCGAGGGGATCGAGAACGCGCTGGCGGTGGCGAGCCTGGTGCCAGAATGGCGCACGGCGGCGGCGGGTTCGCTGGCGCAGCTGGGGCGCGTGGTGCTGCCCGGCGCCCTGCGCGAGGCGGTGATCTGTTGCGACAACGATGCGGGGAACGAGGCGGCGCAGGCGGCGTTGCGCGCGGCGGTGGTGCATTTCCAGCGCCAGGGCGTGCTGGTGCGCCTGGCGCGGCCACGCGACGGCGTCAAGGACTGGAACGACGAGCTGCTGGCCGACGACGAATGACCGAACGCAAGAGCCGGCGCCGGCTGCTGGCAGCGCCCGTCGTGCAACCCCCTCCCGCGCAAGTTGGGCGGGAACTTCCCGCCGACTGTCCCGTCGTCGCGCTGGGAATGATGCGTGGGGAAGTCTCCGGCGCGGTGTATCTCTCAGGCGCCGGGCTGATCGTGCGGCTGACGGGGCAGGCGCACGGCAACGGAAACCTTGAAGCGCTGTTCGCGCCGCACGTGTCGTATGTCTGGAAGCACTGGCCGCGATTGTCGAAGGCAGGAACGGTCGATGGATTTCGCAGCGAGCTGCTGCGCGGGGATCTGCTGCACGAGGCGGGAAAGCGCGGCGTGTGGACTGATCTCGACCGGGTGCGTGGGGCGGGCGCGTGGCGCGACGGCGCACGCCGCCTGGTGCTGCACCTCGGCGACCGGCTGGTCTACGAGGGGCAGGTGCAGCGCTGGGGGCTGATCGGCGAGCATGTGTATCCTGCCGCCCCCTCGCGGCCGGGGCCGGCGGACGCGGCCGAGGACGGCAGTGCGGCGGCCGAGGTGCTGGGGCTGCTGCGTACGTTTCATTGGCGGTATCCGGACGTGGCGCCACTGCTGTTGCTGGGATGGATCGCGGCGGCGATGCTGGGCGGCGCGCTTGACTGGCGCCCGCATGCGTGGGTGACCGGCGATCGGGGTAGCGGCAAGTCCACGCTGCTTGACCTGGTGCGACGCATTCTCGGGCCGAACGGATCGGTCGCGACGGCGAACACGACGGCGGCCGGCGTGCGGCAGAGTGTCGGCGACGCGGCGCTGCCGGTGTTGCTCGACGAGCTGGAGCCACAGGCGGACGGCGCGGACGTCGTGGGCCAGCTGGTAGAGCTGCTGCGCCAGGCGTCGTCCGGCGGTGTCGGACTGCGCGGCGGGACGGACCATCAGGCGACGGCGTTTCAGATCAAGTCGTCGATGCTGGCGGCCTCGATCCTGGTGCCGCCGCTGCGCACGCAGGACCGAACGCGCATCGCGCTGCTGGAGATGATACCCCGACCTGGGTCGGGTGGTGGCCTTGGGCTCAGTGACGCGCGTGCGCAGACGCTCGGGCAGCGCGTGCTGCGCGGCCTGGTGGATGGGTGGGAGAAGCTGCCGGAGCGGCTCGACACCTGGCGCGAGCAACTGAAGGCCCATCTCGGTGTGGATAATCGCGGCGCGGACCAATACGGCACGCTGCTGGCGTGCGCCGACGTGGCGCTCGGCGTCTGTGACGGGGATGCCGAGGACATGCAGGAGATCACGGAACGGATCGGCGCGCTGATCGCCGAAGCGCGCGTCGAGGATGTGCCCGACTGGCGCCGGTGCGCCGATCACCTGATGACGTTCGCCGGCGAGTTCTGGCGCGGCGGCGACAAGATGACGATCGGGCGCATGGTGGCGCAGGCGGGGGGCCGGTTCGGGCTCGACGGCGCGGACCAGGCGCAGCGCGCGCTCGCGACCTATGGCCTGCGCGTGGTGACGGAGGATGGCGCCGTGTGGGTCGCGGTCGCCAACCAGCACAGCGGGCTGTCTGGCGTGTATCGGGGCACCGTGTGGGGGCAACGCAGCGTCACGGGCGGAGGGTGGCGGCAGACGTTGCTGCGCACGCCAGGGAGCCGCGCGCGCACGGTGCCGCTACGGTTCGAGGGGCATGCGTCGCGGGTGGTGCTGGTGCCACTGGAGGCGATGCTGGGGGATGCGTGATCTGATCGACACCGGCGCTGCGCGGGTGTAGAGTTCGCGTCCTCGGCGATCGAAACGGTATGTGTCCGGCGCATGCGTTGCGGCGTTGCATGCGCGTTGCGGCTGCGTTGCGGCCGATTATTCTCCCAACCTCTTGATTTTGTTGTGCGTTTTGGGGATGCCCGAGCCATGCGCAACGCTGCGACGGTCTACAGGCCTCGCGTATGCGCGCGTGGGCGCACACGCGCATATACGCGCGAGAGGAGCGTTGCGGCGTTGCGGATAGGGTGATTTATATACCTAAGATATTGGCATATATAAGGAAATAGGGCGCAACGGAGCCGCAACGGAGCCGCAACGCTGCAACGGTGGTTGACGTGGCTGGGCCGCCGGCCGGCAGAATGCGGGATGGACGATCGCAGGGGGCTCGCGGCGCTGGTGCGTAGCGCGGTGGACGATGAGGCGGACCAGGCGCCGCTTGCGGACCTGCTCGGGCTCGATCGCGCGCCGGCGATCGAACGATCGGCGGAACGGAGGGCCGGGAGGCCGGCTGGCGCGCTGAACAAGCGCACGCTGAGCTGGCGGGCGCATCTGCTGGCCCGCTACACGTCGCCGCTGGAGACGCTGGCGCGCTGGCAGGCGATGCCGACACGCGAGCTGGCGATGCTGCTGGGGTGCGAGCTGATCGAGGCGGCGCGGCTCCAGATCGACGCGGCAAAGGGGCTGGCGCCGTATCTGCACGAGCGGATGCCGCTCGCGGTGAACGTCTCCGACCGGAAGGTGGTGGTGCTGAACATCGGCGAGGCGGCCCTGGTGAGCGAGGCGATCGGTGCCGCGGGCGTAGAGGCGGAAGTTGTGGAATATCAAGGGGTTGACGTGACGACGGACGCGCCAGTTGGACAGGATGATGTTGGACGGTGACGGTAACCTGTTGAGATTGCTGCGCGACATCGGCCTGCGGCAGCTGATCGGACATCAGCCGATGGGGGGTGTCTTCCTGCCGCGCGCGCCCGCGATTTGGGGGGGGTGCCCCGGGTTTTGGCGCGCGATTTTCGCACACTCCCCTGCCACCGTGCATTTCGTCGCCTGGGGGCAATGACCGATTACCTCCAGCGGTTCTGGAAGCCGCCGGGCGCCGTGTCCGCGGCGTTCATGGCGAGCCGGGCGCCGCTGCATGTGCTCAACGGGCCGGTGGGCTCGGGCAAGACCACCACGGCCCTGGTGAAGATCATCCGGCTGGCGGCCGCCCAAAAACCCTCGACGCGGCACACGGGGCCTGGGGGCGAGAAGCTGCGAAAGTTCCGCGCGACGGTGGTGCGCAACACTTATCGCGATCTGTGGCGCAGCACGATCGCCTCCTGGCACAAGCTGGTGCCGCGCGATGTGGGGGATTGGTCCGGCGGCGATAACGGGCCCGCCACCCACAAGATCATGTTCCGGCGCGGCGGGGAGCTGGTGGCGCTGTGGGTGGATTTCCTGGCGATCGGCGACCACGCGGTCGAGGACGTGCTGCGCGGCTATGAAAACACCGCCCTCTACGCGAACGAGCTCGACCTGCTGCCGGCGGAGGAGCTGCTGGCCTATGCCGAGCAGCGGGTGGGGCGCTACCCGGAGATGGACGAGGGTGGGCCGACCTGGCGCGGGGTGATCGCCGACTGCAACGCGCCGGAGTTCGATACCTGGGTCTACGACACGATTTTCGTGCCGCCGCGGGCCGAGCTGGCGCGCAAGGGCATCGAGCTGTTCATCCAGCCGGGCGGCCTCGACCCCGATGCCGAGAACCTCGAGAACCTGCCCGATGGGCGGGCCTACTACACGCGCGGCATCGAGCGCCAGCCCGACTGGTACGTGCAGCGGATGATCAACAACCGGCCAGGCTACTCGCGGGCCGGCAAGCCGATCTACCCGGAGTTCGGCGACCGGCGGCACGTGGCGACGTTCGACATCGCGCCGATCGCGCATTTGCCGCTGGTGATCGGGATCGATGGCGGCCGCTCGCCCGCCGCCGCGTTCTGCCAGCATCTGGGCGACGGGCAATGGCGCGTGCTCGACGAGCTGGTGACCGGGCACGGCACCGGACAGACGCGGTTCGCCGAGATGCTGTCGCAGCGGCTGGCGGAGCGGTTTCCCGAATGCAACCTGGTGCGTGCGTGGGGCGACCCGGCGGCCGCTTATGGCGGGGACACGGAGGACCTGTCGTGGCTGGAGATCGTGGCCGCCAAGTCCGGGCTGCGTATCGACCCGGCGCCGACCAACGCGCCGGGACCGCGCTGGGAGGCGGTCCGCCAGGCGCTGCGGGGGGGCCTCGACGGCGGGACGCCACGGTTTCTGCTGGCGCCGCGCTGCAAGGTGCTGCGCGCCGGCTTCAACAACGGCTACCGGTTTCGCAAGATGGCGGTGGCCGGGGCGGTGCGCTACGACGACGCGGCCGAGAAGAACGACTACAGCCACGTGCACGACGCGCTGCAATACGCGATGCTGGGCGGCGGCGAATACTACGAGGTGCTGGGACGCACGCAGGCCAACGCGCGGCTGTTGCGCCAGAGTGCGGCGGAGAGCGCCTATGACCCGTGGCGGGTGGAGTAGGCGCCGCGAATAGGGCTTGACACGCATGGGCCGCCGCCCCGCATGAAAGCGACCCTGCGCCACCAGCCGCGAGGGTTTCATGCCCGGCCTCCTCACCTTCGACGATAATCTGCCGGCTGACCGGCAACGGTTCGGCTGGCCCACCGCCGAAGAACAGGTCTCCAGCAAGATCGAAATGGGTATTTCCGGGCCGCGGCCGATCGACGATCTCGGCGCCGCCCGAACATCCGCGCCACGGGCGGCCGCCTCGGCGCCCGATGTCGGCGAAGTGGTGCGCGCGGCCGTAGACGCCGCCCTGAGGGCGACCGGCGTCGCGGGCGCGCGAGCCGAGGGACCCGGCATCGCCTCGCAAGTGGTATTCGTCCCACCTCAGGCTTCGTTCGTGCCGCAGCCGGCGCGGCGGGAGGACACACGCGGCTACGTCGAGCGCATGGCGCGGGAGAACCGCGAACGTGCCGAGCGCGAACGCGCCGAGGCGATGTCGAGCGGCCGGCCGGTCTGCGTGACGTGCTGGGTCTATCAGGGCACCACGGCGCCCGTCGCGGGCGCGATGGGGCTGTGCAAGCTCCACCCCACGCCAGTGCGCAAAGCCGCGGTCGACTGGTGCGGCCAGCACCGCACGCCCGACGAGGCAGTGCTGGAGCGCGAGCTGCGGAACGGCAGCGTTGTCGGCGAGGCGGTCGCCGATGGGATGACGCCGATTGAGCCAGCGGACACGCTGCCAACCGAAACGTCGACGATGCCGGAAGACGAGCCAGCGCCCGTTCCCGTGGCTGACGCGACGGCGGACCCGACTCCGTCGGCCCAGCCGCCGGCGCGCGGACGCCGGCACCCGGCGCTGTGAGGGAGGGCTGATCGTGCATCAGGGAACCAGGCGCAACGCGACAACATTGTCGACGCGCCCGACGACAAGCTGGCGGACGCAGAAATACTCCACCGATCCCGGATCGGTCCTCGAAGGCACCGTGGCCTCGATCGCCGGCGCGGTGATCACGCTGACCGCCGCGAACGGCGCCCAGCGGGGTGACCATCTGCTGGTGGAAGGGTCGGCGGCCAGCAACAACGGCGAGGTGGTGGTGCAGAGCGTGGCGGGCGCCGCGATCACGGTCGATCGGTCGCTGAACGCCGAGACGCCAAGCGGCTACACGGTTTCGGTGAGGGCTGCCTGATGGCCGACGCGAGGCTGCCGTTCACGGGCTATGCTGGCAACATGACGATCGCGGTGACGAACGTCAGCGGCAGCATCGGGCCCGTCGCCGATACCGGGCGCCAGACGACGCTGCGCGTCTGCAATGTGGGCGCATCCGAGGCGTTTATGGCGGTGTCGTCGAGCAACACGGTGGTAGCCGTCGCCGGCGGCAGTGTCTCGAACCCGGCCGACGGCAGCCTGTCGATCCCCGCCGGTAGCAACCAGTTGCTGACCTGCGGCGAGGGGGAGATCTACATCGCCGCGGTCTGTGCCGGCAGCAATACGACGACGCTGCGCCTCGCGCGTGGACAGGGCGGGACCTGACATCATGGTGAGCCGACGGCTGGCGCCGCGGGGACTGCCGCATGAGGGAACGGCGATCACGCGGACGCCGCACATGACGCCCTGCCGGCAGCGGCTGCGCTATCGCGCGGTGGCGCGGCTCTATGGGCGCATCCGCGCGCTGGTACGGCGGCCGTTGCCTGGCGAGTGGGGATTTGCGCGGAGGCGCCCGTGAGCGGGACCAACGGGCAGCCCTACTGGATCGACGGTATTCTGCCGGCGGGTCAGGTGATGCAGCGCGGCAGCTATGACGCGCTGGCCGCGTCGCTGGCGGCCAACGGCGCGCCGCTCACCGAGGCCGAGATCGTCGCGGCGGTGGGCCCGGCCCTGCCGCCGGTGACGTCGCTGCCGATCCTCGACCCGAACGATCCCGACCAGAACGTGTGGCTGCTGCTGGAGCCGCTGCCATGACCCACCTGTTGCCGACGCCGAAAATGCCAACGCTGCCGCCGGCAGTGACGGCGCCGACGCCGACCGACCCCGCGATCGCCGCCGCGGCCCAGGCGCAGACCGCCGAGCAGCAACAGGCGATGGGACGGATGAGGACGATCCTGACCGGTCCCCTCGGTGTGACCGCGCCGAGCGCCGGCGTCCGGAAAACGCTGCTGGGGAGCTGAGGGTGCCCGACGACATCGCCATCGGGGTGCGCGAGTTCTGGGAGCGCCAGGATGGCGAGCGGGGCACCTGGAAGACCCACTGGCAGGAATGCTCGGACTATATGGACCCGAACCGCGCCGATTATCTGGTGCGGCTGTGGCCCGGGCAAAAGCGCATGCGCTACGTCTTCGACGCGACGCCGTTGCTGGCCCTCGACCAGTACGCCTCGGGCATCCAGGCGATGATTGTCTCGCCGACGCTGCCGTGGATACGCGCCGTCAACGAGGATGAGAGCATCGCCGAGCGCGACGACGTGCGCACCTGGTATGGCGCGGTCAGCAACTGGATGCTGCGCCAGTTCAACGGCGCGGGAAGCAACTTCCAGTCCCAGGCTTATCAGCTGTTGCGGGATTTCGGGCTGGTTGGCACCGGCGTCATGTCGGTGCTCGGCATGCCCGACGGCACCCCCTTCTTTGGCACGCGCCATCTGCGCGAATGCGTGATCGGCGAGAACGAGCGCGAGGAGGTGGACACGCTGTGCCGCCGCTGGCGGTGGCCGGCGAAGCCCGCCTGGCAGCGCTGGGGGCGCGCCGCCGGGCCGAGTGTCGCGAAGGCGATGCGCGAGGGCCGCCCGGAACAGCCGTTTCATTTCCTGCACCTGGTGCGCCCGCGCAACGGCGTGATCGGCCGCGAGAGCTTTCGCAAGCCATGGCAGAGCCTGGTGACGGCGGAAGAGGATTGCGTGGTGATCGAGGAAAGCGGGTTTGACGAGTTCCCGTTCATGGTGCCAAGGCTGGCGAAGGTCACGGGCGAGCTCTATGGCCGCGGGCTGGGCATGACGGCGCTCCCGGACGTGAAGATGCTCAACGCGATGATGCGCACCGTGCTGAAAGCGGCGCAGAAGGTGGTCGACCCGCCCCTGCAGGCACCCGACAACGGCATCTCGGCGATCAAGACGTTTCCCGGAGCCATGAACTTCTACCGCTCCGGCTCACGCGACCGGATCGAGCCGATCGCCACGGGAGGGCGGCCGGATATCGGCATGGATCTGTTGAACGGGCTGCGCGCGACGATCCGTTCCACGTTCTTCAACGACCTGATCCGGACGCCGGTTTCCGACCCCAACGATCCGATGAACGCCGGCAAGGGTGTGACCGCGACCTTCACCGTGCAGATGCGCGACGAAGGGATGCGGGTGCTGTCGGCGATCAACGCCCGGCTGAAGGAAGAGCTGCTCGACCCGCTGAACTGGCGCGTGTTCATGATGGGGTGGCGGAAATCCGTGGCGCTGGGATTTCAGCGCGGCTCGCCGTTTCCGCCGCCGCCGGACGTGCTGCGCGGACACCGGCCACGCTGGGAGTACCTGTCGCCGATCGAGATTGCGCAGCACGCGAGCCAGAACGAGGCGATCGGGCGCGTCATCCAGACCGCAGGCGAGCTGCAGCAGATCGACCCGGAGGCGGACACCGTTTCGACCCTCGACGCCGACGCGATCCTGCGGCTGACCGCACGTAACCTGAACGCGCCCGCCGGCATCCTGCGGCCGCGCCGGCAGGTGCTCGCGGAGCGCGCGCAGCGGCAGCAACAGGCGACCGACCAGGCCAACAGCCAGACCCTTGGCAACCTGGCGGGCGCCGCGCAGCAGGGCGCCGGCGCGGTCGGCAACATCGTGCAGACGCTGGCCCAGACACAGCCCGGGGCGCCGGGATAGGAGGGAATGTGAGCCCTACCGACCGCCTGGCGCTCGGGATCATTGCCGCTGTCGATCGGTTCAACACGATCGCGCGTGCCGACCCAAACTGGGAGCCGACGCCGGCCGACCTGCTGAGCGTGGTGAAAGCGTTTCTTGAGGCAGCCAAAGGAGGATCATCATGAGTGAGACTGAAACTGCACCGGAAGCGGGACCATCGCCACTGGCGGCGCTGATCCACGGGATCGCGACGCTGCGGATGGTCGAAAAGGCGGAGCACCTGACGGCCGAGGCGACGCACGGGCTGCGCAATGTGGCGTTGCGCGTGGCGGCGTCTGTGGGTGTCCACTTGCCGACGGCCGAGCATGAACACGCATGGTTGCAAGCCGAAGTTCGCCGCGCCATCGACCTGCTGGAGGCCGACGGCCGCAAGGTCGAGGCCATGGGGCTGCACTCGCTGATGAATGCCGCCTATCCCGACGCGCACGTGTGATGCCGCTCATTCTCCCCCGGCGTTTGGGTGAGCGCGATCCACACGCGCATGTGATGACATGCGACGGTGCCGGGGCCGATGGCAGGCGGTGCAGCAACCAGGTGGAGCGCGGGATGCTGATCGAAATCCCGGCGACGGAACCGTTGCGTATGGGCAACCAAAAGCCGTGGCGCATCGTGGCGCCCACGCATTATTGCCGGTTTCATGTCGAGCTGGGGTTCGACGTCGATGCCTACCTCACGGGGGAGCGCAAGACGCTGATCGAACGGCTGGCGGCGAAGGTGCGCGGCCCGGCGTTCAAGCCGGATTTCGAGGCGGCACGCGTCGTGCCGGTGCTGGTGACGACGCCGGAATATCGCGCGGCGCTGGCGGCGATGGGCGAAAAGCGGACGGTGATCGCGGCATGAGCGGTGCCCAGGAACGCGCGGAGGCGCTGCGGTTCGCGTATGTCGAGACGTTTTCCTCCCCGGCGGGGCTGCACGTGCTCGACGACGTGCTGGCGCGGGCGGGCGTGCTCTCGACCTCGATGTCGGCGACGCCCTCTGGCAACGTCGACCCGATGGTAGTGGCCTACAACGAAGGCAGGCGAGCGCTGGCGCTCGACATTCTGCGCGAGCTGGAATGGCGCGACGCCGACATCGTCGATCTGTCGCGGCGGCTGACGCGCCGGCGCCTCGCCGATGAAGCCCAGACCATGACGGAGATCGAGCCATGAGCGGAGCGACGGCAGCGGTAGGAAGTGCCGCGGGAGCGGCAGGCGCAACGGGTGCGGCGAGCGGTGCAGGCGCCCCCGCGGGCGCGAGCGACGGGGGCGGCTTGCTGACCGGCCAAGGCACCCCGGGCGGCGGCACCGGGGGGGCTGCCGCGGGCGGTGCGGGCGCAAGTTTTCTCGACAGCCTGCCCGCGGATATCCGCGGCGACGTGGCGTTCAAGGACATCAAGGACGTCGGCGCGCTGGCGAAGGCGTATCTGCACGGGCAGAAGCTGATCGGGCGCGACCCGACCACGGTTCTGGCGCTGCCCGCCGCCAACGACGATAACGCCGCCTGGGACGCGGTCTATGCGCGGCTCGGGCGACCGGACAAGCCCGACGGCTACCAGCTCGCGGACGTGGCGGGATTTCAGGCCGATGCGGCGCTGCGCGACAAGTTTCTGGACACGGCGCACAAGGCGGGGCTGTCGGCGCGGCAGGCCAACGCGCTGTATGCCTGGTACGGGCAGGCCAATGTCGAGGCGGCGGCCGCCAGTGCCGCGCAGCAGCGGGCAGCGGGCCAAGCGGCGGTGACGGCGCTGCGCCAGGAATGGGGGCAGGCTTTCGACGAAAAGACGCTCGATGCCCGCACCGCGGTGCGCCATTACGGCGGCGACGCGCTGGTGGCGCTCCTGGATCAATCCGGGCTCGGCGACAACCCGGTGCTGGCCCGCGCCTTCGCGCAGGCGGGTGCGGCGCTGCGCGAGGCGAAGATCGTCGGCGGCGAGAGCGGCCAGCGGAGCTTTTCGCCGGCCGAGGCGCGGCAGCAGATCAACACGCTCCAGGCCGACAAGGCGTTCGTCGAAGCGTATCGCGATCCGCGCAACCCGGGCCACAAGGACGCGGTGGCGCGGATGAGCGCGCTGTATGGGGCGGCGTTTCCGCCGGAGTGAAAATCCGCTTGACACGGGTGGGCCGCCGGCCCGCAAAAAGAGCGCGCAGGAACGGGTAGCGGCAAACGGAGGCGCGAGACATCGCGCCCGCCACCGTCCGGGAGGCACGCGGTTCACCGGCGCCGCGCTAAACAACGCCGCAGGCACGGGTCCTCCGTGGGCGGCATGACCGTCGGGGGAGGGGAGCTCAGCCGTTCCAATAATGCAATGGAGCGCCGGCCCGACCGGGTGGCGCGCATTCGGAGCGAGCCATGAGCTTTCAGATCACCGACGCCTTCGTGCAACAGTTTTCCGGGAATGTCCGGCTGCTGGCCCAGCAGATGACGTCGCGGTTCCGCGGACGCCTCATTGAGGACAATGTGCGCGGCGAGGCCGCCTACATGGACCAGCTGGGCCCGACGAGTGCCATCAAGCTGACCGCCCGGCACATGGACACGCCGATGGCGAACACGCCCTCCGCCCGTCGGCGCCTGGCACCCTACGCCTATGTGTGGGCCGACCTGGTGGACCGCCAGGATCAGGTGGAGCTGCTGATCGACCCGGCAAGCGGCTATGCGCGCAACGCGGCGATGGCGATGCAGCGCGCCTATGACGACGAGGCGATCAGCGCGTTCTTCGCCAACGCCTACACCGGCCATACCGGGACCACCACGGTGGTCTGGCCGAACGGCAACAACGAGGGAGGCAACAGCTTCGCGGCCGGCTATCAGGTCGCGGTCGACTCCTGGATGTTCGGTGCGGGCGCCGGGAATGCCGGGCTCACGACTTCGAAGTTCATCGAGGCCGCCTACGCGATTTTGGCCGGCGAGGGCGACGAGAACGAGGAGAAATATGCCGCACTCCGCGCCAAGGACATCATGAGCATGATGGCCACGACGGAGGTGACCTCGTCCGAATACGCCGATTTGAAGGCGTTGCAGGAAGGCAAGATCGACCGCTTCATGGGCTTCCAGATCGTCCACACGGAGCGGCTGTTCACCAATGGCAGCGGCTATTACCGGCTTCCGTTCTGGCGCAAGTCCGGCATGGGCATCGGCGTCGCGCGCGAGATGGACGGCCGCATCAGCGAACGCAACGACAAGAACCACGCGACCCAGGTCTATTGCGACGAGGTGCTCGGGGCATCGCGGCTTGAGGAAGTGAAGATCGTCGAGGTGATTGTCCTTCCGTAACCCGGCGAGCGCCGGGGACGCCGTGAGGGCGCGCCCGGCTTCGCTGTCAGCCACTCCAGGAGAACACGATGACTGTCGCGACCCTTCAAGCTCCCAACTTCACCCTCGTCGCGGGCAACAGCGGCGGCGCGATCCAGCAGCTTCCCGCCGGCCTCGTCGCGGGCGGCCGCTCGCGCAAATGGATCGAGCAGATCACGCTGGCGGCGCAGGCGAACGGCGCCGTCATCGCCGTCGCGCGCGTGCCGTGTCCGTGCGCCATCACCGGCATCCGGGTGATGAGCTCGGTCTCGCTCGGCTCGGCGACGCTCGAGTTCGGCGACGCCAACAACGCCGCGCTCTATGCCGCCGCGGCGACGTTCACCAGCACCACGACCGAGCAGCTTCCGGCGGCGACGCCCGGCGTCGGGGCGGTGCTGAACAGCGGCTATGACGGCGTCACCGGCGTCGGCGGCAAAGCCTACGAGGATGTGCTGATGACCGTCGGCACCGCGGCGCTCCCGGGCGCCGGCACGCTGACCGTCATCGTCGAATGGGCGGGCGTCTGACCGCCGGGATATCGGCAGGACGAACGGCGGCCGGCTCGCGCTGAGGCGGCCGCCGGATTGTTTCACGTGAGGCGAGGGCGTGATGGCGGCCGGCGACAGCATCACGGGGATCTGCAACCTGGCGCTGGGGCTGCTCGGCCAGCCAGGGATCGTGACGCTCACCGACAACTCCAAGGCGGCGCGGTATTGCGCGCTGTTCTGGAACAATACCCGCCAGCGCGTGATCCGCGAGTATCTCTGGAACTTCGCGAAGGCCGACTATCAGCCGGTATTGGCGCCGGTGCAGCCGACGTTCCAGTGGACCTATGCCTACCAGCTTCCGGCCAACACGCTGCGCGTGTGGAACATGCCGGAGGCCGATACCGACCCCTGGGAGATCAAGGGCGGCGCGCTGTACTCGAACGAGGACAGCCCGCAGGTGGTGGTGATCGTGGATGTCACCGATCCCACGTTGTTCGACGCGATGTTTGTGAAGGTGCTGGCGATGGAGCTCGCGCTCGACCTCGCGGTGCCGCTCGGCGCCGAGGTTCGGGAAGCGACGCAGATGATCGCGCAGCGCCTCGCGGGCTTCAAGGCGCAGGCGGTACTTGTGAACGCCCTGGAGAACTCGCCCACCGAGTGGGACGAGGATGTCTGGCTGCGGAACCGGTACTGAGCCATGGCCGATGACTGGCAGGAAATCTCGAACTTCACTTCCGGCGAGCTGAGCCCGCGCATGCTCGGCCGCTTCGACCTCGAGCAATACGCGAACGGCTGCGCGGCGCTGGAAAACTTCGTGGTGATGCCGCAGGGCGGCGTCACGCGGCGCCCGGGCACGATGTTCGTGCAGGCGGCCGGCGACCAGAGCAACCCGGTGCGGCTGCTGCCCTTCGTGTTCAACGAGCTGCAACCGTACGTGATCGAAATCTGTGCCGCGTCCAGCGGCACCAACGGGTTCGCGCGCTTCTACCAAGATGACGGCATCATCACGAGCGGCGCGTCGCCGGTGGTGCTGAACGGGCTGCCCTATCTCGCGAGCGAGCTGGCCGCGATCAAATACTGCCAGAGTGCCGACACGCTGTATCTGTGCCACCCGGCGCACCCGCCGGCGACCATCACCCGAAGCTCCAACACCGCATGGAGCTATCAGGCGCTGACGTTCCGCGACGGGCCGTATCTGCCGACGCTGGAGGGAGCGCTGCCATCGCTGACCGTCTCCGGTGCGTCGTTCGCGGCCGCGGCGACGGTCACGGTCGTGCTGGGCGCGACCACCAACGTCAATGGCGGCCAGGGTTTCCTCTCGACAGATGTCGGGCGGATGCTGCGCATCCAGAACGTGGCGCTGGTGGGCTGGGCGATCATCGCCACGGTGACCAGCACGACGGCGGCGACGGCGGTGGTGCAGAACGCGGTCCAGTATGGCGCGCAGGGAGGGCTCGACGGCGCGTCGCCAGTG
This sequence comes from Pseudomonadota bacterium, assembly GCA_021780935.1. The sequence continues at coordinate 15,088 of JAJXXT010000130.1, forward strand.
ACGGCACTCTCGTGGCTGCTGGGCGCGTGGAGTGCGACCACCGGCTACCCCGCGGTGCCGGTGTTCTTCCAGAACCGGCTCGGCTTCCTGGGCGGCAATGCGCAGCCCAACGGGGTGAACTTCTCGGTCGCCGGGGACTTCACCAACTTCTCGCCCTCCGACAGCAGTGGCACGGTGACGGCGGCGAACGCGCTGTCGTGGGTGATCAGCGACGACCAGGTCAACGCGATCACCGCGGCAGCGCCGGCGGGCAGCGCGATCGCGCAGCAGATCGGCCTGTTCACCTCCGGGAAGGAGCACATCCTGCAGCCGGCGACGACGGCGCAGGCGCTCTCCGCCACCAACGTGCAGGTCTATCCCGAGACGCAGTATGGCTCGACCGCCGATGTGCGCATCGAGCGCGTGGGCAAGAGCGTGCTGTTCTTCGACCGTAGCGGCCGGCGGCTGCGCGAATGGACGTTCACCTGGCAGGTGAACGGCTATATCGGGCCCGACATCACGGTGATTTCCGAGCACATCACGGGCCCCGGCATCGCGCAGATGGCCTATGCCGCGGCGCCCTACGGCGTGCTGTGGTGCGTGCGCAGCGACGGCGTGCTGATCGGGCTGACGTACATGCGCGACCAGAGCGTGGTGGCGTGGCACCGGCACCGGCTCGGAGGGCAGTACTATGGCGGCCAGCCGATCGTCGAGACGCTGACCGTGGTGCCGTCGCCCGACGGCACCTACGACGAGCTCTGGCTTTCGGTCCTGCGCACGATCGGCGGCGCGCCGACGCGCATGATCGAGGTGATGACGCGCTACCCGCTGACCACGACGCTTATTGACGACATGTGGTTCCTCGATGCGGCGCTGGCGACCGCGGCGACGACGCCGGCGGCGACGGTGACCGCGAACGGTCTTGCGCTCGGCACCGGTACCGGACCGGCGTGGGGAACGCCCGCGGTCTACGGGGGCACCGGCACGCTGACCGCGACGGCCAGTGTGTTTACCAGTGCGCAGATCGGCGCAGTTGTGCGCATCAACGGCGGCGCGCTGAAGATCACCGGCTATACTTCCGGCACTGAGGTGGATGTCGCCGCGTGGCAGCCGCTGGCGAGCCTGGCGCCGGCGCCGGCCGGGGCGTGGCAGCTCTACGCGCTCGACAGCAGCGTCTCGGGTCTCGGCTATCTCGATGGCGAGACGGCGCAGATCGTGGCCGACGGCGCGGTGCTGACGCCGCAGGTGGTGGCGGCCGGCGCGGTTTCTCTGTCCACACCGGGCAACCAGGTGGTGGTGGGACTGCACTGCCCGGCGACGCTGGTGCCCGACCCGTTCCGCTCGGCCGCGGGGATGTCGCAGATCGGCAAGCAGAAGCGCATCGACGAGCTTTATGTGCGGCTGTTCCAGTCCTCCGGCGGACGGATCGGGCGCCGCTTCGTGGACCCCGAAACCGCGGTGGTGACCGACTACGCCGACCCGCTGCCGGCGCGCGACGTGGGGCAGCCAATGGACATCGCGCCGCCGCCATTCTCCGGCACGTTGCGCGCGATCCCCGAAGGGGGCGCCGACCGCGAGGGGCTGCCGCTGCTGGTGCAGGACCAGCCGCTGCCGATGACGGTGCTGGCGCTGGTGACGCGCGCGCCGGTGCAGGGGGCCGCGCCGTGACCTGGCCGCTCCGCGACGTGCTCGCCGGCTATCGCACCACGCGTGTGACGGCAACGACGCTCGACGCGTTGCTGGCGCGCGGGGTGGCGGGACCAAAGACCGAGGCGCTGGCGGACCCTCGTTTCCGCGCCGCGGCGCTGGGACGCGCGATCGTGACCCGGGCGCTGTATCGACGCGGCGAGGAGGCGCCGGTCGCGGCCGGTGGCCTGGCGCGGCTGACGGATGAGGACACGCACGCCTGGGCGGCGTTCGCGGCCGACGGCACGCGACGCGACCGGACCGTGGCGACGCGGCTGGCGCGCACCGTGCTCGATTGGGCGCGCGTGCCGGCGCGGATGCATGTGCACGCCGAAGCAACCTGGGCCGACAGTTTCGCGGCCGCGCTTGGGTTTCATTCGAGCGGGCGCGTGGACGAGATCGGCGGTGTCGCGGGCCCATGGCGCGAGATGCGAAGGAATGGCCCATGACGGTGCTCGGCCTGGCCCCGGCTCTTGCGTCCGGCCTGGCGACAGGCGCCGCAGTGGCGGGGACCGCCATTCAGGCGATGGGCCAGCTTTCCGCCGGTGCGGCGGCGCAGGAGACGGCCAACTACAATGCCGAGGTGGCGACGCGAAACGCGCAGCAGGCGCAGCAGGACGCGGCGGCGACGGCGGCGCAGCAGCAGGAACAGAACAAGCAGAAGATCGGCGAGATCGTCGCCGATTACGGCGCCTCCGGCGTCGATCCGAACTCGGTCTCGTCGCTGTCGGTACTGTGGGACCAGACGCGCCAGGGGGAGCTGGCGCGGCAGCTCGACCTCTATCGCGGACAGACGGCGGCGGCGGGATACCAGAGCACGGCGGCGCTCGACACGCTCTCGGGCCAGCAGCGGGCCGAGGCGGGGGCGATCGGCGCCGGCAGCAGCCTGCTGACCGGAGCCGCGAAGACCGGGTTCACCATCGAGCCACCGGTGGCCAGCGCGCCCGCGACGCCTGGCACGCTGGCCTCCGGCTACTCGGCATCGCCATGACGGTGATCCCGCTCAACACGGGGGTGATGCCGGTCGGCGGTTCGCCGCTGCCCTCCGCGCCGCAGGACATGGGCCAGGCGGTGCCGCAGGCGCTGCAGCAGTCTGGCGCGCAGACCGCCGACACCTCGCGCCAGTTCCTCGGCGCCTACATGGACAACTGGCGCCAGCAGCAGATCGCCAGCGGCGTGGCGCAGGGCACCGACGGGCTGGGCCAGATCCAGCACACGGCCGGCACCATGGACAACATGGCGCAGGCCAAATCCTATTACGAAACGAACGCCCAGTCGCTGATCGACGGAACGGTGTCGGCTATACAAGACCCGCTGGTGGCGCAGCACGTACGGATGCAGCTCACCCAGCAGTCGATCGCGCGCGGGCTGGCAGCGGCGAACAGCGCCTTTGGCCGCGAGATGAGCCTGACCAAAGGCAACCTGTTGCAGGCCAACGTCGATTATTCGAACCGCATCGCCGAAACCGCCGATCCGGTGCTCAAGGCGCAACTGATGGACCAGCAGATCAGCGCGATCCGCGGGACGGTGGCGAGCGGGGGCATCGCTGGCGCCGACGGGGCGGCGATGGTGATCGACCTCAAGAACCGCGTTGCCTATGACCAAGCGACGCGCGACGCGCAGCTCGACCCCGTCGGCACATGGAAGGCGTTGCAGGACCCGGCGATCCGTGCGCAGCGCTACCCGGGGCTGCAACCGCAGAACGCCGACACGCTGATGTTCCGCCTTTCGTTCTACGCGCCGGAGAAGGAAGGCGCGCAGAAGGCGATGGGGCTCATCGCGGAAAGCTCGCCTCTCACGCCGCAGCAAACGGCGATCGTGGGACCCGCGACGGCGGGGACGATCATTCCGCCGCGGCTGCTGGCCGCATTCATCGGCCAGGAAAGCGGATGGAACCCGGCGGCCTATGACAACAATGCCGGTCCGGACGCCGGCGTCGGGCTGGGCCAGATCAAGCCGAGCACGGCGGCCAACCCAGGCTATGGCGTGGCGCCGCTGTCGGCGGCGCAACTGCGCGACCCGGTGGCGAATGCGCGGTTCACCGCCCTGTATCTCCAGGCGCGGGCGCAGGCGCTGGGGCTGACCGACCTCTCCGACCCCGCCCAGGTGGCGCAACTGGCCGAGGCCTATAACGGGGGCGCCGACAAGGTCGCCTATGGCAGGCGGTGGCGTCCCGGTATTTCGGGGGCGCATCGCCGATCGACAAAGGCAGCCTGATGCAGCGGCTGGTGCTGGCGACCGGCGGCGATCCGCGCCAGCTCTCGGGCGGCATGCGCGCGATCGACGCGGCGGTGACGCTGCAGGGCCAGATGCTGGCCGGCCAGCGGGCGCAACTGCAAGGGCAACTGGCGCAGACGGAGCAGATGCTGCGACAGGGCCATGACGTGCCGATACCCACGGCGCAGATCGAGGCGGCATGGCCGGCGCAGCAGGCCCAGGCGATCGAGCAGCGGCTACAGCTCGCGCATGTCTATGGCAGCGTCGCCGGGGCCGTGCAGTATGGCTCGCCCACGGAGATCGCGGCGGCGCGCGGCGGCATCGCCGACGGCAGCGGCAGCGCAGTGACGCTGCTGAAGGCGCTCTACCCCGACGATCCCGCGATGGTGTCGGCGCAGCGGCAGGCGCTGCTGGGGATGTTCGACAAGGAAGTGAAGGCGCGCCAGGCGGCGCTGCTGAGCGACCCCGCGCAATATGCCGCGGGCGCGCCAGGGGTCGCGATGGCCGCGAAGGCGGTCGACCCTCAGCATCCCGATCCGGCCGCGCTCGGTACCTATGTGCAGGCGCTGCTGGCCGCCGAGGCGCATCTGGGTGTGGCCCCCGACGCGCAGCACGTGCTGACGCGCCAGCAAGCCGGCGCGTTGGTGCAGAGGCTTTCCGGCGATCCCTCAAAGGTGGACGCGGGCGCGGTGCTCGACGCGATGAAGCAGAAGTATGGCGGCGCGTGGGGCCACGTTTTCGGCGACATGGTGACGCTCGGCAAGCTGCGGCCCGACTACCAGGTGCTGGCGCTGATGAGCGGTCCCGACAGCCGGCAGGCGCGGGCGGATCTGCAGCGCGCGATCATCGCCGGGCCCAATCTCGGGAAGTCGGTGGCGCTGGCCGACCGCAAGGCGATCGAGGCCGCGCTGCCGCAGGCGGTGAGCGAGTTCGCACAATCGGCGCTGGTGCCGGGCTACAGCGCCAATATCGGGCAGGTGGCTGCGGTGCGCGACAGCATCACGCGGCTCGCGGAGCTGTATGTCAGCGAAGGGCGCAACGGCGCCGCGGCGGCACAGGACGCGGCCAAGGCGGTGTTAACCGATCATTACGATTTCCTGCCGGCCGACCCCTCGACCGGCGTCGTGCTGCGCGTGCCCAAGGGCCTCGGGCCAGCGGTGTCGGCGGAAACGACGCGGGTGCAGCAGGGGCTGACCGCCGCGGCACTGGCGCCGGCGCCGGGAAGCAACATGGTGACCGCCGAACAGCGGCAGCAGATTTTGCTGAACGCGGCGCGCAACCGCGGCGTTTGGGCCACCAACCGGACCGATAGCGGCGCGGTGCTGATGGTGCCGACGCGCTACGGGCTGGCGCCGGTGATTGGCGCTGACGGCCATCCGATCGGCGTCAGCTGGGCCGAGGTGCGCAGCCTGCCGGTGGCACCGGCGACAGCGGCGCCCGACCTGGTGGGACCGTTTTTCGGCCCGAATGCGGGGACAGGCCCATGAGCGGCTCCGCGGCATGGACGGGACTGCCGGGTGGCGAGGCCGGCCTGGTCGGCCAGGGGCAGGTGGATACCGACCTGATCCCGTCGACGCCATGGGAGGAAGTGCAGCCGTTCCAGACCACGAAAATGATCGCGCACCTGGCGGCGCGCGGCGAGATGGCGATGGGCGCCGTGGTGGACCCGGTGACGGGAATGGCGACCCCGCTGCCGGCGAGCCCGGAACTGTCGCCGGAGGAAGCCAACGCACGCTATGGCATTCCGGGCGCGCTGCAGTTCCAGGCGCCGGTGCGCGCCGATGTCGCGGCCGACATGGCGAGCGCCAAGCACGCCGAGCTGTTGCGCGCCTATGCCCGCGAGCGGCGTCCGGCGGGAAGCTGGGGCCGCGGCATCCTGGATTTCGTGACGCAGATGGCCGACCCCACGAACATCGTCGCGAGCTTCGTGCCGGGGATTGGCGAGGAGAACGCGGCGCGGCTCGTCGCGGCGACGGGACTGCGCGAGGCGTCGCCGTTCGCCTTCGCCGCGGCGACGCGCGCGGTGGAGGGTGCGACGGCCGGCGCCGCGGGACAGGCAGCGATGCTGCCGCTCCAGGCGGCCTATGCCGGCGAGCAGCAGGATGCGTTCGGGCTGCCGGAGGCGATGTCCTCGGTGATGTTCGGCGCGGCGTTGGGCGGCGCACTGCATCCGGCACTGGGTGCCGTCGGCGACCTGGCGCGCGGTGGTGCGCCGGATTGGGCGACCCAGCCGCTGGCGTCCATGCGCGACCTGTTCACCGGCCAGGGGCCGAACGTGCAGGCGGCCGACGCGCTGGCCACCAACGCGATCGCGTCGGTCGCGGGGGACCGGCCGGTCGACCAGTCGCTGGTGGTGCGCGCGGCGCGCCGCGTGCGCACGGCGCCCGGTGCCGGCGAATACCAGGCGTTCACGCCGATGGGCACGCAGGTGGTGTTGTCGCCGGAGCTGGCGGACGCGGGAGCGCTGCTGACCAGCCACGGTGTCGATGGCGAGGTGAACCCCGCCTATCCGCAGGCGCTGCAACCGCGCGACCGGGGCGCGCTGGGCTCGCGCGCGCAGATCGCCGAGATCGCGGGACGGCTGGAGCCAGCGCGGTTGGCGCCCTCGGCCGACGCCGGCAATGGCGCGCCAATCGTGGGGCCCGACAATGTGGTCGAGAGCGGCAACGGCCGGGTGCTGGCGCTTCGCACGATGTACGAAGACCCGAAGCTGGCGGGACGCGCCGAGGCCTATCGGCAATGGCTCGCGCAGCAGGGCTATGACGCGCGCGGCATCGAGCAGCCGGTGCTGATCGGGCGCCGGCAGAACGTGTTGTCGGACGATGCCCGCGCCGCATTCGCGCGCGAGGCCAATGACCGCGCGACGCTGCAGATGGGCGACGCCGAGCAGGCGCGGGCGGACGCGACGCGGGCCGAGGCGGCGATGGACGCGCTGCGCGAGGGCACGCTGACCGGTGCCGGAAACGCCGAGTTCGTGCGCCGCTTCATGGCCGAGCTACCTGCGGAGGAGCGCGGCGCCATGGTGGGGCGCGACGGCGAGCTGACCGTCGCGGGACAGCGACGGCTCGCCCGCGCAGTGCAGGCCGCGGCGTATGGCGACACGGCGCCGGCGACGATCGAGCGGCTGCTCGGCGGCAACGTGCACGGCATGACGGAGATTTCGAGGGGGCTGGAGGACGCGGCGCCGTCCTGGGCGCTCCTGCGGCGCGCGATCGCCCGCGGCGAGGTTCCGGCCGAGGCAGACGCGACGCCGGCGCTCGGCGAGGCGCTGACCACCATGGACCGGGCCTATCAGAGCCGTCGGCCGCTGCCGGAACTGCTGGACCAGCGGGACGCGTTCGAGGCGCCGGTGTCGCGCGCGGCGCGGGAGATGCTGGCGGCGTTCCATACCAACGCGGACATGACACGCGTTTCCAGCCGGGCACGGCTGGCGGCGACGCTGCGGCGCTTCGCGCAGCAGGCGATGGAGGCGAAGGCCGGCCCCACCCTGTTCGGCGACACGCCGCCGGACGCGGCGGAGATCATGGCCGTCGCCAGAGCGCGTGAGAGCGCGCTGGGCGGCGCGGACGAGGGCGCCGCTGGTGGACCGCGGGCAGACGACGAAACGCCGCCAGCGGCCACGCAGGACACCCTGGCGGGGGACGCGGCACGGGCGGCACGGCAGGCGGATGCACCAGACCCCGCGGAAGCGCGCACCGAAGAAGCCGCGGCGAAGGCCGCGCGCGAGCGGATGATGCCCGATGTGGAGCGCGCGCGGGCCGAGCTCGAGCGCGAGATGGCGACGCTGAAGGCGGCCGAGGCGGCCGGCGAGCTGCCGGCGGCAGCGGCGGCCGAAATGGAGGCGCTGCGCGCCGTCGACCAGGAAACCGCGGCGATGGGCCGCGCCCAGGAAGCGGCGATGCAGTGCCTGATGCGGAGTGCCGCATGACCTTCGAGGCATGCCTGGCGCACGTGGCGAGCGCCTACGGTGAGGCAATGAGCCGCGATGGCGCGCGGCGGGTGATGGAACGTGTCGACGAGCGGGCGCAGCGGCTCGAGATGCTGCAGGGGCTCGACCGCGCCGAGGCGCTGCGCCAAGCGGTCGAGCAGCTGCGGGCCGAGGACGACGCGGCGGCGGTGATCGCCAAGCGCAACCAGGCGATGAACCTGCGCCTGCGCCTCGGCAGGCGCGCCAGCCTGATGAACAGCGCGCCGCGCCCGGGCCACGAGCCCGACCTGGCCGCCGCGATCGGCGCCTCGATCCACGGCGATTATTCCGGAAGGTTTGGCGCGCGCAACTCGGCCGAGGCGCGCTGGCACGCGAGGCTGAACGAGACCGGCGGCGCGATGACCGCCGAACTCGGCCGCGCCGGGCTGCTGCGCGTGGTGCGCAACGGGCTGCTCGACCGAAAATGGGGATGGGAACTGTGGAACCTGTCCCACGCGGTGATGGGCACGGAGGCCGAGAAGCCGATGGTGACCGGGGACCCGATCGCGCGGCGCATCGCCGAGATCGTGCACAAATACCAGATGCTGGCGCGCGAGCGGCTGAACAAGGCCGGCGCCTGGGTCGGCGATTATGCCGGCTATATCACCGCGACGGTGCACGACGCCGACCGCATCCGCCGCGCCGGCTTCGAGGCGTGGCGCGATTTCATCCGCCCGCTGCTCGATCAGCGCACCTTCGACGACGCGGAGGCCGTCTCGCCGGCGGCGCAGGAGGAGATGCTGCGGCGGACCTGGCACGGGCTGGTGACCGGCGTCCACCTCTCCGACGAGGGCGGCGTGGGCTTCAAGGACCCGGCCTTCGCGGGGCCCGGCAACACCGCCGGGCGCGCCAGCCAGGCGCGGGTGCTGCATTTCCGCGATGCCGACGGATGGCTCGACTATCAGGAACGGTTCGGCAGCGGCAACCTGATGGAGCAGGTGGTGCGGGCGCTGGACCGCTCGGCGCGCCAGGAAAGCCTGATGGCGCGCTGGGGCACCAACCCCGAGGCGGAGTTCGACCAGGATATCCGCTTCCTCGCCGAGCATTACCGTGACAGCCACCCCGAGAGCGTGATCCGGCTGCGCTCGGCCGAGCCCTCCCTGCGCGCGCGCTTCGACTATCTGACCGGGCGGGCGAACATGCCGGTGCATTCCCTACTGGCGCGCATCGGCGCCGCGACGCGCGCGATCGTGGCCATGGGGCGGCTCGGGTTGGTGACGTTCACGCATCTCTCGACGCTGGCGACGAAGGCAGCGGAACTGCGCGAGATCGGCGTCGGGCCGGTCGAGCGGTATGCCAACTTCTTCACCTCCCTGCTGCCCTCGGGCGATGCGCTGCGCGAGGTGGAACACGCGCTGGGCGGCGGCATCGACATGATGCGGGGCGACATGCTGAGCCGGTTCGCCGCCGACGAGGCGATCCCCGGGCGGCTGGCGAAGATGGCCAACTGGTTCTTCAAGCTGAACGGGCTGTCGTGGCTGATGGACGCGCAGCGCACCGGCATGATGAGCGCCGTCGCGGCGCATCTCGGCAGCGCGCTGGGCACCGAGTTCGACGCGCTCGACGTCAACCGCGCGCGGCTGCTACGGGTGCACGGCATCGCGCCGCTGGAATGGGAGGCGCTGGGGCGCGTGCAGGCGGCAGAAGCCGACGGGCGCCTCTATCTCACGCCCGACATGGCGCTGAAAACCGGGCTCGCCAACAGCGACGACCTGGCGCTGCGGCTGCACGCGATGATGGCCGACGAGGCCGACCGGGCGATCGTGAGGCCCGGCATCCGCGAACGCGCGGCGGTTTATGGCGGCCAGCGGCCGGGCACGCCGATCGGCGAGATGCTGCGGTTTCTGGCTCAGTTCAAGCTGTGGGGCATCGCCTCCGCGCGGCAGATGGTCGGGCGCATGGCCGACCCCGAACGCTCGCTCGGCTGGAAGACCCAAGGCATGGTCGAACTCGCCGTGGCGACGACGATGGCCGGCTATGCGGCCATGACCCTGAAGCAACTGGTAAAGGGCGAGAACGCGCACCCGCTCGATACCCCTGGGCATGTGTGGGATGCGTTCGGCGCCGCGCTGGCGCAGGGCGGCGGCTACGGCGTGCTCGGCGATTATCTGTTCGGGTCGCTCAACCGTTTCGGCCAGAGCCCGGCCGATAGCCTGGCGGGCCCCGTGGGGGGCCAGACGGCAAGTGAAATATTCACCATCTACAACGACATCAAGGCGGGTAAGTTTCACCTCGTGCCACCGCACCTGCTGCGGGTGACGGTGGATAACACGCCGTTCGCCAACGTGTTCTTTCTGCGCACGGCGCTCGACTTCCTGTTTCTGCATTCGCTGGAGGAGACGCTGTCGCCCGGCTACCTGGAGCGGCAGGTGCACCAGACGCTGAAGAACACCGGCCAGACGTACTGGCTGGCGCCGACCATCCATGTGCCGCTGTTCGGGAGATAGCCATGACGGTTTCGGCGACCACACCAAGCGTGACCTACACCGGCAACGGCGTGACCACCGCCCTCGCGGTGCCGTTTCCGTTCTTTGCCGCGACCGATCTCGTGGTTTCGATTTATGACAGCTCGACGCAGGCCGATGTCGCCGGCGTCACGCTGAACGGCGCCACCGGCTACGGCTACACCGTGACCGGCGCGGCGGACCCGACGGGTACCGGCGAGTTCACGTCCGGGACGGTGACGTTCGTCACCGCACCGACGGCGACGCAGACCGTTTCCATCGCGCGCGTGCTGGCGGCGACGCAGCCGAGCTCGTTTCCGACGGCGGGCCCGTTTCAAGCGAAAGCCGTCGAAGCGGCGCTGGACCGGCTGACGATGCTGATGCAGCAGGCGGCGGCGCTGATCACCGGGAGCACCCCCTCCGGCGCCGCGCTGAACCTGCCGCCGTCCTACACCAAGACCACGCTGCCGGTGGGTGCCGCGGGCATGATCGTGCAGGTGAGCGACGCGGTGGCGGGCCTCGGATGGGGCGACATCTACGCGGGCGGCGGCGGCACTAACATGGTCGTGCGGTTCAACGGCACAAACTGGACGGTGATGGGATGAGCAAACTGCTTCTCGGCGCGCTCGGCGCGCTGCTTTGGGCGACAATGGCCGCGGCGCAGGTGCCGCAGGCGACCATCGCGACGCTGCGCGCCTGGGTGCCGACCGGCGCCTATAGCCGCGTGGTGCATCTCGACGGCTACACCACGCCTGGTGATGGGGGAGGCGGCAACTGGATATGGAGCACCACCAGCACGGCGGCCGATGACGGGTGCGGCACCATCAAGCCCTCTGCCGAAAGCGGCGCCGGGCGATGGCTGCGGGTGATCCCGGCTGCCGGGATCGACGTGCGCTCGTGCGGGGCGCAGATCACCGGAGCGCCGGGAGCGCCGACCGCCGACACGGCCGGACAGTTCGACAACACCGCGGCGCTGAACGCGGCCTGCGCCCTCGGCGTGCCGGTGCGGCTGCCGGCCGGGCAGTTCCACATCACGTCCGAAGTGGCGTGCTCTAATACCAAGTTCACCGGCGCAGGAGGGTTAAACGAAGAAACGGTTTTGACCGTCGGAAGCGACGCCAATTTGGGAGTGAGCTGCTACCTCAATCTGGCGCCGACCGCAGGCCAGCTTGGGACGCAGGCGCAGGATTTGGCGATCAACTTCTACCAGACCCCGACGCTGTCGGCGCCGAGCACGGCCAATATCAGCGGCAGCGCGCTCACGGTGGTAAGTGGGGCTACACCGACAGCCGGCGAGATGGTCGCGAGCCAATACACGAACCCCGCGACGGTGCTGTCTGGGAGCGGCCCTTTCACGATGTCGAAGGGGGCAGGCGGCACGTACAATGGCGTGGTTGTTACCTATTGGCCCACCTTCACGGGCAGCATCAGCGGCAACACGCTGACGGTGACCTCGGGCTCCGTCGCGATCGGCGACATGCTGGCGGGCGACGGGGTGTTATCAGGGCAGTTCATCGTTTCGGGTTCCGGTTCGACCTGGACGGTCAGCCGCACTCAAGGCGTCGTGGTGCCCAACGAGACGATCGGCCTGATCGCGGGGCTGCGACAATACGCGCCGGCGATCTGCGGGACGCAGCCAGCCAATCGCCCGACGCTGGCGAACGTCAACATCGAGAACGCGATCACCGGGCTGAGCGTGCTGGTGAACGAGGCGTGGACGCTGACCGGGAAAATCAATATCGGCGCCTATGGTGTGCCGTTCATTGTGGACGGCCCGGAGGATTATTTTACGGCGCAGGATATTGAGTTGTGGAACTTCGGATCGCAGGCGAACACGACCAGCATGCCGATGTGGTTGCAGAGCCCGCAGGCCGAACTCGGCTACTGCGATGGGTGCCATATCCGCACGCTGGTCGCCTATCGGCAGGGGCTGCGGCTCAACCCCAACTCCAGCTTCGACACGTCGGACACGATCGGCGATTTGCAGCTAGACGACGCGGGGACGCTCGATATTGAGCACGGCACGCTGACCGTCGGCGCGCTGAACGTCGAGGTAAGCAACGGGCCGACGATCGTCATGAACGGGCTCGCGGACCCGTTTCACGCCCGGCTAAATGTCGGTGTCGCGAAGATCATCACGGACTCTCTTACCGGCGACATCGTCAATCACGGTGGCTATCTGACGATCGGGAGCGGGCAGATTGTCATGTATGCCTCGTCCTACACATCGCCGACCGCCGAGCCCCTCGTTATGACCGACGCCAACACGGCGGCCAGTGTGACGCAGATCAATAACGTCACTTATGACATGGCAGGCGGCGCGACCCTGACGCAGCCGATCGTCGTGCAGTCAGGCAACGGCTCAATTGTCATGCACAATTGGTCGCCGGAATCCGTGTGGGGAGCGACCGGCGTCGCGCTGATACAAATCGGCAACGACATTGTAAACAATTATATTAGTAACGTATTCCTTAATAACGAAAGCGGCGTCACGCCAGTATCGATAGTGATGAACCTTTCCGCTGTGCGCGGCTATTACGATTTTCCAGATGTGAACTTTCCAGTCACCATAACGCCGGCGTTTGCGACGCCGGGCAATAGCGTGCTGAACAACAATTCCAACGCCGGTTACTACAGATTGCTCGGGAACATGGTGCAGTTCGTCATATCTGATAATTTCATGATCACCCAGACGACGGCGAGCGGCGCTTTGCAGCTGACCACGAACATGCCGGGGTTCAACCCAGATGGAGGGTATCCGCTGGCGCTGCCGATGTCCCTGTCCGGCCCGACCTTCCCGGCCGGAGAGGTGCCGTTTGCCCAAACGAACTCCCAGTCGTCGATGTTGCTCATGCCGATGTTAAACGTCAGTGGAGGCTCCCCCGTGACCTTCACGACCTCGAATATCCCGAGTGGCGTGCAGGAAGCGATCACCATCTCGGGCGAATATCCGGTTCGATAGATGAGCGACCGGCCGAAATCCTGGTTGTCCGAGCACGCCGGGGTGATGATGGCCGTGGTGATGACGGCCGGCTTTCTCTACGGGATCATTTCCTGGGCGGACGCGCAGACGACGAAGCTGACCGACCTGGCGAGCCGGGTCGCGGCGATCGAGCAGTCCCGCGAGGGCATGCGGGCCGCGTTGCAGGCCGAGGACGATCGGCTGTCGCGCATCGAGCAGAAGATCAACGACCTCGCCGCCTATCTCAAAGGGAACCCGCCGCCATGAGCCATTTCGGCGCGTGCTGGACCTTTACCCTCGCGCAGGAAGGAGGGTTCGCGGACGACCCGCAGGACCCCGGCGGGGCGACGAACTGGGGCATCACGCTCACCACGCTGCGGCACTTCCGTGGTGACAGAAACCTCGGCGTGCAGGCGATCCGCGACCTGACGATGGCGCAGGCGGCGCCGATCGCCCGCGCGCTCTACTGGCGGCCGATGGATTGCGAGGCGCTGCCGCCGGGTGCCGACCTGATGGTTTTCGATTTCGGGTTCAACGCCGGCCCGGGCACCTCGGCCGAGATGTTGCAGCGCCAGGTGGGCGCCGATGTCGATGGCGATATCGGGCCGCTGACGGTGCTGGCGACGCGCGGATGCGACCGCGTTGCCGTGATCCTCGGCCTCGCCGACCGGCAGACCGCCTACTACCGCGGGCTCGCGGACTTCCCGCGGTTCGGTGACGGCTGGCTGCGGCGCACGCGAGCGCGCCGCGACCTGGCGCTGAGCATGGCCGGCGCGCCACCGGCGACGACGGCATAGGAGGGAAGGATGGCGAAGAAAAAATGGATCGGGCGCGCGACCAAGAACGCGCACGGGCAGTTCGCCGCCAAGGCGAAGCGCGCCGGCATGACGACGCGGCAATACGCCGCGAAGGAGCAGCACGCGCCTGGAAAACTCGGCCGCCAGGCGCGGCTCGCGATGACGCTGATGAAGATGCGCTGAGTTCAACCGATGGAGGATGCGATGCGTGGACTGCTGGTCTACCTGGACGCGCGGCTCGGCGAGAGCAGCACGTGGGCGTCGATTTCGGCCGCCCTGGTGGCGGCGCATATCAACGTTCCGCCAGGCCTGTGGACGCAGGTGACGCTGTGGGGCGCGATCCTCGCGGCCGGCGCCGGCGTGCTGCTGCGCGAGGCCGGCAACAAGCCGCCGGCGACGGTCGCGGCCGACGTGCTGGCGGTGCTCAAGGACGCGGTGACGACGGCACCGGCCGAGCCGGCAGCCGCCGCACCGCCGATGGGAGCCGCGTCGTGACGCGCGCAGCGCGGCGAGCGATCCTTGCCCTCGGCATGGCGCTGATGCTGGCGGCCTGCGCTGGCACGACGAGCACGCAGGTGACGCAGTATGCCCAGGATGCGAACCTGATCGGCGCCGGGCTGAACGGCGCGGTGGCGGCGCTCAAGGCCGACCCGACCGTGAGCCCGGCCACGATCGGCGTGGTGAGTACCTACGTGGCGGCGGTGCAGACGGCGGCGCAGGAGGTGGCGACGGCCGCGAGCGCTAACGCGGCGCAGGGGCCGACGGGGCAACTGGTGCAGGCGGTGAACGCCCTGGTAGCGGGGGCGAGCGGCATCGCAGTGCTGCCGCCCGACATCCGAACGATCTTCGCGGCGGCGTCGGCGCTGTTGCCGCCGATCGAGATCGCCGTTGGGCTGGCGCCGGCCGCCGGTGCGGCGCCGGCGGCGATGTCGCCGGACGAGGCACGGCTGCGGCTGGCTGCCGCCGCGCATCGGTGAGGCGGTTCGGGGCGATCCACCGGCCCGCGCCAGCGACACCGCTGGCCCGGCTTGTGAACCTCGGGCAGCTCTACGTGCCACGCACGGTGGATTGGCTGAGCTGGCGCGGGGCCGACGGCGACGCGCTGGGCAATGATCGCTTCGGCGATTGCGTGCCCTGCGCCGAGCTGCGGGCGATCGAGCTGCGGCGGGCCGTCGCGTGGGGCGATGCGTGGCGGCCGACGACGGCGGACGCGCTCGGGCTTTATGCGTCGTTGACCGGGTTTGATGCGGCGACGGGCCTCCCGGATGCAGGGACGCGCACCGACCTTGCGATGGCCGTCTGGGCGCAGCGTGGCATTCGCGCCGGGGCGCAATTTCTCGACCTCGTCGGGTGGGCGCCGGTGGACCCGGCCGACAGCGTGGAACTCGCCCAGACGCTGGACCATTTCGGGCCTCTGCAGCTGACGATGGAGATCGTGCCGGCGTGCCGCGAGCCAGAGACCTGGGCCAGTGCGCCGGGCAGCGGTACCGGATGGGATGCCGGCGAAGCGGACGCGGAATGGCACCGCGTGTGCCTCGGCGCGTGGCATGACGGGACGATGGTGGTGCGAAGCTGGGGCGAGGATTATCCGCTGCACCCGGAATGGGCCGCGCGCTATGTCGTCGCGGTGGACGCGACCCTGTCGCGGGACTGGCTGGACGTGATGGACCGGGCGCCGGACGGGCTCGACTGGGACGCGCTGGCCGCGAGCATGCAGGCGCTGCGCCTGTCCGACACCGGCGGGTGATTGTTGGACGGCGCGCTGATGGAAACCAATGCCGAGTTGCTTCGTAATCAGCAGGTCGTCAGTTCAATCCTGACCGTCGGCACCATCAAGATCAGTAAGTTCGAATGCCCTGGGGATGATCGGCGCGGCGAAGCCGCCGCCCGTTGAGCCCGGTCCGTGCCACATCGCCCACCGGGCGATGTCGTGCACCCGCTTCTGTCACCGTTTCCCGCCGGGCGCCCGAACCAGCCATCAGCAGGTCGGTGGTCATTCCCACGGGCACTGCGGTGGCCGAGGCGCACCGAGATCGGCTAGACGGATTGACGATGCGCTGCTCCTTTCGCACGGTACGTCGCGCGACAGCCGCGACGTGCCGCCTCATCCGCTGCTGCACCCTCGTCGCAGGGTGGGTCGGTATCGGCGCGATAACGCCGCTCGCGGCGTATGCGGCGGATCCGCAACCCTACACCGTCACCATGGCCAAGACCGGCAATGCGGCGCTCGACGACGCGCTGGCAGGCAGCTCGCAACTCGTCGGCCTGCGCCAATCCGCGCCCGCCACGCCCTTCGCCCTGGGGCTGCGTGCGCAACAGGACGTCGCCCGGCTCGAAACCGCGCTGCAAAGCTTTGGCTATTATGACGGCAAGGTCGCGATCACGGTCGATCACCTTGCGGCTGACGACCCCGCCCTGCCCGAAACGCTCGCGGCGGTCGCAAAGGGCCGCCCGGTGCCGGTCGCCGTCACGCCGACGCTGGGCCCGCTGTTCACCCTCGGCACCATCACCGTGAAGGGCTCGGCGCCACCCGCGGCGCTTGCGACCCTGAACCTCCATGCCGGCCAGCCCGCGATCGCGTCCGACGTGCTCGCGGCACAGGGGCGGATCCGGGCAGCACTGCTCGCCGAGGGCTACGCGCTGGCCAGGGTTCCGGCGCCGGTCGCCTATGAGAACCCCGCCAAACACACGCTCGACATCGTCTTCGACATCGAAGCGGGGCCGCGCGTGGCACTCGGCCCGATCCGCCTCAGGGGGCTGCGCCGCGTCCGTGACAGCTTCATCCGCCGCCGCCTCCTCGTGCATCAGGGCGAGCGCTTCTCGCCCCAGGCGATCGACCGCGCGCAAGCGGACCTGCAATCGCTCAGCGTCTTCTCCAGCGTTTCGGTGCAGCCCGCGACGAAGCTCGACGCCGCCGGCCAGCTTCCGCTCACCTTCGCGTTTCAGGAGCGCCCGCGCTTCATCGCCGGGCTGAACACCGCCTATTCCACCGATCTCGGCCTGAGCGCGGGGGCCACCTGGTCGGACCGCAACGTCTTCGGCAATGCCGAGCAGCTCAACCTCGGCGCCACCGTCAGCGGTTTCGCCGCCAGTGCCACGAAGAGCCCCGGCTACGACCTCAGTGCGCAATTCGTGAAACCGGACTGGTTCGCGCGTCACCAGACGCTCACCCTCAATCTCGCCGCCCTGCGCCAGTCCCTCGACACCTACGACCAGACGGCCCTGCTCGGCAGCGCGATCGTCGGGCGCTCGATCTCGAAGCACTGGAAAGTGACGGGCGGCGTGAATATCGAGGAGGAGGCCATCAACCAGCAGGGTGTCACGCGCGACTACGCGCTGCTGGGTCTGCCGCTCGGCGCCATCTATGACAGCACGAACTCGCTGCTGAACCCGACGCGCGGGCTGCGCGCCAGCTTTTCCGTCACCCCCACGCAATCCTTCGGCGCCCGGGATGCAAGCTTCCTGATCATGCAGGCCTCAGGCTCGACCTACATCGACATCGCGCAATTCGGCCTGACGAAGCCCGGCCGTTCGGTGCTTGCGGTGCACGCCCTGGTCGGCTCGATCCAGGGGGCCGGCACGCCGTTCGCGCTGCCGCCCGATCAGCGCTTCTACGCCGGCGGCGGCGGGACGGTGCGCGGCTTCAAATACCAGTCGATCGGCCCGCAATTCCCGGATCAGGTGGCGATCGGCGGCCTCGCGGTCGATCTGGCACAGGTCGAATTCCGCCAGCGTCTCTGGGGTAATTTCGGCGCCACCGTCTTCACCGATCTGGGCCAGGTCTCGAAGAGCTCCGCACCGTTCCAGGGCAGTCTGCGCATCGGCGCGGGTGCCGGCGTGCTCTATTATACCTCGGCCGGCCCGATACGGTTCGATGTCGCCTTTCCCGTCACCCGCCAGCCCGGCGGCGACGCCTACGAGTTCTATGTCGGCATCGGTCAGGCCTTCTGATGCGCGCGACCGGCACCGAGACCAGGCCGCTTCGCTGGCCACGACGCGTGGCGGGCATCCTGGCCTGGACCGCCGGGCTCGCGGTCGGCGTGCCGCTCGTGGCGGTCGCCGCCCTGCTCGTTCTGCTCAACACCGGCGTCGGCCGGCGGCTGGTCGCGCGACAGACCGGTGCGCTCACCGGCGGCGCGGTGACCATCGCCGGCCTCTCCGGCACGCTGCCGTGGAATCTGCGCGTCGCCCACATCGCCCTCGGCGATGCGGCGGGCACATACGCGACCCTGGATTCGCTGCATCTGCGCTGGGCGCCGCTGGCCCTGCTCACGGGCACGCTGCGCATCCCGAGCGTCTCCGCCGGCGCGATCGACATCACCCGCCTGCCGCACGCCGCGCCGACGCGGCCGTCGCCCACGACCGCGCCCTCGTTCCGCCTGCCCCTGCGCGTCGTGCTCGGACACCTCGCGATCCGGCGCCTCACCCTCGGCGCGCCCATCGCCGGCACGACGGCAAGCCTCGTCGTCACCGGCCACGCCGATCTCGCCAGTCTCTCGCGCGGCACGGCTGCCATCCGGGCCACGCGCCTCGATGCCGCCGGCGCCTACAGCCTCGCCGCGACCCTGACGCCGCGAACGGTCGCACTCCACCTGCGCGCCGACGAACCCAACCAGGGGCTGATCGCCGCGATCGCGAATCTGCCGCACCTGAACGGAAAGCTGCACCTCGATCTTTCCCTTGCCGGGCCACGCCGGGCGGCGGTGCTGCATCTCGCCCTGGCGGCCGGGAAGCTCACCGCGCATGCCGGCGGCACGCTCGACCTGCCGGCCCGAAATGGCACGCTCGACCTCGCGGCGAACGCCCCGGCCATGGCACCCGCACCCGGCCTGTCCTGGCAATCCGTCGCGATCGCCGCCCATCTCGCCGGCCCATGGGCCAGGCCGGAAGCCCAGGGCAGCGTTGCGATCCTCGCCCTCAAGGCCGGCGGCGGCGCGATCGCCAGGCTCGATGCGGCGATCCACGCGAACCACTTGCAGGTCGTCCTCGACGCGACAGCGCAGGGCCTCGTCATTCCGGGTCCGAAACCGGACCTGCTCGCCGCCTCGCCGGTCCACCTGGCCGCGACAGTGCTGCTCGGCACCACGCGGCTGCCGGTGACCTTCGCGCTCGGACAGAGCCTGGTCGCGGCGCATGGCACGGTCGATCTCGGCCCCGAGCCGCACGGCAGGCTGCGCCTGACCCTGCCCGATCTCGCGCCGCTCGCCGCCGCCATCGGCCTCCATGCGGCGGGCAGCACCACGCTCGACATCGCCTTCGCACGCCACGGCGCCACCACCACGGCCTCGCTCTCCGGCCCGGTCGCCTTCACCGGCGGCGTGGCGCCGCTGGTCGCGCTGATCGGCGGCAAGGGGCGTCTCGCGATGGACGCCGCGCTGCATGAGACCCCGTCCGGCCCGCGCCTCGACCTCCGCTCGCTCACTCTGGACGGCGCCGCACTGCATCTCGGCGCGCACGGCACGGCGGCGGCGAGCACGCTCGATCTCGCCTACCGGCTCGACCTGCCGGATCTCGCGGCGGCCAGCCCCGCCCTGCGCGGCCAGCTCGCGCTGCGGGGCACGGCACGCGGGCCCGCCGACGACCTCGCCACCCATATCACCGCCACCGGAACGTTCGGTATGGTTAACGTTCCCGCCGGGCCGATCAGCCTGGTGGTCGATGCCGCCGGCCTGCCCGCCCATCCGAGCGCCAGCCTGGCACTGCACGGCACGCTCGACGGCGCGCCGCTCACCCTTGCCGCGGAGGCGAGGCGTGGCGCGGGCGGAACCCATGTCACCCTGCACGCGCTCGACTGGAAATCCCTGCACGGTGTCGCCGACCTCACCCTGCCGCCGGGTGCCGCATTCCCGCTCGGCACGCTCGATCTCGGCATGGCGCGCCTCGGCGACCTCGCGCCGCTGCTCCACCAGCCGGTCACCGGCGGCGTCACCGCGCATATCGCGACCGCGCAGGCGGATGGCGTGCCGCGCGTCACCCTCGCGGTGCATGCAAAGGGCGTGGGCGTCGCGGCCGCGCGTATCGGCGCCATCACGCTCGACGGCAGCATCGCCGACCCGATCATGCAACCCATCGCCGATCTCCACCTCGCCGCGCAGGCCATCCGCGCGGGCGGTATCGCCGGTCAGGCCCGCCTCGCCCTCAAGGGCCCGGCGGACGCGCTGGCGATCAACCTGGACGCAGCCCTCGACGGGCTTGCCGGTGCCCCGGCGCGCATCACCGCGCGCGCGATGCTCGACGCGCCAACGAGCCGCCTCGTCCTCGACGCGCTGGCGCTAGGCTGGAAGGGCGAGGCGCTGCGCCTGCTCGCCCCGGCGCGCATCACCTACGCGCCTTCGGTCTCGGTGAGCTTGCTGCGCCTCGCCCTCGGTTCCGCGACGCTCGACCTCGCCGGCCGAATCGCCCCGTCGCTCGATCTCAGCGTGCATCTCGCCAACGTCACGCCCGCCCTCGCCAAACCGTTTGCACCGGCGCTGGAGGCCGGGGGGGTGATCGACCTCGACGGGCACCTCACCGGCGGCATCCAGGCACCGCGCGGCACCGTCCGCATCGCCGCGCGCGGCCTGCGTCTCCTCTCCGGCAAGGCGCGTGCCCTCCCGCCCGCCGACCTGTACGCGACGCTGGGCCTCGACGGCAACCACACGAGCGTGGACGCAAAACTAAGCGCCGGCAGCGACGCAGCGCTCGTCCTCACCGGCACCGCCCCGCTCACCATGACCGGCCCCCTCAACCTCGCGGCCCGCGGCAGCATCAACCTGGCCGTCGCCAATCCGATCCTCGAGGCGAACGGCCGGCATGTCGCGGGCCAGGTGGCGATCGATGCGGCGATGCGCGGCAGCCCCGCCGCACCCGCCGCCTCCGGCACGATCCGCCTCTCCGGTGGCGACGTGCAGGACTATGCGCTGGGCGCCCATCTGTCCGACATCTCGGCGCTGATCACGGCCAGCGGGCAGACCGTGCGGATCGAGCAATTCCTCGCCCATGCCGGAAGCGGAACGATCCGGCTTTCGGGCAGCGTCGGCGCCTTCGCGCCCGGCCTCCCCGTCGATCTCGCGCTGCGCATGAACAACGCGCAGCCGCTCGCCTCCGATCTGCTGACCGCCGATCTCGACGCGGATATCGCGCTGCGCGGCCTGGCGCTGCATCGGCTGGACGCCTCGGGCAGCATCGGCGTGCGGCGCGCGACGATCACCATCCCGAGCAGTTTCCCGCAGGCCGTCGCCAAACTCCATGTCATCCGCCCGGGCGCGAAGCCGCCTTCGCCGGCCAGCCCCGCGCCGGTGATCGGGCTTGATCTCAAAATCCACGCCCAGCCCGCCATCTTCCTGCGCGGGCGCGGCCTGTTCGCGCGCCTCGGCGGCGACCTCACGGTGCGCGGCACCACCGCGGCGCCGCGCATCTCGCGTGGGTTCCAGATGGCGAATGGCAGCTTCTCCCTCGCCGGCGCCAATCTGAAATTCACCGAGGGCCGCGTCAGCTTCGACGGCACCAGCGTCACCAACAGGCTCGACCCGACGCTGCATTTCATCGCCCAGAGCAGCTCGAGCGGCATCACCGCGACCCTCACCGTGGGCGGCACCGCCTCGCATCCCACGATCGCGCTGTCTAGCACGCCCTCCCTGCCGCAGGACGAGGTGCTCGCGCATCTGCTGTACGGCGTCAGCCTGTCGCAGCTCTCGCCGCTGCAGATCGCGGCGATCGCGCAGGGTCTCTATGCGCTGACCGGCGGCGGCGGCACCGGGCCGCTCGGCGGTCTGCAGAACGCGCTCGGCCTCGACCGATTGGGCGTCGGCAGCAACACTGGCGGCCTCGGCGGCGCCTCGCTTGAGGCCGGCAAATACGTCGCCCCCGGCGTCTATGTCGGCGCGACCCAGAGCGTCAGCGGCGCGACCCAGGCGCAGGTGCAGATCGACCTCACGAAGCGGCTGAAGCTGAACACCCAGGTCAACACCGGCGGCGGGACGGTGACCGGTGCGACGCCCAACGGCCCCAGCAGCTCCATCGGGCTGACCTACCAGTTCGAATACTGACCCGCCGAATATTCATCCATCGGTCCTTCGCGCGCTGGCCATGGCCCGGACGGTCGCCACCCATGACCACCCACCACGGCCGCTCGTTTCACATTCGTTCAAAACAGCGGTGCCGTTCCCAGTCGGTCACCGCCGCGTTGAACGTCTCCACCTCCACTTCGGCCATCCGCGCGTAATGCGCCGCCACCTGCTCACCGAACGCGGCATGCACGAAGGCGCTGTTGCGCCAGAGCGCAAGCGCATCGGCCAGGCTGCGCGGCACCCTCGGCACATCGCTCAGATAGGCATTGCCGCGGAACTCCTGCGGCGCCGGCAATTCGCGCCGGATGCCGTCGAGCCCCGCGGCGATCATGCCGGCGAGTGCCAGATAGGGGTTCACATCGCCGCCCGGCACCCGGTTCTCCACCCGCAGCGACTTGCCATGGCCGAGCACGCGGAACGCGCAGGTGCGGTTGTCACGGCCCCAGGCCAGGGCGGTCGGCGCAAAGCTGCCGATGGCATAGCGCTTATAGGAGTTGATGTTCGGCGCGAACAG
This sequence comes from Pseudomonadota bacterium, assembly GCA_021780935.1. The sequence goes on from JAJXXT010000130.1 coordinate 37,702, forward strand.
GATCGAGAGCTCGGCCGCATGCGCGATCAGCCCGGCAAGGAAATGGCCGAACAGCTTCGACGGATCATGGCCGTCCGCGAACACCGCCCGGTTGGCGCCATCGCGCAGGCTGAGATGGATATGGCAGGAATTGCCCTCGCGCTCATTGAATTTCGCCATGTAGGTGATGGCGCAGCCGTCCTCGCCGGCGATCTCCTTGGCCGCCTCCTTGTAGAGAACATGGCCGTCGGCGCTGTCGAGCACGGGGCCATAGGCGAAGTTGATCTCGTGCTGGCCCAGATTGCACTCGCCTTTGGAGTTCTCGACCTGGATGCCCGAGGCCTCCATCACGTTGCGGATCCGGCGGATGATCGGCTCCACCCTCGCGGTGCCGAGAATCGAATAATCCCCATTGTAGAGATTCGCCGGATCAAGACCGCGATAGCCGCGCTTCATGCACTCCTCGTAGGAGTTGCGGAACAACAGGAACTCCAGCTCCGTCGCCGCATAGGCGGACAGCCCGGCCTCGGCGAGGCGCGCCATCTGGTGCTTCAGGATGCTGCGCGGCGCCACCGGCGCCAGCGTGCCGTCATGGCTGCCGATGTCGCACAGCAGGATCGCCGCTCCCGGCTGCCACGCCGCCTGGCGCAGCGTCGGGAGATCGGGGCGGAACACGAAATCGCCGTAGCCGCGATCCCAGGAGGCGAAGTCATAGCCGGAGACCGTTGCCATCTCGACATCGACGGCGAGGAGATAGCTGCACCCCTCGGAAGCCTCCGCGACCACGGAGTCGAAGAAGAAGCGCGGCATGACCCGCTTACCCTGCAGCCGGCCCTGCATGTCGGGCGCGGCCATGATGATGGTGTCGATGGCGCCATCGGCGACCAGCGTGCGCAAGGCGGCGAGATCGAGACTGCCCGCTGGGGACGCTATCGATCGGGATCCGGCGTGGCTCATGATGCTCTTTTCTTTCCGCGATGCACAACGAACGTGCGGGATGGTACGACGTCAGCCTGGATGCATCGACATCCGATGACAATACCCGGTGACAATACTCAGTGCCGCCCGGAATCGAACCGGGCTCAAATGTCAACGATTCCGGACACCGCTTCGGCGATCCTGAAGCGGGACTCCCCAAGCAATGGACTGCCGCGGCAACGATTGGCGACGCGCGACACAGGGGAGGCAGGTGATGCAGAAACCATCCCCAATTTCCGCGCTATCATCCCGAGGCAGCCCCGTCCTGTCAGCCTCGACCATCGGCGTTACCGCCGGCGGCATGGGGCGTCCGTCGCCTTGATTGTGGTCGATGGCAGGGGTATCGACAGATGCGTCGAACGGCCTCGCGCACGCCCAGGCAAGGATCATCATGGCTGAAACGATCAGGATCGTCTCCCCCGTCAACGCCAGCATCTATGCCGAGCGCCCGGTGGCGAACCGTCGCGAGATCGAGGCCGCGGTGGCGCGCGCGAAGCAGGCACGCATGGCGTGGCGTGAGGCAAGCGTCGCCCGTCGTGCCGCCAGCCTCACCCGGTTCGTCGATGCGCTTCTGGCGATGAACGCCGAGATCGTGCCGGAACTCGCCTGGCAGATGGGCCGGCCGGTGCGTTACGGCGCCGAGGCCCGCGGCGTCGAGGAACGTGCCCGCCACATGATCGCGATCGCCGAGGCAGCGCTCGCGCCGATCGAGAAGACCGACAAGCCTGGCTTCACCCGCTTCATTGCCCGCGAGCCGCTCGGCACGATGCTGGTCATCGCGCCGTGGAACTACCCCTATCTCACCGCGGTCAACGCCATCGTTCCCGGCCTCATGGCGGGCAACGCGGTGATCCTGAAGCACGCGTCGCAGACGCTGCTGGTGGGTGAACGCTTCGCCGAGGCGGCACGGCGTGCCGACCTGCCCGACGGCATTTTCCAGAACCTCGTGATGTCGCATGCCGACACCGAGTGGCTGATCGGCTCCGGTGCCATCGACCACATCAACTTCACCGGCTCCGTCGAGGGCGGGCGGCGGATCGAGCGTGCGGCGGCCGGCACCTTCGCCTCGCTCACGCTCGAACTCGGCGGCAAGGACCCCGCCTATGTCCGCGCCGACGCGCCGTTCGAGCATACGGTGGAAAACCTCGTCGATGGCGCCTTCTTCAACTCCGGCCAGAGCTGCTGCGGCATCGAGCGCATCTATGTCCACGAGCAGCTCTACGACCGCTTCGTCGGCGCCTACGCCGCGCTCAGCGCGACCTACACGCTGGGCGACCCGCTGGCGGAGGCGACCGTCATCGGGCCGATGGCCCAGGCCCGCTCGGCCGATCTCGTGCGGGGGCAGACCGCGGCGGCGCTTGCCGGTGGGGCAAAGGCGCTGCTGCGCACGAGGGACGAGCGCGATCGCCCGGCCTCTGCCTACCTGCCTGCCGAGGTTCTGGTCGGCGTTGACCATGGCATGGCGGTGATGCGCGAGGAGAGCTTCGGTCCCGTCGTCGGCATCATGAAGGTCCGCGACGACGACGAGGCGGTGGCGCTGATGAACGACAGCCCCTACGGACTCTCCGCCTCGATCTGGACGGCGGACATGGATCGGGCTCGAACCATCGGCGCGCGCGTCGAAACGGGCACCGTGTTCATGAACCGCTGCGACTATCTCGACCCCGGCCTGGTCTGGACCGGCGTCAAGGAAACCGGCAAGGGCGGCTCGCTGTCCGAAATCGGCTACCAGCTTCTCACCCAGCCCAAATCCTATCATCTGCGCCAGGTCTGAGCATCCCAGATCGGAGCAACACGGAGCGAGCGATGACCACCCCCACCGCCAACTGGAACTACCCCACCGCCATTCGTTTCGGCGCCGGCCGCATCAGGGAACTGCCCGATGTGCTTACGGCCGCGGGCATCGGCAGGCCGCTCTTCGTCACCGATGCCGGGCTCGCGCATCTGCCGCTCACCGAAGGCGTCGTGGCCATGCTGCGCGCGGCCGGTATTTCGTTGGCGGTGTTCTCGGATGTCAAATCCAACCCCACCCAATCCAACCTTGAAGCCGGCCTCGCCGCTTTCCGCGCCGGCGGTCATGACGGTGTCATCACGTTTGGCGGCGGGTCCGCGATCGATATCGGCAAGATCGTGGCCTTCATGGCGGGCCAGACGCGCCCGGTCTGGGATTTCGAGGATATCGGCGACTGGTGGACGCGCGCCGATCCCGCCGGCATCGCGCCCATCATCGCGGTGCCCACGACGGCGGGAACCGGCTCGGAGGTGGGCCGCGCCGGCGTCATCACCAACGAGGAAACCCACACCAAGAAGGTCATCTTCCACCCCCAGATGATGCCGAAGACGGTCATCATGGACCCCGAGATGACGGTCGGGATGCCGCCGTCGATCACCGTGGGGACCGGCATGGACGCGCTTGCCCACTGCCTCGAAGCCTATTGCGCGCCGTCCTATCACCCGATGGGCGAGGGCATTGCCGTCGAGGGCATCCGCCTCGTGTTCGAGAATCTGCCGCGGGTCCATGCGAACGGCCGCGACCTCGTCGCGCGCGGCCACATGCTGAGCGCGGCCATGATGGGCGCCACGTCGTTCCAGAAGGGGCTGGGAGCGATCCACTCGCTCTCGCACCCGATCGGCGCGCTCTACGACACCCATCACGGCATGACGAACGCCGTCTTCATGCCCTATGTGCTGGTCGTCAACCGCGAGGCAATCGAGCCCAAGATCGTGCGGCTCGCCGCCTGGCTCGGGTTGCAGCCCTCGTTCGAGGCGTTCCTCGGCGCCGTGCTGAAGCTGCGCGCCGAGCTCGGCGTGCCGCACACACTGGCGCAATTCGGTATTGTCGCCGACAAGCGCACGCTGATTGCCGAGATGGCCATCGTCGATCCCACCGCCGGCGGCAATCCGGTCGAGCTCACCCGCGAGCGCGCGCTCGAGATCTTCGACCGTGCCATGACCGGCAGACTTTAGCGCTGCAGCAGTCGCAGCAGCGCATACGCCACCATCATGATCGCGATCACGATGGGGTTCAGCAGCCGTAACGCAATCCGCCGCAACGCGGCCGCGTCCAGCGAAAACGGCTGCTGCTGCCGCGCCGCGACGCGGGCACGATGCGCGCGCCACTCCCGCGCGAGATCGCCCAGGATCGGCCCCGGGATCGGCTGGGTGAACCGAAGCCCGCCATCCCGCCGCACCATCACCCCATAGCGGGCGAGCTCCGCGCGCAGGCCAAAGACCGGCGGCAGCAGCGGTGCCGCAACCAGCCCAGCCGCCAGCGTCAGCACCAGTGCCAAGGCCCGGGACCTCGCGAGCGCGCGCGCCACGGCCGTCGTCAGCGCGCCACCCGGGGGCGGCTCAGCGTCAGCCTAGCGCCGCCCCGGCGTCCAGCCATAGACCCGCGCGCACGCGCCGCCCATCAGCATCGCTCGCTCGCCGGCACTCAGCCGCTCGGTCAACCGAAACGCCATCACCGCGTCCGCGTAGTTCACCACCGCGAAGGCGCGCGTCCAGTCCGTTCCCCACAGGCAACGTTCAAAGCCCCAGGCATCGAACACCCGCGCGAGCTTGTCCCAGATATCCGCGAACGGAAACGCCTCGTGCGACAGGGTGCACGCTCCCGAAACCTTGATCACCGCGTTGTCACGCCTGGCCAGCGCCAGCACCTGCGGCAGCGCCGCCCAGGCGTCGGCGGGCACCGGCTTCTCGCGCGGCTGCATCAGCCCCAGGTGGTCGATGATGAACCGCGTTTCGGGGTTGCGGTCGATCACCGCCGCCGCAAGATCGAGATTGCCCCAGCAATGGATGTTCACCGGCAACCCCGCCGCCGCGGCCGCGCGCGCCACCCGGTCGAAGCCCGGCTTGTCCGCGTCCCGCCCGGCTTCTGCCGGCATCATGATCCGCACCGCGACACTTCCCGGCACGTTTTTCCACTCGGCAACGACATCCGCCACGGCGGGATCGTCGGGGTCCACCGGCTTGATGATGGCGAACCGCCGGGGGTGCGCCCGCTGCACCTGGGCGGCATAGCTCGCGTCATACCCGTACATCGAGAAGGCGGAGATAAAGATCGCGCCATCCACCCCCACCGCGTCCATCGCCACCACCATCTCGTCGCCGGTGACATGTGGCGGCCAGTTCGGCACGCTGCGCCACGGCCGCGCCTTCGTGTTGGCCTCGTAGCAATGCACCTGAGAATCAATGATCATCGGCAGCATTCCTCTCTGTGACCGCGCGTTGTCTCAGCCGGGCGCCAGATACCGCTTCGCGATCCCGGCGCCGACCGTGTAGTTGGGGTCAACAAAATTCCCCAGCCGCACCCTCCCGCATTGGCTCAGCATCATATAGGCGTCCCAGCGGTCGAACCCGTATTCTGCCTCCATCCACAGCACCAGGTCGCGATAGGCGATGCGCGTCGCATCCTCGAGCGGTCTGGCCGAGCCGATCGCCATGATGAAATCCTCCCGCTCCAGGCGCGGCCACTCCAGCGCCCAGCCACGGATCAGATCGACCCGGATCGTCGTTTCGGACGCGTATTCAACCGCCGTCCCGCACACTTCCCCGTCGCCCTGGCAGGCATGCGCGTCGCCGATGAACAGCCGCGCCCCCGCCGTGCGCACCGGCAGATAGGTGATACTCCCCGGTCCCATGTCCGGCAGATCCATGTTGCCGCCATGCGGCCCCGGCACCAGCGAGCTGATGCTGTCGATCTCGGGCGAGGTGCTCAGCGTGCCGATATGCGGCGCGTAGGGCAGCACCACGCGCGCGCTCCAGCGCACCTCTCGCTCATCCACATGCACCTTGCGCGTGATCTCGGGCAGCGGCGGTGCCAGTGTCGCCGTCAGCCCGGTGCCGGTCAGCCCGCCGAAATACGGGATCATGCAGCACGTCCCGCGCGGGTTCTCGCCCCGCGGCTTCATGCTCTCGATATGGACCGCGATCGCATCGCCCGGCTCGGCGCCCGCGACCATGATCGGGCCGTTCTGCGGGTTGACGAACGGCATGCGCAGCTTGCGGCTCGGCTTGTCGCGCTCCGTGCGCACCTTGCCCTCGAACGCGTCACGCGTCTCGATGCGGATGCGGTCGCCGGGCTCCACCGTCAGCACCGGTTCGGAATACGGTCCGATCGTGTAATGAAACTTCCCCTGCGCCGCCTCGGTCAAGTCGTGCAGGCGTGGCTTGCGCCCCCATCCCACGCCGCGCGCCGCCACGATCGATGCCGCGAGCCACGAGCCGGATTTCGCCACGCCAACCTCCCCAGAACACGCGCCCGACAGAGAACGCGCCGTGGTCAGCCTAGACCAACCCCGGCGCCGAGGAAATCGTCTGATCGGCCTCGCGGCGCACCGCCGTGCCCCGGCCGCATCCTCAGGGTGCGCGGTAGCGGTCCGGGATCAGCCGGTTCGCCAGCACCGCCAGCGCGATCGTCGTCCCCATCAGCACGAACGCCACCGACGCGGCCAGCGGCCAGTTGTTGTTCGATGCAAACTCGACATAAACCTGCGGCGCCATCATATGAAACCGTGGCCCGCCCAGCAGCACCGGCGTCGCATAGGCGTTCATCCCCAGAATGAAGCAGAGGATCGTGGCAATCGACAGTCCCGGCAGTGCCAGCGGCGCCACCACGCGCACGAAGGAGCGCAGCGGCGTGGCTCCGAGCGCCGAGGCCGCCTCCTCGAGCGAGATGTCGATCCGCTCGAACACCGCCTGCAGCATCAGCACCATATACGGCAGATTGAACGACAGAATGCCCACCACAACGGCGGTCGGCGTGTACATGAGATCAAAGGACGAATGTCCGAAGATCGCCCGCAGTGTCAGCCCCACGATGCCACCATGCGACAGCAGGATCATCCATCCCACGGTCCGCGCCGTCGCCCCCATGAACAGCGGCAGCATCAGCGCCAGGACCATCGCGGACTTGTACCGGCTCTCGGTGCGCGCCAGCCGATAGGCCACCGGCGCGCCGAACACGATGCACAGCAGCGTCGACAGCGCCGCCACCTCGATCGTGCGCAGCAGCATGTCGAGATAGAATCGGCTGGCGAAGAACGAGACATAGTTCGCCACCGTCACCGCCGGCACGACGAGCAGGCTCGGGTCGAACCGGTCGAGGCTGTAGCGGAACAGCAGCAGCAGCGGCGCCACCAGCATCACCAGCACCAGCAGCGTCGCCGGCCCCAGCAGCGCGCCGGCCAGACGCGCGGAGCCCTGCTCGCCCCGCGCGCCGTCAGCCATCCGCCGGCACCTCAGCCCGCCACGTCATCCGCGGGCGATGTTCTTCTGCCACCAGGCGCTCATCTCCGGCAGCGCCTTCACGTCGTAGGCATAGTCCGGTGAGTGCAGCACCGGCTTCGGCGTGGGGAAGGCGAGCTGCTTGCCGATCTTGCCGGTCAGCTTCGCGTTTTCCACCGTCGGCAGATATCCCATCTTGGCGGCGAATCCCTCCTGTGCCGAGGGCTCCAGCATGGCGTTGAGATACGCGAAGGCGCCTTCCTTGTTGGGCGCGTTCTTCGGCACCACGAAGCCACTGACATAGAGCACGCTGCCCTCCTTGGGGAAGGCGGCGGCGACGTCGATCCCGGCGTTCTGCCACATCGCCACGCGCGCCAGCCACATCAGCCCGAGCTCGATCTCGCCGGACTTGAAGGCGGGCCCGATCGAATCCGTCTCCGGATAGAGCCGCAGCCCGTTGGCATTCACCTTCTCCATCAGCGCCTTCGCCTTGTCGAAGGCATCGACGTTGCCAGCGCCATAGAGGGCCGCCGCCATCATGATGTAGAAATAATTGCCGGTCGGCACACCGATCTTGCCCTTGTAGGCAGGGTTCATCAGGTCCGCGAAGCTGGTCGGCGGCGTCTTGATCTTCTTCGGGTCGTAAATCAGGACCTGCGCGCTGTAGATATGCGGTGCCAGGAACGGCGAGCGCAGCACCGGGTCCACATGCGCGAGGTTGGGCACTTTCTTCGCGTCGAGCGGCTCCAGCAGGCCGAGCTTGGCGAGCCGGAACGCCGCCGGCGCCTCCACCGCCGCGACGTCGAGCGTGCCGCGCGGCAGCATCTTCTGCGCGATGATCTGGGCCATGCGCGGCGGCTCGTTGGCCGGCGCCCAAACCACGTCATAGCCCTTGGGGTCGAGGATCGGCTTGACGAAGTTGATGTCCTGCAGGTGCTCATAGTCGCCACCCCAGGTGCCCACGACGATCCGCTTGGACCCCGCCGCCAGCGCGCTCGCGGGCAGGATCGCGGGCATCGCCAGCCCGCCGGCGGCCGCCAGCAGGGAGCGGCGCTTCAGCTTGAAAATGCGGTTCGTTTCGGTCACGATATTTTCTCCTGGTCGGCCGCATCAAACCCGGTGCGGCATGGGGTTGCGGGGATCGCCATCGTCAACGCACGAGCTGTCCGAGCCGGATCACGAAGCGATCGATGAATGCAAGGATGGAGCCGATCAGCACCATCTGCAACGTCGTCGTCGCCGCGATCAGCGGGTCGATATGGTATTTGAGATAGCCGAGCAGCGCGATCGGCAGCGTCGTCATCCCCGGGCTGATCAGGAACAGCGTCATCTCCAGCTCGCCGAATGTCGCGATGAACGAAAACAGCAGCGCCGCGATCAGCCCCTGGCGCATCGCCGGCAGCGTCACGCGGCGAAACACCGTCGCCGGCCGCGCGCCCAGGCTCGCCGCCGCCTCCTCGGCCGAGCGGTCATAGCCGACCAGGCTCGCCACCACGAGCCGCACCACCCACGGCGTGGTGATCAGCAGATGGCCCGCCACCAGCACGCTGAACGACCCCGCCAGGGGCGCGCCCGTCAGCTCCTCGATGGCGACCGCCAACAGATAGATCGCGAGCCCCACCGCGATCAGCGGCACCGTCAGCGGCGCCAGCAGCAGCGTCGCGATGGCGCCCTTGGCCCGAAAATTACCGCGCACCAGCGCCAGGCCCGCCGGCACCCCGAGCAGCAGGCTGCCGGGCACGCCGATCGCCGCGACCTCGAACGTGGTCAGCAGCGGGCTCGCGAAATGCGGTATCACCTCGCGGTACCAATGCAGCGTGTAGGCGTGCGGCGGGAAGATGATCAGCTTCTCGTCAAAAAAGCTGAGATAGACGGTCAACACCAGCGGCAGAAAGATCAGCACCAGCCCAGCGGCGAACAGCAGCCAGAACCCGGCGCCCAGCAGCCGGCTGCCACGCCGGGGCATGCCCGCCTGTCCTGCGCGCGCCATGCCGGCGCGCCCGCTCTCCCAGCCTCGCTCCAACCGCCTGTCCCCCGCCGGCTTCTTGCGTCTGCCGGGTCGTCGTTACATCGAAACACTATCCACCTCGCCCCCCGCCGGCAAGCACGCCTCCCGGCCCCGGTTTGCAGCCTTGACCCGTGGCGGAACTCAGTGGAGCATCATCGCAATGTTCGCCTCCGTCGCATCGCCAACCCGCCCGATCGCACCCGAAGCCGCATGAGCGAAGCGGCCGACGCGGCGTCGCTCGACCTCATCGGCCTGCGCAAGCTCTACGGGGCGGCGGCGGTGGTGGACGACCTGTCGCTCGATGCCGCACCCGGCGAGATGATCGCGCTGCTCGGCCCCTCGGGCTGCGGCAAGACCACCACCCTGCGCATGATCGCGGGCTTCGTGCCCGCCAGTGCCGGCGACATCCGCGTCAACGGCCAGAGTGTCGCCGCCCTGCCGCCGCACCAGCGCGACATCGGCGTGGTGTTCCAGAGCTACGCCCTGTTTCCGCATCTCTCGGTCGAGCGCAACATCGCCTTCGGCCTCGAGATGCGCCGCATGCCGCCCGAGCCGCGCACCGCGCGCGTGCAGGAGATGCTGCGCCTGGTGAAGCTCGAAGCCTTCGCGCAGCGCCTGCCGCGCCAGCTCTCGGGCGGTCAGCAGCAGCGCGTCGCCCTCGCCCGCGCGCTCGCCATCCACCCGAAACTGCTGCTGCTCGACGAACCGCTGTCCAATCTCGACGCCTCGCTGCGCCAGGAGGTGGCGCGTGAGATCCGCCTGCTGCAACGCTCGCGCGGCATCACCACGCTGATGGTCACCCACGACCAGGCGGAGGCGATGGCGATGGCCGACCGGCTGGTGGTAATGCGCGCCGGCCGGGTGGAACAGATCGGCCGCCAGGAGGACCTCTACGAGCGTCCGGCCAGCCCCTTCGTCGCCCGCTTCATCGGTCAGAGCAACCTGCTCGCCGGCCGCCTCGGCCCCGGCTCGCGCCTGATCGCGGAGGGCGGCGGCACCATCGCGCTGGCCCTCCGCTACCCCGAGGCGCCCAGCGTCACGCTCAGCATCCGCCCCGAGACCATCCATCCCGGCCCGCCCGACGCGGCCGATGCGCGGGCGGTCGGCACGGTGGCCCTCACCACCTATCTCGGCGCCGTGGTCGAGCTGCTGGTCGATCTCGGCGGCGGCACGCAGCTCATCGTGCGCGGTGCCAGCACCGGCCCCGCCGCGGTCCCCAGGCTGGTGCCCGGCGAGGCGGTCGGCCTCGCCTGGTCCGCCGCGGACGAACGCGTCTTCGACAGCAACGACCACCCGCTCGCGCCATCCCCCACCGTCTGAACCGGGAAGGCGCCTACCCCTTCACCGCCGCCGCGGTCAGCCCGCGGACGAAATATTTCTGCAGGAAGGCGAACAGCACCGCGATCGGCAGTGTTGCCAGGGTCGACGCCGCCATCGCGGCCCCCCATTCCGGCGGCCGCGAATAGGACTGGCTGAAATCCGTGAGCCCCACCGCCAGCACCTGCATGTGCCGGCTCTGCACCACCACCAGCGGCCACAGGAACGAACCCCAGCTCCAGATGAACTCGAGGATGCCGAGGCTGGTCAGCGCCGGCAGCAGCAGCGGCAGCACGATGCGCAGGAACATGTGGAACTCGCCCGCCCCGTCGACGCGCCCGGCCTCCAGCAGCTCGTTCGGCAGGTCGGCCGCATACTGGCGCATCATGAACACACCGAACGCATTCATCATTCCGGGCACGATCAGCCCCGCATAGCTGTTCCCCCAGCCCAGCGCATGCACCTCCATGAACAGCGGAATGATCAGGATCTGAAACGGAATCATCATCGTCGAGATGACAAAGAAGAACAGCGTCCGGTGCAGCGGGAATCGGTACTTGGCGAACCCGAACCCGGCCAGCGCGCCGAAGAACACCGTCACCGCCACCTGCGCGCCCGCCACCAGGAAGCTGTTCAGCAGATATCGCCCCAACGGCGACTGCCGCCACGCCAGGCGGAACTGCGCCAGGCCCTGGAAATGGTGCGGCAGCCAGTGGATCGGCACCGCCATGATCTCGGATTCCGCCTTGAACGCGGAGGTCACCATGAACCATAGCGGAAACGCAAAAACTAAGGCCAGCAGCAGCGCCAGCGCGAACCACACCCAGCGCAGCACGCGCGCTCCGCGCCGCCGCACGCGCCTGCCGCGTTCAGGCCGCATGCCGCGAAAGCCGGATCTGGATCAGCGTCACGACAAGGATCATCAGGAACAGCACCACCGAAATCGCCGCCGCGTAGCCCATGCGGAAGAACTGAAACCCCTCCTTGAACACCAGCAGCCCCAGCACCAGCGTCGCGTTCACCGGCCCGCCATGGTCCTGGCTCAGCACGTATTGCAGCACGAAGGTCTGGAACGCGCCGATCGTCGAGAGCGAACACACCAGCAAGGTCGTCCCGCGCAGTTGCGGCATCTCCACATACCAGAACCGCCGCAGCGCCCCCGCACCATCGAGCGAGGCCGCCTCGCTCAGCTCCGGCGACAGCGTCGCCAGCCCCGCCAGCCAGATCATCATGAAGAACGGCACCGCCGCCCAGTCATGCACCACGACCATCATGATCGGCGCCAGCGTGGTGTCATAAAGCCAGGCGATCTGCTCGCGGCCAAACATCCAGCCGGTGAGCCAGGTTGCCGCCCCGGTGGGATTCAGCAGCACCTTCCAGACCACGGCGACGACCACCAGCGGCGGCAGCACCGGCAGGAAGAACAGCGTCTTCAGCCATTCGCGCGCGGGAAACCGCTGGTGGAACAGCAACGCCGCCAGCAGCGACCCAACCCAGACCGGCAGCGTGGCACCCAGCACGAACACCAGCGTGTTCATCAGTGCCGTGCCGAACAACGGATCATGCGGCAGCGAGGTGTAGTTGCGCAGGCCCACGAAATGCCCCGCACTCAGCAGGCTGGTCCGCGTAAGACTGAGCCACAGACCGTAGAAAACAGGAAAGACACTGAACACGGCGAAGAACACCACCGCCGGCAGGACGAACATCAACCCCCACCAGCGCGGCCGCAGAAAGCGGCGCGCACGGGCGGGGGGAGGGGTGCCGGCAGCGATCGTCTCGGCCCGGGCATTCATTGCTGCGCCGCGGCGCTGCGCCTCAGCCGCCTTTCAGGATTCGGTTTACCTGCCGGTTCAGATCGGCCATCACCGGCGCCACTTCCTGTCCGCCCTGCATCACCTGGTCGCGCGCCGCCACCAGCGCCGCCTCGACGCGCGCGATCGGCACCACGCGCGGGGAGAATTTCGACAGTTTCAGCTCGTCGAGGAACACGTGCGCCCAGGGATTGGCCCTGTAGGTCGGCGTGTCGATCACGTCCTGGCGCGGCACGAACAGCCCCGCCCCCTCATAAAGCTGCGGCGCGTGATCGATATAGGCGCGCGCCATCCGCCAGGCCAGCGCCTGCACGGGTTTGGGCGCCCGCGCATTGGCCATCATGTAGAACGCGTAGGGGTCGAACCCGACATTGGCGCTACCCTTCGCCCAGCGCGGCGCGGGATAGACGCCGAAATCGATCTTGGCTTTCTGAACCTGCGGGATTCCCCAGATGCCGTAGGTTCCCTCGGACCCGAGCTGACCGTCGAGGAAGGCGATGCGGGACTCGATATATTGCGGCCCGCCGAGCTTCCAGGTGCGCGCCCAGTCGCCGTAATACTGCATCACCTGATGCGCCGCCGGCGTGTCGAGATTGGCCTCGTTCCTGGCCTCGTCGACGATGTCCACCCCCAACTGGTGCATCATCGTACTGATCGTGCCATAGAAGATATTGGCGTTCTCCCAGTCGAAGTCAAAGCCGCGGCGCGTCGGGTTGCCGGATTTGTCGCGCAGCGTCAGCTTCCCCGCCACCGTCGTCATCGCCTCCCAGGTGCGGGGAAAATCCTTCGCGGGGTCGAGATGCCCCGCCCGGAAGATGACATTGTTGGTGAAGCAACACCAATTGCTCACCTCGCTCGGCACGCCATAAAGCGTGCCGCCGAAATCCGCCCCCGCGAAGCCGCTGACATACTGGCTGGTCAGCGCCTTGACGTCGGGATAACCCAGCGCCTTGACATCGATCGGGGCGGCGATCCCCGAATGATGCCATTGCGCCATGAAGGTCGAGCTCCAGTTGAAGAAATCCGGCCCGGCGCCGGCGGCGAACGCCGTCAGCAGCTTGGTGGCGTAGTTCGACGGCGGAAACACCTGGTATTCCACCTTGACGCCGGGATTGTCCTTCTCGAATTCGGCGATGATCGCCTTGTCGATCGGCAGCCGCGGCGGATGCAGATGCATCCACATCTTGAGCGTCAGCGGCGCCGCCCTGACATGCGGTGCCGCGAGCCCGGTGCCGACCGCCGCTAGCCCGGCGGCGCCGCGCGCCAGCCCCCGCCGGGTCACCCCCAGCCGTGTGCCGCCTGTCCTGCGCTGTGCCATTTCCGACCTCCCGCTTTTGATTGTTGCCACCTCGACGTGGCTCCAGGGTTGCGTATCATATCAAATCAGTCAAGATCATATATGATCTGAACGAGGTCCACGTGCCCCATCCACGCCCGATGCCCCCCAAGCCGGAAGCCGAGCCGAAGGCCGCGCCGCTCATCGGCTACCGCCGCGTCGCCGACGCGCTGCGCCAGGAGATTCTCGACGGTGTCGTGGCGCCGGGGGGCTGGGTGCGCATGCAGGCGGTCGCGAACCGTCTCGGCACCAGCGTCCAGCCGGTGCGCGAGGCACTGCAATTGCTGGAAGGCGAGGGCCTGGTCGAGATCCTCCCCAACCGCGGTGCGCGCGTGCACGGGCTCGATGCCACCCGCCTGCGGCACATCTACGAGGTTCGTGAGGCGCTGGAATCCTTCGCTGCCCGCCGTTTCGCGGAGGATGCACCGCTCGCCGAGCTGCGCCGCCTCGCCGCGATCCAGGCCCGCCACGATGCGGCCGTCCGCGCCGAGGACGCCGCCGCCGTCGCCGAGACGAACCGGCAATTCCACGCCTGCATCAACGGCTTCGGCAATAACCCGCTGCTCATCGACCCGGTCACCCGCTACATCGATCTCGGCCGCATGCTGGTACGTCGCTTTCGCCAGGAAGCCGGCTATCTCCGACGCGTCGTGCGCGAGCACCACGCCATGCTCGCCGCCTTCCGCCGGCGCGACGCCACGCGCGCGGCCGATCTCGGCGCCGCCCATGTGCGCGTCACGCGGGAGGTGATGCTGGCCAGCCTCGCCGCGATAACAGGGAAAAAAGCAGCATGACCGACATGACGATCCGCACCGCCCGCGTCGTGGTCTGCTCGCCCGGGCGCAATTTCGTCACCCTGGTGGTCGAGACCGTGGGCGGCCTTACCGGCATCGGCGACGCCACGGTGAACGGTCGCGAGGCCACGGTCGTTGCGCATCTGCAACGAGAGGTCATTCCGGCCCTCATCGGCCGCGACGCCGGCCGCATCGAGGACATCTGGCAATATCTCTATCGCGGCGCCTACTGGCGCGGCGGCCCGATTGCGCTTGCCGCCATCGGGGCGGTCGATGTGGCGCTCTGGGATATCAAGGCGAAGGCTGCCGGCATGCCGCTCTACCAGCTTCTCGGCGGCGCCTCGCGCGAGCGCATGCTCTGCTACCCTCACGCCCGCGGGGGCGACATCGAGGCGCTCGGCGACGACGTTGCCCGCCTGCGCGAGCTCGGCTTCCGCGCCGTCCGCCTGCACTGCGACATTCCCGGCGAGCCGGCCGGCCACGCCGCGACACCGCCGCAGGGCGCCGCCCGGCCCGTGGAGATCACCCGCGACCCCGACGCCTATACGCGCTTCACACCCCGCATGCTTGCCGCCATCCGTGCCCGCTTCGGCGAGGAGTTGCACCTCCTGCACGACATCCACAACCGGGTGACGCCGATCCAGGCCGCCCGTATCGCCAAGGAAACGGAACCGCTCAACCTGTTCTGGCTGGAGGACCCGGTGCCGGCGGAAAATCCTGAGGTGCTGCGCCTCATCCGCCGCGCCAGCACCACGCCGCTCGCGGTCGGCGAGGTGCTGAACTCGATTCATGATGTCCGCGTCATGATCCAGGAACAGCTCATCGACTACATCCGCGTGACCCCCGTGCATGCCGGCGGTATCACCCAGGTGCGGCGCATCGCCGACCTCGCTTCCCTTTATCAGATCCGCACCGCCTTCCACGGCGCGCCCGACATGTCCCCCGTCAATTTCGGCGCCGCCCTCCATCTCGGCCGCGCCCTGCCCAATTTCGGCATCCAGGAATATGCCGGCCACGCGGCCCAGGCGGCCGAAGTCTTCCACGCCGCCTGGCAATGCGCCGACGGTCACATGACGACTGGTGAGGCGCCCGGCCACGGGGTTACGCTCGACGAGGCGGCGGCCAGCCGCTTCCCCTACGAGCCATCCTTCCTGCCGGTGGTCCGCCTGCCCGACGGCGCCATCTGGAACTACTGAGATATGTAATGAAAGCAAAACGATGAAACTGCTCATCACCGGTGCCGCGGGCGCGCTTGCCCGCCGCCTGCGCCCGCATTTCTTGGCGCTCGGCCACGATCTCGTCCTGCTCGACCGCGACGGCGCCGACCCCGCGATCCTCGCCGCCGATCTCGCGCAATGGGGCGAGTGGCGCCGGCACTTCGCGGGCGTCGATACCGTCATCCACCTCGCCGGTGACCCTCGGCCCGGCGCCTCCTGGTCCTCCGTTCAGGTCAGCAACATCGACGCCACGCTCAACGTCTTCGGCGCCGCCGCGCAGGGCGGTGCGAAACGCCTCGTCTTCGCCAGCTCCAACTGGGTGCTCGCCGGGCAGCGTTTCGAAACAGCAACGCTCGACGCGGCAACCGAGCCCTATCCCGTCAACCCCTATGGCGCCGCCAAGCTGTTCGGCGAGCGGCTCGGGCGCGCCTGGGCCGACATCCACGCCATCTCCACCATCGCGCTGCGCATCGGCTATTGCCAGCGCGACCACGACAACCAGCCGGGCACGCATATGGGCTGGGGAGTGTGGGGTCAGCGCATGTGGCTGTCGGACCGCGATCTCTGCCAGGGTTTCGAAAAAGCCGTGCTGGCGCCGGCCAGCCTGCGCTTCGGCGTGTTCAACCTGGTGTCGGACAACGCCGGCATGCGCTGGCGCCTCGACGATGCGGCCGACGCCCTCGGCTACGCCCCCGCCGACCGCTCCACGCCCCAGGAAACCCCGGCGATGGCCGAGGAGACCGATGCCGCGCTGCGCGCCCGCCGCCTGGTGGAGGCCACCGAAACCCTCGTGCAGCGCCGCCGCTGGTAGCCGGCGTCAGTCCGCGAAACGGCTGATCGCCACCCCCATCGCCGGGGCGGCCAGCCGGAACAGCCCGCCGGCATGCGCCTCCTCGGTGTCGTCGCGGCGCAGACTGGTCACATACATCGTCTCGCCGGCAAAACAGACCATGGTCGGCGTGGACACCGGCACCGCGATCCGCCTTCGCACCAGTCCATCCGCGCCGATCGCGTTGATGCACCCCGCCGTCACGCCGGCCGACCAGTACGTGCCGAGCGTGTCCATCGCCGCGCCATCCGGCTGCCCATCGGCCGCCGTGAGCGTCGCAAACAGGCGCCGCTCGCCGATCGCCCCGCTCGCCGGGTCGAACTGCCAGGCATCGATGCGGCCCGTCGGCGTGTCCGCGTGATACATGGTTCGCCCGTCCGCCGACCACGCCAGCCCGTTCGAGGTGCCATAGCCGCCGGATTTGCGCTCCACCACGCCGTCTGGCCGCACCCGGTAGAGCGAGCCGATCGGCCGCCGCCGCTTGTCGCGGTCCATGCTGCCGACCCAGAAGCACCCGTCCGGCCCCACCTTGCCGTCATTCAACCGGCACTCCGGCGCCTCGTCCACCGGCCCGGCGAAATCCTCGATCGCACCTGTTTCGAGATCAAAACGTATAAATCGGTTCGACAGCGCCACGATCAGCCGGCCGGAGCGGCACAGCCCGAAGCTCGCGACCAGGTCCGGCAACTGCCAGCTCCGCCGCGTGCCGTCCGCGACATCGAGCGCATGGATCCGCCCCGCCGGAATATCGCAGAACAGCACCCGTCCGGCCGCCGCATCCCACAGGCACCCCTCGCCCACGCCGCAGCGTGCGTCCCAGACCAGTGCCACCGCCTCCGCGTCGGTGCCGGGCGCCCCGCTCATGGCGACGTCTTCGGCCGCTGGATCGTGGTTGTCGCCTCGCCGGTCTGCCCGTTCAGGCACTGCGTCACCAGCCGGTCGCGCGCATGCTGGCCCGCCAGCAATTGCGGCTCGCTGCGCCCGATCGCGCCCGAGAACGGCGAGCCCACAGCGCTCGCCTCGTCGTTGGACTGCATGGCATCGGCGGGGTGGCGCAGCGCATAGATCTCGTCCGCCCGTGCCTCGCACGCGCTCACCTGCCCGGCACTCGCGCCACTGCGCGGCCCGTTCATCATCGCGGCACAGCCGCCAAGCACCAGTGGCGACAGCAACAGCGGCAGGAAAGCAAGGTGTTTCATCCCCCCACCATGCCGCGCCGCGACCCCGATGACCAGCCGCCGTGTGGGTAACGAAGCCGCGGTCGCCGCGAACGAAGCCGCGCCAGCGCGCGACCGCGCTATGCCGGGATGACCCAGGGCCGCTCCAGCACAACGCGCATCACGCCCTCGCGCGGCGCATCCTCGGCCACGTCCATCAGCACCTCCGCCCCACCCGCCTCCTCGCCGCCACCGAGCACCAGCCGCAGCTCCCACCCGCCGCCGCGATACCGCGCCCCGATCACCCGAGCCGAGAACCCATCCGCTTCCTCGCGCACCGCCTCCGGCCGGATCAGCGCCCGCGCCGGCCCCGGTTGCGTTCCCTCCGCCATCCGCGCCGCCATCCGCCGTCCGCCGATCTCCACCTCTCCCGCCCGCGTCACCACGGCGCCCAGCACCGCCCCCCGCCCGACAAACGTCGCGACGAACGCGTCCGCGGGCTCGCGATACAGCGTCGCGGGGTCCGCCACCTGGCGCAGCCGGCCGCCCTCGATCACGCCGATGCGGTCGGCGATGGTCATCGCCTCCATCTGGTCGTGCGTGACGTAGATCATCGCCGCCCCGACACGCGCCCGCAGGGCGGCGATCTTGCCCAGCATCGCCCCCTTCAGATGCGGGTCGAGATTGGCCAGCGGCTCGTCGAGCAGCACCAGCCGCGGATCCGCCACCAGCGCGCGGGCCAGCGCCACGCGCTGCCGCTGCCCGCCGGAGAGCGAGGCAACGTCGCGCTCGCCGAATCCCGCCATCCCGACCATGCCCAGCGCCGCCTGCGCCCGCTCGCGCGCCGGCGCCCACGCCACCCCCGCCCGGTCCAGCGGGTAGCGCACGTTGCGCGCCGCATCGAGATGCGGCCACAGCGCGAAGTTCTGAAACACGAACCCGAAATGCCGTCGTTCCGGCGCGACGAAACGCTGCCCGTCGTCGAGCACCGCGCCGGCGAACGCGATCCGCCCCCGATCCACCCGCTCGAACCCCGCCACCAGCCGCAACAGCGTGGATTTGCCGGAGCCGGACGGCCCGAGCAGCGCCAGCGCCTCGCCGGGCGCCACCGCAAGCGACACATCGGCCAGGACCGTGGTCGCCCCGAACGCCTTGCCCACCGCCTCGACCGTCAACCCCTCCCTCACGGCCCGCGGCTCGGTCACGCCAGCCCCCCTCACGCCAGCCCCCCTCACGCCTGCCCCCATCACGCCTGCCAAGGCAACAGCCGCCGCCCGCGCAGCGCCGCCCCCGCCGCCAGCATCAGCGCCACCGTCGCGACCACGGCGACCACGGAAAGAGCGGCCGCCCGCGTTGCCTCCCCGGCCTGTTCGAGGTTGAAAACCCCCACCCCCAGCGTCTCATGCCCCGCCGACCACAGCAGCGCGGAGACCGTCAGCTCGTTGAACGCCGCCAGAAACACCAGCGTCACCGCGGAGACCGAAGCCGGCAGCGCCAGCGGCAGGATCACGGTGAGAAACCGGGGCAGGGGGGCCGCGCCGGCGCTCGCCGCCGCCTCCTCCAGCGCCGGGTCCAGCGTCGCCATCGCCGCCGCCAGCGGCCGCCGCGCCAGGGCGGCAAACCGCGCGAGATAGGCCGCAAGAATGATCCCGAGCGTGTTGTACAGCGCGATCCCCGCCACCGGCCGCAGATAGACCAGGATGCACCCGATCGCGAGCACCAGTCCCGGAACGACATAGGGGATTTCGAGCGCCCCCAGCAGCGCCCGCGCCGCCGGCGCCCGCCGCGCCGCGTGGCACACCGCGACGAGCAGCCCCGCCAGCACCACGCCGGCCGCCAGCGACAGCAGCAGCGAGTCCAGCAGCGCCCGCCGCGTCGCCCCCGCCGCAAGGACCGAACGGAAATTGCCCAGACCCAGTGTGGCCATCGCCGGTACCACCCCCAGCGCCGGCAGCAGCGAGGTCAGCACCAGCGCTGCCAGCGGTGCCGCCAGCAGCAGCGCCAGCAACGCCCAGACCAGCACCGCCAGCGGCAAGCGCCACGCGCCCAGCCGCAGCTGCACGTGCCGCCCCGCCTGGGTCGCCACCTGGCGCAGCAGCAGCGCCTCCGCCCCCGCCCCAGCCAACGCCAGCAGCGCCAGCAACAACGCCAGCGACGCCGCCTCACCGATCGCGCCGAGCCCGAACCCGGTGAGTTGCTGGTAGATCAGCGTCGTCAGCATCGGATACCGCCCCGGCACCGCGAGCAGCGCCGGAGTGCCGAAATTGCCGATCGCGGCGACAAAGGAGAGCGAAACGCCGCCCAGCAGGCCCGGCCGCGCCAGCCCCAGCACCAGCAGAATCTGCCGTATCCGTCCGGCGCCCCCGGCCTGTGCCGCCTCCACCAGCTCCGCCGGGATCGCCGCCAGCGAAGCCCGCAGCGCCAGATAGACAATCGGCGCCTGCTCCACCGCCAGCAGGAACGCCACGCCAAAGGGCCCATACAGCGGCTCGTGCCCCGGCGCCGGCGCCAGCCCCAGCGGCGCCAGCACCGGCGAGGCGGGCCCGGTCAGCACCAGCCAGGCCTGCGCCGTGATCTGCGGCGGCACGATCAGCAGCAGCAGGAACAGGAACGCGACGCCGCGCCGCGCCGCCAGGTCGGTCAGTGTCAGCAGCACGGCAAAGAACGTGCCCAACACGCCGGCGAGCACCGTGCTCACCACCCCCATCACCACGCTGTGCGCCAGCGCCGCCAGCGCCACCGGGGAGGCGAGGGCGGCCAGCGCCGGCGCCGACAACGTTGCCACGCCGAGACGAAGAAGCGGCGGAAACGCCACCAGCGCCAGCGCCACGCCGCAGACCGCCGGCAGCCAGGCCGCTCGCTTCACGCCCGCGCCGCCCGCTGCCGTCTAGCCCCCGAACAGGCTGGCGAATTCCTGCTTCAGCGCCACGCTGTCCTTCAGGATCCGCGCGATATCCATCGGCATCAGCCGGATCGCCGCGGCCGGCGGAAACCCGGGCGGCGGCGCAATCCCCCGTCGCGCCGGAATGAAGCCCTGCCGCGCCGCCAGTTCCTGCCCCGCGGGCGACAGCAGAAATGCCACGAACGCCCGCGCATCCACGGGGTTCTTCGTCGATTTCAGGATCGCCACCGGCTCCGTCACCGCCGTCACGCCCTCCTTCGGAAACACGAAACCGACCGGCGCGCCCTTCGCCTTCGCGTTCAGCGCCATGAAATCGACCACGATCCCGAATGCCCGCGCGCCACTCTCCACCTGGTTCAGCACGCCGCCGTTGCCCGCGACACTGATCGCCTTGTTCGCCGCCAGCGTCTTGAAATAATCCGGCCCCAGCGCGGGGTTCTCGGTGAACGCACCCATGGTGATCATCGCCGCACCGGAATAGAGCGGCGAGGGCAGCACCACCTGCCCATGCGCCGCGCGCTTCAGCAGGTCCTCCCACGACCGCGGCACGAACGGCGCCTTGCGGTTGTAGATGATGCCGGTGGTGATGAGTTTGGTACCGAAATAAGTCCGCCCGGGGTCATACGTCCCGGCCGGAAACGCCGAGACATCCTGCGTCGGGTCGGGCAGCAGCAGGCCCTTCTGCTTCAGCGCCTGCATGCTCATCGCGTCGGCGATCAGCAGCACATCGGCCTTCGGCGCGCCCGCCATCACCTCGGCGCCGAGCTTGTTCATCACCTGCGTGGTGCCCGAGCGGAACACCGTCACCCGCACGCCGGGATCGGCCTTCTCGAACGCCGCGACCGTCTGGGAAGCAATCCGGTTGGGCTGGGAGGTGTACAGCGTCAGCCGTCCCGCCCAGGCCGACCCCGCGGCCAGCAACGGCAACGCCAGCCCCAACACCCCGCCCAGCAGCGGCAAACGCACCCGCATCATCGTCTCTCGGTCTCCTCGTTGGCGCAGGGGTCGGTGTTTCCACGCCCAGGCGCGATTGAAAAGTGACGGATTTGCGTCAGGTCACGCCGCTAGCGCTGCCGCCAGGGCAGCCCCTCGGCCTTCCACCCGGCCACCAGGCCGCGGTGCCCCTCGGCATCCACCGGCCCCTCGAACCCGTCGGCGATGTTGAAGCTGTTCGGATATCCTGCGGCGATCGCCGCCCGCGCCGCCGCCAGGCTGCGCGCGCCGCTGCGGCACAGGAAAAACACCCGGTGCTCCGGCGTGATCCCAGCATCCTGCATCTGCGCCACAAAGGCCGGGTTCACCGCCATCGCGGGGAACGCCTGCCAGGAAATCAGCACCGGCTGCTTGCCCGCTGCGGCGAGGTCGGTCAGCCCGACGAAATTCCACTCCGCATCGGTGCGCACATCCACCAGCACCGCGTCGGGGTCCTCCAGCAGCGCCGCCCACACACGTGCCGGCGCGACATCCTCAACCATGGCCATGCTCCCTTCGCCCCCGGCGTCCGCTCCGCGCTTCCGCCGATATCGGCATCGCACGCCCGGCCCTCCCGTTCAACGCCACCCCGCCCGGCGGCAACCGGAACGGCGCCGCCGATCGGCCGGGATCACGGCCGGCTTGACGTGCCGGCCGTATTCGGAACAGGAGAGTAGCATGAGGATTGTGCCCGGCGACTTCACCGATCCGCAGGTCATCGCGCTGCTGCGCCTGCACCTTGCGGGCATGCACGAAAACTCGCCGCCGGGCCACGTCTTCGCGCTCGACCTCTCGGGCCTCCAGCGCCCGGACATCACCTTCGTCACCGCCTGGGACGACGAGACGCTGCTCGGCTGCGGCGCGCTGCGCGAGTTCTCGTCGGCCCAAGGCGGCACCCGACAGGGTGGCGTGAAGCACGGCGAAATCAAGTCGATGCGTACGTTTCCGCAACATCTGCGCCGTGGGGTCGCCGCCGCTGTGCTGCGCCACCTGCTCGCCCTCGCTCGCACGCGGGGCTACCGCCGCGTCAGCCTCGAAACCGGCTCCGGCGAGGCCTTCGAGCCAGCGCTCGCTCTCTACCGCAGGTTCGGCTTTGCGAACGGCGAGGCCTTCGGCGACTACGCCGCCAGCGCGTTCAACCAGTTCCTGCACCTCGACCTGCCCTGATCCGCCGCGCCCCCTTGCGTCCGCGCGCAACCGCGCTCACAAATTACTGCTTCATCTTCCGGGGGATCGAGCGATGCGCGGATTGCGGACGAAGCTGCTTGGCGTGGCGATGGCGGGGCTTGGTACCGCCTGCCTCGCGGTCTGCCCCCCGGCCCAGGCCGCTGCACCCACCAAGACCAAGCTCACCGTCGATCTGCCCAACGACGTCGCGACCATGGACCCGCAGCAGCAATGGGACACCGACAGCTACAGCGTCTACCGCAACATCTTCGACAACCTCGTCACCCGTAACACCCAGGGCAAGATCGTGGGCCAGGTGGCCTCCGCCTGGCATTATAAGTCGCCGACCCAGATTGTCTTCACCATCCGCAGCGACATCCGCTTCCAGGACGGCAGCCAGCTGACACCGGCGGATGTCGTCTTCTCGGTCCAGCGCATCACTAACCCCGCCTTCAAAAGCTCGCAGCTCAGCCAGTTCGACGAGATCACCAGCGCCGCGGTCACCGGCCCCAACCAGGTGACGCTCACCACCAAATCGCCCTATCCCGTCCTGCTCGCCCAGCTCGTCAAACTCTCCATCGTGCCCAAGGCCTACGTGCAGAAGGTCGGCAATGTCGCCTTCAACCAGCACCCGATCGGCAGCGGCCCCTACAAGCTCGCTTCCTGGCAGCACGGCGTGCAATCCGTGCTCACCGCCACCCCCGGCTACTGGGGCGGCAAGCAGCCGTTCGAGAAGGTCGTCTTCCGCGTCGTGCCGCAGGACGCGACCCGGGTTGCCGATCTGCGCGCGGGGGTGGCCGATATCGTCCGCCAGATCACCCCCGATGACGCGACCGCGCTGAAATCCGACCACGCGGTGAAGGTTCTCGCCGTGCCGACCGAACGCGTCGGCTACCTCTTCATCAACGCCCAGTGGGGCCCGACGAAAAACGTGCTCGTGCGCCGCGCCATCGCCATGGCGATCGACCGCAACGGCCTCATCTCCGCCCTCCTCGGCGGCTATGCCAAGCCGGTCAGCGTCGTCCTGACTCCGGCGAGCTTCGGCTACCCGAGCGGCATCAAGGCGTGGCCCTACGACCCGAAAAAGGCGGCGGCGATGATCAAGGCGGCCGGCGCCGAGGGTGCCACGCTGCCCTTCCTCACCTCGCCCGCCTATCCGCAGAACATCATCCAGGCGATCCAGCAGATGCTCGACCAGGTCGGCCTCAAGGTGGTGATCCGTGAGATGGACCAGGCGACCTATCTGCATGACCGCCAGGGCCCGCCCGCGGCGGCCGGCAGCCTGGCCTTCGGCCTCTGGTCCTGCGCCTGCCAGGACGCGGACGGCACCATCTGGCCGCTGTTCCACTCCGGCAGCATCTGGTCGAAATACGCGAACCCCGCCTTCGACCACGCGGTGGATGCCGCCCGCAGCACACTCGACACCAAGGCGCGTATGGCGGACTACCACAAGGCGTTCGAGATCCTGCGCCAGGACGTCCCCGGCGTCGGCCTCTACCAGGCGGACGCCCTCTACGGCGCGCGGAAACAGTTGCAGTGGACGCCGACGCCCAACGAGGCGTTCTTCATCATGGACATGAAATGGAAATGACGGTGCGGCCGCGCTGATCCCCGCCGCCCTGATCCCCGCCGCGCTGATCCCGTGACGCGCCATATCGCCTCGCGTCTGCTGCAGGCCGTCGTCACCATCTTCGGCGTGCTGACGCTGGTCTTCTTTCTGATGCGCCTCTCCGGCGATCCGACGCTGCTGCTGGTGCCCCAGGGCGCCAGCGCACGCCAGATCGCCGAGCTGCGCCACCAGCTCGGCTTCGACCGGCCGCTGATCGTGCAATACATTGCCTATCTGCATCAGCTTCTGCGGGGCGATCTCGGCCAGTCCCTGGTGCAGCGCATGCCGGTCGCCGGCATCCTCGCCTCGCGCCTGCCCTACACGCTGGAGCTCGCCGCCGGCGCGCTGGTGGTGGCCATCGGCATCGGCATCCCCGCCGGCATCGCCATGGCCGTCCGGCGCGGCTCGCTGCTGGAACGCGCGCTGGCCGCCCTGGTGCTCGCCGGCCAGAGCATGCCCACCTTCTGGTCCGGCATCCTCATGATCCTGCTGTTCGGCGTCATCCTCGGCTGGCTGCCGACCTCGGGGGTCGCGGGGTTCGGCTCGCTCATCATGCCCTCGGTCGCCCTTGGCGCGCTCTCCATGGCCAGCTTCGCGCGCATGACGCGCATTGCCGTGCTCGATGAGCTGTCGCGCGACTACGTGGCGGCGGCACGCGCGCGCGGCCTGTCGCTCGGCGCCACCATCGCCCGCCACGTCGTGCGCAACGCCGCCATTCCCGTGGTCACTGTCGCGGCGCTGGAAATCGGCAACCTCCTCGCCGGCGCGGTGATCGTGGAGACGGTGTTCGCCTGGCCCGGCATCGGCCAGCTCGCGATCCAGGCGATCGAGGCGCGCGACTTCCTGGTCGTGCAGGCGATCGTCCTGTTCGTCTCGCTGGTCTTCATCCTGATGAACCTGCTGGCCGATCTCATCTACGCCGTCATCGACCCGCGCATCCGGCTCGGACATTGACCGCCCGCCTCTCGCCCGGCATCGCCGCCGTCCTCGGCCTGCTCGCCCTCTACGTGCTGGCGGCGGTGTTCGCCCCGTGGCTCGCACCGCACAACCCGCTGCAACAGACCCTGCTGCTGCGCCTGCGCCCACCGCTGACCGAAAGCCCCACGGCCGGCCTGTTCCTTCTTGGCACCGACGATGTCGGGCGCGACCTGTTCTCGCGCATCCTCTATGGCGCCCGCGCCTCGCTCATCGTGGGCGCGCTCTCGGTCTCGGTCTCGCTTCTCTGCGGCACCGGCTTCGGCCTGCTTGCCGGCTGGTTCCGCGGCTGGGCCGCGATCCTGACCATGCGCTTCGTCGATATCGTGCTTTCCATTCCCGCCATCCTGCTCGCCGTGCTCACCGTCGCCGTGCTCGGCCCGAGCTTCACCAACCTCATCCTCGTGCTCGGCCTCACCCGCTGGCCGCGCTACACCCGTGTCGCCTACGCCCAGACACTCCAGGTCGCGGCCCTGCCCTATATCCGCGCCGCCGAGATGGCCGGCGCCCGCGCGCCGCGCATCATGCTGGCCCATATCCTGCCCAACATCGCGGGGCCGCTGATGGTCGTCGCCACCACGGAGTTCGGCCTGATGATCCTGTTCGAGGCCGGGCTCTCCTTCCTCGGCCTCGGCATCCAGCCGCCCTATCCCTCCTGGGGCTCGATCATGAGCGAGGGCCAGAACTACGTCGCCTCCGCCTGGTGGATGACGGTCTTCCCCGGCATCTGCCTGTTCGGCGTCGTGCTCTGCGTCAACCTGCTCGGCGACTGGCTGCGCGACCGTGTCGATCCGCGGGCCCAATCCCGATGAACACACCCCCGACGAGGGCGCCACGATGAGCGCGGCCCTGGAGGTCTCGGGCCTCACCCTCGCCATCGGCGGCGTCGCCGTCGTCGATGATGTGAGTTTCAGCGTCGCCCCCGGCGAGGTCATGGCCCTGGTCGGTGAAAGCGGCTGCGGCAAATCCATCACCGCCTTGGCCCTGATGCGCCTGCTGCCGCGTGCGGTGCGCCTGGCCGGCGGGCGCATCATGCTGGGCGACGAGGATATCGCAACGCTCCCGGAACGTCGCATGCGCGCCCGGCGCGGCCGGGGCATCTCGATGATCTTCCAGGAGCCGCAGGCAGCGCTCGACCCGCTCGCCCCGATCGGCGCGCAGATCCGGGAGGCCTCGGGCCTGCCGCGCGCCGAGGCCCGCAGCGCCGTCCGCCGCATGCTCGTCGAGGTCGGCATCGCCGACCCCGACCGCCGCATCGACCAGTACCCGTTCGAGCTGTCGGGCGGCATGTGCCAGCGCGCCATGATCGCCTCGGCGCTGATCGGCGAACCCGCGGTGCTGGTCGCCGACGAACCCACCACCGCGCTCGACGTCACCATCCAGGCGCAGATCCTCGACCTGCTGCGCCGCCTCGCCGCCGAGCGCGGCACCGCCATCGTGCTCATCACCCACGACATGGGCGTGGTCGCGGACATCGCCGACCGCGTCGGCGTGATGTATGCCGGGCGCATCGCCGAGATCGGCCCCACGGCAGCGGTTTTCGCAGGGCCCCGCCACCCCTATACCTCGCGCCTCCTGGCCGCGATTCCGCGCCTCGCCGACGCGCCCAAGTCCCGCCTCGCGGTCATCGAGGGCAGCGTGCCCGCGCCCGCGCAATACGGTGCGGGCTGCCGCTTCGCCGGCCGCTGCCCGCTCGCCGATGCGCGCTGCTCCACCGAGCCGCCGCCCCTGCGCGAGACCGGCGGCGGCCATCTCGCCGCCTGCTGGCACTCGGAGCGCCTGGCGTGACCGCGATTTCCCCCACCGAGAACCCTGTCCTCACGGTCGAGAACCTCGCCGTGCATTTCCCCGCCCGCCATGGCCGCCCGGTACGCGCGGTGGACGGCGTCTCCCTCACCCTCGCCCCGCGCGAGACGCTGGGCCTCGTGGGGGAGAGCGGCTGCGGCAAATCCACGCTCGCCAACGCCATCGTCGGCCTCATCCCGGCGACGCGGGGCCGCATCGAGGTCGCCGGCGTCGCCGTCACCGGCGCCGACCGCAAAACCCTGCGCGACATCCGTGCCCGCGCGCAGATGGTCTTCCAGGACCCCGTCACCTCGCTCAACCCACGCATGACCGTGGGGGCGGCGATCGGGGAGCCGCTGTCGGTGCGCGGCCTTGCCAGCGGCCGGGCCTTGCGCGAGCGCGTCGCGGCCCTGCTCACCGAGGTCGGCCTGCGCCCCGAGCACGCTGCCCGCTACCCGCACCAGTTTTCCGGCGGCCAGCGCCAGCGCATCGTCATCGCCCGCGCGCTGGCCCTGCGCCCCGCGCTGCTGATCTGTGACGAGCCGGTCTCGGCGCTCGATGTCTCGGTGCGTGCCCAGATCCTGAATCTTCTTGTGGATCTGCAACAAACCCTCGCCATGGCCTGTCTCTTCGTCTCCCACGACCTCGCCGTGGTGCGCCATGTCTGCGACCGCGTCGCCGTGATGTATCTCGGCCACCTCGTGGAACTCGCCCCGCGCGACGCGCTCTACGCCACGCCCCGCCATCCCTACACCCGCGCTCTCCTCGCCGCCGTGCCGGAACCCGACCCCGCGCGGCAACGCTCGAAGCCCCGCGTGCCGCTGCAGGGCGAAATCCCCAACCCCGCTGCACCGCCACCGGGCTGCGTGTTCCACACCCGCTGCCCCATCGCCGTCGCCCGCTGCCGCGAGGAACCGCCGTCCTGGCGTCCGCTCGGCGAGACCATGGTCGCCTGCCACCGCGCCGAGGAAATGCCATCCTGACGGGCGCGTCGTCTCCCTTCCGTCGCCCGGATTTGTGCTAACCTGCCCTTCCAGGCCAGGAGACGCAGGCATGCCCGAACCCGCGACCGAAACCCCGCTCGACCTCTCGGTGTTCGACGACCTGAAGCCGGACGCCCCGACGCCCGCCCCTAACCCCACGCCCGCCCCTAACCCCACGCCCTCCCAGGCGCTCACGTCGCCACCCGCGCCCGCGCAAGCCCTGGTGCCGGCCGCCCCGGACCCTCGCCTGGCCCCGCAGCCACCCCAGCCGCGCCTGGTCGAGGTCGCGAAACTCGCCCCCGACGAACTCGCCGCCGCCGAGCAATCGGCGCGCAAGATCAACTTCCGTGACAGCGCCTCGCTGCTCGCCCACGGCGACGGCGTGCTGGCCGAAATCGCCCAGGCCTCGCGCCAGCTCCTCGCCGGCGTGCGCCTCGGCGACGCGGGCGAGGTCGGCCAGATCGCCGCCTCGGTCATCGACGGCGTGAAGATCCTGCGCATCGAGGACCTTCAGGCGGAGGCCAGCGGCGCCCACCCGGCGGCGCGCAAGGGCCTCATCGGCCGCGTCCTCGGCAGCGTTGCCGACGCCCACACCGCGTTCAAGGGCTTCGCCGAAAATCGCAAGACCTTCCTCGATCTGATGGACCGCGAACAGGCCCGTGCCCGCAAGACCCGCGCCGACCTCACCGTCGCCATCGAGCTGCTCGACCAGCAGGGGGTTGCCATCCGCCGCAGCCTCCAGGGGCTGAAGGTCGAGATCGCCGCCGGCCAGATCGCGCTCGATCGCGGCGAGGAGGAACTGGAATCGCTGCGCCAGCACGCGGTCGCCAGCGGCGATCCGGCGGACGCCGCCGACGTGCTGGAGTTTCGCGGCAGCCTCGCCAATTTCCGCGGCAAGATCGCGGAGATGCGCGAAAACCTCGTTGCCTCCGCGCTGCTCATCCCGATCATCGGCCAGAACCGCAAGGCCGCCGAGACCCGACTGATGAAAATCTCAAGCGGCATGCTGGTGGTCATCCCGCGCCTCATGGCCGTCGCCTCCCAGGCCGCGGTGCAGGTCGATATCCGCCAGGCCGCGGCGGAGAGCGAGAAGCTCGACGACGCCGCCCGCCGCCTCACCCTCCTCGCCAGCCAGGGCGCCCACGACGCCGCCACCTCCGCCGCCCGCAGCCTCGGCGGCGACCCGCGCAACATCGAGGTGCTGGCCAAGGTCGCCGAGGAAACCATCCAGACCATGCACGAGGTGATCGAGATCGAGCGCGAGGTCGCCGCCGGTGACCGCGACCGCGAGGCAAAACTCGCCGCGGTGCGCGACCGCCTCGCCGCCGGCATGCGCGGCGTCGCCGCCGACGCGGTGCGAGCCTGACGCGCATGGACGAGACCGATCGCGGCAAGGCGGCCATGGACAACAACGCCGATTTCGACATCCAGGCCGCCTGGCTGCGCCGCTTCCACGCCGACGCCGAAAGCAACCTCAAGGCCTTTGCCCTGCGCCTGAAGGAGGCGATGCCCGATCTCGTCACGCTGCACGAAACCAGGGGTCTGTTCGCCCGCGCCGCCCACCTCACCGGCGTCGAGGTCAGCCTCGGCCAGAACCGTTACGCCCTCGAACTCACCAACGGCCGCCTGCGCGCCACCGTCGCCATGGTCGTGCGCGGCATCGCGCTCAACACCAGGGAACTCGACCCCGGCGACTGGTTCGCCCGCCTCGCGCAGGAAACCCGCGAGGCAACATCGCACGCCAAGGCGCTCAGCCAGTCGCTCACCGCCTTCATGGAGAGCTGAAATGAGCGACCAGCCAGCGCCGTCGGCCGACCACGCGGCCCGCACCGCCGACATCCAGGCAGCCCTGCGTGCTGGCCGCGTGCCCACCTCGACGGCGGCGCGCCTCGCCGCCGCGCGCGCCGGCCGCGCGCCCTGGGTCGCCACGCTCAACCCCGCGGAACTCCTCGCCGCAAGGTCGCACGGCCTGCGCCCGGTCGCCTCGGTCAGTGCCACGTGCTGGATGCATTACGGCTGGTCCTGGACCGATGGCCACGCCCAGGGCTGGCAGATGGCGCTGCGCCGCCTCAAGGACGAGGCCCGTGCCGCCGGCGCCAACGCGGTGCTGGACGTCAAGATGCGCACCATCCCGCTCGGCATCGAGAACAGCATGGACTTCACCCTGGTCGGCACCGCGGTCCGCGTCGAGGGCCTGGCGCCGAGCGCGGACCCCATCATCGCCACCGTCCCCGTGCTGGAGTTCGTCAAGCTGCTGGAGGCCGACATCGTCCCCACCGGCATCGCCGTCGGCGCGCACTACGAGTGGCTCAGCGATTATTACGGCAGCGCCAACCAGACCTTCGCCGGCAACGTCGAGAACGCCATCCTCAGCCAGTTCTGGGAGCGTGTCCGTCGCCAGGCGCATGCCATGCTGCGCGCCAACGCCGCGGGGCTCGGCAGCGGTGTGCTGGCACACGTGAATTTCGGCCAGATGTTCAAGATCGAGCAGGACAAGCAGCCGGTGCGCTATCTCGGCCGCCAGATCGTCGTCGCCACCACGCTCGACGCGCCGCGCCGCCAGAAGCCCGCCAACCTCCCCTGGGGCGCGCCGCCCTGGGGTGAATCAGAACCACCACCCGCGGTGCCGCACGAAATCCGCATGCTGCTCGACCTGCATGATGCCGGCACGCCGCTCACCCGCCATGTTTCGCACCACCAATCCTACGCCTCCAACGAGAATGAGGGAGCGATCTGAATGTCCAACGACCTTCCCGCCCATGCCCGCGAGCGTCTCCAGGGCCTGCGCAGCGCCGCTCATGAATCCGGCGTCTTCACGTCGGATTTCTCGGTCAACGAGTTCCTGCTGGTGCGCAAGGCCGGTTTCGAGCCGATCGGCCTGTGCATGGGCACCTGCGTCTACCATGTCGGCTATCAGTTCGGCGCCTGGAGCCAGAACCAGGAGATGGAGGTGCTGTCAAAGGCGATGTATCACGCCCGCGAACTCGCGATGTCGCGCATGCGCGCCGAGGCCACGGCGATGGGCGCGGACGGCATCGTCGGCGTCGAGCTTACCATCAAGCGTCTGGAGTGGGACGAACATCTGCTGGAGTTCATCGCCATCGGCACCGGCGTCGTCCACGCCGCGGGCCATAAGGGCTTCCGCGCGCATGACGGCGGGCCGTTCACCTCCGACCTCTCCGGCCAGGATTTCTGGTCGCTGCTGCATGCCGGCTATCGTCCGGTCGAGATGGTGATGGGCAGTTGCGTCTATCACGTCGCCCATCGCGGCATGATGGCCGGCCTCGCCGGCGCCGGGCGCAATGTCGAACTCGAAAACTACACCTCGGCGATGTACGAGGCCCGCGAGATCGCGGTCGAGCGCATGCAGGTGGAGGCCGCCGCGGCCAAGGCCGAGGGCGTCGTCGGCGTCGACATCCACGAGGGCAGCCATGTCTGGAAGCCGCACGTCATCGAGTTCTTCGCCATCGGCACGGCGGTCGTGCCGCTGGAACAGGAAATCGCGCCGGATCGCATCGCCGACCCCACACTGGTGCTCAGCGTCAACGACTGACGCGCCTCACAGGTCCTGCGCCCGCGTCATCCGCCGCACCGCGTCGGGATGATCGAGCACATACGCACTCAACTCCAGTCCCAGCCCCGCGCCGGCGAACGGATGGATCATGCCACCCTCGATGCGCGGCATCACCGTCACCAGATCCCGGTACCAGGTCGAGTAATAGGCCCGCACCGATTCCTGAAAGATCGCGTTCGGTGCGTTGAGTGCGAGATGGATCGAGGCCGCGAACACCACCGGCCCGGTGCAGTCATGCGGCGCGATCGGCCGCTGGAACGCCTCGGCCATGGTCGCGATCTTCTTTGCCTCGCTCAGCCCGCCGCACCACGAGATATCCAGCATCACGTAATCCACCGCCCCCTTGCGCAGGATCTCGGCAAACGCGGCGCGCGTCGCCAGCGTTTCGCTCGCGCAGACCGGCAAACCCGATCGTTGCGCATATGTCGCGAGCGCGTCGCTGTCCTGCATCTTGATCGGGTCCTCCATCCAGAACGGCCGGAACTCGTGCATCGCCCGTGCGATCGCCAGCGCCGAGGGCAGGTCCCACATCGAGTGCAGCTCGACCATCACCTCCATCCGCTCACCCACCGCCTCACGGATCTGGCGAAACGGCCGCAGCGCCTGCTCCAGCT
Organism: Pseudomonadota bacterium; assembly: GCA_021780935.1. The sequence continues at coordinate 69,937 of JAJXXT010000130.1, forward strand.
CCGCGCGATGGATGAAATTGCCGCCGCTCGCCACCGCGAACGGATCGAACGGCCAGATCTTCATCGCCGTGATGCCTTCGTCGAGCAGGCTTCGCGCCAGCGCCCCGGCATCGGTGGAAAACGCCACCTGGTCGTCATACGGTCCCTGGGCTTCGTCCGCCGCCCCGATATAGCGCCGCGAGCCGCGGCTGTTATAGAAATACCCGGCACAAGTGTTGTAGGTGCGTATCGAATTCCGCGACAACCCGCCCAGCAACTGGTACACCGGCTGCCCGGTCGCCTTGCCGAAAATATCCCACAGCGCGATATCCACGGCCGATGCCGCCCGCATCTCCACGCCCGAGGAGCGAAACCCCACATAGCTCTCGATCAGCGCCTTGGAGATGCGGTCGATCTCGAACGGGTCGCGGCCGAGCAGGGCAGGGGCCACCTGCGTGTGCACATGGCTCGCCACCGCATCGGTGCCGCGAAACGTCTCGCCCAGCCCCACGATCCCCTCATCCGTATGCACGCGCAGCCAGATGATGTTGTCATGGCTCGGCAGCTGGATGGTCTCAAGCGCACTGATCTTCATCTCTCGTTCCTCCCGCGACGTCATCCCGGCGTCCCGTGCGGCGCCGCTGGCGCGCATGCTCCGCCGCAACGTGGTGCCAGCGCAAGCGCTCCCGGCTGGTCGCCGCCGTCGGAACCTGCCAGCGTGCCCCGGTCATGCAGCACGCCCTGACCCGATGCTCTTCTTCCCCTCGACCCGCCCCGTGCCCGGCCGGTGCGGACCGTCTGTACGCCCCGCTGCCATGACCGCGTGGCCCGGCGACCCACCCTCGCCGCTCTATGCGGCACTCGCGCGCGAATCGTTTGCTGCCGCGCCACTGGCCGCCGACACCGACACGGATGTCGTGGTCATAGGCGGCGGTATCGGCGGGCTTGCCGCGGCGCTTGCGCTGGCCCAGGCCGGGGTCGCCACGATCGTTCTGGAAGCGGCGACGATCGGCGCCGGTGCGTCGGGCCGCAACAACGGCCAGGTCATCCCCACGCTCACCCGCCACGACCCACAGGCCTTGCTCAAGGCCATGGGGGCCGAGCCCGGTGAGCGCTTCCTGCGCATGCTGGAACGTTCCGCTGACCTGCTCTTCGACACGGTGGCACGGTACCATATCGACTGTGATGCCGTACGCAACGGCTGGATCCAACCCGCGCACTCGCCCGGCCGCGCCCGCCTCGCCGCGCAGCGCGCCCACCAATGGCAGGCCCGCGGCGTCCCCGCAGCACCACTCGACGCGGCGGCAATGGCGGAACATCTCGGCAGCACCGCCTATGCCGGCGGCTGGCGTCACGCCGGCGGCGGCCACATCAACCCGCTCGCCTTCACCCGTGGCCTCGCCCGCGCCGTCGTCGCGGAGGGTGGCATCGTGCACGAACACTCCCCCGCGCTGAGCCTGGCGCGCGAGCCGGACGGCTGGCGCGTGGCCACGGGTCGCGGCGCCGTGCGCTGTCGCAAGGTGGTGATGGTGACCGCCGCCCATACCGGAAATCTCTGGCCGGGCCTCGCGAAAACCGTCGTCCCCGTCACCTCCTATCAGCTCGCGACCGTGCCGCTCCCGCCGGAGCTCTTGTCGCGCATCCTACCGTTCGACGAGGCGGTGTCGGACACGCGCAACGATCTGCGATATTTTCACAAGGATCGCGACGGCCGGCTGATCTCCGGCGGCGCGCTCGCTGTTCAGCTTCTCGCGGGCGCCCGCCTGCCCGCGCTCGTCCGTGCCCGGCTTGCGGCCACTTTTCCGCACCTCGCGGGCATCGCCTTCGCGGCCTTCTGGTCCGGTCGTATCGCCATGACAACAGATCGTCTGCCCCGCCTGCATCGTACGCAGGACGGCCTGGTGAGCTGGATCGGCTGCAACGGCCGCGGCTTGGCGCTCGCCATGGGGATGGGTGCCGTCATGCGCGATGCCGCGATGGGCGCGCCGGACGCCGACCTCGCCCTTGCCCCCACGGTGGCGCATCCCATCCCGCTGCACGGGCTCGTCCGCCGCACCGCGCGTCTGGCCCTGCCGCTCTACCGCCGCCGCGACCGGCGCGAAATCGACGCCTGAAGCGCCACCTCACGCTGCCCCCGCCGTGCCCTGGGCGTCATGCCCTGTGCGTCACGCTCTGGGCATCCTGCTCTGGGCATTATGCTGGGGCCCGCGCCCGGTGGCCGCGCCGCCAAAGCCGGCTCACCCCCCGAGATACTCGCGGAAATAATCCTCGACCGAAACCAGGCTCGCGGTCAGCCCCGCCCGATACCCCACCTCGCAGAACATCTCCATCTGGTGGCGGTTTTTTTCCAGTCCGTCGGCGTGGAAATCCTCTCCCATCAACGCCGCCGCGTCCTCCAGCTCCGCCTCCATCCACGGACTCGCATAGGGAAACCCACGATACGCCGCCGCTGCCGCCTCGGTGCAGCGCACGAACGCATCCGTCAGGCTGCGCGCGATCCACGGATTTGCCTCCCAAACCTGGCGCCGCAGCACAATCAGGTGCTGCGGCGGAAACGCCCCCGTTTCGCGGCAGTAACGTTGCTCCAGCGGACGGAAATCCGGAAACAGCCGAACGATCGGCCCGTCATGCGGGTGGTAGTGTTCCGGCTTCGGCGGGCTGTACAGCGCATCGAGCTCGCCCGCGATCAACATGTCGGAAAGCGACTTCCCTTCCGGCGGCTCAGTCACCCCCGAAGGCAGGCTGGCCGCGATACTCTCCCCGCGCGGCGCGTCAACCGGCCCGATGCACCAGCGCAGCCGCGACAGATCAACCCCGAGCCAGGCCAGGAAATGCCGGTACCAGATACTGCCGCTGTTCGCCCAGCCATACATACCGATGCGCACGCCATCGAGGTCGGTCACATTGCGGATTGCCGAGCCCTTGCGCACATAAAGGTCGCGCGCGGTGAAATTGCGTAACGGGAACACGGGCAGCCCGACATGCGAGCGGTCGCCGCGCCCGACGCGGATGAGGTGCCCCGCCATCGACTGCTCGCCGCCCTGCACCAGCGGGTCATGCAGCGCGCGGCGCAGCATCGTCGCGCGTGCCGGCCAGGCCCCGCCACCGCTCAGCTCCAGCTTCAGGTCGATCCCCTCCGCCTTCACCTCACCGCTCAGCAGCGGCAACAGCCGCGAATATCCGGCCATCGTCAGTGTCAGTTGCAGATCCGACATGATATCCTCCCTACTCCGTCAACGGAAAATGACAGGCGACACGCTTCTCCCCGCCCGCTGGCCCCCCACCTGCCAGCAGCGGGCCGGTCTGCGTCAGCTCCGGCTCCTGCTGCGCGCAGAGCGCGGTGGCCCGCGGGCAGCGCAGGCGAAACCGGCATCCGCCCGGAAGCCGCCCGGGGCTCGGCGGCTCACCCTCCAGCCGGAACCGCTCGCCGATCCGTCCGCCGCCGATCACCGGCAGCGCCGAGAGCAACGCTGCCGTATAGGGGTGGGCCGGCGCGCGAAAGACATCCTCCGCCGGTCCCAACTCCACCACGCGTCCGAGATACATCACCGCGACCCGATGGCAGATCAGCCGCACCACCGAGAGATCGTGGCTGATGAAGACATAGCTGAGCGCGTAGCGCTCGCGCAGGTCCATCAGCAGCCGCAGCACCCGCGCCTGGACCGAAAGATCGAGCCCCGCCGTCGGCTCGTCGAGCACCACCAAGCTCGGCTGCAACATCAGGATGCGCGCCAGCCCCACGCGGCGCTGCTGCCCGCCGCTGATCTCGTGCGGATAAAGCGAGGCCTGCTCGCGCGGCAGCCCCACATCCGCGAGCGCGCTGAGCACCCGCTCCGTGCGCTCCGCACGCGAGAGACTTGTATGGATCACCAGCGGCTCGGCGAGTGACCGCCCGATGGTCCAGTTCGGATCGAGAGAGGCCGAGGGGTCCTGATAGCAATACTGCAATTTCCGCCGCAACCGCCGCGCCTGCGCGGTACCGGCGTCCGTTGCGTCCTCGCCCTGAAACACGATCCGCCCGGCGGAGGCTCGATGGATTCCGCACAGCGTCTTGCCGAAGGTGGATTTGCCGCAGCCCGACTCCCCCACGATCCCCAGCACCTCGCCCGGCGCCACGTCGAGCGTCACCCCGTCCAGCGCGCGCAGCCATCCCGTTCGCACGCCGAAATGATTCCGGATCGGGAAATGCGTGACCAGCGATTCGACCGCGAGAGTGGGTGTCGCGGCGTCAGCCGGCATCGTGCGGCGCTCCCGCGTTGTGGCAGCGCACGGTCTGCCTGGCCGCCCCCATCGGCGGCGGCCGCTCCACGCCGCAGACGGGCAGGGCGCGCGGACATCTCGGATGAAACCGGCAGCCCTCCGGCGGGTGCACCAGGTTCGGCACCGCGCCTGCAATGCTCTGCGGAAGCCCGGCGCCCGGCCGCGGCATGCTGCCCAGCAGCAGCTCCGCATAGGGGTGGCGCGGCCCGGCGAAAAAATCCTCCACCGCGGCGCTCTCCACCTCCTGGCCGGAATACATCACGGTGATACGGTCGCAAATCTCCCACGCGGCACCGAGGTCGTGCGTGGTGAACAGCACCGCCACCCGCTGCTCCCGAGCGAGGTCGCGCAGCAGCAACAGAATTTGCGCCTGGATGGTGACGTCGAGCGCCGTGGTCGGTTCATCGGCCACCAGCAGGCGGGGCGCGCGCAGCAGTGCCATCGCGATCAGCACGCGCTGCAACTGCCCGCCCGAGACCTCGTGCGGATAGCGGCGCAGCATCGCGTAGGGGTCTGGCAACTGCACGCGCGCGAACATGTCCGCAATCCGGCGTCGAGCCTCGGCGCTGCGCAGCCGCTGTCCGTCCGACCAGCGCAGCACCTCGCGTGCCTGCGCGCCGATCGGGAACAGCGGGCTCAGTGCCGCGCGCGGCTCCTGTGGCACAAACCCGATGGAAAACCGATCGCGCATCTGCGAGCGGTCGCCGAGAACGTTCTCACCCAAAAACGACAGGGCCTCGCCGCGCACCGTCGCCCCCTTTGGCAGCACGCCCAGGATCAGCCGCGCCAGCGTCGTCTTGCCGCAGCCGGATTCACCCACCAGGCCCATGATTTCGCCCTCGCCGATCGCGAGGTTCACCCGGTCGAGAATTTTCGCCGTCCCGCCCGGTGAGGCGAACTCGACCGAAACGTTCTGCACGCGCACCAGCTCACTCAAATCCGCCGCCCTTCGCCGCCTGCTGGCCACGCAGCTTCGGGTCGAGCACGTCGCGCAGCCCGTCGCCGATGAGGTTGAACGCCATCACCAGCACCAGGATCGCGATCCCGGGGGCGGCTGCATCCCACCACGCACCGGGCAGAAAGGCCCGCGCCTCGGCAATCATGCGTCCCCACTCGGGCGATGGCGGTGGCGGCCCGAGGCCAAGAAACCCGAGTGCCGAGGCCACGAGAATCGTTCCGCCGAGCCCGATCGAGGTGCGGATGATCAGCGACGGCGCGATCGCCGGCAGGATATGCTGAACCATCACCCGCCATGGCGGCACGCCCAGCGCCACCGCCGCCTCGACATAGATCTCGTTCTTGACGCTGCGCGTTTCGGCATAGACGAGCCTGGCCCAGAACGGCCAGTACGTCAGCGACAGCGCCAGGATGACGTTCTGGATCTGCGGCCCCAGCGTTGCCGCGATCGCCATTGCCAGCACGATCTGCGGCACCGCGAGGAAAATATCCGAAACCCGCATCAGCCCGTCGCCGATAAAGCCTGGCCAATAGCCGCCCACCAACCCGATCGGCACACCGATCAGCACCGAAACCGTCACCGCGATCACCGCCGTGATCAACGTGATGCGCGCGCCGAACAGCAGGCGCGAAAAGATATCGCCGCCCATCTGGTCGGTGCCGAACCAGTGCGCCGCACTTGGGGGCAGCAGCCGCTGCGCCGTGTGGTAGGTGTTCACGTCGGCGGGATAGGGTGCCAGCACCGGTGCGAAAACCGCCGCCAGCACGATCACCGCGAGCACGATCAGTCCCGCGAGCGCCACCCGGTCGCGCGCGATGCGAGCGAGCAGCGTCATCGTCCGCGCGGATCGAGCAGCACCTGCCCGACATCGATCAGCAGATTGACCAAGATGAAGATGATCCCGACATAGATCGTGAACCCAAGGATCGCGTTATAATCCGATTGCAGAATCGAATTGACCGCGAACTGTCCAAGACCCGGCCAGTCGAACACCGCCTCCACCACCACCGCGCCGGCAAGCAGGTTGCCGAACACCAGGCCGATCTGCGTCAGTGTTCCCGTGAGCGCCGAGCGCAGCACATAGCGCCACACCGTCACCCGCCACGGCACACCCATCGCGCGCTGGTAGTCGACGAAGAAGCTGCCGAGCGTGCCGATCACGCCCGCGCGGGTAAAGCGGACGATCGTTGCCATCGCGGGGAAGGCGAGGGTGATCACCGGCAGTGCCAGGTGGCGCAGCACGTCAAGCTCCGTCGCCCAGTCGCCGGAGAGTGCCGCGTCGATGGTGTAGAAGCCGGTGATCCGCGTCGGCCCGAAATCGCTCACCCGGCCCTGCACCGGCGTCAGGTTGAGCCACATGGAAAACAGTAGTTGCAGCAGGATCGCGAACCAGAACGCGGCGATCGCGAGCCCGGAGACCGTCACCACCCGCAGCACATGGTCGAACCACGAGTTGCGCCGCAGCGCCGCCAAAACACCGAGCGGCACGCCGAGCCCCACCGCCAGCAGCATCGAATAGAACGCCAGCTCCATCGTCGCCGGCAGCCGCCGCCAGATCTCGCTCGCCACCGGCGTCTGCGTATAGACGCTCACCCCCATGTCGCCGCGCGCAACATTGATGATATAGCGCAACAACTGCACCGGCAGCGGCTGGTCGAGCCCCATCTGGTGGCGCAGCGCCGCCACCTGGGCATTGGTCGCGTTCTCGCCCGCGAGAATGCGTGCCGGATCGCTCGGCACCATGTGCGAGATCACGAACACCAGAACCACCAGGCCGATCAGGGTCGCCGGGACCCAGACCAGCCGGCGTGCGATCAGCGCCAGCAGCCGCATGCGCCGCCGCTCAGGCGAGCCACTGCCAGCGCATGTCCTGGGCGTCGCCGATCGGGCAGTAGCGCACGCCGCGCACCTTCTTGTCGAACGCGCCGTAATAGTTGGTGTTATAGATGAACAACCCGGCCGCCTGATCCACCAGGATGCGCGATGCTTCCTCATAGAGCGGCTGGCGGTCCGCCTGCTTCACCAGCACCAGCGCCTTGTTCGTCAGCTCGTCGAAACGCTTGTCGCTGTAGAAACTGATATTGCCGCGGCCGATCTGGTCGCTGTTATAGATATAGCCGGTCCAGTTATGCGGGTCGGCGAAATAGGCACTGCGCCACAGCGGTATCAGGTCGGCACTGGTCTGCTCGTTGCCGAGCTTGGCGGCCACCACCGGCCAGGGCTGGCTCAGGATCGTGGTCTTGACGCCGATCTTGGCAAGCCCGCTCTGCAGCAACTCCGCCGCCTGTCCGCTCTGCGGGTAGCCGGCGAGCGCGTTGATCGTCAGCGTGCGGATCGGCCCCTTCACCTTCGCCAGCGCAGCCCGCGCCTTGTCGAGATCATAGGTATAGCCGGCAAGCCCCTGCGGCGCGCCCCACATGTTGCTGGGAATGATGCCCGCATTTCGCACCACGGAGCCGTCGAGCAGATTGTTGATAAACCCGTTATAATCGAACGCGTAGCACAGCGCCCGGCGCATGTTCACGTCGTCGAGCGGCGCGCGGCGGTTATGGATCACAAAATACATCGTCCGCAGCGACGGCTTGGCGAGAATCTGCACGTTCGGCTTGCCGCGCATGCGCTTGATCTGGTCGTACGGCGTAAAACCGTCGAGTGCGTCGAACTCGCCCTTTTCCAGCCCCAGCACCCGGCTCGCGACCTCAAGAATGCCGCGAAACTCGACCGTGTTGAGGTATTTCGGGCCCCAGCCCATGAAATGCTCGGCGAAGCGGTTGGCCGAAAACCCCACCGCCGGATCATAATGCGCAAGCCGGAACGATCCGGATCCGGCCTCGTTGCGCGCCAGCCACGCGCCGCCCCAATCGCCGCCCTTCTCGTGCGCGCGCACCATCTTGGCATTCACCACCCACATCTCGGGCAGCACGGCCATGAAGACGGCATAGGGCGCGGTGAGCTTGAACTGAACGGTCTTCGGGTTGATCGCCTTGGTCGTCCCCGGCTTCACCACCGGCGAGAACAGCCCGTAGGCGCCCTTCTTCAGTGCCAGGATCCGCTCCATGGAATAGACCACATCCGCGGCGGTCACCGGCGATCCGTCGTGGAATTTCGCGTCGCGCAGCGTGAACGTATAGGTCAGCGCGTCGGCGGAGATGTCCACCTTCTCCGCCAGCCACATGTTTAGCTTCGCCGGATCATCGGTCCAGCGCACCAGCGCGTCATAAAGATTGAGCCGCGAGGCGATACGGCCGATGTCGAACACCACATGCGGATCAAGCGTGTCGTAACTGTTATTATTGGCGGTCACAAACGTCCCGGTGCCGGCTGCCAGTGCCGGTGTCGCCCCCAGCACCGACATCGTCGCCGCACCCAGCGCCAATCCCCGCCGGCCCAGGGCCAGCTTCTGATTCGAGTCGTCCTTCATGATGTCCCCCTCGTTGCGTTCAGCCCCGCCCACCCGCGGACAGCTCACTCCCCGGCGGATGATGCCTTTCAGCCGCGGACGCAAGCCTCCCGTCCCGCCACGTTGTCCGCGACAAGCGCCGTGACTTTACGCCGCTCAACAGGCGGCACAAGTCACTTCCCGTGCCGATCGCACCAGTTTTCCCGGAACCTGTCGCCCGGGCGCGTCGGACGAAACGCAACCGATACGCCTCGCGCCGCCCTGGCGCATATCGCCCCGGCTATGGGCTGCCGGAAACGGAAAGTGTCTGCCCGGTGATGAACCCCGCGAAGTCCGAGGCCAGAAACATCGCGGCATGCGCGATGTCCTCGGGCGTGCCGGCGCGCCGCAGCGCCGTGCGCTCGATCAGTCCCGCCTGCTGCTCCGCGGAGTAGGATTGCCACTGCCGCTCATAGTCGGGGCTGGTGCGCTGAAACCCCGGCGCCACCGCGTTCACGGTGATGCCGAACGGCCCGAGTTCCTGCCCGAGCTGACGCGCCAGCCCGATCTCGCCGGCCTTGCCCGAGGCATAGGCCTGGATGCCGGTGAGCGACGTGCGCAGCCCCGCGCCGCTGGCGATGAACACGATCCGCCCACGCCCGCGCGCCTTCATCCCCGGCACCACCGCCTGCGCGGTCAGAAACGCGCCGGTCAGGTTGGCGTCCAGCACCGCGCGCCACTCCGCCTCCGCCACCTCCTCCATCGGCTTCGCGCGCTGCCCCAGCACACCGCCCGCGACATAGACCAGCACCTCGGGCGCCCGTCCCGTCGCCGCCGTCGCCGCCGCCACCCAATCGCACAGCGCCGCCCGGTCGAGCAGGTCCACCTGGCGCGTCTCGGCCACCTCGCCCGCAAGCTCGGCCATCTCCGCCACCAGCCGGTCGGCCGCGAACACGCGCGCCCCGGCAGCCGCGAACCCACGCGCGATGCCCCGCCCGATGCCGCGCGCGGCACCCGCAACCAGCACACACTGCCCGTCAAAAGTGATGTTCATGCCGCAGCCTTCTCCTCACCCGCCGCGAGGCCCGCCGTCATCTGCGGCTGCTGCGCGCTCGCCGCGGCAAACGCCCGCTCCACGGCCGCCACCGGGTCCGCCGCTGCCCGCTTGTCTGCCGCCACCAGCGCGAAAACCTGGTGCTTCATGAAGAACCGCCATTCCACCGGCAACGCGAACAGCAGTGCCGCAAGACGGTCCCAAGCCGCCTCCGACCATACCGTTTCGAACGCGATGCGCGAGGCGCCGAAGCCGATCTCCGCCGGCGTCGGTCGTGCCCCCGCGCGTCGCGCCGCGGTCGCCGCCGCGTCCACCGCTCCTTCCACGATCACCACGCCATAGTCGCGTGCCGCCGCCGCCACGCTCACCTTGCCCTGCGCCACGTCGCGCGCCACTTCGTCCGCCGGCCGCAGGAACGGGTCGCCCCAGCCCCCCGCGCCACACGCGCTGATCGTCAGCACATCGCCCGGCGCACAGCGCACCACGTCATCATTGCCGAGATCCTCCTCGCCCGGCGTGCCGGCGTTGCGGATAAACCGGCACGTCGCCCCCGCCATCCCACCCTGCACCCCCCAGGACGCGAACCGCACCCGGTCGCGGTTGCGCGCCGTCACCACGGAGTTCGGCGAGAACACCTGAAACGTCATCTGCGTCCCCAGCCCGCCGCGATACCGCCCAGGCCCGCCGCTATCCGCCGTCAGCCCGTAGCTGATCACCCGTATCGGCACCTCCGCCTCGGTGATCTCGACCGGCGTGTTCTTCAGAAACGAGTTGGACCCATCGAGCCCGTCGCCCCGCGCATCCCCGCCGCCGCCACCGGTGATCGGGTTGATCGAGGCCATCACCGTCCGTCCCGTCGCCGCATCGGAGGTGCGTACGTTGAGAATGCCGCCGCCACCCGAGGGGCCGGAGGGCAGACGCTCCGGCATCGCACGGGCAAAGGCGCCGATGACGATGCCCTGGATGCGCGCGCAGGTCAGGCTGCGCATCCCCGTCGCCGCCGGATAGACGGGGTTCACCACCGAGCCCTCCGGCAGCACGCACCGTACCGGCCGCGACAGCCCGCAGTTCAGCGCCACCGTCGGGTCGAGCGAATAGACCACATAGTTGTAGCCCACCAGCGGCAGGATATGCCGCGCCAGCCCGCCCGTCGGCATGTTCAGTGCCGACTGCAATTGCGGGTCGCTGCCGGTGAAATCCAGCTCCGCCTCCTCGCCCCGCACCCGCAGCGTCAGCTTCAGCCGGCAGGGCACGCCGCCGGGGCTGTCCTCGTCGATATAGTCGGTGAAAACATAGTCCCCGTCACGCATCGAGGCGAACAGGCGCCGCGCCTGAAGCTCCGCGAGGTCGAGCACGCCATACATCGCCGCCTGCACCGTATCCGCACCAAAACGATCGACCGCCAGCAGAATCTTGCGCTCGGCCGTTTTCAGCGAGCCGATCTGCGCCTTGAGGTCGCCCCAGTTCTGCTCCGGCATCCGCACGTTGCGCAACATCACCGCAAGCAGCTTCTCGTCCATCACGCCGCGCTCCACCAGCTTGCATGGCGGAATGCGTATCCCCTCCTGGTGCACTTCCGTCAGCGCGCGGGACAGCGAGGCCGGCACCGCGCCACCCATGTCGGTGTTGTGGATATGCCCCACCGCGAAGCACACCAGCCGCTCGCCGGCGAAGATCGGCATCCAAAGGTGAATGTCCGGCGCATGCGTACACACAAACCCGGAATAGGGGTCGTTGGTGATGCAGATATCACCCGGTGCGTAGCTGTCGATGGCGCCGATCGCCCCGGCATAGTCGAGCCCGATGAACCAGGTGGCGCCGAGATCCTTGGGGCTCGCGAAGGTCTGTCCGCACGGCGTCACCAACCCGCTGGTGAAATCCTCAGTCTCCTTGACGAAGGCCGAATGTGCCGTGCGCAGCAGCGTATAGGCCATGCTCTCCGCGGCCGCCTCGAAATGACTCTTGAGGATCTGCAACGTCACCGGATCCAGTGTCATCGCGTTCGATGTCTGGCTCATCCTCAACCCCGCCGGAGAATCATGTTGTCGAACGCATCTGTCTCGCCGGAAAACCCCGGCGGAACCCAGCACGTCGTGTCGTCCTGCACCACCACCGCCGGCCCCGCGAAGCGGCTGCCCGGCACCAGCGCCTCGCGCCCGAACAGCGCCGCCTCGACCATCCTGCCGCGATGCGACACCGCGACCACGCCGCGTGGCTCGGGTGTGTGGGCCACCGGCGTCGCCGCGGGAAACTCCGGCTTCGGCGTCGCCCCCGCGATCACCACGCGCAGCGCCACCAGGTGCACCGGCGCGCGGACGTCGGCATGGCCATAAATCTCGGCGTGGCGGGCATGGAAGGCCTCGGCAATCCGTTCCGGTTGCGCACTGGTGATCCACGCCGCCTCGATCGGCACCTCGATCTCATAGGACTGCCCACGATAGCGCAGGTCGCCGGTCACGCTGATCTGCCCCGGCCCGTCATGCCCCTGGTTCGCCGCGAGCCAGCCCCGTGCCTCCGCCGACAGTTCCTCCAGCGCCGCCGCCATTGCCGGCATCGCGGCCTCCCTCACGTCGAGAAACACCACGCGCACGAAGTCCGAGCGCAGATCGGCCAGCAGCCCGCCCAGCGCCGCCAGCACCCCGGGTGTCCGCGGCACGATCACCGCCGCCATGCCCAGCTCCTCGGCCACCAGGCAGCCCAGCATCGGCCCCGCGCCACCGAACGCCAGCAGCGCATAGCCGCTCGGCTCCTCGCCGACCTGGGAGAACAGCCGGCTCACCTCGCGGTACATGTTGGCGACGGCGAGCGCGATCACCGCCTCCGCCGCCGCCGCCACGTCCCGCCCCAGCGCCGCCGCGATGCCCGCCATCGCCGCCCGCGCCGCCGCGACATCGATCGCCACCGCGCCATAGGCCAGCTCGCCCGCGCCCAGCACGCCGGTCACGGCGAAGGCATCGGTGATGGTGGCCTGCACGCCGCCCCGCCCGTAGCATGCCGGCCCCGGCACCGAGCCCGCGCTCTGTGGCCCCACCCGCAGCACGCCCAGCGCATCCACGCTGGCGATCGAGCCGCCACCCGCGCCGATCGAGGAGACCGAGACCGTCGGCAGATAGATCGGGTATTCGCCCACCAGCTCGCCGCTGCGAAAATCCGGCAGCCCGTCGCGCAGCAGCGCCACATCGGCGCTGGTGCCGCCGATATCCAGGCTCATCACCCGCGCGAACCCCGCCTGGCGCGCCACGAACCCGGCGCCGATGGCGCCCGCCGCGGTGCCGGAAAGCAGCATCTCGATGCTGCGCACCTTGCCCGCCGCCGCGGTCATCACGCCGCCATTGGATTTCGTGATCATCGGCGCCACCGTCACGCCGCGCTCCGCCAGTGCCGCCTCCAGCCGGCCGATATAATGCGCCACCATCGGCTGCACCGAGCCATGGATGCACGCCGTCACGCTGCGCTCATACTCGCGCACGATCGGCCAGATCTCGGCCGAGCAGAACACCGGCAGCTCCGGCCGCGCCGCCGCGATCATCCGCCGCACCGCCCGCTCATGCGCGGGGTTGGCATAGGCGTGCAGCAGCGCGATCACGATGCCCTCCGCCCGCAGCGCCTCCGCCCGCGCCAGCGCCGCCAGCACGCTCGCCTCGTCGGGCGCCTGCGCCGTGCTGCCATCGGGGTTCATCCGCGCACGGATCTCGATCACGCGCTCGCGCGGCACCAGCGGCTCCGGCCGGCGCGAGAACAAATCGTAGGGGTCGGGGATCTTCAGCCGTGCCAGCTCCAGCACGTCGCGGAATCCCTCGCTCACCAGCAGGCAGAGCCGGGCCCCCCGCTTCTGGATGATCGCGTTCACGCCCACCGTCGAACCGTGCGTGAAATAGCTGATGGCGGAAGCCGGAATGCCGAACCGCCGCGCGATCTCGTCGAGCCCCTGCAACACCTCCGTCCCCGGCGCGTCCGGCCGGGAGAGCACTTTCAGCGTCTCCAGCGAACGCCCCGCTTCGTCGAAGACACAGAAATCCGTGAATGTCCCCCCGATATCCACGCCGACCCGATAGCTCATCCCCGTCCTTTCCGTCCCGAAGGCGCATCCGCCAACGAGGCCGCCCCTCTGCGTGGCTCGCCCACCGCCGCGCAACGGCGTGCGCTCGGTCCCCCGGGCCGACCCATTGGCACGGCTGGCCACCCCGGAGAATCGCGGCAAGCGTTATCCGATAGCGCGGCGCGCCATGATGCCTGCATGGCGCCGCACAGTGTGAACCCTCCGCGTCATCCGTCAACACGGCCTCTCCGCCAACCGCCCCAGGGATGCGAGCCCGGCCGGGCGGCCCCGGCTCGATCGTCGGGGCTTGGCGCTCCTCACCAGTGGGCGATGGTGCCATCCTCGGCGCGGACCGCCTCGCGGGCCACGATGCTCTCCTGCTCGAACGGATATTTCGCCGCCTCCTTCAGATTGATCTCGATCCCGAGTCCCGGGCGATCGGGAACCTCCCAGAATCCGTTGATCATTCGTATCGGTGTGTCCGCCACCTCCGAGAAAAACGCGAATCTATCCGAAAGCTGCTCGAGAATGACGAAATTCGGCGTTGCCACCGCGAAATGCAGGCCGACGACCGAAGCAATCGGGCCCATCGGGTTATGCGGCGCGATGCCGATCTGCGCCGCCGCGGCGATGGCCGCGATGGCACGGCCACTGGTGAACCCACCACAATGGCAGAGATCAGGCTGGAAAAAACTGACCGCCCGCAGATCGGCGATCGCCTGGAACTCGGGCAGCGTCAGAAGCCGCTCGCCGGTCGCGATCGGCACGCCGGTGCGGTCCGCGACGAGGCGCATCGCCAGCGGATCGCCGGGCTGTACAGGCTCCTCGACGAACATCGGACGGCACACACTCACCGCCTTCGTGTAGTCGACGGCCGCACTGACCGACGATGCCCGCCCATGGAAATCGAAGAGAATATCCGCGTCGGGCCCGACGCCTTCGCGCAACGCCACCGCCAGGCGCTCGGCCGCGCGGACGCCGTCGAGGTCGGTTGCATAATGCGTAACCGGGATCGGCAACGTCTTCACCGCCGTATAGCCGCGCTCCACCAGGTCGCGCGCGGCATCACGATACGCTTCCGGATCGAGTGGCCAGCGTTTGAAGTTCGGTATGGAGCTACCGACATGCGCATAGACGCGCACCCTTTCCCGCGCCTTGCCGCCGAGCATCTGCCAGACCGGCTTGCCGCAATCCTTGCCCAGAATATCCCACAATGCCTGCTCGATCGCGCTCACCGCCGTCAGGCCGATAACGCCGAGCGGCCAGAAACTGTGCTTGACCATGCGCTCGACGAGCAGCGGAATATCGCGGGGGTCACGCCCGACCACCATCGGCGCGAGATCCTCGATGCAGCCCACCACGGCGCGCGTCTTCCATTCCAGGGTGGCCTCCCCCCAGCCGTGGAGCCCGTCTTCATTCGTCTCCACACGCACCAGAACCCAATTGCGATCGCCGGCATGAACGATCACCGTGTGAATGCCTGTTATCTTCATGATCGATCGATCCCTCCGTCTGCGCCCGTGCCCGGCGCGGCTTGAAGTTCGAGACGTTCGCCATCGACAAACAGGTGGACGCGCTCGGGGACGAACCGCATGCCGATCCTGTCGCCTGCGCGAACGGATCGGCCGCGCCGCTCAAGAATCTTGATCTGTTGACCTCCGACGGCGGCGTAGATCAGCACGTCGTCGCCCGTGTCGTCCGTCTCCTGGACGACGCAGGGCACCATCGTGCCCGGCGCATCGTCACCCAGCGGCTCCCAGTCGATGTGCCGCGGGCGAATGCCCAGCATCGCACGCCCGCCGGCCACGGGGCGAAGCGGACGCACATCCGCGATCCCAAGACCATCATTCAGCCGGCATTGCACGCTGTTCCCGGCGGGCGCCAGTGTCACCGGCAGCAGGTTCATCACCGGCGAGCCGACAAACCCTGCCACAAACAGATTGGCAGGCCGGTCGTAAATGCCCTCCGGCGTGTCCATCTGCGAGACGCTGCCCTGGTTCATCACCACCACACGGTCAGACAGCGCCATTGCCTCGCTCTGGTCGTGCGTCACATACATCGTCGTGATCGGCACTTCGCGATGCAGGCGCCGAATTTCGGTGCGCATCTGCAATCGTAGCTTGGCATCGAGGTTGGACAACGGTTCGTCCATCAGAAACAGCTTCGGCTTGCGGATCAGCGCCCGGCCGAGAGCCACACGCTGCTGCTGCCCGCCGGAAAGCTGGCGCGGATAACTGTCGAGCAGGGATGACAGACCCAGCAGCTCCGCCATCTGATTCACCTGCGTCATGCGGTCCGATGCCGGAACGTGGTGCATGCGCAACGGAAACTCGAGGTTTCCGCGAACGGTCTTCGAGGGATAAAGCGCGTAATTCTGAAACACCATCGCCATGTCCCGCTCCCGCGGGTCGGCATAGGTGATCTCCCTTCCGTCCACCAGGATTCGTCCGCCGGAGGGCGGGATGGCACCCACGATCAGGCTCAGCAGCGTTGTCTTGCCGCAGCCGCTTGGCCCGAGAATTGTAATGAACTCCCGGTCCGCGATCGTAAGATCGAGCGGCCGCAGCGCCCTCACCTCTCCCTTGCGGGAGGCATAGGTCTTCTGAAGCTGCTGGAGGGTTATTTCTGCCACGTTCCAGGTCTCCTCGCCGGCAGGTAATCGCTCAGTATTTCAGGGCGCCCTTCGTCAGCGCAGCGATGAAGTATCTCTGCAGAACGAGGAACACGACGGTGACGGGTATGCTCATGGCGATGGCCGTTGCGGTCAAGCCACTCCAGTTCGGCACGCCTTCCGAGAAATACGAAAAAATGCCGAGGGGCAGCGTCCGCATATCGGCCGACGAGATCATTGTCAGGGCGTAAAGATACTCATCCCACGAAAGAATGAACGTGAAAATCGCGGTGGCGACGATTCCCGGCAGGGCAGGGGGGATGGCGATCTCGATAAAGGCACGCCACGGCCGCGCGCCGTCCAGCCGCGCCGACATTTCCATGTCCGTCGGGATACCGTCGAAGAAGCTCTTGAGGATCCAGATGTTCAGCGGCAGGCTGAAGGTCAGATACGCGGCGACCAGTGCCGCATAGGTGTCGAGCCAGCCGATGTCCTGCATCAGGATATAGAGCGGCACGAGAAAGTTGACCAATGGAAAAATGCTTTGCAGCAAAATTCCATAGAGAACTGCATTTTTCCCGACAAACCGGTAGCGCGAAAACCCATAGGCAGCCGGCACCGAAACGAGAAGCGACAGCACGACCGTGCAGCAGACCACGATCATACTGTTGACGAAGTACCGTGGGAAATTGGTGCCGGCCACGGGGTCTGCATGAAACAGCGCGGCGTAGTTGGCGAGCGACAGCGGGTCCGGCAGCAAGCTGAGCTGCTCGCGATAGAGGGAGCGTTCCGGCTCCAGCGACGCGGTCAGCATCCACAGGAACGGCACCAGGGCAAAGGCCAGGAAGATCAGCAGCAGGACATTGGCCGGCAGCCGGCGGAAGAAGTGGCGCAATCTCATGTCACGGGGTCCCGAGCCGGCCGCGGCCGATCACCCCGACATAGAGCACGACAAAAACCATCAGGAGCAGCATTACCAGCACGGAGGCCGCGGCGGCGCCACCGAAATTCAGGTTTGTGAAGGCGGTGTTGTAGATGTAGTTGGAAACGATCTCCGTATGGTTCAGCGGTCCGCCGCTGGTCATGATGTAGGGGATCGTGAAGGTATTGAAGTTCTGCAGCGTGAGCACCACCGTCGTGATGATGATGGTCCGGCGCAGATAGGGAAGCTTTATTTCGAGAAAGATGCGGGTTCCTGCCGCACCATCCAGCCTTGCCGCCATCGTGGTGTGTTCCGGCACCGCCTGCAGTGCCGCCAGCAGCATGATCATGGCGAAGGGAAACGTCTTCCAGATATTCACCAGGATCACCGCGGGCAGCGCCATGCTCAGCGAGCTGAGCACCGATACCGGCGCGCTGAGCACGTGCCAGGAAAGCAGCAACTGGTTGATCAGACCGTATTCGCCCTGGTAGAGCCACAGCCAGGCGTAGCTCGCGATGACGTAGCCGACGATATACGGCATCATCAGCGCCGCGCGGATCGGCCCGCGGAACCATCCGAGGTTGTTCACCAGAATCGCCGCCGCCATTCCCAGCAGCACGTCAAAAACGGTGCTGCCGATCGTCCAGATCACCGTCACGCCGATAGAGTGCACGAAAACCGGGTCGTTCAGCACGATGCCGTAATTGCTCAGCCCGGCGAAATGCGTCTGCGTCGTATACGACGGCGTGGCGCGGAAACTCAGGTAGATACAGTAGACGAACGGATAGCTCATGACGGCCAGAATGACCGCGACCGCCGGCAGCACATAGGGAATGCCGGCGAGACGCTCTCGCAGCACGACACGACTGGGGATGGCTGATCCCGTGGGATCGGCGGCCGCTGTTGCAGCAGACAAGGGCACCTCGCGCGGGTTCAGACGGGATGCGGCTCCATCGCAGGTGCCGCATCCCCCGATGATCAGGCCATGATGCGGCGAACCTGGTCCGCGGCATTCTTCGCCGCCACCTTCGGTGTCGCCGCCCCGGTGAGCACCTGCTGGATCATGGTCGGAATGACCGTGTTCCAGATCTGCGCGCCCTGCGGAACGAGCGGAACATTGACGCCGTAGGGCAGCATCTGGAACACGATGTCGTTGAACGGCAGTTCCTTCGCCGCAAATTTCGAATAGGCCGAGGCGCGCGCGGACGCCGTGGAAGCTTCCGACCCGCCACCAAAGGCCAGCCGCACATTCCAGTACGACGCCAGGTAGGAGCGGATAACAGCGACCGCCGCTTCCTTGTTCTTTGTGGACTTGCGGATGTGGAAATTCGAACCACCCAGAACCACGGCGCGGCGAACGGAGCCCATGGGGATCATCGCGCCGCCCATCTCCAAGTCCGGCTTGACCTGCTTCACCTGCTGCGGAAACGACGGATGGTCGATGCACATCGCCATTTTTCCATCGAGGAACAGCGTCTCCACGCCCGACTCATTATCGCTGAGCGCCGAGGGCTGAACGCTTTTGTCGACGCGGTACATCTGGCGATACAGTTCCAGGGCCTGAACAACGCCATCATCGCCGATCCCGATCTTCCGCCAGGTCGGGTGGTCACTTAACTCGTCGAAGATCTGCCCGCCATAAGACCACGCCATCGGCATGAAACGGTAGGACGTGTTGCCGTTGGTCTGCTGCGCGCACATGCCGTAGCCATAGGCACCGGTCTTGTCGTGAATGATCTTCGAGAACGACACCATCTCCGCCCAGGTTGCCGGCGGCTTCTCGGGATCCAGCCCCGCCTTCCTGAACAGCGCCTTGTTGTAAAGAAAAAACATCACTTCGTTGTTCGACGGAATGCCGTAGATCGTACCCTCTGAAGCGCCGTGAACACGGTCACTCAGGAGCGCGCCCGGCAGGAACTGGCTGAACGGCATCCCCAGTTCATTTTCGGTGATCGGCGCGCATTGTCCCGAACCCACCAGCTGCGGCGACCACTGAATGGCGCAGCGCGTGAGATCGGGCGGCCCGCCGGCACGCCAGGCCACGGTGAGCTTCGGAAGCAAATCCGTATAGCCGAACATCGAAGACGAAAGGTGGAGATTGGGGTAACGGGCGGGAAGATATTTCTTCCAGAAGGCGGCCTGCGCCACCTCGCCGGGCACGTACGGCGCATCCGACCAGTCCCAGGCAACAAGATCGCCCCTGATCGACGCCGCGTCGGGCGCCGGGCCGGATGGCGGCCCGAAGGTCGTGGCCGCAAAACTGCGTGAGAGCGGAAGACTTCCCAACGCCAGCCCGGCTGACCCCAGCCCTGCGCCCTTGAGGGCTTGTCGACGTGAATATTTCGTGTTCAGCATCTCTTGGACTCCCGTGTGATTTTGTCATCAGTCATGGAGGAGACGGTGACTCTGTTGATTGCTGTCGAGCCTACGGCATCCGCCGCCTCTTGCCAATATGCTCGATATTACAAGGGCCGCGGTCACAGCGTTTTTTTGGGGTGAAAACAATGAAGATCACTGGCTACAGGACTTTCCTGGTCGATGCTCACCGGACGAACTTCATCTTCGTCAAGCTGCAGACCGATAGCGGCTACGAGGGTCTCGGTGAGGCGACCGTGGAGTGGAACGAGAGGGCGGTCATCGCGGCGATCGAGGAGCTTGGCGAATTTCTGATCGGAAAAGATCCTTTTCAGACCGACTATCTTATCCAGACCATGCATCGGAACTCCTACTGGCGCACCGGCGTCATTCTGCGCAGCGCTCTGAGCGGCATCGAGGCCGCGCTGCTCGACATCAAGGGCAAGGCGCTGGGCGTGCCGGTCTATGAGTTGCTCGGCGGCAAGCACCGCGATGTCGTGACATGCTATGGGAATGGCTGGTTCTCCGGCGCGGTGACCGCGGCCGATTTTGCGCGCAAGGCCAGCGAAGCCGTGGCCATGGGCTTCAAGGCGCTCAAATGGGACCCGTTCGGCGCGGCCTATCTTGAAATGGACCGTGCCGCGCGGCATCGGGCGATCGAAATAGTCGAGGCGGTGCGTGGTGCGGTGGGACCCGGCGTGGATCTGATGGTCGAGGTGCATGGCCGCCTGAACGTTCCAACCGCAATCGCCATGGCACGTGAACTGGCGAAGTTCGATCCGCGATGGTTTGAGGAACCGGTGCCGCCGGAAAGCATCGACGCACTGGCGGATGTTCGCGCCAACAGTCCGATTCCCATTGCGACCGGCGAGCGCTATTTCGAGCCGGAACGTTTCATGGAACTGATCTATAAGCGCGCGGCAGACATTCTGCAGCCGGATGTCGGGCATGTCGGGGGAATGCTCGAGGCGCAGAAAATCGCTGCCATGGCGCATGCACGCTTCCTCCCGATCGCCCCGCACAATCCAACGGGACCGGTGATGAATGCGATGACGATGCAGGTCGCGGCCACCATTCCGAATTTCTGCATACTCGAAACGATTGCCGTCGACGTCCCGTGGCGGCGCGAAATCGTTCAGGAGTCGCTGGCCTTCACCAACAGCGAGATCCGTATCCCCAACACGCCGGGCCTGGGCCTCGAACTGAACGAGGAGGCTTGCGCCCGCTATCCCTATAAGCGGCATCCGATCGAGCAGTTCGCCGAAGACGCGGCCCGCTCCCGCCCCGAGGGATCGATACCGTTCGTCAAATCCGCCGGCAAAACCTAGGGGTTTTCGCCAAAATAGCTGGAACCCGGCAGCAGATGCGCGCGAGCGACATCTTCGTCGAGTTCCAGCCCATGGCCAGGCCGGTCGTCGAGCGTGATGTAGCCGTCACGCAGCACCTTGCCGCCGCGAACCAGGTCGTTCCACCACGGCACGTCGTGCGCGTGGTACTCCATGACCAGGAAATTATTCATCGCGGCACAGACATGCGCGCCGGCGGCCGTACCGATCGGGCTCGCCACGTTATGCGGCGCAATCGGGATGTAATAGAGGTCGGCGTGATCCGCGACCTTCTTGGCCTCCAGCAAGCCGCCCATCTTGGGAATGTCGGGCGCGATGATCCGCGCTGCCTGCTTTTCGATCAGCTCGCGGTAGCCGTGCTTGCGGTAGAGATTCTCGCCGGTGCAGATCGGCGTCCGTGTCGAATGCGTGACGTGCCGCTGCGCCTCGATGTTCTCGGGCGGCACCGGGTCCTCAAGCCAAAGCAGGTCGAACGGCTCCAGCGCCTGGGCCAGGCGAATGGCGTCGTTGACGTTGAACTTCCAGTGCGCGTCCATCGCCACCATGATCTCGGGGCCGACCGCACCGCGCACCGCGGCCACGACATCAACCATCCAGGCCAGCTCACGCGAGCCGATGACGCGGTTGAACGGCTCGAACCAGCGTCGGCGCGGATGCGGATCATCCGTGACGTCGAGCGTGTGCGGGTTCGGCGTATCGAGATCGAATTTGATCGCCGTGAACCCCTCCGCCACCACCTCGCGCGCTTTGGCCGCGTAGTCCGCGGGGGCGGGCGTCGCACCGGCGTGGCAATCCGCGTAGATGCGGATCCGGTCGCGAAACCGCCCGCCGAACAAGGTTGAAATCGGCACGCCGAGCGAGCGCCCCAGCAGGTCCCAAAGCGCGATCTCGATGCCGCTGATGGCGGTCACGGTGGCTCCCGCCTGCGAGCCTTCGCCCGAAAGGCAGCGGAGCATGATATCCACCAGCCGCACGATGTTGCGCGGGTCCTCGCCAAGCAGCACCTTCTTGGCTTGATGCACCAGCTCGGCCACCCCGGCGCCCCAATAGGCCTCGCCCAGCCCGCTCACGCCGGCATCGGTCTGCACGCGCACCAGCACCCAGGGGAAATTTCCTGCGATGACGGCGGTGGAAATGTTGGTGATTTTCATAACGGTTCCGTGGCGGAATGATTGTCTGACAAGAGGGCGTTACATTCGCGGCAGTCTCATCGCGCCGGTCAGTCGAAAAACCCGGCATCCTCCTCGGCGAGATATCGCCGGGCGCGCTCGGGCACGATCTCCACACCCATCCCCGGACGATCCCAGACCTCGATCAGCCCGCCCTTCACGATCGGGTCGGGCAGGCCATCGACGATGTCGTACCACCACTCCGGATTGCCCGATGGAAACTCAAACGCAATGAAATTGTCCGGTAGTGTGGCACAAACCTGAACCAGAGCGGCGAGCCCCAGCAGCCCGTTGCCGGTGCCGTGCGGCGCGATCAGCACACCGTGCAGGGCCGCGAACTCGGCGATCCATTTCAGCTCCGCGATGCCGCCGACGTCGCACGGATCGGGGCCGACGATCCGCACCGCCTTGCGTTCAATCAGTTCCTTGAAATTCTGTCGCAGATAGATCTGTTCGCCGGTGTGGATGGGGGTCGTCGTCGAGCGCGTGAGTTCGCGGTAAACATCGGCGTTGACATAGGGAATATAGTCGCCGGTCAGCATGTCTTCGAGCCAGGCGATGTTGTGCGGCTCAACCGCCCGCGCGAAGCGGATAGCGTCGGGCAGGGTCCAGCCGGGGCCGCAATCGAGCGCCAGCGCCACCTTGTCGCCCAGAACCTCCCGCATCGCCGCCACGCAGTCGAGGACGTGGTTCATACCGCGTTCGGTCATCGGCCCGCTGTCCGGCCAGCCGTGAAACGGGTTCTGCTGTGGTGTGCCGAGATAAAATCCCGGCTCGCGCTTCATCGGCGAATGAAACGCCACCGCCTGCTTGACCAGCGTGAAGCCGTGCGGCAGCGCCATCATCCGCCGGCAATCCTCGGCATAATGCTGGGGCGTGACACCGGGCAGCGGCGCGCGCAGCGAACCGTTATAGGTGCGGACCTGGTCGCGCACCTTGCCGCCGAGCAGCTTGTGGACCGGCAGGCCCGCCGCCTTGCCGGCCAGATCCCAGAGCGCGGTCTCGATCACGCTCACCGCCGATCCCCAGGGCTTGAAGGCACCGCGATGGCGAATGCGGCGGACCACGTTCTCCACCAGTGTCGGGTCCTGCCCGATCACCGCCTCGCGCAGGCCCAGGATGTGGGGTTTCAGATACGGCTTGAAGGTCTCCACCTGCGCGTAGCCGGACAAGCCTTCGTCGGTGGCGATCCGCACGACCGGGCTGCGACCGATGACGGCACATTTGAGATCGGTGATGCGCATGCAATTTTCCTCAGGCAACAACACGCCGCATATCGGCCGCCACCCGGCGTACCGCGGCACGAAAGAACGCCATCTCCGCCTGGCTGCGATCGGCGAGATGGGCGATGCTCATGGCGCCCAGAACATGGCCGGAGGCGTCGCGCACGGGGGCGGCCACCGCGCGCACGCTGGTGCTGTATTCACCTCGATCCTCAGCCCACCCGAACCGGCGCACCCGCCCAAGCTCCGCCCGAAGGGCGGTGGGGTCCGTCACGGTCTTCTCGGTGCAGAAACGTAACGGTTTGGCCAGCACCCGTTGGCGCTCGTCCTCGGGCATGAACGCCAGCAGCACCTTGCTCGCGGCGCCGGCATGGAGCGGAAAATACTCGCCGATCGAGGCCGCCAGCGCCATCGGCGACGTGCCCTGCGCCGTCGCGACACACAGCGCCTCGTCGTTGTCGCGCACCGACAGTTTGACGGTTTCCCCGGTTTCAGCGGCCAGGCCATTGAGCATCGCCTGCTCGGCGGGGCTTAGCGCCTGCCAGGGGCTGGCGCTCGGCACCGCCGCCGCAAGGGCCAGCAGCCTCGGGCCCAACGTATAGAGTCCGCCGCTGCGGCGGGCAGCGATGTCGTGGGCAACGAGCGTGTTGAGAATACGATAGACCGTGCTGCGGGAAGCGCGGGTGTTGGCCGCCAGTTCACGGATTCCCTGCGGTGCCCCGGCACGCTGCAGACACCCCAGCATTTCCATCATGCGGTCGATGACAGGTACTCGATGGACGACTTCCATCAGACGATCCCGTGGAGGTTTCCCCGCCCGCTTGACGCTGGCTTAGAGCCATTCGTATCCTCGTCAAACAAGAACTGCAAGTCTTCAAATAAGAACTTGCGTACGCAGCAGCGGGAGAGCGGCGAATGACCCACACATCGGATATCGTGAGGCCTGCGAAACATCTGGCAGACGGCCTGGCGGCCATCGGCAGCGCCACCGCCTCCGCCGAGCTGAGCCGGCTCGGCGTCCGCAACGCGCATCTGCGGGGCCCTGCGGCCCGCACCCCGGGCCGGGCGATCGCCGGCCCTGCTCTGACCCTGCAGTTTATGCCGTTGCGCGAGGATCTTTACGGCGCCGATGAGTATGCCGACCCCGAACGACAGCTCCACCGCCACGTGCTCTATCACACGCAGCCCGGCGACATCGTCGTCGTCGACGCCCGTGCCGATATGGCGAGCGGTGTGTTCGGCGAGATGATGCTGACCTATTTCCGCGGCCGCGGCGGCATCGGTGTCGTGATCGACGGCTGTCTGAGGGACTGGCCCAACCTCAAGGACCTTGATCTCGGCTACTGGCTGCGCGGCGTCACGCCCAACTTCCACACCCAGACCGGCATCATGCCCTTTGCCGTGAACGGGCCGGTCGCCTGTGGCGGCGTGCTGGTGATGCCGGGCGATATCATTGTTGCCGACGATGATGGCGCGGTCTGCGTCCCTGCCGCTCTAGCCGAGGCACTGCTTGCGAAGGCCAGCCAGCACCATGAATGGGAGGAGTTCTCCCGCGAGCGCCTGGCTGCCGGCGGCGATCTGCGACGCTACTATCCGCTCTCGCCGGCGGCGGAGCCGGAATATCAGGCGTGGAAAGCCGCACGCGGGATGTGAGACGAATCGCGATCGACGTCCATCGATGCCGATTGGTCGGGCCGCGCCACGCTATCCGCCGCTGCGTCGTCATCGCCGGGTGTGTCGGTATCGGCCCGATGGCGCTCCTGAACCGCCCAGGCTTCTCGGAGGCTCCAACTCCAGAGAAGGTGGAACGATGACGAACAAGGCGACGTAATCGCAGGCCTCCATGATCCCGCGCGAACGCCAGCGCGAGGAGATTGCCAGCGATTACTACGATGGCGGCATTGGCCTCTGACAGGCAAAATGACGGCGACGAGGTTAGGCGGCGTGGACAAAGCGTATCCAGAGCCTGATGGCTGCGAGTTGAGCGAAGCCGAGGAAGCTGGTGGCAGTGTGATCGTAACGAGTTGCGACACGCCTGCTGTTCTTGAGCTTGTTGAAGAAC
>JAJXXT010000042.1 GCA_021780935.1 Pseudomonadota bacterium
GACAACCAACCCCAAGAACCGCCCTTGCCAGCGTCAACCAACCACGACTAACGTTCCGCCGTCGCGACCATCTCTCTCATCCTGATCGTCGCGCTTCTCATCCTGATTGTCGCGCTACACCGCCAGCCGGTTGTCCGCGAGCCGGTAGGCTTTGACCTGGGCGGGTGTCAGATGCTCCTGGCGGATGACCGGCACCTCCGCGAGCCCCAGAAGCTTCGCCGCTTCCAGCCGCCCATGCCCGGCAATGACCTGCCCGTTGCGGTCCACCAACAGCGGCGCCGTGAACCCGAACGTCTCGATGCTCCGCGCAATCGCGTGGACCTGCTGGGGCGCATGCACACGTGGGTTATCCGGCGCCGGCGTCAGCGCATGCGGGGGGACATACTCAATCGCTAGGCGCCCAGAACGACGCCCCGCCACCCCTGCCGTATCCTGTTTCGTCAACTTGCCCATACCCTGCTCCTGCACCCATCATCGAGGTGCAGGCGGATGTGGCTCAGAGACCGCGCCGCGTCAGCTGGACCTAAACTGCCCCGTCAGGCGGGCGATTTGAGTCCACCCCGGGATCGGAGGCCATCGCCCGCATGCGCGCAAACCCTTCAGACGCCCGAAGAGTGTGGACGACCTCCCCGCGGTGCGGCTCGAACGACGGCGACATCGCCTCCTCGAAACGACGCCGCCAAGCGCTGAGCGGATTGGCGCCCCACGAGTTGCGCGTGTTGCCGCAGGCCTTCCAGTAAGCCTCAGCAGCCTCGGCCGCCTTCTCGTTCCGGGGGCCGGGGTAGGCCTTGTGGACGTACTTCCAGGCCTCGGCGATGATCAGTGCACACAGACTTGCGGCGTGAATGGCGCCTGGGGGCATCGCCGGCCCCTTCCCCGCCTTCGTCTTGCCCGCCGGAGTCACAAGCTCCGGTCCCCGCAATGCTCGCGCGGCGCGCGCGCCCAGGTCCCTCAGGTAG
Source organism: Pseudomonadota bacterium (assembly GCA_021780935.1). The sequence goes on from JAJXXT010000042.1 coordinate 960, forward strand.
GCATCCAGGTTGCCAGCGTACGGTATCGTCCCCTCACCAGCCGTATCGAGAAACACGCGAACGGACGTCTCCCCAAGCGCCCCTTTGATCACGTTGACGGCGTGCTCGATCCGCCGGAGGCGTTCGCGCATCTGCGCGCGCGGCAGCTGAAGCTCGTGCATACGCGCCTGCATCCACACCGAGGGCGACCAAGCGAGCAGCATCTCCGCCAGCCAGGCGGGTGCGTCGGGAGTGAGGAGGCGTGCAGCCGGTTCGTAATCGCTCAACGCGGTCGCCGGCTTCACCAGGTCCTCGAAGCTGAGCTTCGACGCAGCCACAAGCTTCTGCAGCCGCGCATGCTTCCTACTGCTCACCTTTGCCCTCCTGGATGCGGTACGATAGATTGCGCAGCGACGATCTCGCGCCGAATATTCCCTGTTCAGGGGGTGAATATTCCCTGTTAGCCACACAAAACTTCCCTGTTCCGTGCAACAGGGAATATGGAGCCAACCAGCTGAAATCACAGACCAAACTGGGATTCAGACGGCTCTTTCAGGGGCCAAATGCGCGAAATTCCCTGTTATTTGCCCCGGAACACCCAGAGACCCGTTCGAAGCAGACTGTTCCCCCAGCCACTTTCGCCGCCGGCCACTTCCCCACCCGCATGACGCCAACCTTCAAGATCATCGCGCACGATGCGCTGCCCTCGACGAGCGACACCGCCAAGGCGCTCGCCGCCGCCGGAGCGCCACATGGCACCACGGTGTTTGCCCGCCAGCAGACCGCCGGGCGCGGGCGGCTCGGGCGACACTGGGTGAGCCCGCGCGGCAACCTGCACGTCTCGTTCGTTCTGCGATACGATCTCCCACCGGCGCGCCAGGGCGTGGTGGGGTTCGCGGCGGCACTCGCCGTCGCCGATCTCGTCGATGAGCACCTGTCGGGTGGCGACCGCGCGCGGCTGAAATGGCCGAACGACGTGCTGGTGGAGGGGGCGAAGGTCGCCGGTATCCTGCTCGAAGCCGACGCCTCGTCGGGCACGCCGTGGCTGGTGCTCGGCGTCGGCGTCAACCTGCGCCACGCGCCGCCCGATATGCCTTATCCCGTGGCGAGCCTTGCCTCGCTCGGCGCCAGCGTGCCGGCGGTGGAGGCCGCACTCGACCAACTCGTCGCGAAATTAGGCTCATGGCTCACGCTCTGGGAGTGCAACGGGTTCGCTCCTGTGCGCGAGGCCTGGCTGCGGCGTGGGCCGGCACCCGGCACTGCGCTGCGGGTCACCGTGGGGAGCCTGGTGCGTGAGGGCGCGTTCCAGGATCTCGATGCCGATGGCGCGTTGTTGCTGTGGGCGCCGGATGGCACCCTGCGGATCGCCAGTGGCGAAGTCGGCTGACCGCGCGCGGCGCGCGGTATTGGCTTTGCGGCTGAGCAATGGTGTCGGTATGCTCCCGCACGGAGGAGCGCGATGCCGGACGGCGGAATGAGTGGCGACGCGACGATGCTGAGGAACGCCTTGAGGTGTGCGTGCCGGCTGGCGGCCAGGCGGCCGACCCGATCCGCGCGTGGGCGTGGTTTCGACCAGCTTCGACGCTCCCCGACCGATGGGCGGCGGAGGTCCGGGTCGTGACGCTCGTTCTCTCGATTCTGCGCTGCCCGCAGACCGTATCGCCAGAGCGACGGCGGGTAACCGGTGGCGAGTATGGGCTCGGTCGCGGCTCGGAGAATGAATGGCCGCTCGCCGACCCCGAGCGGGTGCTGTCCAAGCGCCATTGCGTGATCGCGTTTCGCAGCGGCGCCTGGCAGGTCGCGGATATCTCCACCAACGGAACATTTCATAACCGTGACGCCGAGCCGATCGGCCGTGGTGGCGTGCGCGACCTGCGGGACGGCGACCGGCTTCGCCTCGGCGCCTATGAGTTCGAGATACGCATCGAACAGGAGGCGCAGGCAGCCAGTTGGGGCGCGCCCGCGGCACCACCGGCGCCGCCGCCCGAGTCGCCGCCCTATGCCGCCAGCGCGCTCGGCGGCTCCGCCTTCGGCAAGGACCCGTTCGGCGACGATCCGCTGGCGCCACCGCGCGCGGCGGACCCGTTCGGCAACGACTCCCTGCTCGGCGGTGGGCAAGCCGGCTCCTTCGCGCCGGGCCCGTCGTCGCACGATGCGCTGGGTGGCAACCCGATCAGCCTCGGCAACGCGTTCGACGCGCCGCCGGCACCGCCGCCGCCGTTCCGTCCGGCGACCGAACCCGACCATATCCCGGGCTTTGAGCACGCTTTCCGTGCGCCCGCCCCCGCGCCCGCACCGCCGCTGCCCGACCTCGACGATTGGGACCTCGACTTCGCACCGAAGCCGAGTGCACCGCCAGGCGCGCCGCCGGCCGTGCCGCCACCCACCATGACGCCCCCACCGGCGGATGCGGTGGTGGCGAGCCAGCCCGTTCCACCGCCCTCGACCATCCCCGCCGTGATGACGCCCCCCGTCGCACCGGCAGTAAACCCGTTCGCCGACGCCTCGCCGTTTGACGAGCCGGCGCCGCCACCGCCAGCGTTCCCCGCCGGCGTGCCCCAGGCTGGCGTGCCCTCGGCTGGCATGGTCCAGACTGGCATGGTCCAGACTGGCATGGCCCAGGCTGGCGTACCGCCAATGGCGGCCGTCGCCGCGCCGCAGCCGCCCGCCGTGGTTCCCCCGGCTGGCCAAAATCAGTCCAGTGTCAGCCCCCAAGGCGCGCCGGTCGGCGGGGCGACTGACATGCTCGCCGCCTTCCTGCGCGGCGCCGGCATGGAGGAAGCGGCGATCGCCGACGCTGGCGCGACGATGACCGCCCTCGGTGCCGCGTTCCGCGAGATGGTCTCGGGGTTGCGCCAGGCGCTGATGGCACGCGCCGCGGTGAAGGGCGAGTTCCGCATCGAGCAGACGATGATCCGCGCCCGCGGCAACAACCCGCTGAAATTCTCGGCCGACGACGACGACGCGCTGAGCGCGCTGCTGGGCAGCGGGCGGCGCGTGGACATGACGCCGGCCGCCGCGGTGGCGGACGCACTGCGCGACATGCGCCTGCACGAACTGGCCTCGGTCGCCGCGATGCAGGCCGCGGTGCGATCCCTCGTGGCGCGCCTCGACCCCGCGCCGCTGCGCGCCGAGGCGGAGCGTGCCGGCGGGCTGCTGCCGGCGCAGAAGCGCGCCCGCGCCTTCGAGCTTTATGAGAAGCTGCACGCCTCCGTGACCCAGGGCCTTGCCGATGATTTCGACAGCGTGTTCGGCAAGGCCTTCGCGCGCGCCTACGAAGACGCGCTGCGCGATGCCGACGAAAGGAAAAGAAACTGATGCAACGACGCCACCTCGTTCGGTCGCTGTCCGTGGGCGCACTGGCCGTGCTCGCGGGCTGTGCCTCGCCGCCGCCGCCACCGCCGACCCTCGACCTCACCATCACCGGGGGCACCAACCAGAACCCCGATCCCTCCGGCAAGGCGGCGCCGGTGGCGGTGCGGATCATCCAGCTCACCTCGACGGGATCGTTCATGCGCGCCGATGTCTTCGCGCTGATCAACCGCGAGCAGGCGACACTCGGCGCCGATGATCTCGGCTCGGAGGAGGTGCTGGTCGCCCCGGGCCAGACCGTCACCGTTGCCCACCCGCTCAAGCCCGGGGTCAACGCGCTCGGCATCGCCGTGCTGTTCCGCGACATCGACCACGCGACCTGGCGGCTGACCGCACCGGTGCCGACCACCGGCACGGTGAAACTCAAACTTGTCACGAACGGGCTCGTCGCCACGCTGGCGAAAGGTTAGACCCGGGTGACAACGATCGGGAAGGCGCGATGACCTGGACCAACCGTGTGGTCTGGCAGGAGGGTATGTTCCTTCGCGCGCAGCATTTCCAGCAGCAGGACCGGGCCCTGGAGGCGATGGTGCGCGGACGCACCGGCGCGCTGCGCCCGCATCCCTGGGGGATCACCGAGTTCGCGATCGACCGTGATCTGCTGGCCACGGGCCGTTTCGCGCTCGCCCATGCCGCCGGCGTGTTCGAGGACGGAACGCCGTTCGCGATTCCCGGCGAGACCGACCATCCGCCGCCGCTCGAACTGGGCGAGACGGTGCGCAACGCCATCGTCTATCTCGGCCTGCCGGTGCGTCAGCCCGGTGCGGTGGAGGTGGCGGGCGAGGGTGTCGAGGGTCGGCTGGCGCTGCGCGAGTTCGAGGCGTTCGACACGCATTCCGGCTCGCCGACGCCGGCGCCGATCCAGGTCGGACGACTGCGGCTGCGCTATATGCTGGAGACCGAGGAACGGGCCGGCTATCTCGGCATCGGCATCGCGCGCGTGGTGGAGGTGGCGGCGGACAAGCGCGTGACGCTCGACGACCGCTGGGTTCCGCCGGCCCTGTCCTGTGGCTCGGCTGCGCCGCTGCTGGGGCTGATCGCCGAGCTTTCCGGCATGCTGCACCAGCGTGGCGAGGCGATGGCCGCACGGCTCGTCGCGCCGGGTTCGCGCGGGGCGGCGGAGGTGCAGGATTTTCTGCTGTTGCAGGCGATCAACCGCTGGCAGCCGGTGCTCGCGCACTGGGCTGAGGGCGGCAACGTCCACCCCGAGGATCTCTACCGCACGCTGCTGGCGATGGCCGGCGAGTTCGCGACCTTCACCGACACCCAGACCCGCCGGCCCGGCACCTACCCCGCCTATCGTCACGACGATCTGCAGCGCAGCTTTGCGCCGGTGGTGGCGGATCTGCGGCGGTCGCTTTCCGCGGTGATCGAGCAGAACGCGATCCCGGTGCCGCTGCAGGAGCGTCGGCACGGGCTGCATGTCGGCCAGATCGTCGATCGGTCGATCCTGCGCGGTTCGGTGTTCGTGCTGACAGTGCAGGCGGACGTGCCGACGGAGGCGCTGCGCCAGCAATTCCCGAGCCAGGTGAAGATTGCCGGCGTCGAGCACATCCGCGAATACGTGATGAGCCAGATCACCGGCATCCCAGTGCGGGCGCTGCCGGTGGCGCCGCGGCAATTGCCGTTCTATGCCGGGGCGACGTATTTCGAACTCGACCGCAACGCGCCGCATTGGCAACAAATGCAAAGCTCTGGCGGCTTCGCGATTCATGTGTCGGGCGAGTATCCGGGGTTGCGCATGGAGCTGTGGGCGATACGCGGCTGAACGGGCGTGGCTGAACTGGCGTGGCTGAACTGGCGTGGCTGAACTGGCGTGGCGGGACGTGAGACGTTGAACGGCGAGACGGGCTGAAGGCGAGGCAGCGATGAGCGACAACCCATTCGGCGAGCCGGACGACAGCGAGCGAACGGTGATTCGCCCCGCACCGGGCGGGCGCAGGCCGCCGCAGGCACCGCCCTCCGGCGGCCAGGGCGGTGCGCCAGGTGGCGCCGCCGGTGGCTTTGGGGCGGGTGGTTTCGGGGGCGGCGGCGCTGGTGGCGGTGGCTTTGGCGGCGGTAGTGGCTTCGGCCCAGGACCCAGCGATTTCGGCGGCTCGGATGGGGGCTCCGGAAGCGGCGGGTTCGGAGCGCCGGCGCCGATGCTCTCGGAGGGGGCGGAGCAGATCCGTTTCGGCACCTCCCCGCTGCTGGCTGGCGCGGCACCGCTGCTGCAATTGCTGGCACGGCTGCGCAACACGCTGAGCCAGCCCAACCCCGCGGAGCTGCGCGAGCGCGCGGTGCACGAGATACGGCAGTTCGAGGCCGCCTCGCGCGAGGCACAATTGCCGATGGAGCTGCTGCGCCCGGCACATTACGCGATCTGCGCCAGCCTCGATGACGCGGTGCTGAACACGCCCTGGGGCAGCCAGAGCGGGTGGGACACGCGCTCGCTGGTCTCGACGTTCCACCAGGAGGTGCGTAGCGGCGAGCGGTTTTTCGCCGTCCTCGCGCAGGTGCGGCAGAACCCCGGCAGTTTCCTGCCGGTACTCGAGCTGATGTATATGTGCCTGGCACTCGGCTTCCAGGGCCAGTACCGGCTTTCGCCGCGCGGCCCGGGTGAGTTGGAGCGGATTCGCGAGGATCTCTACACCATCATCACCCGCCAGCGCGGCGCCGCGGATGCCGGGCTTTCGCCGCACTGGCAGGGCGTGCCGGCGCCGTACCGGCCGGCGCGGGCGCACCTGCCGGTCTGGGTGGCGGCGGTCGGCGGCGTGCTGGTGGTCGCCCTCGTGTTCCTCGGCTTCTCGCGCAGTCTCAACGCGCGCTCCGACGCGCTGTTCGAGGCCATGCTGCACGCACCGCCGGCAACCATGCCGCGGCTGGTGCGCGCCGCCCCGGTGGTGCCGCCACCGCCACCGCCGCCGCCGGCACAGCCCGGCATCCTGGAAAAGCTGCGCGGATTCCTCGCACCCGAGATCAAGGAGGGGCTGGTGACCGTGCTCGGTACCGAACAGACGCCGATCGTGCGCATCCGCAACACCGGCATGTTCGCCTCCGGCAGCGCCACCGTGCAGCAGCAGGTGATCCCGACCCTGGAACGGATCGGCAGCGCCCTGAAGCCCGAGGCCGGGCAGGTCACGGTGCTCGGCTACACCGACAACGAACCGATCCACACCGTGCAGTTCCCCTCCAATTTCGTGCTGTCGACCAAGCGCGCGGAGGCGGCGCGCGCCATTATTCTGCGCACCTTCGGCGAACCGGCGCGCATCCGCGCGGTGGGCCGCGCCGATGCCGACCCGATCGCCAGCAACGCCACCGCCGCGGGGCGGGAGCAGAACCGGCGTATCGAAGTCGTGCTGCAGCGGCACGGATGAGCAGGCAGGGCTGAGGACGCAACGATGAAGAAAATCCTGGGCTGGCTGCTCTCCCGCTGGTTCCTGACCGGTGTGGGTGCCGCGATTCTGGCGGCGCTGGTATGGGTGTTCGGCCCGCTGCTAGCGGCGCTGGCGGGCTGGACGGTGCGCGCGGCGATCATTGCCGGCATCGCGCTAATCTGGTTCGCGGTGAATTTCTGGATCTCGCGGCGGCGGCGACGCGCCGACGCGGCGATCGTCGCCGGTGCGACCGCGAGCGCGCAGGAAGGCCCCGACGCCTCCGCCGAGGAGATTGCGGCCCTGCGCGAGAAGCTCACTACGGCGCTGGGGCTGCTGCGGCGGGCCCGCGGCACGCGCGGCTATCTCTACGAACAGCCCTGGTACGTGATCATCGGCCCGCCCGGCGCGGGCAAGACCACGGCGCTGCTGAACGCCGGGCTGCAATTCCCGCTCGCCGCCGAGATGGGCCAGGGCGCGGTGGCCGGCATCGGCGGCACGCGACTGTGCGACTGGTGGTTCACCGAGAACGCCGTGCTGATCGACACCGCCGGGCGCTATACCACGCAGGATTCGGATGCCACGGTGGATCGCGCGGGGTGGGAGGGATTTCTCGACCTGCTGCGGCGCACCCGCGCGCGCCAGCCGCTGAACGGCGTGCTGGTGGCGATCTCGATTGCCGACATCGCGACCGCGCCCGCCGCCGAGCGCAGCGCCCATGCCCGCGCCATCCGCCGCCGCATCAAGGAACTGACCGAGCGCCTCAGCGTGCGCCTGCCGGTCTATGCGCTGTTCACCAAGGCGGACCTGCTCGCCGGGTTCACCGAGTATTTCGACGACCTCGATCGTGACCGGCGCGCCCAGGTCTGGGGCGTCACCTTCCCGCTCGGTGCCGACGCGGCCGGACCGGTGCCCGGCTTTGGCGCCGATTTCCAGGCGCTGGTGGGCCGTCTGGGCGAGCGCATGTTCGACCGGCTGCAGGCCGAGCGCAGCCCTGACCGGCGCGCGCTGATCGCCGGCTTCCCGGCCCAGGTCGCCTCGCTGGAGGCGCCGATCAGCAGCTTTCTCGCCGAGGCGTTCGGCGGCTCCAAGCTCGACCCGGCGCCGTTCCTGCGCGGCGTCTATCTCACCTCCGGCACGCAGGAGGGAACACCGATCGACCGCCTGACCGGGGCGCTGTCGCGGGCGTTCGGCGTCGACCAGCGCCGCGCCGCGAGCCTGCGCCCGGAGCAGGGCCGCAGCTATTTCTTGGGGCGCCTGCTGCGCGAGGTGGTGTTCGGCGAGGCGATGCTGGTCTCGACCCGGCCCGGTGCGGCGCGGCGGCGGGTGCTGCTGCGCAGCGGCGCCTTTGCCGCCATTGCGCTGCTAACCCTCGGTGGCGTGGCGTTGCTGTGGATGCAGAGCCAGTCGAGCAGCGCCAGCATCGCACGCGCGCAGGCGGCCCTCGGCGCCTATCGCGCGGCGGCGGCCAAGCTGCCGCTCGATCCCGTGAATGACGGCAATCTCGCCACCGTGGCGCCGCTGCTGGACCAGGCGCGCGCGCTGCCCGACGGGTATGACCACCCTGTCGGCGGCTCCGGCCTCGGCCTGTCGCAGAGCGCCAAGATCGGCACCGCCTCGCGCGTCGTGTATCGCCAGGCGCTGGAGCGGGTGATGCTGCCGCGGCTGATCTGGCGGCTGGAGAGCCAGATCCGCGCCAATCTCGACAAGCCCGAGTTCGCCTATGAGGCCACGCGTGTCTACCTGATGCTGGGTGACCTCGGACCGCTCGATCGCGGGCTGGTGCGCGAGTGGATGCGTCTCGACTGGCAGAACGCCTATCCCGGCGTGGGCGACGCGGCGCTGCGGGCCGACCTGATGAAACATCTCCAGGCGCTGCTGGCAGCACCGCTGCCGGCGATCCCGCTCGATGGCAGGCTGATCGCCGACGCGCGCAGCACGTTCAGCCGCGTGAGCCTCGCCCAGCGAGTCTATTCCCGCATCAAGCCGCTGGCGGCGAATATTCCCCCATGGACTCCGGGCGAGGCGCTCGGTGCGTCCGGCGCGCCGCTGTTCTCGCGGGCTTCCGGCAAGCCGCTGACCGATGGCATCCCTGGGCTTTACACCCGCAAGGGATTCTATGGCGTCGTGCTGCCCTCGCTGCCAATCGCGGTGAAGCAGGTGGCGAGCGAGAGCTGGGTGCTCGGCACCAACGCGCAGATCAACCCGACGAGCCCCGAGGTCGTGAACCTGCAACACGACGTCATCGCGCTCTACACGGCCGATTACGTCAAGGCGTGGGACGGGATGCTGGCCGACCTTAATCTGGCGCCGCTGACCAATCTCGGGGAGGCGGTGCGCGAGCTTTATGTGCTCGGTTCGCCGCAATCGCCGATGCGCAGCCTGCTGGTTTCGGTGACGCATCAGCTTGCGCTGTCGGTGCCGCCGAAGCCTGCGGCCGGCAGCCCCGCCGGCAAGGGGCCGATCGCGACGGCAACGGCGAAGCTGACCGCTACCTCCTCGCAGTTGCAGAGGCTTCTGGGCAAGCAGGGCGGACCGCCGCCGCCGCCACCCGGGCAGGCGGTGGACGATCACTTCAAGGCGCTGATCGATTTCGTCGGCAGGGGGCCCGGCGCGCCGATCGACACCGACATCAAGCTCATCAACGATCTGCAACAACAACTGAGCCAGATCGCGGCGACACCGCCGGGTGGAGCGCCGGCGCCCCAGGTCGCCTCCGGCGGCGATCCCGGCCAGTTGCTGATCGCGGCGGCGAGCCAGGCACCCGCCCCGGTCTCGCGGTGGTTGCCGGCGATGGCGACCAGCGCTGCGGTGCTGCGGGGCGGTGGCGCGCGGGCGCAGGTCGCTGCGGCGTTCAACGGCAGCGGCGGGCCGGGCACGCTGTGCCAGCGCGCCGTCAACGGGCGCTACCCGTTCTTTGCCGGCGCCAGCAGCGAGATCCCGCTTGCCGACTTCGCTCGGCTGTTCGCGCCCAACGGGCTGCTCGATAATTTCTTCAACACCCAGCTTCGCCCGTTCGTCGATACCTCGGGCACGATCTGGAAGGCGCAGGCGGCCAACGGTGTGCCTCCGCCGATCTCCGCGGGTGATGTGGCCGAGTTTCAGCGTGCGGCAAAGATCCGCGACATGTTCTTTGCCGCCGGCGGCAACATGCCCGCCGTCCGTTTCGATATCACGCCGGTCAGCCTGGATTCAGGGGCGACACAGGTCAGCATCGATTTCGGTGGCGTGACGGTCACCAACACCCACGGCCCGGTGCAATCGACGCCGATCACCTGGCCCGGCCCCAACGGCATGGATCGCGTCCGGCTGGTGTTCAGCCCGCCTTCGCCGGGCACCACCGGCGTGATCGACGAGCGTGGGCCTTGGGCACTGTTCCGGCTGTTCGACCAGGGCAACATCGCGGGCAGCGGCTCGGCTGATCGCTACACGCTGAGCTTCCAGAGCGGGCAGCGCAGCGCCTCGTTCGATATCCGCGCCGACAGCGTGCTCAACCCGTTCGCACCGGGTGTGCTGCACGAGTTCCGCTGCCCAGCGGTGCCCTGAGGCATGTCGGGCGGTGGCGGGCAGGCCGGGTTCTGCGGCAAGCTGCCGAGCCGCGGCGACCACCTGGCGCTCGGCCTACCGCGCAGCTTCACCGTGCCCTGGAACGCCTGGCTCGACGCCACGCTGCCGGCCGTGCGCGCGGAACTCGGGGAGGCATGGCGGGATTGCTGGATGGAAGCGCCGATCTGGCATTTCGCGCTGCCCGGCGGGCAATGCGGCCCGGCTTGCGTGCTCGGGGTGTGGATGCCGAGTACGGACCGCGTTGGCCGGCTGTTCCCGCTCACGTTGGCCTGGGTCGCCGAGGACGGCGCGGCTCCGGCCGCGGATGCCGACTGGCGCGCGGCGGCGGAGGCGGCTGGCCTCGCGGCACTGGCCAGCGACATGGCACCCGAGGACCTGGCGGCACGTCTCGCCGTCGCCCCCTCCCCTGGCGGCGAAACACGTTTCCTGGAGGCTGCGTGCTGGCGGACAGAGGGCGCGCCGCGCGTGCCCCCGACGAGCCTCTCGCTCGATCGTCTGCCGCCACCCGACATCCTCGCCGGCATGCTTCTGGCCCCGCAACCGGAGACGGCGCCATGACCAGCCTCTGTTTTCGTTCCGCTGGCGTCACCCACCAGGGCGCGGTGCGCAGCCACAACGAGGACGCCTTCATCGAACGGCCCGATATCGGGCTATGGGCCGTCGCCGACGGCGCCGGCGGACACGAGGCGGGCGAGGTTGCCTCGGCGATGCTGGTCGAGGCGCTGGCCGCCATTCCGGCCGGGCTCTCGGCCGCAGAGCTGCTGGCGCAGGTGCGCCTCGAAATCGCCGAGACCCATGCCGCTCTGCGTGCCGAGGCGGCGCGGCGCGGCGCGCACACGACAATCGCCTCGACCCTCGTCGTGCTGCTGGCGCGCGGCGATCATTTCGCCTGTCTGTGGGCCGGCGACAGCCGTATCTATCTGTTGCGTGGCGGCTTGCTGCATCAGCTCACGCGCGACCACAGCCTGGTGCAGGAACTGGTGGACAGCGGCATGCTGCGGCCGGAGGAGGCGGAGGGTCACCCGCGCGCCAACGTCATCACCCGCGCCATCGGTGCCGAGGATACAACGCCGGAGCTCGACAAGGTGAGCGACCGCGCGCTGCCGGGCGACCGGTTTCTGCTGTGCAGCGACGGGCTGACCAAGACGCTGCCGCAGGAGGACATCGCCGCCCTGCTCGGCACCGGCGCCGACCCGGCCACCGCGCTGGTGGAGGCCGCGTTGCAGCGGCGCGCGACCGACAACGTCACTGCGATCACCGTCGAGGCGTCGGTGGCCCCCGACGTGTCATGAGGCCGAACCTGTAGCCAAAAAGAAAACCGGACCGGGTGGTTCCACCCGATCCGGTCGTATCGCGTCGTTCGTACGATTCTGAAACGATATTTAGCTGATCTTGACCTTGGTGAGGTCGTAGGTGAACGACTCCGCCGAACCTGCCTTGCCCTCGGAATCGGTCGGAATCATCTTGACCTCGACCTTGGTGAAGTTGAGCGACAAAGACTCGGTCGGACGGTCACCGCCGGAGGAGGTCGAGAAGCCGCTGATCATGGTGTTGGTCAGCGTGAACGTCATGAAGTTCGTGAGCTTGCCGCCCTCCTCGGTCCTGGTGAAATCGATCACGACGTCTTTGCCGGTGCCTTGCAGGGCTTCCTGCAGCAGCTTCACGGAACCGTTGCACTGCGTTTTCGACACGGTGATCTCGCTCACCGACGGCGCGCTCGCCTCGCGGTTCTTGGTGGAGCCGGTCACCATGCCGATGCCACGGCCGACCCCCCACTGGAAGGAGTCTAGACGGACCCAGTTTTCATGACCCGTCTCGGTAACGTCACCTTTGATCGCCAGCTTGTTATAGTTCATGTAGATCGGCATTCGCTCATCTCCTCTTCGTGCCCGGACCGGGCCCGGTTGTGATGGTCATGGCCACGGGCCTGACCGGTTGTTGTCGAGTGAGTCACGCTCCAGGCTGCCCAGAGCCGGAACGCTTATCCGCTGGTCACCTCGGCTCCGATCAAGTCTCCCTTAGCTGACGGTATAGACGAAAGAACCGGATGGCTCCACACCGACGATGAGACGGCTCACGTTTCCGCCCTCCGCCAGGCGGGCGAGCACCTCGGCCGAAAGCTCCGGCAGGACGGTACGCGAGAGAATGTTCTCGATGTTGCGCGCACCCGAGGAGCTTTCCGTGCAGCGGGCCGCAATGGTCTCGACCAGCGATGGATCATACTCGAAGCTTGCGCGATACGCCTCCTGGACGCGCCGTTTGATGCGGTTGAGCTGCAGCACGACGATCTTGCGGATCACCTCGTCGGAGAGCGGGAAATACGGCACCAGCGTCACGCGGCCGAGAAAGGCGGGCTTGAAGTATTTCATCAGTTCCGGCCGCAGCGCGTCGGCAAGCCCTGCGGCATCGGGTGCCGTGTCGGGGTCGGCGAAGAGCTTGGCGATGAGGTCGGTGCCAGCGTTGGAGGTCATGATCAGGACGGTGTTCTTGAAATCGATGTCCCGTCCCTCCCCGTCCTTCATGTTGCCCTTGTCGAAGACCTGGAAAAACACATCCTGCACGCCAGGATGCGCCTTCTCCATCTCGTCGAGCAGCACCACGGAATAGGGGCGCCGACGCACCGCCTCGGTCAGGATGCCGCCCTCGCCGTAGCCTACATAGCCAGGCGGCGAACCCATAAGCAGGCTGACCTTATGCTCCTCCTTGAACTCGGTCATGTTGATGACCGTCATGTTTTGTTCACCGCCATAGAGCAGGTCGGCGAGCGCCAGCGCCGTTTCCGTCTTGCCGGTGCCGGAGGTGCCGACCATGAGGAAGACGCCGATCGGCTTGCGCGGGTCGGTGAGCTTCGCGCGGCTGGTGCGGATCGCCTGTGCCACCGCCTCCAGCGCATGGTCCTGGCCGACGATGCGCTTCTGCAGCGCTTCCCGCAGGTTGAGGACGGTGCGGATCTCGTCGGACTGCATGCGCCCGGCCGGGATGCCGGTCCAGCTCTCCACGATCTCGGCGACGGCCTGGCCGTCCACCACCGGGTAGATCAGCGGTGTCTCGCCCTGCATCTCGCGCAGCTTGCGCGACGCCTCCGCGAGCTTCTGGCGCAACGCGTCCTTGTCCTCCTTGGACTCAGGGTCTTCGATCGCGGTACGCACCTCACCGATCTCGGTCGCCAGCGCCTTCTCCGCGGCCCAACGCTCCTCCAGCGCCTGGCGCTCGGCATCGACCTTGGCACGCTCCTCGACCAGTTCGGCCCGGCGGGCCTCGTGCGGCGCTCCGGCGGCCATTTCGCGATCGAGGATCGCCACCTCCGTGTCGATCAGGTCGAGCCGGCGCATCCGGTCCTCGAGCGCTGCCGGCATCGCCGCCTGGCTCATGCCGACGCGCGCGCAGGCCGTGTCGATGAGCGAGACCGCCTTGTCCGGCAACTGGCGCGAGGGAATGTAGCGTGCCGACAATTTCACCGCCGATTCCACCGCGTCGTCGAGGATGCGCACGCCGTGATGGCTTTCGAGCGTGGCGACGATGCCGCGCACCATCGCGATCGCGATCGGCTCCGAAGGCTCCTCGACCTTGACCACCTGGAAGCGCCGGGTCAGCGCCGCGTCCTTTTCGAAATACTTCTTATATTCGGCCCAGGTGGTGGCGGCGATCGTCCGCAGTTCGCCGCGCGCGAGCGCAGGCTTGAGCAGATTTGCAGCGTCGCCCTGCCCCGCGGTGCCGCCGGCGCCGATGAGCTGATGCGCCTCGTCGATAAAGAGAATGACCGGCTTCGGGCTCGCCTTGGTTTCCTCGATCACCGATTTCAGCCGGTTCTCGAACTCGCCCTTCACGCCGGCGCCGGCCTGCAGCAGGCCGAGGTCGAGCGTGCGGATGATGACGTCCTTCAGTGCCGGCGGCACATCGCCCTGGGCGATGCGCACAGCGAACCCCTCGACCACCGCGGTCTTGCCCACCCCCGCCTCGCCGGTGAGGATCGGATTGTTCTGCCGCCGGCGCGTGAGGATATCGACGACCTGGCGGATCTCGGTGTCACGCCCGAGGATCGGGTCGATCTTGCCGGCGCGCGCCTTCGCCGTAAGATCGATGGTGAACTGATCGAGCGCGGCCGACCCCGCGGGCCGTGGCGCGCCGGGCTCGCCCTCACCGCCCGCAGGCGCGCCGTCGACGGAGGTGGTGACGCTCGCCGCCTCGACGCTGTCGCGGGTGATGGTGAGCAGGTCGCGCTTGAGCGCGTCCGACTGGATGCGCGCAAACTGTCCCGAGATATCGCGCACGTGGCGAGACAGCGTCTCGTCCGCCAGCATCGCCCACAGCAGATGGCCCGAGCGCACCCGCGACAGCCCGTGCTCGACCGAGGCGAAGAGCCATGCCTGTTTCGCGGCCTCGACGATTTCCGGCGACAGCGAGGGTGCGCGGGCGTTGCCGGTCTTGAGCCGGTCGAGCGCGCGGTTGAGGTCGGCCATCAGCCGACCGTGATCGGCCTCGTAATGACGCAGAATCGCAGCAATGTCGGTGTCGGTACCGTCGGCGAGCTTGACCAGCCAATGCTCGAGCTCGACGTTATAATGCGACCGTGACAATGTCAGTCCGGCCGCCGCCTCCAGTGCACGACGGCAATGATCGTCGAGTCGGCCCACCAAGGACTTGAGGTCAATTGCCGCCATTTCGTCTCCCTGCCGCAGCCTTGCGTCGCCGTTCGGGCGGCAAGTTAGGCGGGCCATCAGCGGGGAGTCCAGAGCCAAACACGTGACAGAGGTTTATTCGTCGGGCTAGCGGCGGGCGGGGGCGGGATTGCTGGCGGTGCCGGTTGCCCGCACTATGGAACAGGAAACGGATCGAGGGAGAGACGAGGATGGCCGACGCGCCAGAAGGCATCGACGTCGCGGCCCTGCTGCAGCCGATCGCCGGCGACGCGCCGGCGGGGGCGGACCTGCGGGAGGATTTTTCACCGCAATCGGTTTATTACCGGCTGCGCGACGCGCGCGCCGAGGCGCGTGCAGCGGAGCGTGCGGCCGACGAAAATCCCGAGATCGATACGCCGCCGCCGCCGCAGTGGCGCACCGTGCGCGAACTGGTGTTGGCGGCGCTCGGTGAGAAGGCGAAGGACCTGGAACTCGCCGCCTGGCTGACCGAGGCGCTGGTGCGCAGTGACGGGCTGGCGGGACTCGCGACGGGCGCGCGTGTGGTGGCGGGGCTGGCGGAGGCGTTCTGGGACCAGAACCTTTTCCCGATGCCGGACGAGGACGGAATTGTTACGCGTGTGGCGCCGATCACCGGCCTCAACGGCGAAGGCGGCGATGGCACGCTGATCCAGCCGCTGCGCAAGCTGGTGCTGTTCACCCGGCCGGACGGCGCGAACGTGGCATTCTGGCAGTACGAGCAATCCGCTGAACTCGAGGGCATCGGCGATCCTGAACGGGTCCGCCAGCGCCTTGCCGCCGGGGTGATGCCGTTCGCGGACATGGAGGCGGCGGCGCGTGCGGCGGGCGGGGCACGCTTCGCCGCAATGCGCTCGCTCGCCCGCGCGGCGCTGCGGGAATGGACGACGATGGCGGAGATTCTCGACGCCAAAGCGGGCGCCGACGGACCACCGACGAGCCGCGTACGCGATATGCTGCGCCAGATCGAGCAGGCGGCCGAACGCTATGCGCCGACGGATGAGGCGACGGGCGAGACGGAGGAAGCACCGGCGGGCACCGAGAGCGGAGGCGCGGCCGGGGCCGCAGCGCCGGCGAAAGCGTCGGTCTCCCGCGAGGACATGCTGCGGGACTTGACGCGCATCGCCGACTATTTCCGCCGCACCGAGCCGCAATCGCCACTGGCCTACACGCTCGAGGAGGCGGTTCGGCGCGGTCGTATGACCTGGCCGGAACTGCTCGCCGAGATCGTGAGCGACAGCACGGTGCGAGGTTCCATCCTCAGCCAGCTCGGCATCCGCCCCTCCGCCGAGGACGGCGGCTGAGGGTCGCCACAAAACCTTCGTTGACCAGCGGCCCGCCCGGTGCCTAACTTGTCTTTCGATACGGCTGCCCGCGCCACCAGGCAGGAGCTGGGCTGGCCGGGCGGCCGATCGGTTGTGTGCGCATGAAGGCTTGAGCGCAACGACCATCCGATGCCGGTGAGCCGGGGGCGGCAGGCGCGCCCGGCGGAGTATGACAGGGAGGTTGGTGATGAGTGGGTCCGTTCACGACAAGCTCAACCGCGTGCGCAAGCCGCGCGTGCATATTACTTATGACGTCGAGACCGAAGGCGCACAGGTCCAGCGGGAACTGCCCTTCATCGTCGGCGTCATGGGCGATTTTTCCGGCGACCCGACGCAGCCATTGCGCCCGCTCGGCGAGCGCAAGTTTGTGCAGATCGACCGTGACAATTTCGATGACGTCATGGCGCGCATGGCACCCGGCCTGAAACTCAAGGTCGACAACACGCTGGCCGGCGACGGCTCGCAGATGGCCGTCGATCTCAAGTTCAACAAGCTGGAGGATTTCGAGCCCGCGCGGGTCGCCGCCCAGGTGCCGGCGCTGCAGGCGCTGATCGAAACGCGCAACAAGCTGCGCGACCTGATGAGCAAGGTCGATCGCTCGGAGGAACTCGAGAACCTGCTGGAGCAGGTGCTCAAGAGCGAACAGGAACTGAAGTCGCTGTCGGGTCAGCTCGGCCTCGACAAGCAGGAGGGCTGAGCCGATGTCCGGAGCCAAGACCGCGGCCGACGCTGCCGCCGCAACGACCGAAGAGACGGGCCTCAACCTCCTTGACCAGGTGGTCGCGGCGACCAAGCAGACCGAGCCCGACCGCGCGCAGGAGCTGGTCAAGACGCTGGTCGAGCAGGCGCTCACCGGCACCGTCACCTTCGACAAGAACCTCACGCGCACCTTCAACGCCGCGATCGCGGCGATCGACCGCAAGCTGTCCTCGCAGCTCAACGCCATCATGCACGACCCGAAGTTCACCAAGCTCGAGGGTTCGTGGCGCGGTCTGAACTATTTGGTGATGAATTCGGAGACCGGCACCTCGCTCAAGCTGCGGGTGCTCAATGTGACCAAGCGCGAGCTCAATCGCGACCTCACCAAGGCCGTGGAGTTCGACCAGAGCCAGTTGTTCAAGAAGATCTACGAGAACGAATTCGGCACCCCTGGCGGCGAACCCTACGGCGCGCTGATCGGCGATTACGAGTGGAACAACCATCCGGACGATATCGACACGCTGCGCCTGATCTCCAACGTTGCGGCGGCGAGCTTCGCGCCGTTCGTTTCGGCAGCGGGCGCGCAGATGTTTGGCTTTTCGGACTGGACGGAGCTTTCCAAGCCGCGGGATCTGGCGAAGATCTTCGAGAGTGCCGAATACACCAAGTGGCGCAGCTTCCGCGACAGCGAGGATAGTCGTTTCGTCTCCCTCGTGATGCCGCGTGTGATCGCCCGTCTGCCCTATGGCTCGGCGACCAAGCCGATCGAGGAGTTTCAGTACGAGGAAGCGCCCTTCGATGCCGCGGGTGCGGCGCTGCCGATGCAGCACCATGATTATTGCTGGATGAATGCGGCCTATACGATGGGCGCGCGCCTCACCGACTCCTTCGCGCAGAGCGGCTTCTGTGTCGCGATCCGCGGCGCCGAGGGCGGCGGCAAGGTGGAGGGGCTGCCCAACCATCTGTTCACGTCGGACGACGGCGATCTTGACACCAAGTGCCCGACCGAGATCGGCATAACGGACCGGCGCGAGTTTGAGCTGTCGAATCAGGGCTTCCTGCCGCTCTGCCACTACAAGAACACCGATTACGCGGTGTTCTTCGGCGCCCAGACCGTACAGAAGGCGAAAAAATATGACCGGCCGGAGGCGACGGCCAACGCGGCGATCTCGGCACGCCTGCCCTACATCATGGCGACCAGCCGCTTCGCACACTTCCTCAAGGTGATGGCGCGCGACAAGATCGGGTCGTTCATGGAGGCGAATGATTGTGAGATCTGGCTGAACCGCTGGATCAACAACTACGTCAACGCCAACGAAAGCGCGGGACAGGAGACCAAGGCGAAGTACCCGTTGCGCGAGGCGCGGGTGGAGGTGAAGGAGATTCCCGGCAAGCCTGGCTCGTACAACGCGGTGGCCTATCTGCGGCCGTGGCTGCAGATGGAGGAGCTGACGTCGAGCATGCGCATGGTCGCGCGCATACCGCAGAAGGCCTGACGCTTGACGGCGGCGGGGGCCGAGACCGAGGCCCCGCCGCGCCCGACGCGCGATATCCTGCTCGACGGGCGTTTTGTCGGCAGGACGCGCGGGGAAGCGGCGGATCAGCTGGCTGGCTTTATCGCCGCGGCCGACCCCGCGACGTGGCTGCGGGGCTGGTTCGGGGTCGAGGCCGCGGCGCGCCTGGCCGCCGACCCGGAGCGTCTGCGGCTGGCGATCGACCGTGACATCGTCGCGATCGATGCGCTGATTGCCTCGCAACTCGATGCGATTCTGCATCATTCGCGCCTGCGCCGGCTTGAGGGTACGTGGCGCGGCCTCGCATGGCTGATCGGCGGCATCGAGCCGGGCGGGCGAATCAAGGTCAAGATGCTCAACGCCACCTGGCCGGACCTCGTGCGCGACCTCGAACGCGCCGCCGAGTTCGACCAGAGCCAGTTGTTCCGCAAGATTTACGAGGAGGAGTTCGGCACCCCCGGCGGCGAGCCCTATGGGCTGCTGCTGGTCGACCACGCGGTGCGCCATCGCCCCGCTCCCGGCGCACCGACCGATGACATCGGCGCGCTGAAGCTGCTGGCGGGCGTGGCGGCCGCCGCGTTCGCCCCCACGGTGCTGGGCGCCGCACCGGAGCTTCTGGCGCTCGACGGGTTTGCCGACCTCGCCGGGCTCAACGACGCGACCGCGGTGCTGCGCGGTGCGGACTATGCGCGCTGGCGTGGCCTGTTCGTGCTCGAGGACATGCGCTTCCTCGCGCTCACGCTGCCGCGGCTGCTGGCCCGTCCGCCCTGGCATCCCTCGCCGCTGCGCGCCGAACCGTTCCGCTACGAGGAAGACGCGCCGGACGCCGAGAGCCGGGTATGGATGAACTCGGCCTATGCCTTCGCCGCCACCGTCGCCCGCGCCTTCGCCGCATACGGCTGGCCCGCCGATGTACGCGGCGTGGAGACCGATGAGCGAGGCGGCGGGCTGGTGGATGAGCTGCCGCTTGAACCCTTCTCCACCGAGCCCGGCGTGATCTGGGCACGCCCGCCGCTCGAAGTGATGCTGACCGACCACCAGGAGCGCGCCCTGGTCGATGCCGGGCTGATGCCGCTCGCCAGCCTTCCATGGTCGGAGGACCTGGTGTTCGGCGCGGTGCGCAGCCTGCAGACGCCACGCCTCTTCGCCGGGGCTGCGGCCGATGCCGCCAATGCCAACGCGCGGCTTTCGGCGCAGATTAACTCACTGCTCTGCGTTTCCCGCTTCGCCCACTACGTCAAGGTTCTGGGCCGCGATATGGTCGGCGCGTTCCGCACCGCGGAGGAGATCGAGCGGCAATTGCAGACCTGGCTCAACCGCCACATCAACGCCAATATCGGCGGCGGCGCCGAGAGCCGCGCGCGCTACCCGTTGCGCGCCGGGCGCGTGACGGTGCGCGAACGACCGGGGCGGCCGGGGGTCTTTTCCTCCACCATCCACCTGGAGCCGCATTTCCAGCTCGATGACGTGTCCGCGAGCTTTCGCCTCGTCACCGATATCGCCGCCCCGGGATCGGTGCGATAGACTCGAAACGCGATCGGTCGGAAGGTCATGACGCGACGCGACGCAAGTGGGAGGACGTACGATGTCCGATGGTGCAGAGACCGCAGGAACCCTGTTTCGGGCGGGCAGGCTGAATGAGGCAACCGCGGCCGCGGGGGCGGCGGTGCGCAAGGCACCAGCCGATCTCGGCGCGCGGGTGCTGCTGGCGGAGATGCTGCTCGCCGGCGGCAACCTGGAACGCGCGGACGTGATCCTGGACGCGGCTTCGGAGGCGGATCCCGCAGCGGCCGTGGTGATCGCAGAGTTCCGCCAATTGCTGCGCGCGGAGATGGCGCGCCGGCAACTGCGCCGCGACGGGCGCGTGCCGGAGTTTCTCGGTGAGCCGGGCGAGGCGGAACGCGCGACGCTCGCCGCCATGGTGGCGCTGCGCGCGGGCGATGCCGCCGAGGCCGCCCGCGGTGCCG
>JAJXXT010000005.1 GCA_021780935.1 Pseudomonadota bacterium
CAGGGCGGCGCGCGCGCCGGCGCGTTCGCGGCGCTGATCGTCACGGGTGGCCGGCGGGCGGGCGGCGGCTTGCCTGGTCTCCCGCGCCGGGCGCGCCTCCTCGGCCAGCAGCGCGCGGTAGGTTTCGAGATCGCCGTCATAGGGGGCGACCGTACCGCCGGCAACGAGGTAGAGCCGGTCGGCCACCAGCTCCACCAGGTGCGGGTCGTGGCTGATCAGCACCACCGCACCGGGGAACTCGGCCAGCGCCCGCACCAGCGCCTCGCGCGCGTCGATATCGAGATGGTTGGTGGGCTCGTCGAGCACCAGGATCTCCGGCGCCTCACGCGTGGCGAGGGCAAGCAGCAGCCGCGCCTTCTCGCCGCCGGAGAGGCTCGCGACCGGCGTGTCCACGCGCTGCGCATCGAGACCGAACCGCGCGAGCTGAGCGCGCTGGACGGTCTGCGAAAGCGCGGGCGCCGCGCGCTCCAGGTGCAGCAGCGGCGAGGCCGCGGGGTCCAGCTCCTCCTCCTGGGTCTGGGCGAAATAACCGACGCTGATGCCGGGCGAGCGCCAGAGGCGGCCTCCCATGGGAGCAAGTCTGCCGGCGATGACGCGCGCGAGCGTGGTCTTGCCATTGCCGTTGCGCCCGAGGAGCGCGATGCGGTCATCGGGGTCGAGCCTGAGCGAGACGCGGGCCAGCACCGTGTGCTGGCCATAGCCGATCGACACATCCTCGAGCGTCAGCAGCGGTGGGGCGAGCGTCCGCGGCGCGGGGAACTCCAGGCGCGTCGGCGCGTCATCGACCACCGCCTCGATCATCGGCAGCCTGGCGATCGCCTTGAGGCGGGACTGCGCCTGGCGCGCCTTGCTCGCCTTGTAGCGGAACCGGTCGACGAAGGCCTGCATGCGCGCGCGCTGCCCCTCGATGCGCAGCGCCTCCGCGCGGCGGGCGCTGGCACGCTCGGTGCGGATGCGGATGAACTCCTCGAACCCGCCCGGGGTCACGGAAATGCGGCCGTGGTCGAGATGCGCAATGGCGCCGACGGTACGGTCGAGCAACGAGCGGTCATGCGAAACGATGAGCGCCGCGCCGGGAAAGCGGAGCAGCCAGGTCTCCAACCACAGCGTCGCCTCGAGGTCGAGATGGTTGGTCGGCTCGTCGAGCAGCAGCAGGTCGGGCAGCGCGAACAGGGCGGCGGCGAGCGCCACGCGCATGCGCCAGCCGCCGGAGAAGGTGGCGAGCGGGCGCGCCTGCGCCGCCGTGTCGAAGCCGAGCCCGGCGAGGATGGTCGCGGCGCGGGCGGGTGCCGCGTCGGCGCCGATGGCGGCGAGCCGGGCGTGGATATCGGCCAGGCGCTCGGGCGGTGCGGCATCGGCCTCGGCGAGCAGGGCGGCGCGCTCGGTGTCGGCGGCGAGCACGTGGTCGAGCGGCGAGGCGTCGCCGTCCGGCGCGTCCTGGCGGACGGTGCCGAGGCGCACGTTGCGGGCCAGCCGCAGCTCACCCCCGTCGAGCTGCAGCTCCCCCGCGATGATTTTGAGCAGCGTCGATTTGCCCGCGCCGTTGCGCCCGACCAGGCCCACACGCTGCCCGGCGCCAAGCACGAGGTCGGCACCCGCGAGCAGCGGCCGGCCGGCGATGCGCAGCACGGCGTTTTCGAGGACGAGAAGGCTCATGGGCGGGTTTTGCCGCCCTGCGGCGCCCGGCGAAAGGGGTTGCCGGGGAAAAGCCGCCGCGCTAAGGCCCCCGCCCACCCGAAAACCGGACGAAGGACTGCACCATGGCGCACGAGCGCACGCTTTCGATCATCAAACCCGACGCGACGCGCCGCAACCTGACGGGCGCGATCAACGCCAAGTTCGAGGCGGCGGGCCTGCGCATCGTCGCCCAGCGGCGCCTGCGCCTCACCACCGCGCAGGCCGAGGCGTTCTATGGCGTGCACCGCGAGCGCCCGTTCTTCCGCGACCTGGTGACCTTCATGGTCTCGGGCCCGGTGGTGGTGCAGGTGCTGGAGGGCGAGAACGCGGTCGCGCGCAACCGCGAGGTGATGGGTGCGACCAACCCCGCCAACGCCGCCCCCGGCACCATCCGCAAGGAGTTCGCGGAGAGCATCGAGGCTAATTCCGTGCATGGCTCGGACAGCCTGGAAAATGCGGCGATCGAGGTCACCTTCTTCTTTTCTGGTCTCGATATCGTCGGCTGAGACTGGACGGAACCCGCGCCGCCCGCTTCACTGATCCCCGCATGATCGGGGAGCGGGCAGGATGCGGGTTTATCTCGCCGGGCCGGATGTGTTCCTGGCCCAGCCCGAGGCACGCGGCGCCGTGCTGAAGCGCGTGCTGGCGGAATTCGGACTCACCGGGGTGTTTCCGCTCGATCCGCCTGCGGAGGCGCCGGCGCCGGGCCTTGCCGCCGGCTATCGCATCGCCGCGGTGAACGAGGCGCATATCGCCTCCTGCCAGGCGCTGATCGCCAATCTCACGCCGTTTCGCGGGCCGAGCGCGGATGCCGGAACCGTGTTCGAGCTGGGTTTCGCGCGGGCGCGCGGCTTGCGGCTCTGGGGCTGGAGCAATGTGGCGACCGATTTCGCCACCCGCACGCGGGCCTGGGCGGGCGGCGGGATGCGCGACCGCGAGGGCATGCAGGTCGAGGAATATTGCCCGAGCGACAATCTGATGATCGAGGCCGCGATCGTCGCCGCCGGCGGCCAAGTGGAGGTGGAGAACACGGCGCCGGCCCGGCGGTGGACGGACCTCACGGCGCTGCGCCGGGCCGCCGAGGCGCTCAGCCGCGCCGAATCGTAGGGGGCAGAATCACAGGGCGCCGCGCACCATCGGTACTGGGCCGAGGGCCAGCGCCACGCCCGCGTCGCCGGGCAGCGCGCCCCAGGGGAACAGCCGGGTGACATGGCCCATCTTGCGGCCCGGCCGCGCCTCGTGCTTGCCGTAGAGATGAGCGCAGAGTCCCGGTGTCGCGAGGATCGCCGGCCAGAGCG
Source organism: Pseudomonadota bacterium (assembly GCA_021780935.1). The sequence continues at coordinate 2,976 of JAJXXT010000005.1, forward strand.
CCGCCTCCTCGGGACCGACGAGGTTCTTCATCGCCGCATCGGCGTGGCGGGTGGCCGGCGGCAGCGGCAGGCCGGCGACGGCGCGGACATGCATCTCGAACTGGCTCACCGGGCAGGCATCGATGGTCCAATGGCCGGAATTGTGCGGGCGCGGTGCGATTTCGTTGACCAGGACCCGGCCATCCGCGGCGATGAACATCTCGACCGCCAGCAGCCCCACCAGGTCCAGCGCCTCGGCCACGCGCCGCGCCGTGCCCTGGGCCGCTGCGGCGATGTCGGGCGCGATGCGCGCGGGGGCCAGGGTGAGGTCCAGAATCTGGTCGCGATGGCGGTTCTCGACCGTGTCGAAACTGGCGAGGCCGCCGTCGGCGCCGCGCGCGACGATCACGCTGACCTCGTGGGAAAAATCGACAAAACCCTCCAGAATCAGTGGCTTGGGGTGCAGATCGTCGAAAGCCGGGGCGAGGTCCGCCGGCGAGCGCAGCAGCGCCTGGCCCTTGCCGTCATAGCCAAGCCGGGTGGTTTTCAGCACCGCCGGCAGGCCGAGCGCGGCCACGGCTTCCCGCAGTTCCGCGAGGCTGGCGACCGGGCGCCAGGGTGCGGTCGCGGCGCCGGCCGCGTTGAGGAACTGCTTCTCGGCGGCACGGTCCTGGGAGATACGCAGGATCGAGGGCGCCGGGCGAACCGGGCGCAGCGAGGCCAGCAGATCCAGCCCCTCGGCGCTGACATTCTCGAACTCGAAGGTGACGACGTCCACGCTCTCGGCAAAACGGTGCAGGGCGATGGGGTCGTCGTAGTCGCCATGGGTGGTGCCGGCGGCGACCTGGCCGGCCGGGCTGTCGGCCTCCGGCGTCAGGATATGGCAGCGCAGGCCAAGCCGGGCGGCGGCCAGCGCCGACATGCGCCCGAGCTGCCCGCCGCCGATGATGCCGATCGTGGCGTTGGGCGGCAGCGGGAACGGGGCGGACTCAGCGCGGTGGTTCGGCATGCGAATCGGATGGCGAATCGATGGGCGATTCGATGGGCGAATCGGGTACCGACTCGGTCTGACGCCGGCGCCAGACGTCGAGTCGGTCGGCAAGAACCACGTCCGCGCCGGCCAGAATCGCCGCGGCGAGCAGGGCGGCGTTGATCGCGCCGGCCCGGCCGATGGCCAGCGTCCCAACCGGAACGCCAGCCGGCATCTGTACGATGGAAAGCAATGAATCCATGCCCTTAAGAGCATGACTCTCAACCGGTACACCAAGCACCGGCAGGCTGGTATGGGCCGCGATCATGCCTGGCAGATGCGCCGCCCCGCCGGCCCCCGCGATGATCACCTTGATGCCCCGCGCGCGCGCCGTGGTGGCGTAGCTGGCCAGGCGCAGCGGCGTGCGATGGGCGGAGACCACGCGAGTCTCGTGCGGCACGCCAAGCGCCGCGAGCGTCTCGGCGGCATGCTGCATCGTCGCCCAGTCGGAGCGGCTGCCCATCACCACGCCGACGAGCGGAGCCGTGGCGGCCTCGGTCACGCGATGGAGTCCGGGATCAGGCGGGATTCCAGCCAGGCGATCTCGTCCTTGAGCAGCAGCTTGCGCTTCTTGAGCCGTTGCAGATGCAACTGGTCGGTGGGGCCGGTTTCGGACAGGCGGGAGATCACGGTATCGAGGTCGCGGTGCTCGCTGCGCAACTCGTGCAGCCGGCTCAGCAGGGAATCACGGTCGGGCAGCATGGGACAGTGATAGGCGGTTGAGACACGGAATGGAACGGCAAAGCTAGCCCGTGCGTGACCACGAATTTGGTCGCTTTCGGTCGCCCGGCGGGTCTAGCATCGTGGCGTCGAGGGCGTGGTCGCGCCCCATGGTGGGGCCGAAGAGGGCACGCTCGCGGCAATAGAGCCACGGGAGGTGTCATGAGCCTGAAGTCGCGCATCGAATCCCTGCGCAGCCGTCATGCGGATCTGGAAACGCGGATCACGGAGGAGGGCAACCGACCCCGGCCGGATGATACGCGCCTCGTGCGCCTCAAGGTCGAGAAACTGCGGCTGAAGGAGGAGATGGAGCGGCTGCAAACCGCCTAGAACCAAGCCCCGCGAGCCCGTGACCCGGCGAGGCCCCGATCCGGCCGGATCGGCGATTGCTCCCGGATCGGCGGTGGCCCTACGCGGCTTCCTCTTCGAGCACTGGCGGCGGCGGGACCGGCACGGCCTCGCCGCGCTTGGTGCGGCGCTCGGAGGCACGGGCGACCGCGTTGTTGAGGTCGGTCTGGCTGCAGAGACCGAGGATCACGGGGTCCTGCGGCTTGATGTTGGCGGCGTTCCAGTGGGTGCGGTCGCGCACCTTGATCACCGTTTCCTTGGTCGTGCCCATCAGCTTGGCGACGTCGTTGATTTCGAGCTGCGGGAAGTTACGCAGCAGATAGGCGATGCCGTTCGGCCGGTCGTTGCGCTTGGCCACCGGCGTGTAGCGGGTGCCGCGCAGGCGCTTGGGCGCCGGCAGCGCCGAGGGCAGCAGCTTGAGCCGATAGGCCGGGTTCGCCTCGCCGCGACGGATCTCCTCCATGGTGACCTGAAGGTTGGCAACCGGGTCGTAGCCGACGATGCCCTGCGCCACCTCGCCATCGGCGATCGCCTGCACCTCCAGCGGGTGCATGCCGCAGAAGGCGCCGATCTGCTCGAATGTCAGCGCGGTCTTGTCGATCAGCCACACGGCGGTGGCCTTGGGCATCAGGGGCAGGTTCATTGTCGTCACCTCGGGGCGGCGCGTCCGGGGATGCGCATGGACTTGGGCAGGCGCGCGGCCCCCGACACGGGACCGGCCTGGTTGGCGCGGATATGACCCCCTGGCAGGATGGGGTCAAGGGATGAAGGAGGTGGACTTCCATGCGTGAGGACGAGGACGACCTGCCGCGCAAGCGACCGCGCCTGGAGCGGCCGGCGCTGGATTCCTGGGGGATCGCGGAGCTGCACGCCTATATCGAGGAACTGCGCGAGGAGATCGCCCGCGCCGAGGCCGACATCGCCCGCAAGGGCAGCCACCGTGCGGCGGCCGACGCGTTTTTCCGGAAGGGCTGAAACGAAAAGAGGGGGCGTTGCCGCCCCCTCCCCCATTCGCGCCAAACGGCGACCGGCTGATGGCGGCCGGCGTTACGCCGCCTGCTGCAGCGCCGGACGCGAGCCGGCGTTGATGGCGACGCGGCGTGGCTTCAGCGCCTCCGGCACCACGCGCTTCAGGTCGAGGCGGAGCAGGCCGTTGGTGAGGTCCGCCCCCTCGACCACGATGTGGTCGGCGAGCACGAAGCGGCGCTCGAAGGCGCGGCCGGCGATGCCGCGATAGAGCACCTCGCCCGACGCGGTCTCCTGGCCGGCGCGGCCGGTGACCACCAGCGTGTTCTCCTTCACCGTGACCTCGATGTCCTCGGGGCCGAAGCCGGCCACGGCCATCGTGATCGCGTAGGAATCATCGCCTGTCTTTTCGATGTTGTAGGGCGGATAGGCAACGTCCGCCGCGGCATTGTCCATCAGCCGCGCCAGCCGGTCGAAACCGATCGCGGTGCGGAACAGCGGGGATAGGTTGAGGGTATTCATGATGCGACCTCCTGAGTCAGCAAGGTTTTACAGGGCGCCGCCCGGATGGGCCGGCGCTGCCAGACCCGGCGGCCCCTGATGGGCGCCGCCGACACTCAGGACATGGATCGCCCGCCACCCCTGTTCAAGAGGGCAGCGCCGGTTGAAAGCGACGACGGGATCAGGAAGTTTTGCGGGCGCCGAGGCCGGCGAAGCGCTTGTTGAACTTGGCGACCTGGCCGCCGGTGTCGAGGATGCGCTGCTGCCCGGTCCAGGCCGGGTGCGACTTGGGGTCGATGTCGAGCCGCAGCGTATCGCCGGGCGCGCCGTAGCAGGACCGCGTCTTGAACTCGGTGCCGTCGGTCATGACGACATTGATCTCGTGATAGTCGGGGTGGATGCCGGTCTTCATGGGAAACTCCTCGATGGCCGCCGCCGATGCCGACCGGAGGGGCGGCGGGCCTATAGCGGCGGATGCTCGCCGGGGCAAGCATCGCGCGCGCTGGTGGTGAGGCTCGGCCTCAGGTCAGCGTGGCGCGGCCATACTGCCGCGGCCCCGCGATGCTGCCGCCGAGGGCGCGGGCGGCGCGCAGCGGCCAGGCGGGGTCGGCCAGCACCGCGCGGGCCACCAGCACCAGGTCGGCGCGCCCGTTGGCCAGGATCTCCTCGGCATGCTGCGGGCTGGTGATGAGGCCGACGGCACCGGTGGCGACGCCGCCCTGGTGGCGGATCGCCTCGGCGAACGGCACCTGGTAGCCGGGATGCAGCGAGGGGATCACCGGCCCCTTGGCCAGAATGCCACCGGAGGAGCAGTCGATCAGATCGACCTTGCCGGTTTCCTTGAGGCGGCGGGCCAGCGCCACCGAATCCTCGATGCCGAGCCCGCCCGGCATCCAGTCGGTGCAGGACAGGCGCACAAAAAGCGGCAGATCGTCCGGCCAGACGCCCCGCACCGCCTCGATCATCTCCATCAGGAAGCGGCTGCGCCCCGGCAGGTCGCCGCCCCAGGCATCGGTGCGCTGGTTGGCGATGGGCGAGAGGAACTCGTGGCCGAGATAGCCGTGCGCCGCATGCAGCTCGATCACCTTGACGCCGGCGCGGTGGGCGCGGGCGGCGCTGGCGGCGAAATCCTCGATGACCCCGGCGATCTCGGCCGCGGTGAAGGCGGCGGGCGTCGCGTAGCCCTCGCCGAAGGAAATGGCGCTCGGCGCGTGCGTCTGCCATGCGCCCTCCGCCGCCGTCAGGCTGCGCGCGCCGTCCCACGGCGGCAGTGTCGAGCCCTTGCGCCCGGCATGGGCGAGCTGAACGCCGGGCACCGCGCCGCCATACTCGATGAGCTTCACGGCGCGGGCGAAAAACGCCTCGTGCGCGTCGTTGTAGAGGCCGAGGCAGCCCGGGGTGATGCGGGCATCGGCCGCGACATGCGTCGCCTCGGTGAACACGATGCCGGCGCCGCCCATGGCGCGGGCGCCGAGATGCTGGATATGCCAGTCGTCGCCCTGCCCGTCGGTGGCGCAGTACTGGCACATCGGCGCGACGGCGATGCGGTTGCGGGCGGTGACGGAACGGAAGGTGACGGGCGAGAGCAGATGCGGCACGGGCATGGGTCGTCCTGATGGGGATGGGAGAGCAGCGCCGAAGGGGCTAGCCAGCGGCGCCGCGCTTTGCAAGCGTCGGGGGATGGAGCAGGACATCATCGCCGCGACGGCACTGGGCGCGTTGCGTGGAAGCCGCGAGGGCGGGGCGATCCTGTTCCGTGGCGTGACCTATGCGACCGCGGGCCGGTTCGCCGCCCCCGCCCCGCCGGCGCCATGGACCACGGCCCCGGACGCCGGCCCGCGCGACGCGACGCGCGACGGCAGCATCGCGCCGCAATTGCCCTCGCGCCTCGCCGCCGCGATGGGCGGGTTCGAGCGGCCGCAGGGCGAGGATTGCCTGTCGCTGACGATCGCCACGCCCGGCGTGCGCGGCGCGCGGCCGGTGCTGGTGTTTCTGCACGGCGGCGCCTTCATCAGCGGCGCCGGCTCGCTCGCCTGGTATGACGGCGGCCGGCTGGCGGCGGAGGGCGATCTCGTCGTCGTCGGCGTGAACTACCGGCTGGGTGCGCTGGGGTTTCTGCACGGCGACCTGGCGCTCGACGACCAGGCGGCAGCCTTGCGCTTCGTGGCGCGGCATATCGGGGCGTTCGGCGGCGACCCCGCGCGGATCACGCTGGCCGGCCAATCCGCCGGTGCGACCTCGATTGCGCATCTGCTGGCGCGCGCGGATGTGCGGCCCCTGATCCGGCGGGCGATCCTGATGAGCGGCGCGTTCGGGCGCGGACATCGCGATCCGGCGGCGCGCGCGGCGATCGCCCGGCACTTTGGCGAGCTGCTCGACGACGACCCCACGACCGCCCCCCTGCCGGCGATCCTCGCGGCGCAGGGCAGGCTGGCGCGCGAGCTGGCTCGCTTCGGGCAGACGATGCCGCCGTTCTGGCCCGACCCGCCCAGCCGCGGGGATACAGCCGGCGGGGATTCAGCCGGCGACGATTTCCTGGCGACGGTCGGCGAGGCCGCGCGCGGCATGGATGTGATGATCGGCACCACGCGCGAGGAGGTGCACGCCTTCTATGCCGCCGACCCCGCGATGACGGACCCGCCGGCCGACGCGGCGGAGGATCTGGCGGCACGGCTCGGCGGTTCGCTCGCGGCGGCACGCGCGGCGCGGCCGGATGGCAGCATGCTCGACTGGCTCGCCGATCTCGGCACCGAGGCGCTGTTTGCGGGACCTGGCCGGGCGCTCGCGGCGCGCATGGGGGCAAGCGGGGCGCGCGTTTTCCCCTACCGGTTCGACGCCGCGCCGACGCCACGCTGGCGGGCCTGCCACTGCATCGATTTGCCTTTCGCCTTCGGCAACTACGCCGCGTGGCGGGAGGCACCGATGCTCGGCGGCATGGGCGAGGCGGCGTTCGAGCGCATCTCCGCACCGCTGCGCCGGGCCATCACCGGCTTCACGCGTGACGGTGATCCCGGATGGGCGGCGGGTGGCGAGCACGTGCTTGGCAACCCGGACACGGCTCCATAGCCTGGGCGGACCATCGGCGCGCGACACGGGCCGATCAACGGGAGGAAAACATCGTGCGTTTACAAGGCAAGATCGCGGTCGTGACGGGTGCGGGCGGCGGCTTCGGCCAGGGTATCGCGCTGCGCTATGCCGAGGAGGGTGCCAGGGTCGTCGTGACCGATATCAACGCCGCGGCGGCGGAGCGCGTGGCCAAGGCCACCGGCGGCGTCGCGGTGGTGGGCGATGTGAGCCGGGGCGAGGACGTGCGCGCGATGGTGGCCGCGGCCGAGCGGCTCGGCGGGCTCGACATCGTCGTCAACAACGCTGGCACGACGCACCGCAATGGCGGCATGCTGGACGTGGACGAGGCGACGTTCGACCGCGTCTATGCCGTCAACGTGAAGTCGATCTACTGGATGACGCAGGCAGCGGTGCCCGTGTTCCGCCGGCAGGGGCGCGGCGGCTCGATCATCCAGATCAGCAGCACCGCCGGTATCCGGCCGCGGCCGGGGCTCGTCTGGTACAACGGCACCAAGGGCGCGCTGAACACGATGACGCAGTGCATGGCCGTCGAGCTGGCGCCCGAGAATATCCGCGTCAATGCGATCTGCCCGGTGATGGGGGCGACCGGGCTGCTCGAACAATTCATGGGCATGCCGGACACGCCGGAGAACCGGGCGAAATTCCTTGCCTCGATCCCGCTGGGGCGGATGAGCCGGCCCTCCGACATCGCCAATGCCTGCGTGTGGCTCGCCGAGGATGCCTCGGCCTTCATCACCGGCGTGCTGCTGCCGGTCGATGGCGGCCGCACCGCTTGAGAATCCTTTCCGTCCACTCGCACGTCGCCAGCGGGCATGTCGGCAACGATGCGGTGATGCTGCCGCTGCAACGTCTCGGCGCCGAGGTGCTGGCGGTGCATACGTTGCAGTTTTCCAACCATCCCGGCCACGGTGCGTTCGGCGGGCGGGTGTTTCCGGCGGCGGAGGTCGCTGATGTGCTGCGCGGGCTCGCGGCGCATGGTGCGCTGGGGGCCTGCGATGGCGTGCTTTCCGGCTATCTCGGCGAGGCGAAAACGGCCGAGGCGGTATTGGAGGCGGTGGCGCAGGTGCGGGCGGGCAATCCCCGCGCCCTCTATGCCTGCGATCCCGTGCTGGGCGATGACGGCAGGCTCTATGTGCGCCCAGAGACCGCCGCGGCGCTGCGCGACCGGCTGGTGCCGGCGGCCGACATCGCCACACCCAACGCGTTCGAGCTCGGGTTCCTTACCGGCATGCCGACCGATTCGCCGGCGGCGATCCTGGCCGCCGCACGCGCGCTGACGCCGCGCACCGTGCTGGTGACGAGTGCCGGCGCCACGGCAACCCCCGCCGATACCATCGAGATGATCCTGAGCGAGGGTGAGAATGCCTGGCGGCTGCACACGCCACGCCTGCCGCGCGGCTTCAACGGGGCGGGTGACATGCTGGCCGGGTTGTTCCTGTTCCATCGTCTTGCCGGCAGCGACGGCGTGCGGGCACTGGAACGAGCCGCCGCCGCGGTGCACGCGGTGCTCCAACGCACCGTGGCGGATGGCATCCAGGAATTGGCGCTGGTCGCGGCGAGTGAGGAAATTGTCTCGCCGCCGACGCTATTTCGTGCCGAGCCCTGGTGATCGCTGTCTTTCAACGATTGTGCATTGCACGGCAAGTTTTTGCGATCGCGCCTTCGAGGGTCCATGCTGCGGTGACCAACATCGGAGGAGACGGTCATGACGGTCGCCGCCATGTTACGCCACAAGGGGCACGAGGTCGCCTCGGTCCGGCCGACCGAGAGGATCGCTGAGGTCGCGGAACAATTATCGCGCCGGCGGATTGGCGCGGTGGTGGTGCTCGATGCGGCGCAGCAGCTTCTCGGCATCGTCAGCGAACGCGACATCGTGCACGCAATTGCGTCCAACGGTGCGCGGGCGCTGGAGATGACAGCGGGCCAACTGATGACCCGCGCGCTGCGGACTGCGACGCCGGAGACCACAGTCGGCCAGGCGATGGCACTGATGACGGAGGGACGATTCCGCCACCTGCCGGTGCTGCGCCATGGGGAGCTCGTGGGCATCGTCTCGATCGGCGATGTGGTGCGCGCACGGATGATGCAGCAGGACCACGAGGTGGACAGCCTGCGCGCCTACGTCGCGGGGTCGGTCTAGGCGACGGCCAGGGCAGGGATTGCCTGGGCTCGCGATGGGCTAGGCTGGCGATAGGCTAGGCCGGCGATCTGCTGAGCTGGCGAGAGGCTGGGCGGCTGGCTAGGGCGAGGTTCCCCGGTCCCAGATCGGCTTGCCGAGATCGACCTGTTTCGGCGTGGTGGCGCCGCCGGTGAAGGCGCCGACGCCCGCGCCGACCAGCGCGCCGACGCCCACGCCGATCGGCCCGCCGACGAGGCCGATCGTGGCGCCGGTGGCAGCCCCCGTGGCACCGCCACCGCTCACCCGGTCGAAGCGGTTCGTCCCGCAGCCGGCCAGCGCCAGCAGCGACAGGCCGACCAGCCAAGTGCGGCGCATCGCGCCCTCCATCGCAAGTTCCTGCGCAAGCAAGGCGAGGCCGCCGAATCGGGTCAACCTGTATTTTCCATGGTTGTTCGTCCGTGGTTTTGCCGGAGTTTTCACGGCGGCCACGTTCCGGTTACAGTTTAGTCGGGCGGTGTCGGGCCGACGGCCCCCGGACGGAGATGGACGGACCGGCCGCAAAATAGCCTTGGATCGAATCCGCGCGATATGGGCGCTTGATCTGCATCAATGATCGATATCCCATCGACCGGCAATCAGAGGATGGGCGCCGAAAACCCGGGGTGACGGCGGATCGTTGACTGGATTGGCGGACGTCGCGGCACTCGCCGGGATCGCCTGCGACGAGGAAGACTGCGTGCCGATACTGGCTGTTATCCGTAACGGTCCGGGCGGAAACCATCCGCCGGCCATCAAGGGAGGAAAAAGCAAGATGAACCTCGCCAATCCCGCGCCGCTGGGGCTCACCGGCTTCGCGCTGACCACCTGGTTGCTGAGTATGGTGAATGCTGGGTTGCTGCCGCCGGCCGGCGTGCCGCTGGTGCTCGCCTCCGCCTTTGCGTTCGGCGGCACGGCGCAGTTCTTCGCCGGGCTGATGGAAATGTCGAAGGGCAACACCTTCGGCTTCGTCGCGTTCTGCTCGTATGGCGCGTTCTGGTGGACCTTCGGGCTGTTCGTCGAGTTCTTCGCGAAGGGCGTGCCCGGCGTTTTTGTCGGCTGGTGGCTGGTGCTGTGGGGGGTGTTCACCTTCTACATGTGGATCGCATCGCTGGCGCTCAACCGCGCGGTGATGCTGATCTTCCTGGCGCTGTGGATCACCTTCGCGCTGCTCGGCTTCGGCGACATGTTCGGCATGTCGGGGCTCGACACGCTGGGTGGCTATATGGGCCTGGTCACCGCCGTGCTGGCCTTCTACCTGGCCGCGGCCGAGGTCATCAACGAGACCCACGGGCGGACCGTGCTGCCGATCGGGGCGAAGGCGTAGGCTCCCGCAACGGCTTTCGCCGACGAAAAGGACCGGGGACGGTGGCCGTGAGCCGTCCCCGGACGATCGCCCGCAGCCCATGTTGAACCGGACGCCACCGGCGCCTAGCGTGCAGCTTGAGGTCGGTGGTGCCCTTCCCGGCTCGGCTTGCCCAGCCTGACGAACCACCGGCCTGACGAAACACCGGTCTTACGAAACACCGACCCGATGAAACACCGGACCGACAAGGCTCCGGACCGAAAAGATGAGAGAGGGAACCCAACATGCCCGATACCCGCCCCGCCGATACCCACGCCACGGCCGGCCAGGTTTTTCCGGTCCGCCCTGAAGTGGTCGCCCACACCCATGTCACCGCCGAGCGTTATCGCGGGATGTATGAGGCGGCGGCGCGCGACCCCGATGGTTTCTGGGCCGAACAGTCGCGCCGCATCACCTGGATGAAGGCGCCGACGACGATCAAGAACACCAGTTTTGCCGGCAATGTCTCGATCAAGTGGTTCGAGGACGGGGTGCTCAACGCCTCCGTCTCCTGCCTCGACCGCCATGCCGCGGCGCATCCCGATCGGGTCGCGATCATCTGGGAGGGCGATGACCCGTCGGTCTCGCGCAGCATCACCTACAAGGAGCTGCTTGGGCAGGTATGCCGCCTCGCCAACGCGCTGAAGGCGCTGGGCGCCAAGAAAGGTGATCGCATCACGATCTACCTGCCGATGGTGCCGGAGGCAGCGGTGGCGATGCTGGCTTGCGCGCGGATCGGCGCGGTGCATTCCGTGGTGTTCGGCGGCTTCTCGCCGGACAGCCTCGCGAACCGGCTGATCGACTGCGATTCCACCCTGCTGATCACCGCCGATGAGGGCCGGCGCGGCGGGCGGATGGTGCCGCTGAAGGCGAATGCCGACGCGGCGCTGGCCTCCTGCCCCGGCGTGAAGAATGTCGTGGTGGTGAAGGTGACTGGCGGCAACGTCGCGATGCAGGCCGGCCGCGACCACGATTACGCGACGATCACCGCCGCGGCGGCTCCCGATTGCCCGCCCGAGCCGATGGCGGCGGAGGACCCGCTGTTCATCCTCTACACCTCCGGCAGCACCGGCAAGCCGAAGGGCGTGCTGCACACCACCGGCGGCTACATGGTGTGGACGAGCTTCACGCACGAGATTGTGTTCGACTACCGGCCCGGCGAGATCTTCTGGTGCACGGCGGATGTCGGCTGGGTCACCGGGCACAGCTATATCGTCTATGGGCCGCTGGCGAACGGGGCGACCACCCTGATGTTCGAGGGCGTGCCGAATTATCCCGACAGCTCGCGCTTCTGGCAGGTCTGCGACAAGCACAAGGTCAACATTTTCTACACCGCGCCGACCGCGATCCGGGCGCTGATGCGCGACGGCGAGGCGCCGGTGCGCAAGACCTCGCGCCAGTCGATCCGGCTGCTCGGCTCGGTGGGCGAGCCGATCAACCCGGAAGCCTGGCTGTGGTATTATCGGGTGGTCGGCGAGCATCGCTGCCCGATCGTGGATACCTGGTGGCAGACCGAGACCGGCGGCATCCTGATCTCGCCGCTGCCGGGTGCGACCGCCCTCAAGCCCGGCTCGGCGACGCTGCCGCTGCCGGGGGTGAAGCCGATGATCGTCGATGGCGAGGGGCATGAGCTGCACGGCGCCTGCGAGGGCAATCTCTGCCTCGCGGATTCCTGGCCGGGGCAGATGCGCACCGTGTTCGGCGACCACGAGCGCTTCGTGCAGACGTATTTTTCGACCTTCAAGAACCTGTATTTCACCGGCGATGGCGCGCGGCGGGATGCCGATGGATATTACTGGATCACCGGGCGCGTCGATGACGTGATCAACGTCGCCGGCCACCGCATGGGCACGGCGGAGGTGGAAAGTGCCCTGGTGGCGCACCCGAAGGTGGCGGAAGCCGCGGTGGTCGGGTTCCCGCACGACATCAAGGGCCAGGGCATCTACGCCTATGTGACACTCAAGCTCGGCGAGGAGCCGAGCGAGGCGCTGCGCAAGGAGCTGGTGGCCTGGGTACGCAAGGAGATCGGCCCGATCGCAGCCCCCGACGCGATCCAGTGGGCGCCGGCGCTGCCGAAGACACGCTCGGGCAAGATCATGCGGCGCATCCTGCGCAAGATTGCGGCGAACGAGACTGACAGCCTCGGCGATACGTCCACGCTCGCCGACCCCGCGGTGGTGACGGATCTGGTGGACAACCGGGTGCGCTGAGGCACGGCCACCCGCAGTGGCGCGCCTTTTTGGCCGGATTTCGCCGGCCAGAGGGCGTGCCTGGCCTGGCCGCGAGAACATGACCGTTGGCACGGCGCGGCGCCTGCCGATATAGACGGGCGTCGAAACGTTCCTGGGGGGCTGCCGTGGCGATCGAAGTGAAAAAACCGGGATGGGTGGACGAGTTCCGCGCCTTCATCCTGCGCGGCAACGTGGTCGATCTGGCGGTCGGTATCGTCATCGGTGCCGCCTTCACCACCATCGTGACATCGCTGGTCAAGGACATCCTCAACCCGGTGATCGGGCTGCTGGTGGGGGGGATCGATTTCACCAACGTGTTCGTAACCCTGCGCGGCAAGGTGTTTCCCACCCTTGCCGCGGCGCAGAAGGCGGGCGCGGTGACGATGAATGTCGGCGTGTTCGTCAACGCCATCATCCAGTTCCTCATCGTCTCCTTCGCAATCTTCTGGGTGGTGAAGCTGATCGCGAAACTGCACCAGCCGCCGCCGGCCGCACCGGCACCGCCGCCCGGGCCCAAGGCCGAGGACCTGCTGGTGGAGATCCGCGACATCCTGGCCAAGCAGACGCATTGACGCGAGCCGCCGTGCCACCATTCGGCCCGTCGCCGTTTGGGCCGGATAGCGACTCCCGGGGACCGGGCAGCAAGGCCACGCTCACGCGCGAGTTCCTGCTTTCCGGCGAGCTGGAAGACATGGTGCGCGCCACCATGCCGGGGGTGCGGGTGCTGAGCGAGGCGGAGCGCGCGGCGAGCCTCGCCACCGTGCTCGATGCCAGGCCAGCGGGCGCCAGCCTCGCCGTGTTCGGCTATGGATCGCTGATCTGGAACCCGGCGATCCACGTGGCAGGGCGAAGGCGCGTGGTGGCGCAGGGCTGGCATCGGTCCTTCTGTCTGCTGGCGCGTGGCGGACGGGGAACGCCCGAGAGCCCGGGGCTGATGCTGGGCCTCACGGTCGGCGGCACCTGCGAGGGCGTGGCGCTCGACCTCGATCCCGCCGCGGCGCCGGGCGAGCTTGCCATTCTGTGGCGGCGCGAGATGGTGGCCGATGGCTATATCCCGCGCTGGGTGAAGCTCGCGGCACCGGCGGGCGGGGATGCCGGCTGGGCGATCGCCTTCACCATCAACCCGAGCGGCTCATCCTATGCCGGGGACCTCAACGAGGCGACGATCGTGGAGCGTCTGGCGACCGCGCGCGGCGCGCTGGGGACGGCGGCTGAATATCTGTTCAATACCATCGCGGGACTGGCGGCGATCGGTGTCGCCGATCCCTACCTCGACGCCATCGCGGCCAGGCTGCACGCGCGGCTGGAGCAAGCAGGATGAACGACGGCAGCGACGACGACGCGCGGCAGCCGGGAAGCTGGCGGGAGATGGCGACGCGCGAGCATCTCGGCGCCTCCGCGACGCTCGGCGGGGGCACGTTCGTGTTCTCCATCTCCACCTTCATCGTCACCACCACGCTGCCGACCGTGGTGCACGAGATCGGCGGGCTGCGCTGGTTCGCGTGGAGCACGACGATCTATGTCGTCGCCTCGCTGGTCGCCGGCGCGGTAAGCGCGCGGCTGCTGGCCGGCAGCGGTCCGCGCATGACCTACCGCATCGCCATGGTGCTGTTCGCGGCGGGCGCTCTGCTCTGCGCGACCGCGCACGACATGGGCTGGCTGCTGGCCGGAAGGCTGGTGCAGGGCCTGGGTGGCGGCATGCTTTCCGCCCTCTCCTTCTCCATGGTCCGCAGCTTGTTCCCGCGCCGACTATGGAGCCGCGCGATGGCGGTGATCTCGATCGTCTGGGGCGCCGCGACCATGGCGGGACCGGCGATCGGCGGATTGTTCGCCGAGGCCGGCGCGTGGCGCGGTGCGTTTTTTTCGCTCGCCGGTGCGGTGCCGCTGTTGTGGATCGTGGTGGAGCTGTCGCTGCCGCGCCGGCTGCCCCCCGGGCCACCACCGCGCAAGCTGGCGCTCGGTAACCTGGTTTTGCTGGCGGCGAGTGCCATGGCGGTGGCGCTCGGCGGCTCCGTGAGTTTCTGGCAGGGCAGCCTGGTGGGGCTGATCGTGGCCGCTGGCGGCATCGCCTGGTTCCGCGCGCGTGAGGCGGGGGGCGAGCGGCTGCTGCCGCGCGGCGCGCTCGACCCGACTCGGGGGTTGGGCGGCACGTATGCCGCGCAGACGTTTCTGCTGATCGCCGTCGTGACCGAGATCTACATTCCGTATTTCCTGCAGAACCTGCACGGGCTCTCGCCGCTGCACGCGGGCTATATGTCGGCGCTGATGGCGGGCGGCTGGAGCCTGGGGTCGCTGGCCAGTTCCGGCACGGACGGCACGCGGCGCAGGCTGGCGATGCTGATGGGGCCGGTCGCGCAGTTCATGGCGCTGATCGGGCTCGCGCTGCTGCTGCCGCGGCATGGCGGGGCGGGCACGCTGCTCGGCATCGGTGCTGCACTGCTGGCGCTGGGTGCGGGGATCGGGCTGTGCTGGCCGCAGCTTGGCGCGCGCGTGTTCCAGACCGCGCCGCAGGGCGAAAGGGAACTGGCGGCAGCATGTATCACGGTGGTGATCACGCTCGCCAACGCCTTCGGCTCGGCGCTGGCGGGGATGGTGACCAATCTCGCGGGGGTGACGATAGCGGCGGACCGAGCGCTGGCGGCGCGGGCGCTGTATGGCGGGTTCGCGATCGCCCCGGTGCTGGCGCTGCTGGCCATTCTGCGGGTGCATGCCGAGGAGGGCAGCGAATGAACGAGACCATCACGGAGCTGCGGGCCGCACTGGCGGCCGGGCGCACCACGTCGCTGGCGCTGGTGCGCGCCTATCGCGAACGGATCGCGCGGCTCGACCAGAAAGGGCCGCGGCTCAACGCCATCCGCCACCTCAACGACGAGGCCGAGGCGCTGGCCCGCGCCTCCGACGCGCGCCGGGGTGCGAGGCGGCCGCTCGAAGGCATCCCGATCCTGCTGAAGGACAACATCGCGACCGGCGACGCCCAGCCGACGACGGCGGGGTCCGCCGCGATGGAAGGCGCGCGGGCCAGGCGCGACGCGACGGTGGCCGCGCGGCTGCGGCGGGCCGGGGCGGTGATCCTGGGCAAGACCAACCTCACCGAATGGGCGAACATGATGGCGGTGGGGATGCCCGCCGGCTACTCATCGCTCGGCTTGCAGTGTCGCAATCCCTGGGCGCCGGAGGTGGACGCGAACGGCATTCCCATCGTGCCGACCGGCGGCTCCTCCGCCGGTTCCGGGGTTGCGGTGGCGGCCGGGTTCTGCGCCGGCGCAATCGGCACCGAGACCGCGGGCTCGCTGCTGTCACCGGCCAGCCAGAACGGCCTGGTGACGGTGAAGCCCACGGTGGGGCTGCTGAGCCAGGCCGGGATCATTCCGATTTCGCACAGTCAGGATGTCGCGGGACCGATGGTGCGCAGCGTCGAGGATGCGGCACTGCTGCTCGACGTTCTCGCCGCCCCCGACCCGCGTGACGCGAAGACGCTGAAGCAGAAGCGGCCCGAGAGTTTCCTCGCGGGCCTCGATCGCGACGCGCTGCGCGGGGCGCGGATCGGCGTGCCCTCCGATCCCGAGCATGACAACGACCCGTGGTTCGGGCCGCTCGCGCCCTCGGCGCGGCAGGTGATGGCGCGCACGATCGAGATGCTGCAGGACGCGGGCGCGGTCATCGTGCGCGCCGGCATCGAGCCGCGGGCCTGGGTGGGCGGGCCGGGCAGCGAGATGGCGGTGCTGAACACCAACAGGCTGAGCCCACGGCGCGGTACGCCGGAGCGGGTTTCCGCGGTGTTTCTCTACGAACTCAAGGCCGGGCTCGACGCCTATCTGCGCGACTGGGCGCTGTGGGAGAAGGGCGCGCGGCGGATGCGCGGCATCGGCGATATTGTCGCGTTCAACGACAAGAACCCGCAGCGCTGCCTGCGCTTCGGCCAGGATTTTCTGCGCGAAGCGAGCCTCTCACGCGGCGACCTCGGCGAGGCCGCCTATCGCAACGCGCGCCGGATGGACGTCTGGGCGAGCCGGACCATCGGCATCGATCCGTATCTGCGCGGGCATCGGCTGGATGCGATCCTGTTTCCCTCGCGCACCGGTGCCGGGCTGGCGGCGAAGGCGGGCTATCCCTCCGTGCAGGTGCCGGCGGGGCTGGTCACGCATTGGGAAGAGATCGAAACGAAGCCCTATCCCTACGGCATCACCTTCACCGGGCCGGCATGGAGCGAGGCGCGGCTGCTGGCGC
Organism: Pseudomonadota bacterium; assembly: GCA_021780935.1. The sequence goes on from JAJXXT010000005.1 coordinate 19,565, forward strand.
TCGCCTACGCTTTCGAGGCGGTTCGGGGGACGTTTCCGAAGCCGCCACTTTGACCGCACTGCTCGCGAGCCTGCTCGCCCTCGTCGCGATGGCGTTCGCCGTCGCGGCCTGGGCGCTGATGGCGCGCGCGGCGGTCGAGCGCAAGCTCGGTCTGGCAACGAATGCGGCGGAGCGCGTGCCGGAGCTGGAGGCGCAGGTCGCCTCGCTCAGTGCGGCCGTCGCCCGGGCGCGCGAAGAACGGGCCGCGACCGACGGCGCGCTGAAGACGCTGGCTGCCGAGACCGCTGGCCGCGAGGCGCGGCTGAACGCCGCCGAGGCTGATCGTGACAAGGCGATTGGCGAGCGCGAGGCGGCGCGCGCGGAGCTGGCGCGGGCGCAGGCCATGCTGGAGGCGCTGGGGACCGAGATCCAGGACCGCGCGGCACGGCTGCGAACCGCCGGCGAGGAACGCGACAAGGCAGCGACCGAACGCGAGGCCACGCGGGCGGAACTCGCGCGCACGCAGGAAACTCTGAGACAGGAACAACGACGTGGCGAGGAGCGCCTGACCGAGCTGCAGCAGCTCCGTGATGAGACCAAAGCACAATTCCAGCAGCTCGCGGCGGCGATCCTGACGCAGCAGAGCGAAACATTTACGAAGCAGAACAAGGAGCAGGTGGAGACGCTGCTGGGGCCGCTGCGCGAGCAGATCGCAACCTTCGAGAAGGGGCTGACGGAAACGCGCGTCGAGACGGCGCGCGAGCGTGGCACGCTGGCCGAGCAGATCAAGGCGCTGATGACAACGAACGACACGATGCGCTCGGAAACGCGCGGGTTGGCGGCGGCGCTGCGCGGCCAGTCGCAGACGCAGGGCGCGTGGGGCGAGATGATCCTCGGCACCATCCTGGAGCGTTCGGGCCTGCGCGAGGGTGAGGAATACACCACGCAGGAGAATGCCGCGGCGGCGGACGGGCGACGGCTGCGCGCCGACGTGGTGGTGAACCTGCCCGGCGGCGAGGGACGGCGGATCGTGGTCGATGCCAAGGTCTCGCTCACCGCCTTTGACCAGTACGTCAACGCCGCCGACGATGACGAGCGGGCGGCGGCGCTGCGCGGACATCTCGCCTCGCTGCGCGGGCATGTGACGACGCTCGGCTCCAAGGCCTACCACGACGCGATCGGCGAGGGGCTCGACTATGTGATCCTGTTCGTGCCGATCGAAGGCGCCCTGGCCCTGGCGCTGCAGAGCGATCCGGCGCTGACCGGGTTCGCGGCCGAAAACAACGTTGCCATTGCGACACCGACGACGCTGATGATGGCGCTGCGGACGGTCGCGAACGTATGGCGGGTCGAGCGGCGCAACCGCAGCGCCGAGGAGATCGCGCGCGTGGCCGGCCGGATGTACGACAAACTCGAAGGCTTCGTCGCCGATTTCCAGAAGATCGGCACGCAGATGGACACGACGCGCAAGACCTATGATGACGCCTTCGGCAAACTCGCCCACGGCCGCGGCAACCTGCTGCGCCAGGCCGAACAGCTCAAGGAGCTGGGTGCACGGACCAGCAAATCCCTGCCCGCGGGCCTGCTCGACCCCGCCGGTCCGCTGGGCGAGGAAAGCTGACCGCCGGCATGCGCCGTGCGGAGAACGGGGCTCAGACGCTGAGGTCGAGCAGCGAGCCGCGCGGCGGGGTGGCGCCGGAGCCGGAGGGCAGCGGCGGGGCGGGTGCGGGCTGGCGTGGCGGGTCGGCGAAGGGGCGTGCGACCGGGCCCGTCGACGCGGCACCGGGCGCGGAGAGCGGTGCCACGGCCGACGTCGAGAA
>JAJXXT010000013.1 GCA_021780935.1 Pseudomonadota bacterium
GGCGATAGGCGAGGTGATGCAGCAATTCGCCGATCTCACCGGCCGGATCCCGCCCAATCTCGGCGACGCCGACGCGGCGATGCACGCGGCCGCTGCGGCGCTGGTGAACGGACGGGACGGCGTTGCCGCGGCCGCCGAACGCAAGGCGATCGCCGCCTTGCAGAAGGGCGGCCAGGCGATGAGCCAGCAACTCGCCCGCCAGTTCGGCCGCGGCCGGCAAGGCGGGGAGGGGCAGCAGCCGGGCGGCTGGCGCCGTGGCGAGCAGCTCGGCCGCGGCAATGGTGGCCAGGGTTTCGGCGATCCCTGGGGGTTTGGCCGCGGTCGCCACCCGATGGCGGACAGCTCGCGCGACCCGTTCGGGCGGAGCACGCAGGACGGCACCTCCGGCGCCGCCGACAACGGCTACGTGCACATCCCCAACAAGATGGAACACATGCGCGCCCACGATATCGAGCAGGAGCTGCGTCGCCGCGACGCCAGTCCCGCGCTCTCGCCGGCGGAGCGCGACTACATCCAGCGCCTGCTGAACACGTTGTAGCGCCGCCGCCCGCGCTCGCCGCGTATCGAGGCGGGGGGTCGCCTGCGTTTGCGCCGGGACGCGGCCGCAACCCGCTCGGGTGCTACAGCCCGGCGTGTCCGGCGAGCACATCGGCCAGGCCGTGGATCATGATCTGCACGCCGATGCACATCAGCAGGAAGGCGGCGAGGCGCGAGAGGGTCTGCCGCGCGGTCGGGCCGAGCCAGGCGGCAAGACGCGGTGCCGAGCCGAAGCTGAGCCAGATCGTGACCGCGACCGCGGCACAGGCCAGCGCGAGGCCCGCGAGGAAGCCCAGCAAGCCGAGCCCTGCCGCCGGGCGTTCGGCGCCCAGCGCCACGGCGACGGCCATGGTTCCCGGGCCGGTGGTCAGTGGCATGGTGAGCGGATAGAAGGCGACGGAATCCTGCCCGCCGGCGGCCGCCTGGCTCGACTTGCGCCGCTCGTAGGCCTCGGGTGCGGCGAGCAGCTCCCAGGCACGGACCGCGACCACCGCGCCGCCCGCGAGGCGCAGCGCCGCGAGCGAGATGCCAAAGAAGGTCAGCACATAAGACCCGGCAAAGGCCGCGACGAGCATCACCAGCGCGCCGTAGAAGGCGACCAGCCGCGCCAGCTTCTGCTGCGACGCGGCACCGAATTCGGCGGTCGTCTCATGGAAGATCAGCGCCATCCCGAGCGGGTTGACCACCGAGAACAGGGCCGGAAAGGCGAGCAGGAAGGCGCGCACGGCGATCATTGCGCCGTGCTCGCCCGCGCCGGCGCGTATTTCGCCAAGGCCGCGCGGAAGCTGGCGCCGAACGGCAGGATGGCGTCGTTGAGATCGTCGCAGGGGTTGGGCGCGGTGGCAGCGTCGCGCACGATGCGGCCGATACCCATCCAGGAGCCCGGCATCGCCTGCGCGCCGGTCACGATAGGCTCGGTCCTTCGCCGCGGTCCCGCGACCGTTCCGCCGCGTCAGCCGATGCCGCGCGAGGATCGGCCGGCGTGCGGCGTGCCGGAACGCGGTGCGCGCTGACGCCGAGGGGCGCACGCGGATGAACATCGCGCCGCCGGGCGGTCATCGGCGCGCTGTCGGCCGCAATCGGGTTGATGATCGCCAAGGCGGCGCGCTCCTTCACCATCCACGGCCGCTGCGCGACAAGGGCCGTCGGGCCCTTGCCGGCGCAGCGTCGGGATCGTCAGTCCTTCGGCCCGAGAAAATCCCGCTTGCCGATCTCCACCCCGTTATGGCGCAGGATGTTGTACGTCGTGGCGCAGTGGAATCCGACGTTCGGGATCACGTACCAGGTGAGGTACTTGATGCCCGACATCGTGATGTCGCCGGCGCGCTGCGGCAGCGTGATCTCGCGCCGGTCCGCCCCCTCGAAGGCCGCCGGCGAGGCGCCGTCAATGTAGTCGATCGTGCGCTGGATCCGGGCCTTGAGCTCGGCGAAGGAGGTTTCGCCATCCGGCTCCTTCGGCGGCTCGAGCCCGGCGAGGCGCGCGATACAGCCGCGCGCCATGTCGGTGGCGATCTGCACCTGGCGGGTCAGTGCGAACATGTCCGGCGCCAGCCGCGCGTTGAGCAGCACGGCCGGGTCGACCTTCTTTGCCTCGGCGAACGCAGCCCCCTTGTCGAGCACCGCGGCGAGCGCCGAAAGCTGTCCGCGGAACAGTGGCGCCGCGATATCGTAAAGTGAAACGGTCATCAGAGAGTCCCTCCTTTGCGTCCTGCCGATGCGCCCAGCCGCAGCCGCAGCGCATTAAGCTTGATGAAGCCCTGGGCGTCGAACTGGTCATAGGCGCCCTGATCGTCCTCGAAGGTCACCACCTTCATCGAGTAGAGTGAGTTCGGGCTTTCGCGCCCGATCACCGTGACGTTGCCCTTGTAGAGCTTGAGCCGCACGCGCCCGCCCACCGATTTCTGGCTCTCGTCGATCAGAGCCTGAAGCATGCGCCGCTCCGGGCTGAACCAGAAGCCGTTGTAGATCAGCTCCGCGTAGCGCGGCATGATGCTGTCCTTGAGGTGCGCTGCCTCGCGGTCGAGCGTGATGCTCTCGATGCCGCGGTGCGCGGCGAGCAGGATCGTACCTCCCGGCGTTTCATAGACGCCGCGCGACTTCATGCCAACGAAACGGTTTTCCACCAGGTCGAGCCGGCCGATCCCGTTGGCCTTGCCCAGCGCGTTGAGCCTGGTCAGCAGTGTTGCCGGCGACAGCTTCTCGCCGTCGATCGCGACCGCGTCGCCGCGCTCGAAGTCGATGCTGATCACGGTCGGCTGGTCCGGCGCCGCCTCGGGGCTGATGGTGCGCTGATAGACGATCTCGTCCGCCTCGATCGCCGGATCCTCGAGGATCTTTCCCTCCGAGGAGGAGTGCAGCAGGTTGGCATCGACCGAGAACGGCGCCTCGCCGCGCTTGTCCTTGGCGATCGGGATCTGGTTCGCCTCGGCGAAAGCGAGCAGCCGGGTGCGGCTGGTGAGGTCCCATTCGCGCCAGGGTGCGATGATCTTGATGTCGGGTTTGAGCGAGTAATAGCTGAGCTCGAAACGGACCTGGTCGTTGCCCTTGCCGGTCGCGCCGTGCGCCACCGCATCCGCTCCCACCGCCTCGGCGATCTCGATCTGGCGCTGCGCGATCAGCGGCCGGGCGATGGAGGTGCCGAGCAGGTACTGACCCTCGTAGAGCGCGTTGGCGCGGAACATCGGGAAGACGAAGTCGCGCACGAAGGTCTCGCGCAGGTCGTCCACGAAGATCTCGCGCACGCCGAACATCTCGGCTTTCCGGCGCGCCGGCTCCAGCTCCTCGCCCTGGCCGAGGTCGGCCGTGAAGGTCACCACCTCGCAGCGGTAGGTGGTCTGCAGCCAGCGCAGGATGACACTGGTATCCAGCCCGCCCGAATAGGCGAGCACGACTTTCTTCACGTCCTTGACGCGCATGGAACGGCTCCGCGAATTTGATCGCGGGGGTAGCGCCACGCAAGGACACTGGCAACCCGGCGCGGCTGCTCGGCCGCTCCGGGTCTGCCGCGGGTCAGGTGCCCGCCTTGGTCAGCAGCGTCTCGACTTCCTCCATCGCCTCGCCGATGCGCCGGTTCAGCAGGTTCAGCGCGTCGGCATTGGCGCGGCGGACCAGGTCCATCATCTCCTGGCTGTTGCGGACGGTGCGCTCATAGGCCTCCTTCATCAGCTTGGCCTGCCGCGCCGCCCGCGCGCTCGGCGCCTCGGCCTTGGAGAGTTCCTGCAGGCCCTCGGTGAACGCTCCCATCGCCTGTTGCGCCAGCTCCGCCTGGCGCTTGAGCATCGCCTGCGCGCCTTCCATTGCCAGCCGGTTGGCTTCCGCCAGCACCTCGAGATTGCGCCGGTGCGTCGCCATCAGCGCCTCCATATCCGGCGCCTTGGGCATTTTCATCTCGCTGAATGCCGCGGTGAAGGCTTCATGCGGGGTTTTCGGGCTCCTGGCCATGCGATCCCTCCTCCGTAAATTTGGCTGCAGCTGAGGCTTCCGGCGCGACGCCGGCCGGCGGCGTGGGCGTCGTTTCCAGGGGCGACTCGGCGCCGTGCTCGAAGCGCCGCCCGGTCCAGCGCCCGCACATCGTCGCGGCCTGTTCGGCGCGGCCCAGCGCGGTGTCGAGCGCGGCCATCGTCGCGGCGAGATCCTCGCTGCCGTCGCGCGCCCAGGCCCGCACCGCCCACAACCAGACGCCGGCCAGCGCCTTGGCGCGCAAATGGCCGACCGGGCCGGTCGCATCGGCGCCTGCGGCTTCCAGCATCCAGCCCATGCTCCGCTCCGTGGCGCGCGCGAGCAGCAGGGCGAGCCCCGGCCGGGTGGGCAGGTAGCGCAGCAGCGCCTCGACCCCGGCGCGATGCTCCTGCAGCACATCGAACCGGCGCATCAGCAGCTCGAACAGCCGGTCGCGCACGCTGCCCGTTCCGGCACCGTCGGCCGGCGCCGTCACCAGCGCCGCGCGGTCCACCATGCGGGCGAATTTCAGCAGCACGGCGAGCATGCCTGGGAAGCGCAGCCGTGCCCGCGCGAGGTCGAGCCCGGCTTCGCGTGCCGCGCCAGCCACCGCGACGCGCGACCACCCGCGCTCGCCGGCAAGGCGGAAGGCAGCACCTATTAGCGCGGTGTCGAAAGCGTCGTCTTCCATCGCTCCAAGATGGGACGATGCCGCGCCCATGTCATCCGGATTTGTGCGAATTCACCCGGCGAGTTCGCGCGAGCGCCGGGTCGCGGCGGCGATGGCGCGCGCGACGGCGCCCGGCCATTCCGCCATCAGCACGCCGAGCGCCGCCGCCGTGGTGCCGCCGGGCGAGGTGACGGCGATGCGCAGCGCCGCGGCGTCCTCCTCGCTTGCCGCCAGCAGCGCGCCGGCGCCCGCGACCGTGCGTCGCGCCAGCAGTCGCGCAAGATCCGGCGGAATTCCCTGTTCGACCGCCGCCTTTTCCATCTCCTCGGCCAGCAGGAAGACATAGGCGGGGCCGCTGCCGGAGACCGCGGTGACCGGGTCGAGCAGCGCCTCGTCCTCGACCCAGGCGACGGTGCCGATCGCCTCGAGCAGCGTCGTGCACAACGCCCGGGCCTCGGGGCTGACGCCGGGCCCGGCGCAGGCGACGGTCATGCCCTGGCGGATCGCGGCGGGCGTGTTGGGCATCGCCCGCACCACCGGCACATCGCCGAGCAGCGCGCGGATCCCGGCGATGGTGCGCCCGGCCATGATCGACACGGTGACGGCGCCTCGGGCGTAGGGGGCAAGCGGTGGCAGCGCCGCGGCCGCCATTTGCGGCTTGACCGCCAGGATTACGGCGCGCGGCGCGAACCCTGGCGGGATCTCGGCCACGCTGGCGGCGACGGTGAATTCCGGCCCCGGTGCCGTCGGCCGAGCGGGATCGAGGGCCACGCTCGCCGCGAGCCCCTGCTCCCGCCACCCCGCGGTCATGGCGGAACCCATCCGGCCGAATCCGGCCAGCAACACGGAAGGAATCATCGGTTCAGTGCCCGTTGGAGAACGGGTCCCTTCTCTCAGGCTTCGCCCGCACAGTCGAGCATCGCCGCGGCGAGGGCCTCGGCCGGCGCCTTGCCGCCCCAGAGGACGAACTGGAAGGCGGGGAAGAAGCGCTCGCACTCGGTGATGGCGATATCGACCATGTCCTCGAGGCTCTCCGCCGAGGCGCCGGGCGCGCCGCGCAGCAGCACGGAGTGGCGGAACACCGGCATGCCGTCCTGCACGTCCATGCCGAAATGCCCGATCCACAGCCGCTCATTGGCCAGCGCCAGCAGCTCGTAGAGCGAGGCGCGCTGCTTCTCCGGCACCTTGAGGTCGAAGGTGCAGGTGAAATGCATCGCGCTGATCTCGTCCGACCAGGAGAAATACAGCCCGTAATCGCACCATTTGCCGGGCGCCTCGGCGGCCATCTCAGCGTCGTTGCGGCGGTCGAAAACCCAGTCATTGGCGGCGACGATCTGCTCGACCATGTCGAGCGGGTTGGCGGCGGCGTCGGGCTGGAGATGGGCGGACATCGCTCAGGCTCCCCGGCTGGAGGGATGGAATCGGCCATGTTGCGTGGCGGCTACGAGATGTTGGGGCAAGCCGCGGCAGCCACCACGACCGATAGCCTAAAGAACGATTTTGCCGCGCCGCAAGAGGGTCGCCGAACCGTCACGCATCGGCCGGCGGCGTTCCCTCGGCGATGGCCGGCGGGGCGGGGCGCTCCATCGCCGCGACGGCGGCTTCCAGTGCCGCCACGCGGTCCTCGAGCACCTCCACTTCCTCGCGCCGTACCAGGTCGAGTCGGCGCAGCGCCTCGTCTACCGCGCCGCGAACCACCGCCTGTATTTCCTCGCGCATCCCCGCGACCATGGACAGCGCGCCGCCGGCCATGCCGGCGAGGTCGTCGAGGAAAGCGGGGCGGGCGCGCATGGGAGCCTCCGGTCAGGACTGCGACAATCTGCGTGTAAGCCGCGCCCGGGTGGCCGGCAACCGTGCGCCCCGGCACCGCGGCATCGCCCCTCGACAGAAGCGGCGGCGCGGCGCTACAGCAGCCGGCGATCGGCCGCAGCCGTCGGGGCTCGCCCCGATTGGCGATAAGTGGCTCTAGATTCTAGGCTTTCTGGGGCAGGAAAGCCGAGTGGATGTTCCATCCGATCGGCATTTGCGCTAGGGGGCGCGCATGATCCTGGTCACCGGCGGCGCGGGCTTCATCGGCTCCAACCTCGTGGCGGCCCTGGTTGCGGGCGGGATCGAGGTCGTGGTGTGCGACCGGCTGCGCGATGCGCCCGCGGACGGGCCACAGAAATGGCGCAACCTCGCCGGCCACGCGCCGTCGCTGCTGGTCGCGCCCGAGGAGCTGGACCGTTTCCTCGCCGGGCATCCGCCGCTGGATGCGGTGGTGCACCTCGGCGCCATTTCGGCCACCACCGCGACCGACGGCGATCTCGTCTGGTCCACCAACGTCGCCCTGTCGCAGCGCCTCTGGACCTGGTGCGCCTCGCGCGAGGTGCCGCTGATCTACGCTTCCTCCGCCGCGACCTATGGTGATGGCTCGGCAGGGTTCGGCGACGGGCTGGAGGGCCTGGCCCGGCTGCGCCCGCTCAATCTCTATGGCTGGAGCAAGCATGCCTTCGATACCTGGGTGGCGCGCCAGCTCGCGGCCGGCGCCCACCGCCCGCCGCAATGGGCGGGCCTCAAGTTTTTCAACGTCTATGGTCCCAACGAGTACCACAAAGGGTCGATGATCTCGGTGGTCGCGGTGAAATATCGCGAAGTCGCCGCCGGGCGCGTGCCGACGCTGTTCCGCAGCGACCGCGCCGATGTCACCGACGGCGAGCAGCGGCGCGACTTCATCTGGGTCGGCGACGCGGTCGCGGTCGTGCAGTGGCTGCTCGCCCACCCGACGGTCTCGGGCCTGTTCAACCTTGGCACCGGCAGAGCGCGCAGCTATGCCGACCTGGCCCGCGCCGTCTGCCGCGCTGCCGGGGCCGAGCCGCGCTTCCAGCTGGTGGCGATGCCCGAAAAGCTGGTGGGCCGCTACCAGTCCTTCACCGAGGCGGACATGCGGGCGCTGCGCGCCGCCGGCTATGCGGGCGCGTTCACGGCGCTCGAGGCCGGCGTCGAACGCTATGTGCGCGATTTCCTGAGCCAGCCGGAGCCCTACGTCTGAATGTTCCCCGTCCTCGTCTTTCCCGAGTTCAACCGCGCGCTGATCAGCGTCGGCCCGTTCCAGCTGCGCTGGTACGCGCTCGCCTACATCACGGCGCTGCTGCTGGGCTGGCGCCTGGTCCGCCGGATGGTGGCGCGCGAGCCGGTGGTGGCGACCGGGCTGCAGGTCGATGATTTCCTCACCTGGGCCACGCTCGGCGTGGTGCTCGGCGGCCGCGCCGGCTACGTGCTGTTCTACCAGCCGGGTTTCTTCTTCGCGCATCCACTGCAGATTCCCGCGGTCTGGCACGGCGGCATGTCGTTCCATGGCGGGCTGCTCGGCGTCACCGTCGCGATCCTCTGGTTCTGCCGACGCGAGAAGATCCGTGTGCTGGCCTTCGCCGACCGCATCGCGGTCGCGGTGCCGCTCGGCCTCGGCCTTGGCCGCGTGGCAAATTTCATCAATGGCGAGCTGCCCGGCCGCCCGGCGCCGGCCTGGTTGCCCTGGGCGATGCTGTTCCCGAACTACGAAGCGCATCCGATCCCGCGCCATCCCTCGGAGATCTATGAGGCGCTGCTGGAAGGCGTGGTGCTGTTCGGGGTGATGCTCCTGCTGTCGCGCTGCGAGCGCGTCCGCCGGCAATACGGCGTGCTCACCGGGACCTTCCTGCTCGGTTACGGCCTGGCGCGCATCATCGCCGAGTTTTTCCGCCAGCCCGACCCGTTCCTCGGCTACCTGGTGTTCGGCACGACCATGGGCCAGCTGCTCTCGATCCCGGTGGTCATCGCCGGTCTCGGCCTCATCGTCTGGGCGCGACGGCAGAAGCCGGCTTCCTGATGGAGCGGCTCGACGCGTTCATGGCGCGAGCCAATGCCGCCTATTACGCAACACACGACCCGTTCGCGGACTTCACCACCGCGCCCGAGATCTCGCAGGTCTTCGGCGAGCTGCTGGGCGCCTGGGCCGCGGTCGCCTGGCAGGCGATGGGCGCGCCCGGCCGCGTGCTGCTGGTCGAGGCCGGGCCCGGCCGCGGCACGCTGATGGTGGACGCGCTGCGCCTCGTCGCCCGCGTCGCGCCGGGTTTTGCCGCTGCCATCGAGTTGCACCTGATCGAGACCTCGCCGCGCCTCGCCGCGGTTCTGGCCGAACGCCTGCCGCAAGCCACCGTGCACGCCGGCCTCGCGGAAATTCCAGCGGGTCCGATGATCCTGTTTGCCAACGAGTTTCTCGACGCGCTGCCGATCCGCCAATTCGTCCGCCGGGACGGGGCCTGGCGCGAGCGCCATGTCGAGGCGGGCATCTTCCATGAACGCGGCGAGGTGGCGCTGGACCTCCCCGGCGAGGAGGGCGCGGTGCGCGAGCGCGGCGAGGCGGCGGCAGCCTTCGCCGCGGGCGTCGCGACGAGGGTTGCGGCACAGGGCGGGATCGCCCTGTTTCTCGATTACGGGCCGGCGGCAAGCGGCGAGGGCGATTCCCTGCAGGCGCTGCGCGCCGGCCGTCCGGCGCCGCCGCTCGAAGCCGTGGGCGAGGCCGATCTGACGGCGCATGTCGATTTCGCCGCCCTTGCCGCCGCGGCGCGGCAAGCCGGGGCGGCGGTGCATGGGCCGCTGGCGCAGGGGATCTTCCTGGCACGCCTCGGCCTGCATCAGCGCGCGGGCGTCCTCGCGCGCAGCCTCCCGCCGGCACGCGCCACCGCCATCCTCCAGGCCGCGCGCCGCCTCGCGGAGCCGGACGGCATGGGGCGGCTGTTCAAGGTGCTGGCATTGACCCCCCCCGCGCTGCCGGCCCCTGAAGGTTTTGCATGAACCCGCGCCCGATTGCCGTTGCCGCCATGGCCGTGCCGCACGGCTTCTTTACCCGCGAGGGCGGCGTGTCCGCGGGGCCGTTCGCCAGTCTCAACGCCAGTCTCTCGGGCGCCGACGACCGCGCCCTGGTGCTGGAGAACCGGGCCCGTGCCGCGCGCTCGCTCGGGGTGGATCCCGCGCTGCTGGTCGGCCTCACCCAGGTTCACGGCGCCGATGTCGTGACGGTGACCGAACCCTGGGCGCCCGGCGCCGGCCCGAGGGCGGATGCGATGGTGACCGTGCGGCCGGGCATCGCGCTCGGCATCGTCACCGCGGATTGCGCGCCGGTGCTGTGCGCCGACGCCGAGGCAGGCGTGGTCGGCGCCGCCCATGCCGGCTGGCGCGGCGCACTCGCCGGCGTGCTGGAGGCAACGGTCGCGGCGATGACCGCGCTTGGCGCCCGCAAGGCGCGGATCGCCGCTGCCATCGGCCCCTGCATCGCACAGGCGAGCTATGAAGTGGGTGCCGACCTGCGCGATGCCGTGCTGGCTCGCGACCCTGCCGACGGGCGGTTCTTCGCGGCCGGCAGGGCAGGGCGCTGGCAGTTCGACCTCGCCGGTTATTGCCGCGCGCGCCTGCTCGCCGCGGGCGTCGCGGCCGATGTCACCGGGCACGACACCCTGGCGGATGCGGCGCGTTTCTTTTCGCATCGTCGCCGCACCCTGGCTGGCGGCGGACCGATCGGGCATCAGATCTCGGTGATTGCATGCGCCCGTTCCTGATCGCGCGCGGCCTGGTCCTGGCGGGGCTGCTTCTGCTCGCCGGCTGCGGTGAGTTGCCACGGCCTTTCGCGGGTCATCCCGGCGCGGCCGGCGCCCGGCTCGCAGTGCCGCCGCCGGCGCGGCTTGCCGTTCCGCCGCCCCCGGGCCTGCCGCCCGCCAGCGCCGCGATGCTGGCGCAGGCGCTTGCCGCCCAGCTCGTTGCCCAGACCGTTCCCGCCGAGGCCGGGCCGCCGCACCAGGGCGACTGGAGCCTGGCGGTGGACGTGCCGCCGGCGCCCGCCGGAACGGCCCCGGCGCAGGTCACGCCGCGGTTCACGGTGCTGGATGGGCATGGCAAGCCGCACGGCGCCGTTTCCGCCCCCGCTGTGCCGGCCGCCGCCTGGCAGCGCGGTGATCCCGTGACGCTGGGCTCGATCGCCAAGACCGTCGCGCCGCGGATCGCCTCGCTGCTCTCCACGATCAGTCTCGCCGAGCGCAAGGCCGACCCGCACAGCCTGCTCAATCGCTCCGCCCGTCTGCGCCTGCTGGCCGTCGAAGGCGCGCCCGGCAACGGCGACACCGCGCTCTACGAGCAGATGTCGCGCGAGCTCGCGGCCCTCGGGACCGTCGTTCAGACCGCGGCCAAGGGGGCCGATTTCACGGTCGCGGGCCGTGTCGATGTGGTTTCCGGGACGCACGGGCTCGACAACGTCACCATCGACTGGAAAGTCTCGGACCGGCACGGCCTCGCCGGCCACGTGACGCAGGTGAACGCGGTGCCGCACGGCTCACTCGCGCATGCCTGGGGCGACGTCGCCGTCTATGCCGCGCACGAGGCCGCGGCCGGGGTGAAACAGGTGATCGACCGCCGCATCGGCATCGCCGCGCCTGGCTCCTGAGGCCGCTCGCCCGGTGGCGCGCCGCCGCGCCCGCGGCGCATGGACAGGCCCCCGCCACATTGGTAGGAACCGGCCGCGCCAACCGGTCGAGGTCCGATGAAGATCGTCGCCTGCAACTCCAACCGCCCGCTTGCCGAGGCGGTGGCAGCAGCCCTCAACCTTCCGCTCACCAAGGCCTCCGTGCGTCGCTTCGCCGACATGGAAGTGTTCGTCGAGATCCACGAGAACATCCGCGGCGAGGACGTGTTCGTCATCCAGTCCACGTCCTATCCCGCCAACGACAACCTGATGGAACTGCTGATCACCTGCGACGCGCTGCGCCGTTCCTCGGCGCGCCGGGTGACGGCGGTGATCCCGTATTTCGGCTATGCCCGGCAGGACCGCAAATCCGGTCCGCGCACGCCGATCTCCGCCAAGCTCGTCGCCAACCTGATCACCGAGGCCGGCGCCAACCGGGTGCTGACGATGGATCTGCATGCCGGCCAGATCCAGGGTTTCTTCGACATCCCGGTGGACAATCTCTATGCCGCGCCCCTGTTCACCCGCGACATCGAGCAGCGCTACGCCGGGCGCGATCTGATGATCGTCTCGCCCGACGTGGGCGGCGTGCTGCGCGCGCGTGCGATAGCGACCCGCCTCAAGCTCGACCTCGCGATCATCGACAAGCGGCGCCAGCAGGCCGGTATCTCGGAAGTGATGAACATCATCGGCGACGTGCGCGGGCGCGACTGCCTGCTCGTCGACGACATCGTCGATTCCGGCGGCACGCTGGTCAACGCCGCCTCGGCGCTGATCGCCGGCGGCGCCAAGAGCGCGTCGGTCTATGTCACCCACGGCGTCCTCTCGGGCGGCGCGGTGGCGCGGGTCGCCTCCTCCAACATCGAGATGCTGACCGTCACCGACAGCATCCTCGCGACCGAGGCGATGCGCCTCGCCGACAATGTCCGCCAGATCTCGATCGCGCCGCTGCTCGCCGAGGCGATGCGGCGCATCTCCGACGAGAGCTCGGTCAGCTCGCTGTTCGACTGAAACCCCGGGGGCGGCCGATGAAGCTCTTCTACGCGCCGGGCGCCTGTTCGGTGGGCATCCACATTCTGCTCGAGGAGATCGGCGAGCCCTACGAGGCGGCGGCGATCAACCTGCGCGAGGGCGACCAGTTCCGGCCCGCGTTCCGCGCGCTGAACCCGAAGAGCAAGGTGCCGGCGCTGGTGCGCGAGGACGGCTCGCTGTTGACCGAGTTCCCCGCCATCGCCTTCTGGCTCGCGCGCAGCCATCCGGCGGCGAAGCTGCTGGCCGACGACATCGAAACCCAGACCCGCGCGCTGGAGGCGATGGAGTACGTCACCGCGACCGTCCACATGCAGGGTTTCTCGCGCCTCCTGCACCCAGAACGTTTTGCTCCGGGCGAGGCCGATGTCGAACGGGTCGTGGCGCGCGGGCGGGAGATCGTCGCCGCCGGCTTTCAGGCTTTCGACCAGGCGCTGGCCGACAAGGAGTATCTCCTGGGCGCTTTCTCCATCGCCGATGCGGCGTTGTTCTTCGTCGAGTTCTGGGGCGTCAGGCGCCTGGGCATGACGCTTCCGTCCAACCTTGCGGCGCATTTCGACCGCATCCTCGCGCGCCCTGCCGTCGGGCGCGTGCTGCAACGTGAGGGGCTGTAACATTAGCGCAGTGACCATTCCCGGCGATCCGGCTCAGGGCCCGGCGATGACGACAGCGCGGGTCGTTGCCAGATCGTTCTGGTTCCTCCGCCACGGCGAGACGGACTGGAACGCGCAGGGGCTGTCCCAGGGCAGCACCGACGTGCCGCTCAACGCGACCGGCCTCGCGCAGGCGCGGGCGGCGGGCGGCATGCTGCGCGGCCGCGGCATCGCCACCATCGTTGCCTCGCCGCTCGGCCGGGCCCTCACCACCGCCCATATCGTCGCCGAGGCCCTGGGTCTTGCGGTGCAGCTCGACGCGGACCTGCGCGAAGTCTGCTTCGGCGAGCAGGAAGGGCGGCCGATGGGCACCTGGTACGACAGTTGGATCGAGGGTGCTTACACGCCCGAGGGTGCCGAGACGTTTGCCGGCCTGCGGGCACGTGCGGTCGGCGCGATCAATCGCGCGCTGGCGCAACCCGCGCCGGTCCTCGTCGTCGCCCACGGGGCCCTGTTCCGCGGCGTCCGCTCGGCGATGGGGCTCGAGGTCAATGTGCGCACGCCCAACGCCGTGCCGCTCTTCTGCGAGCCCGGTTCACGCTGGACGCTCACCGCGTCGCACCCCGCGGGCAGCCAGGATTAATCGCGGTTCGGCATCATCGCGGCGGCCGCAACCCCTGCCGCGGCCAGCGTCGGACAGGCTCCGGCAGCCCGGAGATAAGTTGCTCTGAAATCTAAGTTTCCTGGAACAGGAAATCCGACCAGAGGATCCGATCTGGTCGGATGCTGCTCTAATCCGCAATCCTGACCATCCGGTGCTGCTTGCGGCCGGCGGAGAGCTTCACGCCCTCGGTGAGCCGCGCGCGCGCCACCAGCATCGTTTCGTCCTCGATCGCCTGGTCATCGAGCCGCGCGCCGCCGCCGCGGATCAGCCGGCGTGCCTCGCCGTTCGAGGTGGCGAGCCTGGCCAGGACCAACAGCCGGTAGATCGCAACGCCGTCGCCCGCCTCGGCGGCGCCGATCGTCACTTCCGGCGGCGCCGCCTCGCCGACGCCCTCGAACACCGCGCGGGCCGCCTGGTGCGCCGCCTCTGCCGCCTCGCGGCCATGCAGCAGCGCCGTGGCCTCGGTCGCCAGGACCGCCTTGGCGTCGTTGATCTCTGCGCCGGCGAGCGCCTCGAGCCGCGCCACTTCGGGCAGCGGCAGTTCGGTGAAGAGCTTGAGGAAGCGGCCGACATCGGCGTCCTCGGTATTGCGCCAGAACTGCCAGTAGTCGAAAGGCGCCAGCCGGTCGGCGCGCAGCCAGATCGCGCCCCTCACCGACTTGCCCATCTTCGCGCCGGACGCGGTGGTGATCAGCGGTGTGGTGAGGCCGAAGACGCTCGCGCCTTCCATGCGCCGTACCAGGTCGACGCCGGAGACGATGTTGCCCCACTGGTCCGAGCCGCCCATCTGCAGCACGACGCCGTGGCGGCGGAACAGCTCGCGGAAATCGTAGCTCTGCAGGATCATGTAGTTGAACTCGAGGAAGGTCAGCGCCTGCTCGCGTTCGAGACGCAACCGTACCGAATCGAAGGTCAGCATGCGGTTGATGGTGAAATGCGGCCCGACCTCGCGCAGCAGCGCGATGTAGCCGAGCTGGTCGAGCCAGTCGGCGTTGTTGGGCATCATCGCATCGGTCGGCCCGTCGCCGAAGCTGAGGAACGGGGCGAAGCAGCGGCGGATCCCCGCCATGTTCTCTGCGATCTTCTCGACCGTGAGCAACTGCCGGCTCTCGTCCTTGCCCGACGGATCGCCGATCTTCGTCGTTCCGCCGCCCATCAGCGGCACCGGCCGATGGCCGCAGCGCTGCAGCAGCCGCAGGTTCATGATGCCGACGAGGTTGCCCACGTGCAGACTGTCCGCGGTGCAATCGAACCCGACATAGCCCGCGACGATGCCGGCGCGCAGCGCTGCCGCGAGACCTTCCTCGTCGGTGCACTGATGCAGGAATCCGCGCGCGCGCGCTTGGTGCAGGTATTCGTCGGTCGGCATCGTCGGTTCCAACTCTGGTCGGGGTGGGCGCGGCGCTTTAGCATCGCGCCATGAGCCGGCCAATCCTGCGCGCGATCGGGCTGATGAGCGGCACCTCGCTCGACGGCGTGGACGCGGCCTGGATCGAGACCGATGGCGAGCGTGTCGTCGCCACCGGCTCCGCGCTCACGCTGCCCTATGATCCGGTGCTGCGCGCGCGGCTGCGCCGGCTGCTCGACCGGGCCCCGGCGGGCCTGCGGGCAGACGATCCGGACCTGCTCGAAGCGACGGCATTGCTGACGCAGCGACATGTCGAGGCGGTCCGTGCCCTCGCGGCGCCCACCGACCTGATCGGCTTTCACGGCCAGACCATCCTGCACCAGCCGCAGCGCCGGCGGACCTGGCAGATCGGCGACGCCGCGCTGCTGGCGCGCGCATGCGGCCTGCCCGTCGCGTGCGATTTCCGTCTCGCCGATGTGGCGGCGGGCGGCGAGGGGGCCCCGCTCGCGCCGGTCTACCACCAGACTCTGGCGCACGATCTCGCCCACCCGCTCGCGGTGCTCAATCTCGGCGGCGTCGGCAACGTCACCTGGCTGGGCGCGGACGACGCGTTGCTGGCGTTCGACACCGGTCCGGGCAACGGCCCGCTCGACGACTGGGTGGCCTCGCGCACCGGTGCCGCGTTTGACCGCGACGGCCGTCTCGCCGGTGCCGGCCGGGTCGACGGCGCGGTGCTCGCGCGGCTGATGGCCGATCCCTATTTCGCTCGCCCCGCGCCGAAATCGCTCGACCGGCTGGATTTCGCCGCCGGCCTCGCCGCGAGCGGACTGGCCGCGCTCGGCACCGAGGACGGAGCGGCGACGCTCGTCGCCTTCACGGCCGCCAGCGTGGCCGCCTGCCGCGCCCATTTGCCACGCCCGCCGCGCCGCTGGCTCGTCACCGGCGGCGGCAGGCGCAACCCGGCGATCATGGCGGCGCTGGCAGCCCGCCTTGGCGACGTGGCCCCCGTCGAGCAGGTCGGCTGGGACGGCGATGCGCTGGAGGCACAGTGTTTCGCTCTCCTCGCGGTGCGCGTGCGCGCGGGCCTGCCGCTGACCTTCCCCGGCACCACCGGCATCGCCGCGCCGCTCGCCGGCGGGCGCATCGTCGAGCCCGAATGAGGCGGGCCGGCATGAGGGGCCGGCATGAGGCGGGTGGGGCGCCGGCAACAAAAAAAGCCGCGGCATCTGGTGCCGCGGCTTTTTTGGTCAGTGGCCGGCAGGTTCAGTCGGCGGCGAGCGCCATGTTGCGGCGGGCCATCGTCTTCTTGACGTAATCCTCGATGCCCTCGGCGATCTGCTCGGCGTGGTTGGCGAAGACGTGATCGGCGCCGGCGAAGATCCGGTAATCCACCGAAACGTTCTTCTGGGTATTGAGCTTGTCCACCAGCTTGCGCACGGAAATCTCCGGCACCAGCTCGTCGGAGTCGCCGTGGATCATCAGCCCGCCGCAGGGGCACGGGGCGAGGAAGCCGAAATCGTAGTGGCTCGCCGGCGGCGCCACGCTGATCCAGCCGGAGATTTCCGGCCGGCGCATCAGCAGCTGCATGCCGACGAAGGCGCCGAACGAGTAGCCGGCAATCCACAGCCCGCCATGGCTCGGGTTCACCGTCTGCATCCAGTCGAGTGCCGAGGCGGCATCCGAGATCTCGCCGAAGCCGCCGTCGTAGCGGCCCTGGCTGCGGCCGACTCCGCGGAAATTGAAGCGCATCACCGAGAAGCCGAGCTTCTGGAACGACTGGTACATCGTATAGGTGATGCGGTTGTTCATGGTCCCGCCATGCAGCGGGTGCGGGTGCAGAATCAGCGCCAGCGGCGCACCCCGGTCCTTGGCATGATGGTAGCGGCCTTCGAGCCGGCCATCGGGGCCGGCGAACAGAACCTCAGGCATTCGGCGACAAATCCCTTCTTCCCGAACGGGCCAGCCCGTTCGACTACGCGTTAAATTGTATCTTCCAAGGCGCCGTTCTCCAGCGCCACTCCGCCTGTTCTCCGGCCGCCGTCCTCCGCAACGGCTGCCGCCCCCTCGTTGACCCGTCGCCGCGCCGATCGGCGCGGCCGGCGATGGTCTCGTAACCGGATCGGCCTCGGCCTATATCCGACCGTGATAGCGCTGCCTGACCCGCTTTGACCTATTGTTGTCACTATAGGGTGTCCGTGGCGCCGCTGCATAGGAAATGTCGCATGGGTTTCATGTCGCTGCGTGAGTCCATCCGCGCTTACCAGACCCGGGATCCGGCGGCGCGTTCGGCCGCTACCATCCTGTTCTGCTACCCAGGGTTGCACGCCACGCTCTGGCACCGTCTCGCACATGCGCTGTGGCGCCGTGGCTTCTTTTTTGCCGGCCGCGCCGTATCCCATTGGTCGAGATTTCTCACGGGGATCGAGATTCACCCGGGGGCGGAGATCGGCCGGCGACTGGTGATCGACCACGGCATGGGCGTGGTGATCGGCGAGACCGCGGAAATCGGCGACGACGTGCACCTCTACCACCAGGTCACCCTCGGCGGCACCTCGTCCGCCCGCGGCAAGCGCCACCCGACCCTGGGCCATGGCGTCATCGTCGGTGCCGGCGCCAAGATTCTCGGTGCCATCACCATCGGCGACAACGCTCGCGTCGGCGCCAACGCGGTGGTTCTGGAGCCGGTGCCGGCGGATACCACCGTCGTCGGCATCCCGGCTCGCCCCGTGGAGCGCAAGCCGCTCAAGGCGCGGCCGGATCCGTGCTTCGACGCCTACGGCACCCCGGCGGAGGGGGTTCTCGATCCTGTCGAGTCGGAAATCGAACGGCTGCGCACCGAGCTGGCGGAGCTCGAGGCGCGGTTCGCGCGCATCGTGGGGCGGGAGCCGGTTGGCAAATAGGATCTATCTCGACGCCAACGCCTCCGAGCCACTGCGCCCCGAGGCCCGGGCGGCGCTGCTCGCGGCACTGGCGGCGGACGCCAATCCGGCCTCCGTCCACGCCCCCGGCCGCGCCGCACGCGCCATCCTGGACACGGCGCGGGAGGTACTGGGCGCGCGTTTCGGCGCCCATCCCGCGCGTGTCGTCTTCACCTCGGGGGGGGCGGAGGCCAACGCGCTCGCGATCCATGCGCTGGGCCGGGCGCGCCGCCTGATCGTCTCCGCGATTGAGCACGACTCGATTCTTGCCGCGGCGCCGGACGCCGCAACGCTGCCGGTGGATGCCGACGGCATCGTCCGCCTGGCCGCGCTCGCCCCGCTGCTGGCGCAGGGGCCGGCGCTGCTCTGCCTGATGGCGGCCAACAACGAGACCGGCGCGATCCAGCCGGTCGGCGAGGCGGCCGCGATCTGCCGCGCCCATGGCGCCCTGTTGCATGTCGATGCGATCCAGGCCGCCGGGCGCATTCCCCTCGACCTCGCCGGCCTCGGCGCCGACAGTCTCGCCGTTTCCGGCCACAAGCTCGGCGGCCCGCCGGGCGCCGGCGCGTTGCTGTTT
The DNA here is from genome assembly GCA_021780935.1 of Pseudomonadota bacterium. The sequence goes on from JAJXXT010000013.1 coordinate 18,247, forward strand.
GCTGCCGATCCGCCGGTCCGCCCGCTGATTCCGGGCGGCGGGCAGGAACGCGGCATGCGCGGCGGCACCCCGCCGCTGCCGGCCATCGCCGGCATGGCCGCCGCCGCCACCGTTGCCGCGGCTGACCTGGCGCCGCTGCGCGACGCGGCGCAGCGTGCCGCCACGGCCTGCGGCGGCATGGTCATCGCCCGGGCCGCACCGCGGCTCGCCAACACGCTGTGTGTGGCGCTTCCCGGCGTTGCCGCGGCGACGCAGGTCATGGCGCTCGATCTCGCCGGCATCGCTGTCTCCGCCGGCGCCGCGTGCAGTTCCGGCAAGATCGCGTCCAGCCACGTGCTCTCGGCGATGGGGCTCGGTCCGCTTGCCGGCGAGGCGATCCGGGTCTCCCTGCCCTGGAACGCCTCCGCCGACGACATCGACGCCTTTGCGTGCGCCTATGCCGCCATGGCCCGCCGCGCCGCCAGATCCCCCGCCGTCGGTAGCCTCGCATGATTCCCAACCGCCCGATCTATCTCGACAACCAGGCGACGACACCCTGCGACCCCGACGTCGTGGCGGCGATGCTGCCCTTCTTCAGCGAGCAATTCGCCAACCCGCATGCCGTCGAGCACGTCATGGGCCGCGCCGCGGAAGCGGCGGTGGAAGCGGCGCGGGCGGACGTCGCGGCGCTGCTCGGTGCCGATTCCCGCGAAATCGTCTTCACCTCCGGCGCCACCGAGGCCAACAACCTCGCCATCAAGGGAGCGGCGCGGTTCGCGCGCGATGCCGGCGATCCGCGGCGGCGCATCATCACCTTCGCGACCGAACACCCATGCGTGCTGGCGAGTGTCCACGATCTCGCGGCCGAAGGGTTCGAGCCCGCCGTGCTGCCGGTGCTCGCGGATGGGCGGCCCGACCTGGATGCGCTCGCGGCGGCACTTGCCGAGCCGGCGCTGCTGGTCTCGGTCATGGCCGCCAACAACGAGACCGGGGTGCTCGCGGACCTGCCCGCCATTGCCGGCGTGGTGAAGCAGGCCGGCGCGCTGCTGCACAGCGATGCCGCGCAGGCGGTGGGCAAGATCCCGCTCGATGTCCGCGCCCTGCCGGTCGATCTCCTCTCCCTCAGTGCCCACAAGCTTTATGGCCCGAAGGGTGTCGGCGCGCTTTACGTCCGCCGCCGCCCGCGCGTGCGCCTCGCCCCGCTGTTCTCGGGCGGCGGGCAGGAGCGGGGGCTGCGTTCCGGCACGCTGCCGGTGCCCATGCTCGTGGGGTTCGGGCGGGCGGCCATGCTCGCCGCGGCGAAGCTGGCGGCGGAGCCGACCGGCATCGCCGCCCTGCGCGACCGGATGCTCGCGCGTCTCGGCGCCGCGATCCCCGGGATCACCGTCAACGGCACGCTTTCGGCGCGGCTTGCGGGCAACCTCAACCTGACCTTCCCGGCGGCGGCCGCCGCCGCGCTGATGCGGGCATGCCCGGATCTGTGCCTCTCCACCGGTTCCGCCTGCTCCTCGACCGAGATCGCGCCTTCGCACGTGCTCACCGCCATGGGGCTCGATGCCGATGCGGCGAGCCGCAGCTTGCGCGTCGGCATCGGACGCTTTAACTCCGCCGCCGATATCGACACCGCGGCCGACCTGCTGATCGCAGCCCACGCCGCTCTCTCGCATCAGCGGACCGGATCTTCATGCCCCGCATGACCTTCATCGAGCGTGACGGCACGCGCCGCGAGGTGGACGCACCTCTCGGCCTTTCGGTGCTGGAGATCGCGCACAAGCACGACATCGACATCGAGGGTGCCTGCGAGGGCTCGCTCGCCTGCTCGACCTGCCACGTCATCGTCGATCCCTCCTGGTATCCGAAGCTCGCCGGTGCCACGGACGACGAGGAGGACATGCTGGACCTCGCCTTCGGGCTCGAGAAGACGTCGCGGCTCGGCTGCCAGATCGTCATCACCGAGGCGCTCGACGGGCTCGTGGTCAGGCTGCCGGCCGGCACCCGGAACATGTTGAACGGCTGAGATGCGCGTGCTCGTGGCCATGTCCGGCGGCGTTGACAGCTCCGTCGCTGCCGGGCTGCTGCGCGAGCAGGGACACGAGGTCATCGGCGTCACGCTGCAGCTCTACGACCACGGCGCCGCGACTGGCCGCAAGGGCTCCTGCTGCGCCGGCCAGGATATCGCTGACGCACGTCGCGTCGCGAGCCATCTCGGCATCCCCCATTACGTGCTCGACGCCGAGACGCGTTTCCGCGACGCGGTGATCGCTGATTTTGCTGCGACCTATGCCGCGGGCCGCACGCCGGTGCCCTGCATTCGCTGCAACCAGAGCGTGAAGTTTGCCGACCTCACGGCACTCGCCCGGGATCTCGGCGCCGAACGCCTGGCCACCGGCCATTATGTCCGCCGCGAGGAGGGCAGCGATGGTCCGCAGCTGCACCGCGCCGCCGATGCCCGGCGCGACCAGAGCTGGTTCCTCGCCATGACGACGCCGGCACAGCTCGCCCGCGCGCTGTTTCCGCTCGGCACGATGGCGGACAAGAACGCCGTGCGTGCCCATGCCGCCCGCCTCGGCCTGCCGGTCGCTGCCAAGCCGGACAGCCAGGACATCTGCTTCGTCCCGGCGGGCGACCATGCCGACATCGTGGGCACGCTGCGCCCCGAGGCGCTGGCCCCCGGCGCGATCGTCGACGAGGCCGGGACTGTGCTTGGCACGCATCGGGGTATTGCCCGCTACACGATCGGCCAGGCGAAGCGCCTCGGCCTGCCGGCCGACGGATCCGCGCAGCGCGTGGTGACGCGCATCGAGCCCGGCGCCAACCGTGTCGTCGTCGGCCCGCGCGAGGGCGGCGCGCGCCTGGTGCGCCTCGCCGAGCCGAACTGGCTTGCGTGCCCGTCACCGCGGCGGGTGACGGCGAAGCTGCGCTCCGGCGAGGCGCCGCGCGCGGCGCCGCTAAGTCCGCGCCC
>JAJXXT010000040.1 GCA_021780935.1 Pseudomonadota bacterium
CGCCGACCCACGGCCAGGGCGCTCCGTTGGGGGATAGTTTAGCGGTAGAACTCCCGGCTCTGACCCGGGCAGCCTTGGTTCGAATCCAGGTCCCCCAGCCAAATCTCAGATTTCGCTGATCTGGCGCTCTCGCCCGCCTCGATGCGGGTAGCGGATGCTACCGTTTCCACAAGTATATCAAAAGGTTGACGGAAGGTCGCGACCACGTCGCCGTCCTCCCAGGTGCAGTTCGATAGCAGGACAGCGGGCATCACATCACCCGCGCGCTGTTCGAGCAGAATTTCCAGGAAAAAGTCCGCGATCCGCAATTCAACGCCGACATAAGCCCTTTGCTGGCAAGCGCATATAAATGGGATAGCGCCGCTGCGGCCGACGCTGGTACTACGCGTCTCATCCTGCTCCTTCCGGGTGATCCGTGGAAAGGCGAAGGAGTGCAAGAGCCATGAGCTCCCTCAACTCCATCGACATGCTTCTGGTAGACGACCTGTTTGAGCGGGAGAACGAGCGCGGTTACGTGCTGGATTTTTCCAATCGCACTTTCTCGCAATTCTTTGCCGGAGAGCTCAAGGTCGATATCGATGCGCCACGCTTTCAGGCGCGAGGCACGTCCAAGATGAACCGCCTCCGGTGCTACCTTCAAACGGTGGACAACGCTGCGGCCTCGCGGGCGCTCAGGGTCTTGTGGGAGTATCGCGAAGCTGTCCGACAACGCGCGCGTCGCGAGGAAACGGTGCCCAACGGCAGAGCGCGCCTGTTTGATTTGATCCGCAGGCTCGAAGGAGGCTTGCCGGCGTCATCATCTCGCAAGCCGCATAAGGCGGACCCGGCATGGCTGGAGCAGTTCGGAAAGGACTTGGTTGCCTTGTCAGCCATGGAACCGCAGCCACGCGGCTACGCATTCGAGAAGCTTTTGAAGGCGCTCTTTGATGCTTTTGGCATGGAGGCCCGCGAGCCGTTCAGATTGCGCGGCGAGCAGATTGATGGAAGCTTCATGCTCGCCGAGGTGCCTTATCTTGTGGAAGCCAAGTGGCAGAACGCACAGACTGCCGCCGCAGATTTGCGCGCCTTCAATGCCAAGGTCGAGGATAAGGCGGCCTGGACCCGCGGGCTGTTCATCAGCCAGAGCGGATTCACGGAGGACGGTCTGCATGCGTTCGGACGGGGTAAACGACTTATGTGCATGGACGGGGCTAGACCTGTTCGAAACACTGAATCGCGGATTGCACCTGTCAGATGTATTGCTCGGGAAGGTCCGGCGGGCGGGTGAAACTGGCGCGCCGTTCGTCCGCGTGCGCGATCTTTTTCCTGAATAGCGGATGCCAACCGATGTTGAAGTTTAATGGTGCATGGCGGTTCGACTCTCCCGGTGAAATACCGGCTGGCGTCGTCAACGACTTCTTCGATTTGATCGGTAGAATCGCGTCGCAGAGCGAGAGGAGGCAAGCGGTGCTGGAGCATTTCAAGAGCTATTTCGCGAATGCGTCCGGCTCTGCAACAGTTTGGAGTTCGAACGAAAGTTGGGCGGAGTCTGACCTCGATAGTTACATGGAGTATGCTGCCAACAATGCTCCGCTGTTTATTGAGGCCTTCTACGATGCGTGTGAGACGCTCCAAGCCAACCATCCGGAATTTGCACTGCCTGACGTTGGGTGGATGAATCGCACGCTTTCCGACAACGGTGCCGGCTATGAAATACGACCGCCCGACCTCATCAACAGAAACCCACAGGTCGCTATAGCGCTTCCCGATCGCGTTGCGCTGCTCGATGAACAGGCCCAGGAGTTAATTCAGAAGTCACTCGCTGAATCCGAAAAGCTTCTGGCCGAAGGCCGCGACCGTCCTGCGGTTCAAGAGATATTGTGGTTGCTGGAGACCGTATCCACCGCATTCCAGGAGATCGAGACGGAAACGGGCACCGTGCGGGGAAGATACTTCAATAAAATCGCCGAGGACTTGCGGAGGCGGCATAAGGGCAAGACGCTGGAAATGGTGCTGAACTGGATGACAGCGCTGCATGGTTATCTGTCGTCGCCGACCGGCGGCGGCATACGGCACGGTGCCGATCTCAACGCCGGGATAGTATTGCAACCGAATGAAGCCCGTTATTCTACAACCTCATTCGTAGCTACATCTCCTTTCTTATCGCCGAGCACGAGCGACTGAGTAGAGCGCCCACGAACTAGGGTCAGGACCCTTTACGCGACGCGGGGCGGCGTGATCCGTGGAGCGTGGGAGGCGCCCGATGCCCGACGTTCTGCTGTTGTCGGCGCCGCAGATGCGCCGCCTGGCGCCGCTGTTTGCCCGCTGGCGTGGCCGGCGCCGCGTGGATGACCGGCGGGTGATCAGCGGCATCGTCTACGTCATCCGCCATGGCCTTCGGTGGAAGGACGCGCCCCACGGCTACGGCCCGTACAAGACGCTCTACAACCGCCTCATCGGCTGGCGCCGGCCTCGCGTGTTCTCGCGCATTTCTGCAGCCTGAGAGGGTCCGGCTCAGGCAGATCGGAGGCAAGTTGTTCTGACTTCCATGTTCTCCGGAGCAAAAAATCCGGCCAGATGATTCTTTATGGCCGGACGCCCCTCTAAGGGCTTGGCGCCGCTACCGCCGTGCCTTACTCGCCTGCCTCGCCACGTTCCGGCGAGGCCCGACCGCTATGGCGAACCGTCCGCTTCTGAACCTGCGCCAGATTGAAGTGTTCCGCAGCGTCATGCTCACGGGGAGCGTCGTCGGCGCGGCGCGCGCGCTGGGGGTCTCTCAGCCCGGGATCACGCGGATGATCCGCCACATCGAGTCCCGGCTCGGCGTCATGCTGTTCCAGCGTCGCCACGGCCGCCTCGCCGCAACGGAGGAAGCACGCTCGCTCTACCGCGAGGTGCAGCGTGTCTATGAGGGCGTGGAGGCGGTGCAGGCGCTCGCCGCGGGTCTGCGCGACGGGACCGATGTTCGCTTGCGCGTCCTCACCAGCCCCAACATGGGCTTCGTCGTGCTGCCACGCGCGATGGCGAGGCTAGCCGAAGAATTTCCCCACCTGCGCCTGGCGCTCGAGGTCGCACCAGCCACGGATATGCTCGCTCGTCTGATCGCGGGGCGCGCGGAGATCGCCTTCTCCTCGGTGCCGCTGCAACACCCGATGCTCGATACGGCCGCAATCGGCGAATGGCGCATGGTCTGCGTCCTCCCCGCACGCCACCGGTTGCTCCGGCGCCGGCAACTGGACCCCGTCGAGATCCTGCGCCAACGCCATGTAACGTTCGCCCCCGACACCCCACAGGGCGCGGTGATCCGGACCTGGCTCGCCCGGCACGGGATCGAACCTTTGGTCTCGGTCGAGGTGCGCGCGGGCCAGCTCGCCTGCGCGCTGGTACGCGCCGGCATGGGCATCGGCTTCGTCGACGACATCACCGCCACGAGCTACGCCGACCACGGCCTCGTCACGCGCCCGCTCGACGCGTCGCCGCGATTTCCCATCACCTGCGCGACCAGCACACAGACACCGCCACCCGCCGCCGCAACGCGCCTGCGCGAACTCGTCTGCGCGGAGTTGCAGCACGCCGCAGCGGGCGATCAGCCGGCGAGATAGGCCCCGGCGCCGGCGAGCCGCGTGCGCAGCGCCGCGACGTCAAGCTCACCGGCAGACGCATTGGCCCGCACCATCGCCGCTGCGGCGCTGCCGGCCGCCTGCCCGATTGCCATACAGGTCGGCATCACGCGCACCGAGGCATGCGCCTCATGTGTCGCGGAAATCCCGCGCCCCGCTACGAGCGCGTTGTCCATCCCTTCGGGAACCAGCGAGCGGAACGGGATGTCGTAACTATGATCGGCGCCAAGCGTCGAAAAGCTGAGGCCACCACCCGCCGGCGGATGGATGTCGAGCGGATAGGCCCCGACCGCAATGACATCAGCAAACCGGCGCCCAGCTCTGACATCCTCCCCGGTCAGCACGTACCGCCCGGCGATCCGCCGGCTCTCGCGGATGCCGAGCTGGGCTGCAATCGCCACCAGCCGCCCACCACCGCAACCTGGAACGGCGTCGCGAAGGTAACCGGCCGCCGCGACCGCCTGCCGCCGCGCCTCGATCTCGCCGCGGCTCAACGCGAAGGGATCGGTCGCGTCGACCGCAACGCGGCTGACGTTGAACCATCCGTCGCGGGTGCCCGGGATGATGCTCGCATGCAGCGCCGCGCGCGCCAGCGCGCCGCTCTCGTATCCACGCCGCGCCAACGCCCCTCGCTCCTCGGCAGGGATCGCCTCGAAGACGTCGACATCGATCGGACCAAAACGGAACATCATCGTTCCTGGCTGCAACGCCTCGTCGTCACCAAGCGGCAGGAAAGCGGCGCCGGCGCGGTGCAGCACATCGAGGTCGCCGGAAGCGTCGATGACCGCGCGTGGCTGAACCCGTACCGGCCCGGCCTTGGTCAGCACCTCAACCGCCGTGATCGTCCTGCCCTTGCGGGTCACCGCCAACACCATCGCCTGGAACAGCGGCGCCGCCCCCGCCTCGCAGACGATCTCGTCGAGCACCAGCTTGAGTATCTCGGGATCGTAGGGAACGTGGTCCATCCGGTGGCCGGTGGACATCATGAAATGCCGGTGCCCCTGCGCACCGCCGCGCTCGCCCAGCCGCCGCACGATCTCCTCGGCGATGCCCTGGACCACCTGTCGCCCCGCCGCCGTCTCCCATCCGACAAACTGGCCCACCGCCGCCGCCGTCGCGCTGCCGCCAAGAAATCCCCAGCGCTCGACGAGCAGCACCTCGGCCCCCTCGCGCGCGGCGGCGACCGCGGCCGCGACACCCGCCATCCCGCCGCCGCAGACCAGCACGTCGGGCGCAAGCGATGTCATGCCGCGGCGCCGACGACCTCGGAGGCCCCGCCGAGACGGCGCGAGAGCACGAAGGCACAGACCGAGGCGAGCAGCGCCGGCACCGCGGCCGCAATGAACAGGTCGCCAGTGGGCCATTGCATCGCCAGCAGCATGCCGCCAATGCTGGGGCCGAGGATGGAGCCGGCGCGTCCAATGCCAAGCGCCCAACCGATCCCGGTCGCACGCAGGCTCGCGGGGTAGATGAGCGCGCCCACCGCATTCGCTCCGGTCTGTGTGCCGATGACGAAGAACCCGGCCAGGAACGCGACGAGCGTGAACGACCCCACCGAGCCACCAACGACGGAAAACAGCGCCAGGCTCGCCGCGCCGCCGAGAAAGCCAAGCCCGATCACCGCCATCGCCTCCAGCCGTCGCGCCAGCAGCGAGAGCAGGATGGTCCCGATCAAACTGCCCAGCTGCAGCGTCGAACCGGCACGCACCGCGTCCGCCACGCTGAGGCCCGAGGCATGGGCCAGCGTCGGCAACCAGGACACCATGAAGTAGAGCGCCAGGATATTGGTGAAAAACATCGCCCAAAGAAACGCGGTCCTGACCGCGCGTCCCTCGGCGAAGAGACGTCCCACGGGAAAACCCGCCGCGCGCTCGCCCATTCGCACCACGGCCATGGGATCAGCCGCGACGCCAGGGATCAGCCGTTTCAGGATCGCAGCGATCGCCGCGCCATCTCCCCGACGGCCCAGATCCTCGATCGAGCGCGGCAGCCAGACAAGGAGCGCCGCGAGCAGGACGAGCGGGGTCACCCCACCCAGCAGGAAGACAGCGCGCCAGCCCAGTGCCGGCAACATGCGGGCGGCAATCATCCCACCGCCGCCGGCGCCGACGGCAAAGCCGCAATAGACGAGCATCACAGCGGTGGAACGAATGCGCCGTGGGGAGAATTCTGCGGCGAACGCGACCGCGATGGGTGTTGCACCACCAAGGCCAAGCCCGGAGACCGCGCGCCAGAGCACGAGTGTACCGATGCCGCTTGCCCCCATCGTCGCTAGCGTCCCGGCCGCGAAGAGAAGGATGGACAGGCACAGCATCGTCTTGCGGCCGGCGCGATCGGCGAGCGGGCCGAACACCAGCGCGCCGATAGTCGTGCCCACCAGCCCGCTCGAGAAAACCGGCCCGAGCATGGAGCGGCTGATGTGCAGCGAGCTCGTGAGAACGGGCGCAACATAGGAGATTACCTGTACATCGAACCCGTCGACCGCGATGACGAGCGCGCACAGGAACAGCACGCTCAATCCGAAAGCATTCAGGCGGTTTTCGTCGATCGCCGTCGTGACATCGAGCTCACCGAGCCGGATGGCGCGCAACGCATGCTCCATGGTCCGTTCCCCTCCGCTGGGCGCCTCGCCGGCGCCTTGTCATTGCCAGGGAATGTCGCGCCCGGCACCAGACGCGCGCAATGACCAAGATCGCACTCGGTCATAACATCATGTTATCGACAACGTCAGTTCAGTCGCGACAGCCCTCACGCGCCCGGCACGCCGTCCACTCCTCCCGATCAGGGGAGCAGAAGCAGAAATTTCCACCCGTAAACGACCCAGTTCACCGGGGAAAGATCAAATCGGACCGGTCCTGTGCCGGCCGCCCGGCTGAGCGGCATCTGGCGTTCATGTCGATACCGGACCGACCTGCGGCTTCGCGTCGTTGAACCGGCTGGGCCGGAAGGCTCCGATCGGCAGCGGACTTTTCCCGTCCACGATCAGGTCCGCCAGCAGCGAGCCGACGATCGGGGCGAGTTGGAATCCGTGTCCGGAAAACCCGAAGGCGTGCCACATATCGGGCGCGGCCTGGCTGCGGCCGATCACCGGGATCTGATCCGGCATGCGCGCTTCGAGCCCGGCCCAGGCGCGAACGACGGTGGCGCGCCGCATGATCGGGAACAGGACCGAGCATGTTTCGGCGCTCACGCGCAGCCGCTCCGCGATGGGATCGGCGGTCTCCTTCGTCAGATCCGCGGTACCGAAGATGCCACCACCGATGACCACCGTGCCGTTCGCCGTCTGCTTGAAGGAGAGCTGGCGCCCGGTGCCGATGACAACGGGCGTGACGAAGGGTGCCATGCGCGCCGTTACCATCATCGTCGCAGCGAAGTGCCCGCGTGGCAGCGCCTCGCCCACGAGCTCGGCCACCTGCCAGGCCCAGGCGCCACCGCAATTGATCAGGATATCGCTGGTGAAGTGACCCGCCGATGTCTCCACTTCCCAGCGTGCTCCGTGCGCCAGCCCCGTCACGCGCACGCCTTCGGCGAACCGCACGCCGAGCTCGATCGCGCGCAGACGGAATGCCTGGCTGGTGAGATAGGGCGTCGCCTGCCCATCGCGACGCGACACCAGTCCGCCGATGCAATGCCCTGCCACCGCCGGAAGCAGCCGTCTCAATTCGTTCCGGTCGATCACCTCCTCATGCGTCCAACCCAGGCGGCGCACCTCTGCCGCACGGGCCTCGAGCGGGCGCATGTCCTCCTCGGTCTCGGCCACCGCGACTTGACCGATATGGCCAACGAACTCGCACATCGCCGCATACCGGCCGAGCAGGCCTTCCAGGTTGAGCCAACGGTCCATCGCGGCGATGGAAAGCGCAATCTCGGCCGGATGGCGGAGCAACTGGCGCACGCCGCCGGCATTCACGCCCGATGCATGTCGCCCGACTGAGTTCTTTTCGATGACGATTGGGCGCATCCCCTTCTGCGCAAGGTGCAGCGCGGTCGAGGTTCCGTGAAGCCCGCCGCCGATCACGATGACGTCGGTGTCCATCGTGCTCACAGCGTGCTCTCTCCCGCCGGCAGGCCTTCTTCCTCGCCCACCAGTCCGGCCAGCGCCATCAGCGGAACCGGGCGAACGGGGACGCGAATGCGGAAGGTGCCGACCTCCTCGATGCCATGCCCGGTCTCCCGCGCAATCAGCGCGCCGACCGTAGGACCACACATCCGTCCCTGGCACGGGCCCATGCCGCAGCGGGTGAATACCTTGGCCCGGTTCGGGTCCTCGCCGCCGAGGCGTATAGCTTCGCGCATCTGAGCGACCGTTACCTCCTCGCAACGGCAGACGATCGTTTCGGGATCCGTGGGTACGACGCTGTCCGGCAGGGGGCGAAACAGCCGGTCCAGCAGTGGACGGATGCGGCTGTGCCGCGCCAGGTCCGCGCGCGCCGACCTCGCGCGCAGATCGCGTTCCGCCTCGCCAATGCGGCCCAGACGGAACGCGGTATCCAGCGCCGCGAGGTGGCCCAGACTCGCCGCGGCCAGCGCGCCGAGGATACCCGCGCCATCGCCAGCGACCGCGATGCGTTCCTCCGACGTCGCACCCCATTCATCCGTCTCGGGTCGCCAGCAGAGCTGAGCCTCATCCCAGACGTGACGGCAGCGCGTGGAGAGGCTGAGCTGGATGTTGGGAATCACCCCTTCGTGCAGCAGCACGAGGCCGGCCGCGAGGCGATGGGAGCTGCCATCCGCCTCATAGGCAACTGCCTCCGCCCGGTCGTTCCCCTCGATCCGCACCCGCGACACGCCATTGGTGAGCGGGATGCCCAAGCGGCGTATCTCGTTGATCCAGCGGATACCCTTCAGAAGGTCGCGCCCCGCGAGCAGCGCGCGCGGCAGTTCCTTCAAGGTACCGGCAATGCGGCTGGCGGGCGCGGTGATCAGAAGCGCCGAGATGGCGCAGCCCGCGCGTGCCAGTTGCAACGCCACCAGGTAGATCAGCGGGCCGGAGCCCGCGATCAGCACCGGCACATCCGGCACGATGCCGGAAGCCTTCAGCAGCGTCTGCGCCGCCCCCGCGCCCATCACGCCCGGCAGCGTCCAGCCGGGAACCGGCACCGGCCGCTCCATCGCACCAGTTGCCAGCAGGATACGGCGCGCATGCATCATGCGCGCGCCATCGGGATCTGTCAGGCCGATGCGCCCATCGGGCGACGTCTGCCAAACGATGCTGCCTGGCCGATAGGCGGCGCCGCTGCCACGAAATGCGCGCGCGAGTTCAATACCGCGGCGATATTCGTCGCCGAGCGCGACCAGCTCACCGCTCGCTTCGAGGTGCTCGATATTGCGGTAGATCTGCCCGCCGGGCACTCGCTGCTCATCCAGCAGCACGGTGTCCAGGCCCAATTCCGCGGCCGTGGTCGCCGCCGCCATACCGGCGGGGCCAGCGCCGACGATCGCGAGATCATGATGCTCGTTGCTCATACGCCCGCTCCCTCCATCGGCGCTTCGTCCATCTGACGGCGGACCTGCATGCCCTCGGCGACGGTCGTCAGGCACGCCTGGCGGTCCGGCAGGCCATCGATCTCAACCAGGCACTCGAAGCAGTTGCCGATCATGCAATGCGGCGCGCGCGGCGAGGCGCTGACGGCCGAGCTGTGCAAGGCCGTAAAGCCAGCCGCCAGCATCGCGGCGGCAACACTGTCGCCGGCGGCGGCCCGCACCGGCTTGCCATCGACATGGATCGTTACCTCGCCGCCGGCCGCCCGGAGTCTGCGGAACATCGTTGCTACCTGTCAGCGGAATGCATCGGAGGAGGTGCAGGAGCGCGTCGTGGCGCGGCATTGACCGGATGGCCAGAAATTGCTGCTATATTGTCACGATTGCTCATCTGGGCATCTCATTCCCGGGGGTTATGCATGCGGCGGCGTCTCAACCTCAGGCAGATCGAGGCGTTCAAGGCGGTGATCGAGCATGGCACGGTGAGCCGCGCCGCCAGCATTCTCAACGTTTCGCAACCGGCGATGAGCAAGCTCATCGCGCATCTGCAGGCGGACGCGGAACTCCGGCTGTTCGACCGGGTCAAGGGACGGCTGGCGCCCACCGAACGCGGCATGCGCTTCTACCACGAAATCGATCGCATCTTCAGCGGCGTTCAGCAGATCGAGAACGCTGCCGACGCCATCCGTCGGGAGGAGCAGGCACGCCTGACCGTCGGTGTCCTGCCGGCGCTCGCGGGAAGGTTCGTGCAGGAAGCGACGGTGGGTTTCCTGAAGCGCCACCGGAACGTGTTTTGTTCGATCGAGTCGCGAAGCTCCCAGTGGCTCACCGAGCGGCTGGTGACGCGCAAGCTCGATGTCGCGCTGGTCAGTTCGCGTATCGATAATCCCTACATCATCAGTGAATCGCTGCTGAAGCACCCGCTGCTCTGCATCATGCCTCAGCATCACAGGCTCGCCACCAGGCGCGTGATCGGACCGGCCGATCTGGACAACGTGCCTTTTGTCTCCTTCGATCCGGAGAGCTTCACAGGACAGCGCGTCGGTTCCATGTTTGCCACCCACCGCGTGCGGCCGAATATCGTGCTCGTTGTCACCATCGCCCCCACCCTGTGCGAGTTCGTTGCGGCCGGGCTGGGCGTCTCGCTCGTACACCCGCTGATGATCAGCGGCTTTCAGAAGCGTGTGGTCGCGCGGCGGTTCGAGCCGGAGATTCCGTTCGACTTCCAGCTGTGCCGCAGCCGGGAGACACGCAACGCCCGCCTCGTGGAGGATTATCTGCAGGAGACGCGCCTGACGGCAGCGCGGATCTCACGCGAGGCCGCGGGCGATGCGCCGCCAAAGCCACGACGGCCCGGACCGAGACAACGCCCGACCCCCACAAGACAGAGAGCCGCCGAGCCCTCCGGCGCCTGAGATCGGGTCCACTTCGTGACGCGGGCAGCGCCCATGGTCACCATCACGCCTCGATCAGGTCCCGCAGGAAAATCCGTGTTGCGTCCTGTCGGGGCGCAGTCAGCATGACCTGCGGTGGTCCCTCCTCCACGACCGCGCCGCCATCCATGAAGACCACCCGGTCGGCGACGCCACGGGCAAAGTTCATCTCGTGCGTCACGATCACCATCGTCATACCCTCCTCGGCAAGCGCGCGCATCACCACCAACACCTCGCGCTTCAGCTCAGGATCGAGGGCGGAGGTCGGTTCGTCGAACAGCATCACCTCCGGCTCCAGGGCCAGCGCGCGAGCGATCGCCACGCGTTGCTGCTGCCCACCCGAGAGTTGATAGGGGAAGCGTGCGGCAAACTCGCCAAGCCCGACCTTGGCGAGTGCCATCCGCGCCCGTTCCTGCGCTTGCGCTCTCGCCATGCGCTGCACTTTCTGCAATGACAACGAAACGTTCCGCTCTGCATTCAGATGCGGAAACAGATTGAAGTCCTGAAACACCATGCCGACGCGCCGCCGCGCCGCGCGAACGGGTCCTGCCGGCAGCCTGGTCGCGTGTCGAGCGACGATCGTGCCGAAAAGGTCGATCTGCCCGCCGTCGATCGGCGTCAGCCCGGCCACACAGCGCACCAGCGTTGATTTGCCACTGCCGCTGCGCCCGATCAGCACCACGACCTCGCCATGCCCCACGGTGATATCCACGCCGCGCAGCACGACATGACTGCCGAAGCGCTTCTCCAGGCCGCGAATCGCGATCACCGGCGCGTCGTTCATGTGACGTGGAAACGCCGCTCGACCGCGGCCGAGAGGAAGGAGAAAGGATAGGTCAGCACGAAATACAGCACGGCGAGCGCGGTATAGAATTCAAACGGGCGATAGGTGAGTGCCACCGCCGATTCGGCGCGATAGGTGATGTCCGCGACAGCGATGATGGAGACCAGCGAGGAATCCTTCACCACCGCGATGAAAACATTGACCAGCGAGGGCAGCACGCGGCGCAGCGCCTGCGGCATCACCACATAGATGAGCGCCTGCGTGCGGCTCAGCCCCAGCATCTGCGCCGCGTCGCGCTGGCCCTGGCCGACCGAGACCACGCCGCCGCGAAAGATCTCGGAGAGGAAGGCACCGCTGTTCAGCCCAATGGTCAATGTGCCGGCAAGCAGCGCCGAGAGATTGAGGCCAAGCAGCACCGGCAGCACGTAGAACATCCAGATCAGCTGCACCAGGATCGGTGTCGTGCGGAAGAAGTCGACATACACGTGCACGATCTGCGACAGCCCCGGCACCTTCGCCGCACGCGGTACGGCGGTGACCAGACCGAGCGCGACGCCAATCGCGAGGCCTCCCGCCGACACCGCTGCCGTGATCCCGATGCCGGCGGCAAAGCTGTGGAGCGTCGGCCCGTTCAGGACGACGCTCCAGTCCCAGTTGTAGTGGAACCCGGCCAAGGTTAGCCGAGACCGGAATTAGCGGGGGTGATGTCCTTCTTCAGCAGCGCCGCGACGGTGCCATCCTTTATCGCCTTGGCGAGGAAGACATTCACCGCGCGTAGCAAGTCCGTATCCTCCTTGCGGATGCCCCAGGCAACGGGCGTGGGGTTCACGCCGGTATCGCTCGCTGGCACGGTCGCTGCCCAGGAAAATTTGGACATGATCGGCTGACGCAGCGTCGAGGTGATGGCAAAAGCATCGGAGCGCCCCGATTCAATCTCGGCGATCAGATCGCCGACCGAGGAGCTGGTCAGCGCGCGGTCGGCCGCCTTGGGCAGCAGTTTGTGGACGATCTCGCCCTCGATCGAGCTTTGCGTATAGGCCACGGTGACCGACGGCTTGTTCAGCGCCTCGATCGAGGTGAGGTGCTTCGGGTTGTTCTTGTTCACCACGAAGACCTGACCGGCCATGAAGTAGGGATCGGTGAAGTTGATCACCTTCTTGCGCAGCGCGGTGGCCGAGATCGAGGCACCGATCATGTCGTATTTGTGGGCGAGCAGGCCGGGAATGATCACGTCCCAGGTGGTGGCGACGAAGTCGACCCGAACGCCCCAGCTTTTCGCGAGCAGACGCACAAGGTCGGGGTTGAAGCTGTACCACTCTCCGCCGACCTTCTGCATCACCATCGGCGGATTGAGCGCCATCGCCACGCGCAGGACGCCCGCCTTCCTGATATCGGCCAGCGTCATGCCGGCAGCGTGCGCAAGCGCGGGGACGGCAAGCGCCGGTGCCGCGAGAAGCATCGACTTCAGCACATCGCGGCGCTGAGGAACAAACCTCGAATTTTCCGCCATCTTGGCTAACTCCCTGTGGTGATTGTTGAAACATCACGCCAACGGCAGGCTTCGGTCCATCCCTCCGATCATGACAGGAAGGCGTCTTCGAGAACATATCCCGAATAGCCATTGTCGCTTCCGGGCAAGGCGTGGAAGCCCTGGACCGTCTTCTTCAGTCCGTAGCCCTGCGAACGGCGGGTCAACATGCACAGCGGCACATCCTCCTTGACCAGTGCCGCGACGGCCTCGTAGTCGAGCTTGCGCTTCGCCAGGTCCACTTCGTGCCGGCCTCGGGCGAGCAACGCATCGAGCTTTTTGTTGGAATATCCAAACGAACGCTGGTAGCTCGCCGGGCCACTGCCGATCATCGTGGTCAGGCCGTCTGGATCGCTGATGACCGGCGCGACGCCGTTGATCGCGAACTGGTACTGCCCCTTGTTGCCCAGCGCGACGCGAGCGCCCCAATCCGGCAGTTGCAGCGCGACCTGAAGCCCCGCCGCGATCAGGTACTGCTGCACGACCTCGGCTGTATCCTGGTGCATGGCATAGGTCGAGGTCGCGAGCAGCGTGACCTTGTGCCCGACAACGCCGGCCTGCTTGAGCAGCGACTTTGCCTTGTTCGGATCGTAGCGCCACAGATCCTCCGTCTTCGCGTTGGCGAATATCGAGTTCTCGTTCAGCGGCAGACCATAGAGCGGCTTGCCGCGGCCGAAAAACGCCGCCTTGACGATATCCTCGCGCTTGATCGCGTAAGCGACCGCCTGCCTGACCCGCGCGTCACCGAATGGCGGCTGCTTGACGTTGAAGACGATGTCCATATCGACGGCACCGAAGCTCTCTTCGAGGACCAGGGCTGGATTCTTTTGAATCCGCGCCATGTCCTGCCAAGGAACGTACTCGATAATGTCGAGATCGCCCGTCTCCAGAGCGGTAACCCGCAGGTTCTCGTCAGCGTAGACGATCATCTGCAGCTTCTTCGTCTTCGGATACCCCTCCTTGTAATAGCCCTCAAAGGCTTCGAAATCGACGGAGACACCGCGTTCCAACCTGGCGATCCGATAAGGGCCGGCGCCGACCGGCGAGGCAAGCCCGGCTTTGGCCGACAGGACGGGAACATAGGGCGTGGCGAGCAATCTGCTGAAGGACGGCGTGGGCTCGTGCAGGACAATTCTGACGGTCTTGGCATCGACCGCCTCGATCTTCGAGATCACCTTCAGGTCCGAGAGAAGATAAGCCGTCGAGCCAGGCTTCGTGATCTGCTCGATGGACCACTGGACGTCCGCCGCCGTGACCGGGTCGCCGTTCTGGAAGGTCGCGTTGGGACGGATGTGAAAGACGAAATCCGTCTGTCGCGACTGGTCCCATTTCCCGGCGACCTCACCGACGACGTTCCCGTCGTGGTCGAGGCCGAGGAGGCCGCGGAAGACCTGCAACTTCACGGTATCGGCCGCGGTGCCTGAATGGCTGAACGGATCCATGTTCGGCGGGTAGGCGGACAGCCCGAATTTGAGAACGGCCGCACCCTGCGCACGTCCCGAGCGGGGCAGAGCCATCGCGGCCAACCCCGCGGCAGAGCCGGCCACGAAACCCCGACGGAGCATCAGTGGCCCGTAACGTCCGGTATCAGTCATGCGTCTCCCCCTTGTGTTGGCAGTCGCCGGATCTCTCCGGTTCGGATCGTCATGGCGCGAGTTCCAGCAACGCGAGCGCCGCGCGGACACGATCGGCGCCGTAATCACGTTCCGCCGCCGCGCGCGTGACAATGCCGTCGCGCAGATCCGCGGCGATGTGCTCGAGCTGTCGCTCCGATGGCGGGTCGAAACCGGCGCCCCCGGGGGTCTCGATGCGCATGCTCTCGCCCGCCGCGAGGACGATAAGGGCAACCTTCGACGCCAGCGCCTCGGCGTTCTCCCGGCCAGGATTGCGTGTGAGCGAGCCGAGGCCGCCATTGAGCCCGCCGGCGATGCCCTCCGCGGCATGGATATGGCTGTCGGAACGCGCGGAGAAGATCGTGCCATCCTGCGTCGCGCGCACCTGCCGCGCGATGCCGAGGCCACCACGCCGACGCCCGGCGCCGCCGGAGTCGACGACGAGGCCGTATTCCTCGCAGATCAACGGGAACTCGTTCTCCATCGCCTCGGCCGGCAGGTTCAGGCTGTTGGTGACGTGGACATGGATTGCGTCCATGCCGTCGCTGTCCGAGCGTGCACCGCTGCCGCCGCCGAGCGCTTCGCCGCAGACATAAAAGCGTCCCGTTTGCGGATCGGTGCCGGAGAACGAGATCGAGGGCAGGATGTCGTTGCTCGACGCGATCAGCTGGCCACGCGGCAGCACCTCGCGAAACGCGCCGAAGACGGCGCGCGCGATTTTCTGGCAGGTGATGCTGCGCGCGCCGGAGGCGCCGGGGAAACGCGGGTTCGCGATCGTTCCTTCCGGCGCGGAGATCTTCACCGGCTCGAACATGCCGCTGTTGGCCATGAGCTCCGGGTCGAGCAGCGCCTTGACGCAGTAATAGACCGTGGCCTTCAGCGCGCTCGGGCAGACATTCAGGGCGCCCTGCGCCTGCGGGCCGGTGCCAGCCAGATCGACATGCAGCGTCTCCCCGCCGAGCGTCACGGTGGCGACGATCGGCACCGGCGTGCCACCCATGCCGTCGTCGTCGAGCCAGGTGGCAAAGCTGTGCGTGCCCGCGGGCAGCGAGGCAAGCTTACGGCGCAGCCGTTGAGCCGTGTAGGTGAGAACGGCCTCGATCGCCTCCTGGGCACGGTCGAGACCCATGCGCAGGAACAGCGCGCGTGTCTCGCTGCCGCCGCGCGCATTGACCGCGATCTGAACCTTGAGGTCGAGTGCGCGTTCGCTGGCCAGACGCGAGTTGCTGGCAATGAGGCTCAGCAGATCCTCGTCCACGATCCCGGCCCGGGCGATGCGCATGATGGGGATACGCAGCCCTTCTTCGAAGATGGTGCGCGCCTTGGCGGAGATCGAGCCGGGAACGGATCCGCCGACATCGGAATGATGCCCGATATTGGCCGCGAACGCGATGATATGCCCATCGCTGAACACCGGCGAGACGATCGAAATGTCCGGTAGATGCGTACCGCCGGCGAGATAGGGGTCGTTGCAGATGAAGGCATCCCCCTCTTTCATGTCCTCGAAGCGGTAGCGTTCAAGGACCGCGTCGATGGCGCCGAGCAGCGAGCCGAGATGCAGCGGGATATGCGTGCCCTGCGCGAGCAGCCGGCCGCGCGCGTCGAAGATGCCGACGGAGAAGTCGCGGCGTTCCTTGATCTGGGTCGAAAAGGAGGAGCGCATCATGTGGATCGCCATGCTTTCCGTGATGGAAAGAAGGCGGTTGCTGAACACCTCCATGGCGATGGCGTCGAACGGAGTGGCCCTGGCCGGTGCGGTGTCGCCCATTTCCTCCGCCCTCACTGCGTGATCACGATATTGCCGAACGGATCGACAATCGCCGTCTGCCCCTGGAGCAGGATTGTCGTCGCACTCATCTCGTCGATGATTGCGGGCCCGGCGATGGTCTCGCCGACCGGGAGTCCCGCGCGACGGTAGATACGTGTCGGCCGCCAGCCATCATGCGGCCCGTAATAGACCTCGCGAGTGCCTTTCTCCGCCGCCTTCAGGCTCGTGCCGCCAGCATAGGACGGCACGATATGTTTCACGACCGTTCCGACGGCCTGCAGCCGGCAGCTCACGATCACGACCCCCTGGCCTGGAATATCGTAGCCATAGCCGGCCTGGTGCGCCTGCGCGAAGCGCGCGAGGAACGCATCCAGCGCGTTCTCGTCCAAC
The DNA here is from genome assembly GCA_021780935.1 of Pseudomonadota bacterium. The sequence goes on from JAJXXT010000040.1 coordinate 16,597, forward strand.
GCATCGAGCGGGACTCGCATTTCGTGGCTCTGCCCGTCGTAATGAGCGTCGATCGCGAGGTTGAAGTGGCGCATCGCCTTGTCGATTTTCTCCGCCGCGAGCCAGCGATCGCCCTCCACAATCATGTCGCCGAGGTCGCGACAGGCCTTCGACCAGTTTTCCGGCGTAGCCGGTGCCAACTGGGTGCGCACGAAGTCGAGACTGACATCCGAGAGCAGCGCGCCGCGGGCACACATGGTGCCCGGCTCCTGCGGCACCATGATGCGCCCGATGCCGCATTCGCGCCCGACGTCGGCGGCGTGCAGTGGGCCGGCGCCGCCGAAGGCGAAGAGCGTGAGGTCCGCGACGTCGTAGCCCTGCTCGGTGGTCACGGCGCGGATCGCGCGACTCATGTTCGCGGCCGCGACCTGGATGATGCCGTAGGCCGCCTGCTCGACGCCAATGCCGAGTGGGCGCGCGATCCGCGTCTCGATCGCGGCCAGCGCCGCCGCGCGGTCCACCTTCATGCGTCCGTCGAGCAGAGCCACAGGGTTCAGACGGTTGAGACAGATATTGGCATCGGTGAGCGTGGGAAGCTCGCCGCCGAGGTTGTAGGCGACCGGCCCCGGGACAGCGCCAGCGCTCTCCGGCCCGACCTTGAGCGCCCCCGCCTCGTCCACCCGCGCAATGCTGCCGCCGCCGGCACCGATGACGTGGATATCGATCATCGGCAGCTTCACGGGATGGCCGGCCACGGTGCGACTCGAGGTGAATTTCGGCCGCCCGCCGCTGACCAGCGACACATCGGTCGAAGTGCCCCCGACATCGAAGGTGATGAGATCCGGTACGCCCGACGCCGTACCGACGACCGCAGCACCAACCACGCCTGCGGCCGGCCCCGAAAGACAGGTCGCGACTGGCAGCCTTTTGGCTGTCGCAATAGGCAGCAGGCCGCCGTTGGAATGGAACGTCATCGGCTCGACACTGATGCCGAGCTCGCCGATCCGCCCGTTCAGATGGTCAAAATATTCAGCCATCTTCGGGCCGACATAGGCATTGAGCACGGTCGTCGAGGTGCGCTCGTATTCGCGGAACTCCGGCAGCACCTTCGACGAGAGGGAGACATAGATGCCCGGAAGCCTGCGGGCAATGAGGCTAGCCGCCATCTGCTCATGCACGTCATTACGATAGGCGTGCAGGAAGGTGACGGCGATGGATTTCACGCCGGTTGCGGCAAGTTCGTCGAGGACGGTGGCGAGTTGCGCCTCGTCGAGCGGTTTCATCGCCTCGCCCCTGGCGTTCAGACGCTCGTCGATCTCGCGGCGACGATAGCGCTCCACCAGAGGTGCCGGCTTGCGGATGGAGGTATCGTAGAGCGCCGGGCGAGTCTGACGCCCGATCGCCAGGACGTCGCGGAAGCCCCTGGTCGTGATCAGCGCCGTCGGCACGCCGCGACGCTCGATGATCATGTTGGTCGCGACGGTCGTTCCATGCCCGATATAGGAGACCGAGCTTGGCTCGATCCCGAACATATCGAGGATCTCCCGGATTCCGTCGATGATGGCAACCGCGGGATCGGAAGGCGTGGAGGGAACCTTGAAATACAGGTTCTCTCCCGTTGCCACGCGGGCGATGGTGAAATCGGTGAAGGTACCGCCGACATCGACGCCGATCCGGACCATCAGGCGACGGCTCCGGCGTGGCTGAGGGGATTCATGCGGCCTCCTGTCGGTTCATGAGGCGCTCGGGCGCGAGGCCGGCAATGTTGCGATTGGTGCCGCCGCGCACGACGAGGTCGGCGACGATTGCGCCGACCACCGGCACGAGCTGAAAACCATGGCCGGAATAGCCGAAGGCGTGAAACACGCCGGGCGCGTTGGGGGAGGCGCCGATCACCGGCAGTAGGTCGTCGGTCTTCGCCTCGATGCCGGCCCAGGTGCGCACGATCCGCACCGGGCCGATGGCGGGGAAAAGGTCGTGCGCGGCCCGCGCGCCCTTGGCCAGCTCCCGGAAGTTGACGGTGCTGCGCTGCGTGTCGATATCGGCGCTGCCCTGCAGGCCGCCGCCGATCACCAGTGTGCCCTGGCCCGACTGCTTGAAGGAAAGCGGCCGCCCGACGACGCTCACGACCGGCTTCAAGAGCGGCGCGATTCGTTCCGTTACGATCATCATCGATGCCTTGACGCCAAGCGGAATATCGTCCCCGACCATTGCGGCAACCCGTCCGGCCCAGGCGCCCGCGGCGTTGACGATGACCGGAACGGCGATGTCCCGCGCGCTGGTGCGAACGACCCAGTTCTCGCCTTTGCGCTCGACAGCGCGGACGCTGGTGCCTTCGAGAATGGCGACCCCGGCGGCCTCGGCTGCGCGGCGGAACGCGGTCAGCGTCTTGTGCGGATCGGCGGCACCGTCGTTGCGGGCGACGAGGGCCGCCGCGCAATGGGGCGACAGCGCGGGAACGAGACGCAGCAGCTCGTCACGACCGATCAGCTCCTCATGCGTGTAGCCGGCACGGCGCATGGCGGCAAGGCGCCGTTCCAGCTTCGCAACGTCACCTTGGCGTTCAGCAACGTTGAGCTGCCCATCGGCATGAAAGCCGCAATCGCCGCCGACGATGCGCTCGATACGGCGCCACATTTCCATGGACTCGAGTGAGATCGGGATTTCGGCCGGATCGCGATTCAGCGTCCGCACGCCTGCCGCCGTCGCGCCCGAGGCGTGGCGTCCCAACCAGGAACGCTCGACGAGCGTCACGTGCCGTCCGGCCCGCGCAAGGTTGAGGGCAGCGGAAAGCCCATGCAGACCGCCACCGATCACAAGCGTGTCCGGCGGCGCGTTCACGCGGCTTCGCTCGTCTCGTCGAGCGCCGCCAGTTCGCCGATGGTGAGCGGCTTGAAGGGCGGCCGCGCGCGGTAAAGCCCAAGATCCGGGACGGCGCGACCCTCGGCCTCGGCGAGGATGCTGGCCACCGTGTAAGCGCATTGCCGCCCCTGGCAGGGACCCATGCCGGCGCGCGTGAACGCCTTGACCTGGTTCGGTCCCGGGCGTCCATAGGCTACCTGCGCGCGTATTTCGGACACCGTTACTTCTTCACAACGACATGCGAGCGTCCGGTCATTCGGGACCAGAACGGCGTGGCGCGGGCCGCAGAGGGCGTCGAGGAACGGGCGCGATATCAGCGCGCGCCGCAGTTTCCCGCGCGCGGGTCGGGCCGAAGCCGCGGCCTGTCCCTCGGAGAGACGACCGAGCCTTGCCGCAATCCTGATTGCAACGATCTCGCCGCGCAGGCCGGCGGCCGTTGCCCCGCCGATACCAGCCCCGTCACCGGCCACGAAGATATCCTGCTGTGACGTCTCGCCCCATTCGTCGAGTTGCGGCGCGAAACAGATCTGTGCGGCATCCCAGCGATGTGCGCAGCCGAGTGCGAGCGTTGGATGGATGGTGGGCACGATACCTTCATGCACCAGCAGTGTCTGCGCCGGCACGGTGACATCGTCGTCGGACGCGATGCGATAACGGAGTCTCTCGATCGCCTGGCCGCCGATCGCCTCGATATCGGTTACGCCGCGCACGATTTTCACGCCGGCGCGGCGCAGGGTCGCCATCCAGACCAGGCCCTTGGCGATGTCGCCAGGTGCGCCGAGCACGGCCCCGGGAAACATGCGCGAGGCGGCCCTGCGTCGGTCCGGCGGCGTCGTGTCGAGGAAACCTGCGATACGCCCACCGACCTTGAGCAGCTGCGTCGCGTAGAGCAGCGGCAACGGCCCGTTGCCGGCGATCCAGACCGGCACGTCGGGGATCTGGCCTGAGCTTTTCAGCAGAATCTGCGCGGCACCCACCGTCAACACGCCTGGCAGCGTCCAGCCCTCGAACGGAACCGGCCGCTCCTGTGCCCCGGTTGCGAGTAGGAGGCAGCGCGCCTCGACCAGCGAGGTGGCGCCTTGTCGCGTCATATAGGCGCGCGGACCCGGCTCGACCTGCCAGACCTGTGTCCCTGGTTCGTATGCCGCGCCGCTCGCACGAAACCGCGTCACCGCTCCCGCCCCTTCGGCATAGGCGGCGCCGAGCAGCCGGCCACGCGCCGTGGCGGCCATGGTCTCCACGTTGCGCCAGATCTGTCCGCCCGGCGCCGGTTGCTCGTCGACGACGAGCACATCGAGCCCATGCCGGCGCGCTGTCACGGCCGCGGACATGCCGGCCGGCCCAGCGCCGATGATCAGCAGATCGACATTGCGGCTCATGCCGCCTCCGGCCGGCCGCGCTGGCGCTCAATGGTCATGCCGTCGCGCACCGCTGTCAGGCAGGTTTGCACTGAGGCGACGCCGTCCACGATCGCCAGGCAATCGAAACAAACGCCCATCATGCAGTACGGCGCGCGTGGTGCTTGGGAGACGGTTGAGAGGCGCGCCCAGCACTCCTGCTGGCGCAGCAGCACGGCGGCAACGGTCTCTCCCTGGGCGCACTCGACGCGAACACCATCGATCGACAGCGTCACGGCTTTCATTGTGGAGTCAGGCAGCTTTCGGAACATCGAACCGTCCGGGATGGAAAGGTGAGAGCCACGCCGGCAGCATGCCGGCCGC
>JAJXXT010000008.1 GCA_021780935.1 Pseudomonadota bacterium
GCGCTGGCTCAAGATACGCCGATGAGCTCCATCGTCCGATGGAAGCTGGCGGCGTAGCTGCGCGCGCACAGCAGTTCATAGGTCGGCATGTCATCGACCTGCCAGAGCAGGATCGGCAGATACGCGGCCAGCGTCGCCGCGGCGTAGCCGGCCTGCATCGCGCGCGGATGCAGATCGAGCGGCAGGAATTTCGCGAGCGCCGCGCGGCTGTCGGCGCCGCGCACCCGCACACCGACATGGGCGCCCGAGAGATCGATCACGCTCGCGGCGTCGCCCAGCGCCTGCGCAAGCAACGTACCGAGCGACTCGGCCGTTCCTTCCCGCAGCATCAACCACTGGTCGGGCCTGACGCACACCGCGCGCAGGCCCGCCGCAACAGCGGTGCGTCCGCATTCCGGCAGCGCGATTGGCAGCGTCCGTTCCGCGCGCTCGCGCAGTTCCCCGCCCCGTCGCGGCGCGACTGCAAACATCGCCAACTCCGGCAGCGCGACAGCCTCGAGACGGGCCTCAACCATGCAGGCGCACTCCCTCCGGATCGAACTGGCATGGCGGCGTGATCTCGACCTCCGTCTCCCTGCCCCGCAGCGGATCGTAGGCCCTGAGCCGTTCGCCATGCCGCGCGGCGCCGTTGCCGAGAAAACCCAGTCCGATCCAATGGCCGAGCGTGGGCGAGAATGCGACCGAACTGACCCACCCCTCGTCACGCTCCGCCGTCGCCGGTGCGTTGAGGGCGAGGAAGTGCGCTCCCCCGTGCAAGCGGGCGGAACGATCGCTGGGCCGCAGGCCGACCAGCGTGGGCCGCGAGGCTTCCTGCAGGGCGGGGCGTCGCAGCAGCACGCGACCGACATAGTCCTTGCGCCTGGCCAGCATCTTTTCCAGGCCCAGATCGCGCGCGGTGGTCTGGCCGTTGATCTCGCCGCCAGCCGCATAGCCTTTCTCGATGCGCATGACGGACATGGCCTCCAGCCCATAGGGCGTGATGCCGTCGCTGGCACCCGTCTGCATCAGCGCGCGAACCGCCGCCTCCGCCTGCGGCGCGGGCACCGCAAGCTCGTAGGCCAGTTCACCGGAGAACGAGATCCGGAACAGCCGGATTTGCACGCCGCCGAAGGCGCGGCCCTCGGTGGCCGCCATGAACGGAAACGCCGCGCCCGTGATGTCGAGTCCCGGGTCCAGCACCGCCTCCAGCACCGCGCGCGACCGTGGGCCGGCGACCGCGAACTGGGCCCAGCGGTCTGTCACCGAAACAAAATGAACATCCAGCTCCGGCCACAACACCTGGTGGCAATATTCCAGGTGGCTCATCACCGCCTGCGCCTCCCCGGTCGTCGTTGTGATGACAAACCGATCGGGACCGAGACGCGCAACCGTGCCGTCGTCGAGCACGAATCCGTCCTCGCGCAGCATCAGGCCGTATCGCGCGCGGCCGACCGGCAGCGTCGCGATTGTGTTGACGTAGACCCGGTCAAGGAACGTCGCGCAATCGCCGCCGACCAACTCGATCTTGCCCAGGGTCGAAACGTCGCAGAGCCCCACCCCGTTGCGTACGGCCTGGACCTCGCGGGTGACGGATTGCAGCCAGTCGGTTTCGCCCGGCCGCGGAAAATACTGCGCCCGCAGCCACGGCCCCGCCTCGATGAAGACCGCGCCCCGTTCGCGTGCCCACCCATGCGCCGGCGCCAAGCGGGTCGGACGATAGTCGCGGCCACGATGCATTCCCGCGAGCGCGCCGATCGCGACCGGCGTATGGGGCGGGCGCAGGCGTGTCGTGCCGGTGGCGGCGATATCACGGCCTGTCAGCTTGGCCATGAGCGCCAGGCCGTTGACGTTCGCCGTCCGTCCCTGGTCCGTCGCCATGCCCAGGGTCGTGTAGCGCTTGAGATGCTCGACCGAACGATACCCTTCGCGATGGGCGAGCGCCACGTCGGAGACGGCGACATCGTGCTGGAAGTCGACGAACGCCTTCTGCCGGTTGGCGGGCATGAGCCATAGCGGTGCGGCTGCTTCGCCTTGCGTCGCCACCGGGTGCACCGCGACCGCGAAGCCGCACGCCGAAGCAGCTTCCGCTCCGCTATGCGCCCCGCTCTCGACCGCCTGGGCCAGCCCGACCGATCCCGCAGCCCCGCCGACAATGCGCATTCCCGGTGGCGCCCCGGTCGCCAGGAAGGCGGAGGCCTCATTGCTCCACTCCGGCTTGGCGCCGAGGTGGCAGGCAAGGCCGATCGCCGGGGTCCAGCCGCCGGCCATCGCCAGCAGATCGGCCGCCAGTCGATGGTGCTTCCCGCCGGCATCGACGACCTCGACTGCGTGCAACCCTTTGGCGCCGGCGGTTCCGCCGATATGCCCGCCAGCGAACACCTGCGCGCCGGCACGACGGGCGAGGTCGAGGCGATCGGAGGGGACTGTCTCGCGGCGGTCGATGATCGCCGCCACTTCCACGCCGAGGTGTCGGCAGTCGGCGAGCAGGCTCCAGCCGTCGTCGCCCGCGGTGGCGATCACGACCCGTCGTCCCGGTGCGACAGCGTAACGGTTCAGATAGGTCCGCACGGCGCCGGACAGCATCACGCCCGGTCGATCGTTGCCACCGAACACCAACGGGCGTTCGGTGGCGCCACACGCGACGATCGAGCGGCGCGCGATGATATGCCACAGACGTTGGCGCGGCTCGCCGCCGTCGGGCACGGGCTTGTGGTCCGCAACCCGCTCCACCGCGACGTACGTTCCGTGATCGAACGTCGCGAGGACCGTGGTGCGCGGCATCACCCGCACGTCGTCCATCGCCCGGAGTTCCGCCAGGGTTTCCTCCGCCCAGGTCGCCGCCGGCTGGCTGCCGATCGGGCCGGGTTCGGAGAGCAGCCAGCCACCCAGGCGCGGCGCCTCGTCGCACAGCACCACCCGCGCCCCGCTCCGCCCTGCCTCGCGTGCCGCCGCCAGGCCCGCGGCACCACCGCCGACCACCAGCACGTCACAGAACAGCGTCGCGCGCTCGTAATGATCCGGGTCGGGCTCGGTCGCCGACCGGCCCAAGCCGGCAGCGCGGCGGATCAGCGGCTCATAGAGTTTTTCCCAGAATGTCGCCGGCCACATGAAGGTTTTGTAGTAGAAGCCAGCGGCAAACGCCGGCGCCAGTAGGCCGTTCGCCGCCAACAGGTCAAACCGCAGCGAGGGGAACCGGTTCTGGCTCGCCGCAACCAGACCGGGATGGAGCTCGACCATCGTCGCCGGAATATTCGGCTCCCGCCGCGCTCCCTCACGCAACTCGACCAGCGCGTTCGGCTCTTCCGAGCCTGCGGACAGCAGGCCGCGCGGCCGGTGATACTTGAAGGAACGCCCGAACAGTCGCACGCCGCTGGCCAGCAGCGCCGAGGCGAGCGTGTCACCAGGATGGCCGGTATATGCCACCCCATCAAAACGAAACGGTATCGTGACGGACCGGTCGATCAGCCCGCCTTGCGGGAGACGGTTTGTCATGGCGCCGCCGCGGCAACATCGACCGCGGCCGCGATCGCGTGCGTCCGGGTGTCGCGTGTCAGCACCAGCCACCGCCGGCAGCCATGCACGTGCTGCCACAGTTCGCGGTGGCTGCCAGCCGGATTGTCGCGCAGATAGACATAATCATGCCATTGCGCATCGGGCGCCTCTGCCGACGGGCGAGGCAGGCAGGCCGCGCCACGATAGAGGAATTCCTCGTTGCCACGCTCGCCGCAATGCGGACAGGGAATACGCATTCCCGTCTCCCTTAGTGGAGGTTCGGTTGGGCGCCAGCGCCGTTCTCGTCGATCAGGGCGCCCGTGGCGAACCGGTCGAGCCGCATCGCGGCGTTCAGCGCATGCGCCTGGTCGTGAGCGATGGTGTGGGCAAAACACCAGCCGGAAGCGGGCGTGGCCTTGAACCCGCCATAGCACCAGCCGGCATTGAGGTAGAGCCCATCGACCGGTGTGCGGTCGATGATCGGCGAGCCATCCATCGACATGTCCATGACCCCGCCCCACGAGCGCAGCATCCGCAGCCGTCCCGTGCACGGCAACAGCGCCACGCAGGCCTCCGCCACGTGCTCGACGATCGGCAGGCTGCCGCGCTGCGCATATGAGTTGTAGCCGTCGATGTCGCCGCCGAAGACCAGGCTCCCCTTGTCGGACTGACTGATGTAGAAATGTCCGGCGCCGAACGTCATCACCGTATGGACCAGCGGCTTGATTGCTTCGGAGACGAAGGCCTGCAGCACGTGGCTCTCGATCGGCAGCCGCAAACCCGCCATCGCGGCGACGCGCGAGGTGTTTCCCGCGCAGGCGAGCCCCACCTTGCCGGCCGCGATATACCCGCGCGTGGTCTCCACGCCGCGCACGCGCCCGCCTTCCACGCGGATCCCGGTCACTTCGCAATTCTGGATGATGTCGACGCCACGACGGTCCGCGGCGCGGGCATATCCCCAGACCACCGCGTCGTGCCGCGCGGTACCGCCGCGCCGTTGCAACAACCCGCCCGTGATCGGGAACCGCGCGTTGTCGAAGTCCAGCAGCGGCACCATGGCGCGGACCTGCGCGGCGTCGAGCAGTTCGCCATCCGCCCCGTGCAACCGCATCGAATTGCCGCGGCGCGCCGCCGCGTCGCGCTCGCCGTCGGAATGAAAAAGATTCAGCACACCGCGCTGGCTGACCATCGTGTTGAAGTTGAGGTCCTGCTCCAGCCCTTCCCAGAGCTTCATCGAGTGCTCGTAGAAAACCTCATTGCCGGGCAGCAGATAGTTGGAGCGGATGATGGTGGTATTGCGCCCGGCATTGCCCGAGCCGATCCAGCTCTTTTCCAGCACGGCGACATTGGTGATGCCGTGCAGCTTCGCGAGGTAATGGGCGGTCGCCAGACCATGCCCGCCACCGCCGACGACGATGACATCGTAACGTGGCTTCGGCGCCGGATCACGCCAAGCCGGCTCCCACCCGGTGTTGCCGCGCAACGCCTCCCGCGCGACCCGCCATAATGAATACGTCATGCGATCCGGGCTCATGAAGGACGTGACAAGTTCCAGGGTAAGCGCTCAACATCGCCCGACATGACCGCCAGCGACATCCCCTTGCTTGTACACGACAGCCCAGCAACGACGATCGGTTATCTGCTGATCCCGAATTTCAGCCTGCTCTCGTACGCCTCCGCCAGCGAACCGCTGCGCGCAGCCAACACGCTCTCCGGCCAGCCCCTGTATCGCTGGCGCCATCTCTCGCCCGACGGAGCGGCGGTCGCGGCGTCGAACGGCGTGACCATCACGCCCGACCTGCGGCTGGAAGACGCCGCAACGCTGAACCTCCTGTTCGTGGTCGCCGGTGGCAACCCGGCTGCCTTCCGCGACCGCGCCACGCTGACGCGGCTGCGCCGCCTGTCGCAAAGCAAGCTCGCCATCGGTGGAATTTCCGGCGGTGCCTATATTCTCGCTCGCGCCGGTCTGCTGCGCGGCTATCGCTGCACCTTGCACTGGGAACACGCCGAGAGTTTCCGCGAAGACTTTCCCGACCTTGACCTGCGGCGCTCGCGCTATGAAATCGACCGCGACCGCGTGACCTGCAGCGGCGGCACAGCGCCGCTCGACTTGTTGCACGAACTGATCGCCCGCCAGCACGGCGCGGCGCTCGCCAGGCGCGTCAGCGACTGGTTCCTGCAGACCGAGATCCGCGCCAGCACCGGCCCGGACCGGATGGCGCCCGGTCCGCGCCTCGGCGTCGGCAACCCGGCTCTGCAGAAGGTCCTCGCGGCGATCGAGGCCCAAACCGACGCTCCTTTGTCGCCGCGAGAACTCGCGGCCCTGGCCGGCCTCTCCGTGCGGCAGCTGGAGCGGCTCTTCCGGACGCATCTCGGCGTCGCGCCGAGGACCCACGACCGCCACGTGCGGCTCGACCGCGCGCGCCTGCTGCTCCGCCAGACCAGCCTGTCGGTGCTGGAAGTCGCGGTCGCCTGCGGCTTCACCAGCGCCAGTCATTTCTCCCGCATCTATCGCGCCGCCTTCGGGCACCCGCCCATGCGGGAGAGAAAGCCGGTTACACCGGATATCGCGTAGGGCAGGGCCGCCGCCGTTTGACAAATTCCGCCGCGAGCGCCGATGATCACCGCCGTATCGACCGCTCGGATGCCCGCGCACTCCGCCGATCACGGCTTTTCGCGATCGAGACGCCCGGCGTGATCCCATCATGGCGATCGCAGGTGCATCAGGAGGGGACTGACATGGGTCCAGCCGTCGATCCGGTTCCGCCGGAAGACAAGATTCCCACTCGTGCCGATGTCGTGATCGTCGGTGGCGGGATCATCGGGACCAGCGCCGCGCTGTACCTGGCGCAAAAAGGGGTTTCGGTCGCGCTCTGCGAAAAGGGACACATCGCCGGCGAACAATCCAGCCGCAATTGGGGCTGGGTGCGCAAGGCGCGGCGTGATCCGCGCGAGTTCCCGCTCATCGTCGAGAGCCTGCGCCTGTGGGGCGAGATGAACGAACGGGTCGAGGGCGAAACGGGATTCCGCGCCACCGGCATCGCCTTCGCGGCAGCGGACGATGCCGCCGTGGCCCGCTACGAGACATGGCTCGGCCAGGCCCGTGCCTATCAGATCGACGCGCGGATGATCTCCGGCGACGAGATGGAGCGCGTCATGCCCGGCGCCCGTGGCCGGTGGAAGGCAGCGCTCTACTGCGCCTCCGACGGGCGCGCGGAGCCACAGAAGGCAGCACCCGCGATCGCCACGGCGGCACGCCGCGCCGGAGCGGCGATCCTCGGCAGTTGTGCCGTCCGCGGCGTGGAGCGCAGCGGTGGTGCGATATCCGCCGTGGTGACGGAACATGGCCGCATCGCCTGCAACACTGTCGTCGTCGCGGCCGGCGCCTGGTCGCGCCGCTTTCTCAAGGACCTCGGCATCACGCTGCCGCAGCTCAAGGTCCGGGCCAGCGTGATGCGCACGGCGCCGCTCGAAGGCGCGCCGGAGACCGCGTTCTGGGGCGGTGAGTTCGCCTTTCGCCGGCGCCTCGACGGCGGCTACAACATCGCCAACGGCTACGTGAACGTTGCTCCCATCGTTGCCGACAATTTTCGCTTCCTCCCCAATTTCCTGCCGGCATTGCTGATGGAATCCAAGAGCCTGAAGCTGCGGCTGGACCATCGCTTCATGCAGGAATGGCGGGAAGCAAAGTCCGTGCCGCTGGACCAGGTGTCCGCCTACGAGAAGACCCGCGTCCTCGACCCCGAGCCGGATCGCGTCTTCCTGCGCCAGGCACTCGAGCGACTGAAGCAGACATTCCCGGCCTTCGCCGCGGCACAGGTGGTCCAGGAATGGGCCGGGATGATCGACGTGACGCCCGATGCCGTTCCGGTGATCTCCCCGGTCGAGGGCGTGCCGGGCCTCATCATCGCCACTGGATTCTCCGGCCACGGCTTCGGCATCGGCCCGGGCGCCGGGCGCCTGGTTGCTGATCTCGCCATGGGTAAATCCCCCGTCGTCGATCCGAAGGATTTCCGTTTCTCGCGCTTCACGGACGGCACGCGCGTGCGGCCGATGTCCAGCATCTGACGCAGCGCGCCGCTCGGTCGGCGGCTACATCGCCGGCTGCAGAGCGAGATCGTCGCGTATGCACGCGCTCTGGTGGTTTGGCGCGACGTTGCGCAGCGGCGGAACATCGCCCGCGCAGGCGGGAAGCGCGTAGCGGCAGCGGGTCCGAAAGACACAGCCGGACGGCGGATTGATCGGGCTCGGAATATCGCCGCTGAGGATGATGCGCGAGCGCCGAACCTCCGGGTCGGGATCCGGCACCGCGGAAAACAACGCTTCGGTATAGGGGTGGCGCGGGTTGGCAAACAGCTCGATGGTCGGCGCGCTCTCGACCATACGGCCGAGATACATCACCGCCACCTTGTCGCAGAGATGGCCCACCACGGCGAGGTCGTGCGAGATGAACAGCATCGCCAGCGAGAAGCGCGCACGAAGGTCGAGCAGCAGATTGACGATCTGCGCCTGGATCGAAACATCGAGCGCCGAGACCGGCTCGTCGGCGACGAGGAAATCGGGCCGGAGCATGAGCGCGCGGGCGATGCCGATACGTTGACGCTGGCCGCCGGAGAACTCGTGCGGAAAGCGCCCCGCATGCCCGGGCAGGAGGCCGACCATCTGCAGCATCTCCGCTACGCGCTCCGCCCGCTCGGCCTGCCCCATCCGCGGCTCATGGACGATGAGCGGAGCGGCGACGATGCGCCCCACCGTCATGCGCGGATTGAGCGAGGCGAACGGATCCTGGAACACGAGCTGAAGCTTTCGGCGGATCGGGCGCATCGCGCGCTTCGGCAGATGGGTGATGTCCTGACCGCGGAAACGGATCGTTCCATCCGTCGGCTCTGTCAGTCGCAGCAGGGTGCGCCCTACGGTGGTCTTGCCGGAGCCGGATTCGCCCACAAGCCCGAGGATCTCGCCACGGCGAACCGAGAACGAGACCCCGTCGACAGCCTTCACGTCAACGCCCGATCGCGAGAACATGCCGCCGCCAATCCGGAACCATTTACGCAGATCGGCGACCTCGATGATCGTTTCGTCAGGCGTACTCATCGCGCGGTCCCACCCGCAAGCTCGCGCCAGCGGACACAGCGCACGAAATGACCTGGCTGCACTTCCTCGAGGTCGGGACCCACCACATCGCATGTCCCTTCCATGGCGTGGCTGCAACGCGGCGCGAACGCGCAGCCTGGCGGCAGGTTCGTCGGGTCGGGGACGCTGCCCGGGATCGCCTCCAGTGCGACACGCTCACCGCCGATCTGCAGCCGCGGCACGGAACGCATGAGCTTGACCGTGTAAGGCATGCGCGGTGCCTGGAACAGCGTGCGCATCGCCGCCTCTTCGACGATGCGCCCCGCATACATCACCATCACCCGGTCGGCGATCTCGGCGACGACCCCGAGATTGTGAGTAATGAAGATCACCGCCATACCGGTGCGCTTCTGCAACCGTCGCAGCAGATCGAGAATCTGCGCCTGCACTGTGACGTCGAGCGCCGTCGTTGGCTCGTCTGCGATCAGCAAGGCCGGATCGCAGGAAAGCGCGATCGCGATCATCACCCTCTGACGCATGCCGCCCGACAGATGGTGCGGGTAGGTGGCCAGTCGCGCCCGAGGCTCGGGGATGCCGACAAGTTCGAGCAGCTCGCCGGCCGCATTCCATGCACTGGCCCGCGACGTACCCCGGTGCACGGCGATCGCCTCGGCGATCTGCTCGCCGATCGTCAGCACCGGATTGAGTGAGGTCATCGGCTCCTGAAAGATCATGGCGATCCGGTCGCCCCGCACTTTGCGCATCGCTTCGCCGGGCAGCGCCAACAGGTCGACCGGCCGGCCGTCGGTTCCGCGCAGCCACACGCGCCCACCGACCTCGCACCCGGGCGGCGATGGCGTCAGGCGCATGATGGCAAGGCTGGTGACACTCTTTCCCGAGCCCGACTCGCCCACCAACGCCACGGTCTCCCCGGGCCGGACGGCAAGAGTCACGCCATTGAGGGCCGACACCACACCCGTGTCGCTGCGGAACCGCACGCTCAGATCTTCCACCTGCAGCAATGCGTCCGGGTCCATGCGCGGCGGTGGCGTCATGTGATGTCGAGCCGGGGATCGAGAGCGTCGCGCAATCCGTCGCCGACGAAGTTAAACCCGGTGACTGCCAGGATAATGAAAAGACCCGGCAGCAGCGCAAGCCAGGGAGCCGTCGCGAGATATTCCTGTGCGTTGTTGAGCATATTGCCCCAGCTCGGCGTCGGCGGCTGGATGCCGTATCCGAGGAAGCTGACATAGGCCTCGAGCAGGATGGCGCGGGCGACATTCAGCGTCGAGGCGACGACGATCGGCGCGATCGCGTTCGGCAACAGCTCGCGAAACATGATATGCGCATCCGACGCGCCAAGTACCCGGGCCGCAAGTGCGAAATCCCGCTCTCGCAACGAACGGATCTGCGCTTCGACGACCCGCGCCACCTCCATCCAGGCCGTCGCCGCGATCACCAGCGTGATGGTGAAGAGATTGGGCTGCACGAAGGCCGCGAGCGCCAGGAGCAGGAAGATCGACGGGAAGCAGAGAACGGCATCGACAAAACGCATCAGCATGCTGCCGACGGCTCCGCCGAAATAGCCGGCGACCGTGCCGACCAGGGTGCCGATGACGGTACTGATCGCCATCGCCGCGAAACCAACGGTCAGCGAAACCCGCCCCGCGATCATGAGGCGCGCGAACAGATCGCGCCCCAGCGCGTCCGCCCCGAGGATATGCGCGCTCATGAACGGCACCGCAAAACGGTGGCTTATGTCGATCCGCAGATCGTTGTAGGGCCAAAGGTAGGGCCCGACCGCGCATAGCAGCACCAGGACGATGATCGCCCCGAGGCCGAACAAGGCGAGGCGGTGGCGCACGAAGCGCGCCAGGGCACGGTTGCGCGCGCGCCGCTTCGGGCTCTCCCGGGGAGTGATGTCAGCCGCAACTGCCATGCCGATCTCCGCCTCAGTCCAGCCGGATGCGCGGATCGGCGGCCGCGTAAAGCAGATCCGCGATGAGGTTGCCGAGCAGCACGAGAACGGCCGAAAACATGAGGATTCCCATCACTACCGGGTAGTCGCGGTAACCGATCGAATCGAGAAAAAGCCGCCCCATGCCGGGCCAGGTGAAGACCGTTTCGGTCACCAGCGCGCCGGAGAGCAGCGTCGGCAGCTGCAGGCCGGCGATGGTGATCATCGGCAGCAAGGCGTTGCGGATCGTGTGCCGGAAGAGGATCGTTCGTTCCGGCATACCTTTCGCGCGCGCCGTGCGGATATAGTCCTGATTCACGACCTCCAGCATGGAGGCGCGCAAATACCGGCTCCAGATCGCGATCGTCACCAGCGCCAGAACGATCGAGGGCGAAATCAGGTGCACCGCGTAATCGACGAAGGAGCCGTTGCCTATCGTGTAGAGGTTACCCGCCGGGAGCCAGGCGAGCTCGACGGAAAAGATGTAGATGACGACGAGTCCGAACCAGAATGTCGGGATCGAGAGAGCAATCATCGCACCGACGGTGGCCAGGTAGTCAAACACCGAATAGCGCCGGATCGCTCCCAACACCCCGACCCAGGTTCCGAGGAGTATGGCGATGATCGTCGAGCTCACCATGAGTTCCAGCGTGGGCCCAAGGTGCGAGGCGATGACGTCGAGCACGGGCTGGCTGTCGCGATACGAACGCCCCCAATTGCCGACCAGCATGCGCCGGAACCATTCCCAGTATTGCACGGGGAGCGGACGGTCCAATCCCATCTGATGCGCGATCAGCTTCAGTTGGGCCGTCGTCATGCCAGGGATGAGCGTGAACTCCGCCAACGGCCCACCCGGCGCCAGATGGAGCACCGCAAAGCCGATGACGGAGACCAGCCACAGTAGCAACAGGGATTGCGCCAGCCGGCGGAGCAGGAAGCGAATCATCGCTTCCCACCCGCCATGCCGGTGCCCCGGCTCAAGTAGCCCAATACCACGTATTCACGTTCCAGGTGTTTGTCGACACATAGACACTCGGCGCGTAGCCCATCAGGTTTTTCTTGGTCCCTTCGATCGTCGCGTACTGGAAGATGGCAAGAAGCGGCAGATCGTGGCGGATAAGCTCCGCAGCCTTCCAATAGTCTTTCTGTCGCGTAGTGTGATCGAACGTCGACGCGCCCTCCTGTAGTAACTTGTCCACCACGGGGTTGGTGTACTCCATTGTGTTCTGCCCCGCCCCACCCTTGGCCGGAATGGCCGCGCTAAGGAAAAACTGCGACACATCGGGGTCGGGGCCGGTCATGAAGTCCTCGCCAACCATGACCGTGTCGTAGTGCGACATATTGAAATAATCGCCCCAGATCACGGCCGGCGGCATGTTCTTGATCTTCATCTCGACGCCGATATCCTGCCAATTCTGCTGCAGCAGTTGCTGCGCCTGCTCGCGCACATGGTTGCCCGCCGTGGTCGAATTCTGGAAGCTCAGGCGCACGCCGTTCTTTTCGCGGATCCCGCCACTGCCCGGCTTCCAGCCCGCCGCATCGAGGATGGATTTCGCCTTCGCCGGGTCATAGACATGCGGCGCCACATGCGGGTTGTAGGCCCAGGACTGCGTCGGGAGATACGACGACGTCAGCTTCGGGAGGCCATAGTAGATCTGCTCCACGATCGTCTTGTTATCCATGCCGTAATACAGCGCTTCCCGGACGACCTGGTCCTTGAACTGCGGCTTGGAGAGATTCATCATGATGCTCTCGACGAACGGCGCCGGGCCGACGACGACCGTGCGATCCTTGAGCTTCTTGGCCTGGGCGTAATGGTCCGCGGTGATGCCCTGCAGACCGATATAATCGATCGCACCGGTCTGGAACTGCGTGAACATCACCGTCAGATCCGGGATGTACTTGAAGACGATTTCCTGAAGATAAGGTCCGGTACCGAAGTAGTGGGGATTGGCCTCCAGCGTGATATGATCGCCGGGGACGCGCTGCTTCCACATGAACGCGCCGGTACCGACCGGCGCCTGATTGAACGGAGACGTGTTCGGATCCGCCGCCTTGCCGAGGATGTGCTCCGGCACCATGAACGTCCAGCACAGGATCGAAATCATCGGCGCATACGGCTTCGCCATCGTCCACGTGATCTCGGTGGGGCTTTCCACCTTGATGTCGCGCATCAGCTCATAGCCGCCGCGCGACCACGCGCGGAACTTCGGGTTGTTCAGCAGATCAAACGAGAACTTCACGTCGCTTGCCGAGAACGGCTGACCGTCGTGCCACTTCACGCCGGGGCGCAGCTTCACGCGCCATGACAGCCCATCCTTGGAGATGCCGCCATTGGCGATCGTCGGGACCTCGGCCGCGAGCTGCGGCACCAGCTCCCCCTTTTCGTTGGCGAGCCACAGCGGGCTGAACAAGTTCCAGTGCACACCTTGATCGACTTCGATGTGGGGCATCAGCGGATTGAAGACCGTCGGTTCTTGCGAGAACCCAATGGTCATATGCCCGGTCGGGCGCGTCGGCGGCTTCGAGGCCGCCCGCGCCGCCGCCGGCAGCAACAGGCCGGAAGCGCCAACCGCCGCGGTCGCGCCGAGCAATCGGCGCCGCGACATGTCGCCATGAATCATCGTCGGGGAACAACCAAAATCAGCACGCGCGTCGTCAGTCATGTGACTCTCCTGAAGGCTGCCGCCCAGATCGGGTCGGGCTTACGGTTGACGTTGACACCCACAGCTCTCCGCTGGCCTCCCCGGGGCCCAATGGCGACCCGGCAACCCATCAACGATGGTGAAGATATTCGCGGTCGCATGACCGCCAGCGACATCAACTTATCTGCATACGACATCGCCACGGACGCGACGCCAGCCGCGGAAAGGTGCAGGCCTCGCGACCACCAAGACGGCGCGCCCCGACAACAACCTCCCAGCGCGTTACGGCTTGGCATTAGCCTTGTTCCTCCCGTCCTTCATATGCCATGAAGGAATGCCCCCTCCGGGGGCTCTTTTACTAGGTGATCAGTATAGATATTCTTTACCATCGTCAAGCATAGCCCGGACAATTTCCTTGTCGATTCATCGAAACCGCCGACGAAATCAATTCTGGCACCTCAGTAAGCGATCGAGCTTCACCGCTTCGTGGCTCTCGGCTTTCACCGCCGCGCCACGACACGCGCGGCACAGCAATGGCGCGCCTGGCCGACTTCGACAGTCATGGTCACGTCCGGATCCGCAGCGGCCTGACGGGCCTCTCACCAACGGGCCCTCGGATTTTCCGTACCATCGCTCCGCGTGTCGAATCCACTCGGCGCCATACGGCGACGGATCGTGCCGACCCGCATCGACCGCTCGTAACGCCGGGCTCGTCGCGCCGGGGGATTCCTGTCATTGGTTGCGCCCGAGCGGACGCACTCAGGAAGGCAGATCATGAGCGGAAAAGTTGCGATCATCACGGCGGGCGGCACCGGCATGGGCGCGGCGGCAGCCAGGAGGCTGGCAGCCGACGGCTTCAGCATCGCGATCCTGTCTTCGTCGGGCAGGGGAGAGGCGCTCGCGCGCGAGCTCGGCGGCTACGGCGTCACCGGCTCCAACCAGTCGTCAGACGACCTCAAGCGCCTGGTCGACGGCACGATGGCGCGCTGGGGGCGGGTCGACGCCCTGGTCAACAGCGCCGGGCACGGCCCGCGCGCACCGATCCTCGACATCACCGACGAGCAATGGCACGCCGGCATGGAGGTTTATTTCCTGAACGTCGTGCGCGCGACGCGCCTGATTGCCCCGATCATGCGCGCACAGATGGGCGGCGCGATCGTCAACATCTCGACCGCCTGGGCTAGCGAACCGAGCGCGATGTTCCCGACTTCCGCCGTCTTCCGTTCGGGCCTTGCCGCCTACACCAAGATCTTCACTGACGCGTTCGCCGCCAGCAACGTGCGCATGAACAATGTGCTGCCGGGCTGGATCGACAGCCTCCCCGCCAGCGAGGAACGTCGGCAAAGCGTTCCGCTCGGCCGCTACGGACGCGTTGACGAAGTGGCGGCTGCCATCGCCTTCCTCGTCTCCGACGCTGCCAGCTATATCACCGGCCAAAGCCTGCGCATCGATGGCGGAATCACCCGTTCAGTTTGACTGGCGCCACGCTCGCGGGCGTCGGCTTCGGCTCATCGTCCGGATGGCCGAGGTTGACGAACCAGCCGCCGAGATGGCGCACCGCGGGCGCATCAGGATCGGCCGCAGGCAGGCGCGCTTCAACCTCGGCTCGATGGACCTCCGTGCTGTCCAGCGGCTCAAAGCCGATATGGCCCGCGAGGCGGTTGTCCACCATCTGGTGGCGGTTGTTCGAGGTTCCGAAGATAACCGAATGCGCCACGCGCGGCGCTGTCAGGCAGGCCTCGACCAACCGCACGCAGTCATCGAACGTAAGCATTGACCACAGCATGCGGCGGTCCGTGTATTGGTCAAAAGAGGAAAAGATCCGGCAGCAAGCCGTCTCGATATTAAATTTATCCCAATAAAGCCGACTGAGATCTTCGACAAAACATTTCGAAACGCCATAAAGGCTGTCCGGTCTGTGCGGCGCACTGGCGTCGATATGCTCTTCGACCCCATGATATCCGATCGCATGAACCGACGAAGCATAGACGACGCGCTTCACTCCGTTCCGCCGGGCGCCTTCATAGATATTGTAGCCGCCACGGATATTGGCGCTGAGGATCGTCTCCCAACTCGTCTCCAGCGCCGCGCCACCGAAATGAACGATGGCATCGACACCCTGTGTCATTCTCAGCACCGCCTCGGCATCGGCCAGATCGCAGATCACCGCCTCTTCGTTCGCCTGCAGATCGGCAACAGCCGTCTGGTCCGAGACGCGCAGCCGCCGGGCAAGCGGAGCAAGCCCGCGGCGCAGCTGCGATCCGAGCCTGCCGGCGGCACCGGTGATGAGCAGCGTGTCGAAACGATGACTCATGCTTCGCCTCCCGCAGGCGCAAGGGCGGCGATCGCCCGCCCGATCCGGGCCACGGCCTCGACCAGTATGGCATCGGCGGTGGCCGTCGAAATGCGGAAAAACGGCGAAAATCCGTAAGCGGTACCCGGCACTCCGCTCACATGCCCCTCCGCAAGAAGATAGTTCACCACGGCAACATCATCCTTGAGAACCATACCCGACGGAGTGTGACGACCGATAAGGGCCTCGCAACCGATATAGGCATAGAAGGCGCCGTCGGGTGGCGGCAGAGTCAGCCCTTTGATACGCGCGATGCCAGCAACAACGAGGTCGCGTCGGCGCTCAAAGGCCGCGCGAAACATTGGCACGCAATCCTGCGGGCCGCTGAGTGCGGCGAGAGCGGCGGCCTGCATGGGGGCGGCGACGGAGGTGCAGGACTGGCTTTGCACCGTGTTCATCGCCTTTGCCAGCGGTGCCGGTCCGGCCGCGTAGCCGATGCGCCAGCCGGTCATGGCGTAGGCTTTGGCAACGCCGTTGACGATGAGCGTTCGCTCCCGCAACTGCGGGCAGACCTTGCCAAAGGAAATGAAATCACGGCCGTCGAAAATGATGTGCTCGTAAATTTCGTCGGATAGAATCAGCACTTTCGGGTGCCGCTCGAGCACCTCCGCGAGCGCGCCAAGCTGCGCACCGGAGTAGACGGCACCAGAAGGATTGTTTGGCATGTTGAGAAACAGCCATTTCGTCCTCGGCGTGATCGCCGCCTCGAGGGCCGCCGGCGTCAGGCGAAAACCCGTCGCGGCGGGACAATCGGCGATGATCGGCACGCCGCCGAGCAACCTGACCATTTCCGGATACGAGACGAAATACGGCGCCGCCAGGATCACTTCGTCGCCATGGTTCAGCGTCGCCAAAAGCGCATTGAAGATGACCTGTTTGGCGCCATTCGCGACGACGATGTCCTCGACCCGATAGTCCAGGCCATTCTCGCGGCGGAATTTCTCCACCACCGCCTCGCGCAGAGCCGGGGTCCCCGCGGCAGCGGTGTAGTGCGTTTCGCCCGCCAGCGCCGCCTTGTAGGTCGCTTCAATGATGTGTGCAGGGGTCGGGAAATCCGGCTCGCCGAGCCCGAGGTCGATCACATCCACACCGGTCGCGCGCAGCGCTTGCGCCGCCATCGATGCCGCCATCGACGCCGACGGTTTCACCGCCGAAAGGCTGGTTGAAATGTAATTCATGCTCATTGCTCCACAATATATCCCTTGGCCCGATCCTCGGCTCTCGCCGCCTCGGAGCGATTGACCGGATCGCCATAGCCGCCGCCACCGGGCAGTTCCAGCACCAGCCGGCGTCCCGCAGGCACGTGCTGCCAACCCTTCGACCGCATCTTCGTTCCATCATCGAGTTTCACGACGCCGACAGCGCCCTCCATACCGCCGTCACGCCCCTTCGGCGCGTGGCGAGAGCGATCAAACATCGCGGAAAAATCGAACTCGTGGCCGTCCTCAGGTGCGATCTCAATGACCTGGCCGAGCCCGCCGCGGAATTCGCCGTCTCCGCCTGAATCGGGACGCAGCTCCTTGCGCCAGATGACGATCGGACCAGTCTGCTCGGTCGCTTCCGCCGGCATCGTATGAACACCGGAAGGAAACGCGGTGGCCGACAAACCGTCGAGCCCCGGGCGCGCGCCCATACCGCCAGAGTTGAACATCAATACCTCCGCTCGCCGCCCTTC
Source organism: Pseudomonadota bacterium (assembly GCA_021780935.1). The sequence continues at coordinate 17,175 of JAJXXT010000008.1, forward strand.
GCGGCCCGCCGCAGGCCGGACAGATATGTGGATGTTCCACAGCGCCCCCGCCCCCTCGGCCAGGATCTTTCCCGGAAGCGCCTGGGCCAGCGCGCCGAGGACGAGGTCGGGCACCATGTGGCCGAAGATATGCCGCAGCGCCACCGGCGCCGGCCGCACCGCATTGAGCACATTGACCGGCGATACCACGTTGAAAAACGACAAGGACGCCGCATTGTTCGGGATATCCGGCGCCACCACGCATTTCAGTGCGTAGCAGGCATAGGCTTTGCTGTAGATGCCGGGGCAGTTGATGCCCCAACGGCTCATCGGATCGCTGCCGGTGAAGTTTACCATTACTTCATCGTCACGAACCGCCACACTTGCCGCAAGTTTGATCGACTCGTCATAACCGTCGGTCACCAGCTCGTTCGCCCACGTTCCCTTCGGCAGGGCCTTGATCCGCTCGCGCATCGCATCGCGCGTTCGAGAGAAGATATAGGCCCCCAGCAAGTCAAGCGACGGGAGGCTGATTTCCTCCATCATCTGCACGAGCCGTCGGTGCCCGACGTCGTTGCACGCGGCAAGCGAATAGAAGTCGCCAATGACCTGCCGCGGCTCACGGACATTCACCTCGAGAATTCTGACGAGATCACGGTTGACCTTGCCACGTTCGGCGAATTTCATGATCGGGATCTGGATTCCTTCTTCGTAGACCGACCTCCCGTCCGCGCCGAAACCACGCCCTCCGACATCCACCACGTGCGCCGTACACGCGAAAAACGCGACCAGCTTGCCATCGCGGAAGGAAGGCGAAACCATCGTGATGTCATGCAGATGGCCGGTTCCCTTCCAGGGGTCGTTGGTGACGTAGGTATCTCCCTCATACATTTCCTCGCGCGGTATCTCCGTGATGAAATTGAGCACCGCTTCGGCCATCGTGTTGACGTGGCCAGGGGTGCCGGTGACGGCCTGCGCCAGCATCAGGCCCCGCGGATCGAAAACGCCCGCGGACAAGTCGCCCGATTCGCGCACCGACGTGGAAAAGGCAGTCCGCAGCAACGTGAGGGCCTGTTCCTCGACCACCGAAATCAGCCGGTTCCACATGACCTGCATGCGGATGTCGCCCATGTCGCTCACGCGGTCTTCTCCTTGCGAATAAGAAGAATCGAACCGTCGCGCTGCACGACGGCGTCGAAAGACGAACTCACGACAGTGGATGTTTCGTCCTCGACGATAACGGCCGGCCCCATGATCCGGTCACCGACCGCAAGCGCGTCACGCGCCATGATCGCATGCCGCTGCATCGACCCGGCGGCCGGATCGAATGCTTGGCGAAACACGGCGGGCTCGATGGTCCTCCCGTCCGTGATCAGTTCACATCGCTCCACGCTCGGGCGCTCGTCTGTTGCCTTCACCGACCAGGTGACGATTTCGATCTCCAGCCCATCAAGCGCATCGATACTGCGGCCAAAGAAACGCTGGTAGTTGTCGCGGAACAGATCTGCAAGCATGGCTGGCGCATCGTCGCCAAACGGCGCGTCTGGGAGTAACACCGGGATTTCCCAGCCCTGCCCGGCGTAGCGCATGAAGGCCGTAACCTCGCGCACGATACGCCCGGTCGTCCCCGTGCGCACAAACCTTTCGGCGGACGCCTTGAGGTCAGCGAGCATCGCGTTCACCGCCTCGCTGTCAAACCGCGAGAGCCTGGTAAACCGGGACGCAAGCGCCTCGTAACCGAACGGCGCCTTGAGGAAGCCGATCGCCGAGCCTACACCCGCGCCTCGCGGCACCAGGCATTGCTCGACGCCCAGCTTTTCGCACAGCCGCGCCGCGTGAAGCGGGGCGGCTCCGCCGAAGGAAATCATGACATTGTCGGAGATATTCTTGCCGTTCTCCACTGCGTGCACGCGCGCAGCATTGGCCATGTTTTCATCGACCACCTCGCCAATGCCAAATGCGGTCGAAATCGTATCGAGCCCGAGCCGCTCGCCCACTTGCCCCTGGATCGCGCGCTCAGCCCGACCAAGGTTGAGCCTGATCATGCCGCCGGCGAAATTGTCAGGATCAAGCTTTCCCAGCACGAGATCGGCATCGGTGATCGCCGGCTTGGTCCCACCGCGGTCGTAGCAAGCGGGCCCGGGTTCCGAGCCCGCGCTTTCGGGTCCGGTTTGAATACGCCCCATTGCATCCAACGACGCTATCGACCCTCCCCCCGCCCCGATCTCGATCATCTCGATGACCGGGATCGAGATCGGCATGCCAGAGCCTTTGCTGAACCGATAGGTTCGGGCGACCTCGAACGTGCGCGCGGTTCGCGGAGCGAACTCCTCGATCAGGCAGATCTTCGCTGTCGTACCGCCCATGTCATAAGAAACGACCTTCTCAAGCCCGAAGCGCCGCGCGATATCGGCGGCAAAAATGGCGCCACCCGCGGGCCCGGACTCGACGAGCCGGACAGGAAACTCAGCGGCCGTTTCGACCGAAATCAATCCGCCACCGGAGTGAATCATGAAGACCGGGCAATCCACACCCATATCCTTGAGACGCACCCGCAGACGCTTGAGGTATGTCGCCATCCGCGGGCGGACATAGGCATTCGCGCACACCGTATTGAACCGCTCGAACTCGCGCATCTGCGGCGAAACCTCGGCGCTGATCGAAATCGGAATATCGAGTCGCCGCGCGAGAAGCTCTCGCGCCCGGCATTCATGGGTCATGTTGACGTAAGAATGTATGAAGCCGATCGCAACGGCTTCAAATTCCTGTTCCGCCAGCGAATCGGCCAACTTTACAAGCCGTTCTTCATCGAGCGGCTGCAGCTCGCGACCGTCAGCGCCAATGCGGCCCTTTACCGGGAAGCGATGCTCACGCGGAATTAGCGGCTGCGGCAGCCGGAGGTTCAGATCGTACTGATCAAAGCGGTTTTCCGTTCTCATCTCGATAACGTCACGAAACCCCTCGGTCGTCACCAGGGCCGTCTTGGCACCACGGCGCTCGATCAGAGCGTTGGTGGCGAGCGTCGTGCCGTGAATAACAACACCGATGTCGCCCGGAGCAACCCCGGCGTCTCGCATCACGATGTTGATGCCGTCGAGAATTGCCTGCTCCGGTGCGGCATAGTTGGTCAGCACCTTCGCCGAGAAGATTTGCTCGTTCGCTGCAGCATCGGACGAGCGAACCGCCAGGACGATGTCCGTAAACGTGCCCCCGATGTCCGCGCCGAGCCGGATGTGTTCCTTCCGCGTCGTCATGCGACTGCCTTTCGCGAAACGAGTGCTGCGTGACCCATCTGGAAATGCGTCTCACACGCTTTCTGTAACGATAACGCCATTTTGTCCGAACATCCCTTCATCACCAGCCACCCCTTGCCCGTCAACGAATAGCCTCGACACCCAGCTCGCGCTCGCTCCGCCTCGCGGCAAAGCGCAACGGGACGCCCCCCCACTGAGTAGGGTAACGCGACACAGAGCCAGTCGGGTGTCCGCCTCCATCAAGATACGAGCCATCACTTCAGCCAATCGGCCAATGTCATGGGGCTCGCCCACGCGCCCGATAAGAGAGCCGACTGGAACGCGGCGGCAGGTACGGGGAGAGTCTCGCGTCTCTTGCTGTCACCCCGCACCGCGCCACCATTCTTGCTCGCCTGTTCCATTCTCGGCCCGCACGTCCCCCGGCACATTTCTGGCGAACCCGATGTGTGCGCCATTGGCGGCGGCCATGAGGAGCTCATGGTTTTCGCCAAGGTGCAGCCCCGCATCGGGCAAAGCGATGGCGTCGTCTGGGCGTCAAGAGCGGTCAGGCAACCGTCACCCTCGATGGCCAGACGTCGCGTCGGGCCCAGCGGGATCAGATGGTCGGCGGTAAGTTTGCCGTGATTTCGTAGCATTCCGCGAACCTCTCGAAGAGTTCCGACCGGCCCCGTAATCCACACCCTGACGCTCCTGGCAGGTCAGCAGCAAAGGTCGCCAACTCGTG
>JAJXXT010000102.1 GCA_021780935.1 Pseudomonadota bacterium
GCGCTCGGCGGTTCGGCGCCGCTGCCGGCGGTGGCGATGACGACGCACGCATCGGCGCCCTCGGCGGTTGTGGGCGGGCCGTCGTCCGCGATCCGCCTGGCCAGCACGCCGGCCGTGGTGCCGCCCAGCTTGGGGACGCCCGCCGCGATTGCGCCCGCCGTGGTGACGCCTACTGTGGTGACGCCCACCCTTGGGGCGGCCGCGCAGCCCGTGGCCCGGCCGGTTGTGGCACCGATGGTTCCGGGCGTGGTCCCGACCCGCCCCGCCGTTCCGCCCGCCCCCGTCGCGGCGCCCTTGGTACGGCCGGCCGTGGTGCACATCGCCCCGCTTCGCCCCACACCGCTTCGCCCAGCACCGCCTCGGGTCGCGCCGACACCTGCCAGCCCGGCGCGCGTCGTCCCCGCGCGCGCGGCGGTGGCACAGGCGGCGACGCCGCACCCGGTGGTGCTGCACCCGGCAACCCAGGCGGTCTCGATGCTCGGCATGGCCTGGGCCACGGCGCCGCTCGGTCATGCGCCGGGAGGCGGCCATTGACCGAGCCCGAGGATCGAGCGCCGCCGGAACCGAACGCACCCGCGCGGCGCTTCGGCGCGCCGCATGCCGCGGGAATTCCCCGCATGGAGACGGTGCGGGTGACCGCGCCCGACCTCGCGCGGCGCGCCGCCGTGGCGCGCAGCCACCGCCGGCTCACCATCGCGATCGTGGCATTCGTGGCGCTCTATCTCGCGGTCGCGGGCAAGCTGCTCGACGCGACCGTCCTGCAGCCGATGCTGCCGCCGCGATCGCTGGTCACGAGCGACGTGCCGAAGCTGCCGCCACCGAGCTCGGCCTATGCCGCCTCGCCCGCGGCGCTGTCCGTGACGGGGCACACACACCGCGCACCGATCGTGGACCGCAACGGCGAGATCATGGCGATCTCGCTGCCGATGGCCACCGCCTATGCCGACCCGCGCCAGATCAGCGACCCGAAGCACGCGGCGGAGAAGCTCGCGACGGTGCTGCCCAACCTCGATGTCGCGGCGATGACGGCGCGGCTGGCGAGCAACCTTGCGTTTGTCTATGTCAAGCGCGACATCACGCCGGAGCAGGAGATCCGCATCAATGATCTCGGCATTCCGGGGGTCGCGTTTCGCGAGACCGAGGTGCGACGCTATCCGCTCGGCGATGTCGCGGCGCAGCTGCTCGGCAATGTCGATCGCGCCGGCCACGGCGACATGGGCATCGAGGCCTCGTTCGACAAGCGGCTGCTGACCAACCCCAAGCCGCTGCGCCTCTCGATCGATGTGCGCGTGCAGGCGATCGTGCGCGACGTGCTGGAGAAGGCGTATCAGGAGTTCAAGCCCAACGGCGCGGTCGGCATTGTGATGAAGGCCGATACCGGCGAGGTTCTGGCGAGCGTCAGCCTGCCGGATTATGATGCCAATAATTTCGCTCTCTCGACGCCGGCCGAACGCTACAACCGTGCGGTGCAGGGCGCCTACGAGCCGGGCAGCATCATGAAGCTGGTCACGTTCTCGATGGCGCTGAACGAGGGCGTGATCCATCCCTGGGACGAGTTCGACGCCATCCATCCGATTCATATCGGACCATTTACGATCACCGATTTCGAGGGCGAGCACCGCTGGCTCTGGCTGCCGGAAGTGCTGATCTATTCCTCGAATCTCGGCGCCTCGCATATCGCGCTGACGGTGGGGAAGACGAACCAGCGCGCCTGGCTGCGACGCTTCGGGCTGATGAGCCGCGTGCCGATCCAGGTGCCCGAGGCGGGCTCGCCGATGTTCCAATCGGCGAGCCAGTGGGGACCGGCGACCGTGATGACTGTGGGGTTCGGCGAGGGCATCACGGAGCCGCCGATGCAGATCGTGCGCGACGTCGCGGCGATCGTGAACGGCGGCACGCTGCGCCCGGCGACGCTGCTCGCCGTGCCGCGCGGCACCGCGGTTGCGGGCACCAAGCTGCTCAAGGGCTCCACCTCCGCGGACATGCGCAAGATGATGCGCCTGGTGGTGGCGCAGGGCACCGGCACGGCGGCGAATATTCCAGGATATTTCGTTGGCGGAAAGACCGGCACGGCGGAGAAGATCGGTGCCAACGGCTATCACCTGCATCTCAACGTCAGCGCATTCGTCTGCGCGTTTCCGATGAACGCGCCGAAATATGTCGTCTACATCATGCTGGACGGACCGCACGGCAACAAATCAACCGGGTATTTCTCCACCGCCGGCGAGGTCGCGGCGCCGGCCGCGGGCAAGGTGATCGCGCGCATCGCGCCGATCCTGGGCCTGCTGCCGGCCACCGCCACGCAGGCCGCGGCGATCGATGCGGCACTGGCGATGCCGGTGCATCCGCCGATGCCGCAAGGCGTGCCGCCCGACGTGGTCCCGGCACAGGCGCCGGCACCCAACGGTTCCACCATTCCGTCCGCGCCGCCGAGCCTGATGCAGAGCCCCGGTCCGGCCCCCCGTCAAGCTCCGGGTCAGGCAAGAAGCCAGGTACCGGCGGGATCGGCGAAGCGCGCCGCCGCGGGCGCCGCGGCACACACCGTTGCGCTGCGCTGACGTGATCAGCCTCGCCCAGCGAGCCGATGCGCAGGCCGCGTTCCCGCGCACGCTCGATGCCGCCCTTCGCGAGCTCGACATTGCGGGCATTACCGCCGACAGCCGCTCCGCCGGCCCGGGGATGATTTTCGCGGCACTGTCCGGCCAGCGCCATGACGGGCGGCGGTTCATCGGCGATGCGGTGGCGCGCGGCGCGGCGGCGGTGCTGGCGGCCACCGGGACCGACTGGCCGGCGGGCGTGGAGCGCCGGCCGCTGATCGAGGATGCCGAGCCGCGACGGCTGCTGGCGCGCATCGCGGCGGTGCTGGCCGGGCCGGCGCCGCGCGTGCTCGCGGCGGTCACCGGCACCAACGGCAAGACCAGCAGCGTCGATTTTCTGCGTCAGATCTGGACGCTTTCGGGGCTCGCGGCGGCGAGCATCGGCACGTTGGGCGTGGTCACGGGGGGGGCGGTCGCGAGCGGACAGGATGATGGCGAGAACGCGGTGGGCGGGCTGACCTCGCCCGACGCGGTGGCGCTGGCGGCGGCCCTGGCGCGGCTGGCACGGCGCGGCGTGGAGCATGCGGGCCTGGAGGCGTCGTCGCACGGGCTCGACCAGTTCCGGCTCGATGGCTGTGAGTTTGCCGCCGCCGCCTTCACCAACCTGACGCGCGACCATCTCGACTATCACGGCACGATGGCGGCGTATCGGGCGGCGAAGCTGCGGCTGTTTGAGGTGTTGCTGCGCGAGGGGGCCACGGCGGTGGCGAGCGCGGCGCTCGACGAGGAGTCGCGCGAGGCGCTGGCGGCGATCGCGGCGCGGCGCGGTCTGCTTCTGGTGCTGACCGGCGAGGCGCAGGAGGCGGATCTGCGCCTGGTCGCGGCGCGCGCGGTGCCGGAGGGGCAGGAACTGGTGGTGGCCGCGCATGGCACGACGCGGCACATCATGCTGCCGGTCGCGGGGCGGTTCCAGGCGGACAACGCGCTGGTCGCGGCGGCGCTGGCCGAGGCGCTGGGCACCGACCCGTGGCCGCATCTGCCGCATCTGGCGCCGGTGCGCGGGCGGATGGAGCGGGTGGCGGTGCTGGCGCACGGGGCGGCGGCCTATGTCGATTATGCGCACACGCCCGATGCGCTGGAGCGGCTGGTGGCCGCCCTGCGCCCGCATGCGAGCGGGCGGATCGTGCTGGTGTTCGGCGCCGGCGGTGATCGCGATCCCGGCAAGCGGGCGCTGATGGGGGCGGCGGCGCGGGCGGCCGATATCGCCATCGTCACCGACGACAACCCGCGCAGCGAGGACCCGGCGGCGATCCGCGCCGCGATCGTCGCGGCGTGTCCGGGGGCGATCGAGATCGGCGACCGTGCCGCGGCGATTGCCGAGGGGCTGGCAATGCTGCGCGCGGGCGACGTGCTGGCGGTGGCCGGCAAGGGGCACGAGCAAGGGCAGATCGTCGGTGGCCAGGTGCTGGCATTCGACGACGCGAGCGTGGTCCGCGCGCTGGCGGGGGCGCGGTCGTGACGCTGTGGCGCGCGGCCGATCTGGTTGCGGCGACCGGCGGCACCGGCGGCGCCGACGCCGATGGTGTTTCCATCGACACGCGCACGCTGGCAGCGGGCGAGCTGTTCGTGGCGCTGGTGGGCGAGAACGGCGACGGGCACCGGTTCGTTGCCGAGGCGCTGGCCCGAGGCGCCGCGTGCGCCATGGTGCATGCCGAGGTGGAGGGGCTCGGCGCGGATGCGCGGCTGCTGCGCGTGGCCGACACGCTGCGGGGCCTCGCCGATCTCGGGCGGTTCGCGCGGCGGCGTTTCACCGGCCATGTGGTCGCGATCACCGGCAGCGTCGGCAAGACGACGGCCAAGGCGATGCTTGCGCGCATCCTCGCGGCACGGGGCGCGACGCATGCAGCGGTCGCCTCCTACAACAACCATTGGGGGCTGCCGCTGACGCTCGCGCGCATGGCGCCGGACGCGCGGTTTGCCGTGGTCGAGATCGGCATGAATCAGAAGGGCGAGATCGCGCCGCTGGCGCGGATCGCGCGGCCCGATGTGGCGCTGATCACTGCGATCGCGCCGGTGCATATCGGGCATCTCGGCAGCCTGTCGGCGATTGCCGAGGAAAAGGCCTCGATCTTTCTGGGGCTGGAGCCGGACGGGGTTGGCGTGATCCCGGCCGAGGCGCCGCATGCGGCACTGCTGCGCGCGGCGGCGGGCCGGCGGCGAGTACTCGATTTCGGCCGCGGCGAGGCGGTGGACGGGCGCCTGCTGGAGGCGCGCAGCAGCGCCGAGACGGTGGTCGTGCGGGCGCGGATCCGGGGCGTCGAGGTCGAAACGATTCTGGCCGCCCCCGGCGAGCACATGGCGATGAACGCGACCGCGGCGATGCTGGCCGCCGGTGCGCTGGGCGTCGCGGCCGAGGCGGCGGCGGCGGCGCTGGCCGGGTTTTTGCCGGTGACGGGGCGCGGCGCGCGGCGGCAGCTGCATGTCGGCGGCGGCACGGCGCTGCTGCTCGACGAGAGCTACAACGCCTCCGCCGCCTCGGTGCGGGCGGCGCTCGGGGTGCTGGCGCTGCAGCCGGCGGCGCGGCGGGTGGCGGTGCTGGGCGACATGCTGGAACTCGGCGCGGCGGGGCCCTCGGAACATCTTTCGCTGGTGGCGGATGTGGCGCGGTGCGCCGACCGGCTGCACGCCTGCGGGCCGCTGATGCGGCTGGTGCATACGGCGGTGCCGGCGGCGCTGCGCGGGGCGTGGGCGGCGGACTCCGCGGCGCTGGCACCGGAGGTGGTGGCCGATCTGCGCGCCGGCGACGCGGTTCTGGTGAAGGGCAGCCTGGGCTCGCGTATGGCGCGAATCGTCGCGGCGCTGGAAACGGCGGGCACCTGATGCTGTTCGACCTCACCCGCCATGTCGGCACCCATTTCTTCCTGTTCAACCTGATCCGCTATCTGACGTTCAGGTCCGGGGCGGCGTGCATGACCTCGCTGCTGGCGAGCCTGACGTTGGGCGGACCGCTGATCCGCCGGCTGCGCGCCATGCAGCGCGCCGGGCAGCCGATCCGCCCGGATGGACCGGAGCGGCATCTGATCGAGAAAAAGGGTACGCCGACGATGGGCGGCGTGCTGATCCTGGCCACGCTCACCGGCTCGACGCTGCTATGGGCGGATCTGCGCAACCCTTATGTCTGGACGGCGCTGCTGCTGACGCTGGGCTATGGCGCGCTCGGTATGCTCGACGACTCGATCAAGCTCACCCGCGCGACGTTCCGCGGCGTGTCCGGGCGCGGTAAACTGGTGGTGCAGGGCGTGCTGGGGCTGGTGGCCGCCACCGTGTTCATGCTGGTGACCCCGGCACCGCTTGGCTCGTCCGTCGCGGTGCCGGTGTTCAAGTCGGTGCTGATCCCGCTCGGCTACGCGTTTCCGGTGTTCGGCATGCTGGTGATGGTGGGCGCCTCCAACGCGGTGAACCTGACCGACGGGCTCGACGGGCTGGCGATCGTGCCGACGATCATCGCGGCGGGCGTGTTCGCAGTGATTTCCTACCTCGTCGGCAACCGCATCTTCGCCCACTACCTGCAACTGCACGAGGTGCCGGGGGCGGGCGAGCTGTGCGTGTTTCTCTCGGCGCTGATCGGCTCGGGGCTCGGGTTTCTGTGGTTCAACGCGCCGCCGGCCGCGGTGTTCATGGGCGATACCGGCAGCCTGGCGCTGGGCGGCGCGCTGGGCGCCGTCGCGGTGGCGGTGAAGCACGAGATCGTGCTCGCGATCGTGGGCGGGCTGTTCGTGGTCGAGACCGTCTCGGTCATCGTGCAGGTGTTCTGGTTCAAGCGCACGGGCAAGCGGGTGTTCCTGATGGCGCCGCTGCATCACCATTTCGAGAAGAAGGGCTGGAGCGAGCCGACCATCGTCATCCGCTTCTGGATCATCGCGATGATCCTGGCGCTGGTCGGCCTCGCGACGTTGAAGATACGATGATGTTCCGCAACGATCTTTTCGCCGGACGACGCTACACGGTGGTGGGGTTGGGCAAGGCCGGGCTGCCGGCGGCGCGCGCACTCGCGGCGATGGGGGCGGAGGTCATCGCGTGGGACGACGGCGAGGCGGCGCGCCAGGCGGCCGGCGATGCCGGGCTCACCGTGCGCATGCCGGCGATGGCGGGCCTGGACGCGCTGGTGTTGTCGCCGGGCATCCCGCATGCGCTGCCGGCGCCGCACCCGATCGCGGCCGCGGCGCGCGAGGCGGGCGTGCCGATCTTGACCGATGCCGAGCTGCTTTATGCCGCGGTGCGGGGCATGGGCTCGCGCGCGCGCTTTGCCGGCATCACCGGCACCAACGGCAAGTCCACGACCACGGCGCTGCTGGCGCATATCCTGGCCGGCGCCGGATGGCCGGTGGCGGCGGGGGCCAATCTCGGGCCGGCGGCGCTGTCGCTGCCGCTGCTGGGCGACGCTGGCGTCTATGTGCTCGAAATGTCGTCCTATATGCTGGAGCGAATCGCGGCACTCCGGTTCGATGCGGCGGCGATGCTCAATCTCAGCCCCGACCATCTGGATCGCCATGGTGACATGGCGGCCTACGCGCGCGCCAAGCGGCGCATCTTCGAGGCTCAAGGCCCTGGCGACACGGCGGTGCTGGGTATCGACGACGCCGACAGCCGGGAGATGGCGGCAGGGCTGCGGGCGACGCGCCGGGTCGTTACGATTTCCGGCGGCGCGCCTGCCGATGAGCGGGCCGATGTGTGGGCGGAGGGCCGCGTGCTGCGCGACCGCGAGGGGGTGGTGTTCGACCTCACCGGTGCGCCAGCACTGCCGGGGCGGCATAACGCGCAGAACGCGGCGGCGGCGACGGCGATGGCGACGGCACTCGGCGTGACGCGCGAGGCGATCGCGCGCGGGCTCGCGAGCTATCCCGGGCTGGCGCATCGCCAGCAGCGCGTGGCCGAGGTGGGCGGCGTCGTGTTCGTCAACGACAGCAAGGCGACCAACGCCGATGCGGCGGCCTACGCGCTCGCCTGCTACGACCGGGTGATCTGGATCGCGGGCGGCATGGCGAAGGCCGGCGGCATCGAGAGCCTGGCGCCGCTGCTGGGGCGGGTCGCGCATGCGTTCCTCATCGGGCGGGATGCGCCGGTGCTCGCTGCGACGCTGGCCGCACATGGCATCGCGCATACCGATGTCGGCACGCTGGAGGCCGCGGTAGCGCAAGCGTGGCACGCGGCGCGGCGCCTGGCCGCACCGGTGGTGTTGCTGTCACCGGCCTGCGCGAGCTGGGACCAGTTCAGCGGCTATGACGCGCGCGGCGAGCGGTTCGGCGCGCTGGCACGCGCCTTGGGCGACCGCGACGGCGCCGCAACCGATGGGGAGGCTGCCTGATGCCCGCGCTTTCGCGTGCCGACAACTCGATCATCGGCCGCTGGTGGTGGACCGTGGACCGCTGGACGCTGAGCTGCGTCGGCGCGCTGATCGGCGCCGGCTATATCCTGGTGCTGGCGGCGAGCCCGGCCGTGGCCGCGCGCATCCACGTGCCGCGCGACCTGTTCGTGTTCAAGCAGGTGATCTTCCTCATCGCCGCCGGGCTGCTGGTGGTGGGGGTGAGCATGCTCTCGCCGCGCGGCGTGCGGCGGATCGCGCTACTCGGCCTCGCCGTGGCGCTGGTGATGACCGCCCTGACGCTGGTGATCGGCGTGGATATCAAGGGCGCGCGGCGGTGGATCGCGCTGCCGGGGATGGCGATCCAGCCCTCCGAGTTTCTCAAGCCGTGCTTCGCCGTGGTGACGGCCTGGCTGCTCGATCTCGGGCATCGCTACAAGCGCATTCCCGGGATGTGGATCGCGCTGGCGCTCTACGCCATCATCCTGGTGCTGCTGAAGACGCAGCCCGATATCGGCATGATCGTCGTCGTCACCGCGGTGCTGTTCGCGCAGCTTTTTGTCGATGGGCTCAACCTGTTTCTCGCCGGCTTCGGGCTGCTGGCGATGGGCGGCGGCGGGGTGGCGGCGTATCTGACCTTCCACCACGTCAAGAGCCGGGTGCAGCGCTTCCTCAACCTCAACGCGCCCGGAAACTACCAGGTGCACCGCTCGCTGGAGGCGTTCGCCAATGGCGGCGTGTTCGGGCGCGGACCCGGCGAGGGGCATGTGAAGGACTATCTGCCCGACGCGCACGCGGATTTTGTGTTCGCGGTGGCGGGGGAGGAGTTCGGGTTGATCATCTGTCTCGTCATCGTGGCGCTGTTCGGCCTGGTGGTGCTGCGGGCGCTGGCGCGGGCGCGCGACGAGCGGGATCGTTACGTGTTGCTGGCGATCACCGGGCTTGCCACCAGCTTCGGGCTGCAGGCCTTCGTCAACATGGCGAGCACCCTGCACCTGATTCCCGCGAAGGGGATGACGCTGCCGTTCATTTCCTATGGCGGGTCCTCCGCGGTCTCGGTGGGCATCGAGATCGGCATGCTGCTGGCGCTGACGCGCCGCCGGTTCGGCGCGGAACCGACATGAGAGGCGAGGCGATGCGACCGATCGCGCTGGCGGCCGGCGGCACGGCGGGGCATCTGTTCCCAGCCCTCGCGGCGGGGCGGGTGCTGGCCGGGCGCGGCCACCGGATCGTGCTGCTGACCGACCAGCGGGTGGCCGCGCGGGCGGCGGCGGAGGCACCGGGATGGGAGCTGCATGTCATCGCCTCGGCCGCGGTTGCCGGACGTGGGGCGATGGCGAAGGCGGGTGCGGGGCTCACACTCGCGCGCGGCACCGTCCAGGTGGTGCGGCTACTGGCGCGGCTGCGGCCGGCGGCGGTGGTGGGGTTCGGTGGCTATCCCTCGGTGCCGCCGGTGCTGGCCGCACACCTGGTCTCGCCGCGGCCGGCGATTTTGTTGCACGAACAAAACGCCGTGCTGGGCGGCGCCAACCGGTTCCTTGCGGCGCGGGCGGACCGGCTGGCGCTGAGCCATGCGGCGACCGCGCGCGTGCCGGCGGGCGTGGCGAGCGTGGTCACCGGCAACCCGGTGCGCCCCGAAATCGCCGCCCTGGCTGGCCGGCCCTACACGACGCCGGGCGATGGCTTTGATCTGCTCGTGGTCGGGGGCTCGCTCGGCGCGCGGGTATTTGCCGATGTCGTGCCGGCGGCGCTGGCGATGCTGGCGCCAGCCGAGCGCGCGCGCATCCGCCTGGTGCAGCAGGCCCGCGCGGAGGACGCGGCACGGGTCGGCGAGGCGCTGGCGGCGCTGGGGATGGCAGCCGAGGTGGCGCCGTTCCTCACCGACATGCCGGCGCGACTGGCACGCGCGCATCTGGTGGTGGCGCGAGCCGGGGCGACGACGGTGGCGGAGCTGGCCGTCGCGGGGCGGCCGGCGATCCTGGTGCCGCTGCCGGGCGCGGTCGATGCAGACCAGGCGCTGAACGCGGCGACGCTGGCCGAAGCGGGGGCGGCCTGGCCGGTGGCGCAGCCGGAATTCACGCCGGCTGCGCTGGCGGCACGGCTTTCCGAGTTTCTTGCGCAACCGCAACGTCTGGCGGCGGCGGCAGCGGCGGCGGCTTCACTCGGGCGGCCGGCGGCGGCCGAGACGCTGGCCGATGAAGTCGAGGCGGCGATCGCCGCGCGCGAGGCCGTGCGATGAGGGCGCTGCCGCTTTCCATCGGGATGATTCATTTCGTGGGCATCGGCGGCATCGGCATGTCCGGCATCGCCGAGGTGCTGCATGTGCTGGGCTATTCCGTGCAGGGCAGCGACATCGCCGACAGCGCCAATGTGCGACGGCTGCGCGAGGCGGGGATCGCGGTCGCGGTCGGCCACGATGCGGCCAATCTCGGCGATGCGCGGGTGATCGTCGTCTCCACCGCGGTCAAGCCCGACAACCCCGAGGTACAGGCCGCGCGCGCACGGCTGATCCCCGTCGTGCGGCGCGCCGAAATGCTGGCGGAGCTGATGCGGCTGCGCTGGGCGATCGCGGTCGGCGGCACGCATGGCAAGACCACGACGACCAGTCTGGTCGCGGCGGTGCTGGAGACGGCGGGGCTCGACCCCACGGTGATCAACGGCGGCATCATCAACGCCTATGGCACCAACACGCGCATGGGCGAGGGCGAGTGGATGGTGGTCGAGGCCGACGAGAGCGACGGCTCGTTCCTGCGCCTGCCGGCGACCATCGCCGTCGTGACCAACATGGACCCCGAGCATCTCGACCATTGGGGCTCGGTCGAGGCGATGAACGCGGGCTATGCGCAGTTCGTGCAGAATGTGCCGTTCTATGGCTTCGCGGTGCTGTGCGCGGACCATCCCGAGGTGCTGTCGATGATCCCGCGCCTCGCCGACCGGCGCATCATCACCTACGGGTTCAGCCCGCAGGCCGATGTACGCGCCGAGCGGGTGGTGCCCGACCGGCTGGGCTCCACGTTCGAGGTGATCGTTGCCGACCGCATCACCGGCCGGGCGCGGCGGATGGGACCGTTCCGGCTGCCGATGATGGGTGCCCATAACGTGCAGAACGCGCTGGCGGCGATTGCGATCGGTATCGAAATGGGTGTGGATGAGCAGCGGCTGCGCAGCGCGTTCGCTGCGTTCAAGGGCGTGAAGCGGCGCTTCACCCGGGTGGGCGAGACCGGCGGCATCGCGGTGATCGACGATTACGGCCATCACCCGGTCGAGATCGCGGCGGTGCTGAAGGCGGCGCGCCAGGCCGGGGCGAGCCATGTGCTGGCGGTGGTGCAGCCGCATCGCTTCTCGCGCCTTGCCTCGCTGTTCGAGCAGTTCTGCACCTGCATGAGCGATGCGACGACGGTGATCGTCGCCGATGTCTATGCCGCCGGCGAGGCGCCGATCCCAGGCGTGGATCGCGACGCGCTGGTGGAGGGGCTGCGCGCGCACGGGCACCGGCGTGTCGAGCCGCTGACCGACCCCGCGCATCTGGCGGAAATGGTGCACGCGCTGGCCGAGCCCGGTGATTACGTGGTCTGCCTCGGTGCCGGCAGCATCACGCAATGGGCGGCGGCCCTGCCCGCGGAACTCGCGACGCTGCAGGCCGGCCAGCCCAAGAGCATCGACCCGCGGCGGTCGCGCCATCTGGGTGGGGCGGCATGATGGCGGCAGTGCGCGGCGAAACGCTGGCGGAGCGGCTCGCGCTGCTGCGCGGGCGCGTGGCCGCGGGCGCGGTGCTGGGGCCACAGACCTGGTTTCGCGTCGGCGGCGCGGCGGAGCTGCTTCTGCGCCCGGCGGATGCGGCGGACCTCGCGGCGGCGATGGCAGCGCTGCCGCCCGAGGTGCCGGTGACGGCGATCGGCGCCGCCTCGAACCTGATCGTGCGCGATGGCGGGATCGGCGGCGTGGTGGTGCGGCTGGCGCGCGGCTTCGCCGCGATCGAGCGCGACGGCGAGGGGATCGTGGCCGGCGCCGGGGCGCTCGATGCGACGGTCGCGGAGTTCGCCGCCGCCGCGGGGCTGGCGGGGCTGGAGTTTCTGTGCGGCATTCCCGGCACGATCGGCGGCGCGGTGGCGATGAATGCCGGCGCCTATGGCGGGGATATCGCGGCGGTGCTCGACTGGGCGGAGCTGGTGGCGCGCAGCGGCGAGATCGTGCGCGTGCCGGCGCAGCGCCTCGCCTTTGCCTATCGCCATGCGAGCCTGCCGCCGGGCGGCATCGTGGTGCGGGCGCGGCTGCGGGCGCAGCCGGGCGAGACGGCGGTGATCGCCGCAAGGATGGCCGAGATTCGCGCCCGGCGCGAGACGACGCAGCCGGTGCGCGCCCGCACCGGAGGCTCGACGTTTCGTAACCCGGACAACGCGCAGGGCATGAAGGCGTGGGAGCTGATCGATGCCGCGGGCTGCCGCGGGCTGATGCGCGGGGCGGCCCAGGTCTCGGAGCTGCACTGCAATTTCCTGATCAACACCGGCGGCGCCTCGGCCGCCGACCTCGAAGGCCTGGGCGAGGAAGTTCGCCGGCGTGTCCATGCGGCGAGCGGCATCGCGCTCGACTGGGAGATCCGGCGCATCGGCGTGCATGCGGCACGCGACCTGGGTGGCGCATGAAGACGGTCGCGGTTCTGTATGGCGGGATTTCCGCCGAGCGCGAGGTGAGTCTGGCCAGCGGGCGGCAGGTGATCGCGGCCCTGCGCGGCGCGGGCTATGCGGTGCGGCCGATCGAGGTGGGCCCGGATATCACCCGCACCATCGCCGCCCTCGACCCGCGGCCCGACGCGGTGTTCAACGCGCTGCACGGGCGGTTCGGGGAGGACGGGTCGATCCAGGGCGTGCTCGACTGGCTCGGCATCCCCTACACGCATTCCGGCGTGCGGGCCTCGGCGCTGGCGATGGACAAGGCGGCGGCGAAGGCAATCTTCGTCGCGGCGGGCCTGCCGGTCGCGAAGGGCGGCCTGGTGGATGTCGCGGCCCTCGAACACGCCGACCCGATGCCGCTGCCCTATGTGGTGAAGCCGGTGAACGAGGGATCGTCCGTCGGCGTGGAGATCCTGCGCGAGGGGGCGAACCGGCGCGCGGCGGTGGCGGCGGGGTGGCGCTTCGGGCCGGAGGCGATGGTCGAGGAATACATCCCTGGCCGCGAGCTGACGGTGGGCGTGATGGGTGACCGCGCGCTGACCGTGACCGAGATCGACCCGACCGTCGGGTTTTATGACTACGAGGCGAAATACGCCGATGGCGGCTCGCGCCATGTCATTCCGGCGACGATCCATCCCAAGGTGTTCGAACGGGCGAAGGACGTGGCGCTGGCGGCGCATCGGGCGCTCGGCTGCCGCGGCGCGAGCCGGGCGGATTTTCGTTACGATGACACGATGGGCGAGCCGGGGCGGCTGGTGCTGCTCGAAATCAACACTCAGCCCGGGCTGACGCCGACCTCGCTGCTGCCGGAGCAGGCGGCGCATTGCGGCATGGACTTCGCAGCACTCTGCGCCTGGATGGTGGAGCACGCCGCATGCCGCGCGTGAAACGCAGCCCCGCGCGGCCCGCCGACCGGCCGGGGCGGCTCAAGCTGCTGCTGCGCCGGCAGCGCCGGCTGCGCCGGCCGCTGATGCTGTTGGCGGCGGCACTGGCGGTGGTGCTGGGCGGCGCGATCGCGGCGCGGCAGGTGCTGCCCGGTGCCTCGTGGCGGGCGCGGCTCGGGGCGATGACGGCAGGGCTCGGGCTCACGGTGCGGCACATCGTCATCACCGGACGCGACAAGACGCCGCTGGCGCTGGTTCAGGCGGCCATCGGGGTGCATCGCGGCGAGCCGATCCTGGGGTTCTCGATCGACGGCGTGCGCCGGCGGCTGGAGGCGATCGCCTGGATCCACTCGGCAACGGTGGAGCGCGTGCTGCCGGGGACGCTGCATGTGACGATCGACGAGCGCCGGCCCTTCGCGGTGTGGCAGCATAACGGGCAGTTCCGGCTGATCGACCGCGCCGGCAACATGGTGACCGACGCCAACGTCACCGCGTTCGCCGGCCAGGTGCCGCTGGTGGTGGGCATCGGCGCGCCGCGGGCGGCGGCGGGGTTGCTCGATACGCTCGCGAAGATGCCGGTGATCCAGAGCCGCGTGGTGGCGGCGGTGCGGGTGGGCGACCGGCGCTGGAACCTGGAGACCAAGGAAGGCACCACGGTGATGCTGCCCGAGGGCGCGGTGGTGCCGGCTCTCGATCGGCTCGCCCAGATGCAGGCCAAACTGCAACTGCTCGACCGGCCACTGGCGGTGATCGACATGCGGCTGCCCGACCGGTTGCGGCTGCGGCCGATGAAACTGCCAAAAACCACCGCCGCGCACGGTGGCGCAACTCAGGGGCGCGCCGGCGGCGCGACGACACAGGGGCGCGCCGGCGGCGCGACGACACAGGGGCGCGCCGGCGGCGCGACAGGGAGGAGCCCGGCATGAACGACATGCGTCAAGCAAGCCTCGCGGCGCCGAAATCCAGCGACCCCGACGCGGCGGCAACGGAGCACAAGCGCCGGCACCCGCGGCCGAGCGGGCCGGTCGGCGTGCTCGATATCGGCACCACCAAGATCATCTGCATGATCGGGCGCTGCGAGTCCGACCTGTCGCTGCGCATCACCGGCTTCGGCTGGGAGCGGGCGCGCGGCGTGCGGGCTGGTTCGGTGCTCGATCTTGAGGCAGCAGAGCAGGCGATTCGCACCGCCGTGAGCCATGCCGAGCTCGAGGCGGGCACGCGGCTGCGGGCGGTGACGGTGAACCTCTCCGCCGGCGCGCCGGAGAGCCGGCTGTTCAACGTGCAATGGCCAGTCGGCGGACGCGCGGTGACCGAGGCGGATATCCGCCAGGTGGTCGCGGAGGGGCGCGGGCGCGCGGAATCGCCCGGGCGCAGCATCATCCACGCCCTGCCGCTCGGGTTTGCCACGGACGAGGCGGAAGGCTCCGACGATCCGCGCGGATTGTTCTGCGAAACGCTCGGCGCGCGGCTGCATGTTGTTGACGCGGTCACGACCGCTCTGCGCACGCTCGACGCGACGCTGGCGCGTTGCGATCTGGAGATTGCCTCCCTGGTCTCGGCGCCGCTGGCCGCGGGGATGGCAACGCTTGTGGAAGACGAGCGGCAATTGGGCGTGACGGTGCTCGACATGGGCGGCGGCACCACCGGGATGGCAGTTTTCGCCGAGGGGCATCTGCTGCACACGGCACAGCTGCCGGTGGGCGGCGTGCACGTGACCAACGACCTCGCGCGCGGGCTGGCCACCTCGGTGACCAACGCCGAGCGGCTCAAGGTGTTGTTCGGCAGTGCCAGCGCCAGCCCCGACGACGACCGCGAGGTGGTGCCGGTGCAGCATGTGGGTGAGGACGAGGGCCACATCACTCAGGTGCCGCGCAGCGCGATCGTGCGCATCATCCGCCCGCGCGTCGAGGAAACATTCGAGCTGATGCGCGACCGCATCGCCGCCTCCGGCCTCGGCCGCGCCGCGGGGCAGACCGTGGTGCTGACCGGCGGCGCCAGCCAGTTGCCGGGCATCCGCGAGACCGCCTCACGCCTGCTCGGCCGCCAGGTGCGCTTGGCGCGGCCGGCGCGGCTCGCGGGCATGCCGGAACGTGCCGGCGGACCCGGCTTCGCCACCGCGACGGGCCTGTTCGCCTGGGCCGCGGGCGAAGGCCGGCGGCTCGCCGATATCGACCTCGAAGCCGACGCTCCGCGCGGGATGTTTGCACGACTCGCCCACTTCATCCGAACCCGTCTCTGACACATCACCCCGCCCAAGCCGTCCTTATCCGCCCAAGCCTCCGGGAGCCGCGACCGACATGACCCTCAATCTCACCATTCCGCAGAGCCATCACCAGGATTTCTGCCCGCGTATCATCGTGGTCGGCGTCGGTGGTGGCGGCACCAATGCTGTCGACAACATGATCTCGCTCCAGTTGCAGGGAGTGGATTTCATCGTCGCCAACACCGACGCGCAGCAGCTGATCAACAGCCGCGCCGATACGCGCATCCAGCTTGGACCGTCGCTGACGCAGGGGCTGGGCGCCGGCGCCAAGCCGGAGATCGGGCGCGGTGCCGCCGAGGAGGCGATCGGCGAGATCGAGCGGTATCTCGAAGGCGCGCACATGGCATTTGTCACCGCCGGCATGGGTGGCGGCACCGGCACCGGGGCGGCCCCGGTGATCGCCCGCCTCGCCCGCGAACGCGGCATCCTGACCGTGGGCGTGGTGACGCGGCCCTTCGCATTCGAGGGCAGCAAACGGGCGCGCGCGGCCGAAGCCGGCATCCGCGAGCTGCAGAGCTACGTCGATACGCTGATCGTCATTCCGAACCAGAACCTGTTCCGTCTCGCCAACGAGAAGACCGGCTGGCGCGAGGCGTTCAAGATGGCGGACAACGTGCTCTACATGGCGGTGCGCGGGGTGACCGACCTGATGGTCCTGCCGGGGCTGATCAACCTCGACTTCGCCGATATCCGCACGGTGATGGCGGAGATGGGTAATGCCATGATGGGCACCGGCGAGGCCGACGGCGAGGACCGTGCCCGGCGTGCCGCCGAGGCCGCGATCAACAACCCGCTGATCGAGGGCAACTCGATGGCGGGTGCCCGGGCGCTGCTCATCAACATCACCGGCGGGGAGGACCTGACCCTGCACGAGGTGGACGAGGCGGCCAACCGCGTGGCGCAGGAAGTGGCACCGGATGCCGAGATCATCTTCGGCACCGCGATCGATCCGGAGCTGGAGGGCCGGCTGCGCGTCTCCATCGTCGCGACCGGCATTGAATGCGGCGAGCGTCAGGCGGCGCCAAAGCTGGTGGCCGTGGGCGGCGGTGCCGCGGTGCCGATGGCGGCGGCGGGCATGGCGCAGCCGATGGTGGCCGGCCAGGCCCCCTCCCCCAACGCCCAACCCCATGGCGCCCAACCCCATGGCGCCCAACCGACCGCGCTGCAGCAGACGCAGGCCGCCCCGACCGGGCGCGTTTTTGCCATCCCGACGCCGGCGACGGGCCCGACGCCCGCGCTTGGCACCGTGCGCCCGCTGCCGACGCGTGCGCCGGCGCGCCCCGCACCCAACCCCGCACCCAACATGGCCCCGGTGCAGGCGCGGGTGATGCCGGCGCAGACGCCTGCGGATTTCGCCCAGACCCCGCTGCGCCATGAGACCGCACGGCCGGAGGAATTGCAGGCCGAAGAAGCCGACACGCAGGCCGAGGGCGCGATCCCCGTGATCGACGACACGCCGCTGCCCGGCCCGGGCATCCCCGCGCATCTGCAGCAACCGGTGAGGCCGGTTGCGGCGCGCGCGCCACGCGCCGGGTTGCGTGCCGGCGGTCTGTTCGCGGCGCCGACGGAGGCGGAGTATCCGCAGCAACCCCCGGAAGCGGCGGCGGCCGCCGCGCAACCGCCACGCAGGAGCCTGTTCGGCATCGTCACCGGGGTGCTGCGCGGCGAGCATGCGGCCGCGCCGCGCCGGGAGCCGGCAGCCGAGCCGCCGCGCGCCCGTGCCCAGGTACGCCCCGCCGAAGGCGAGGAACTGGGGATCGACTATCCGGCGTTTCTGCGCCGGAGCAACTGAGCGGCAGCGACTGAGCGGGCCTGCGCCAGCCTGGGTCTTGGCCCGTCGTCGTGACCCCATCCAGGTGCAGTCCTCCAGCGTCGTCGCGACGCGGTCCAGGGGACGGCGCGGCGGGGATTTTCTTGCAGACGCGGAACCGCTTTTCGGCGATTCCGCGTCTGCCTCATTTCAGCCATGGTGGTGAACCTGAAAATTCATCAGGATCAACAGGTTGTCGTGCAATATTCCGTAATAAAGCTTGACTGGTCAGGGGCCGTGCCGCCACCTAGGTTGCATTGCGAAGAGCCGCATTGAACGCCTGCCGCCAACCGATTCCCGCCGCACCCAAGTCCCGCCGTTGACGAAAGCCCGCCGCTGTCCAACGCCCGCCGCCGACCAACATCCGCTGCCGACGAAGCGCCGTTGTTGAAGTGATCACCTGAAGGTTTCAACCATCACGATGGACGGTCTCACCCCCTTCCCCACGCTGCTGGCCCCGGCGCGGCGCACGCTGAAGGCGCCGATCGGCTGCGTCGGTGTGGGATTGCATTCCGGCGCGCGGGTCAGCCTGCGCCTGGTGCCGGCGCGGGCGGGCAGCGGCATCGTGTTTCGCCGCACGGACATCGGCGTCGATATCCCGGCGCGGTTCGACCATGTGGCGGATACCAGGCTCTGCACCGTGCTCGCCGAGCACGCGGATGGCAGCGGCGCGCGGATCGCAACCGTGGAACACGTGATGGCGGCGCTGGCCGGGGCCGGCGTGCATGACGCGATCGTCGAGGTGGATGCCGCGGAAACGCCGGTGCTGGATGGCTCTGCGGCGAATTTCCTGTTCCTGCTGGATTGCGCCGGGATCGGACCGGCCGCGGGATTTGTGGCGCCGCTGGCGATCGAGGTCCTGCGGCCCGTGCGGGTGAGCGATGGCGAGGGTTTCGCGGAGCTGGCGCCGAACCACGACGCGGCGCTGGACCTTTCGCTCTCGATCGATTTTGCCGCGGCCGCGATCGGGCGGCAGGCGCTATCGCTGCGGCTCTCGCCGGCGAGTTTCCGCGCGGAGCTGGCGCGGGCACGCACGTTCACGCTGCTTTCGGAGATCGAGGCGTTGCGCCGCGCCGGGCTGGCGCTGGGCGGCAGCCTGGAGAACGCGGTGGTGGTGGACGGGCCGCGGGTGCTCAACCCCTCCGGCCTGCGCTCCGCCGACGAGTTCGTGCGCCACAAGCTGCTCGACGCGGTGGGCGACCTGGCACTGGCCGGCGCCCCGCTGCGGGCGCGCTTCTCCGGCCATCGCAGCGGGCACGCACTGAACAACCGGCTGCTGCGGGCGCTGTTCGCGGACGCCGCCAACTGGCGGATGGTGGCCGACGAGGAGGCGACGGGGGCCGCGTTCGGCCCGCTCGGCGCCTGGTCCGAGACAACGATGAAGCTGGCCGCCGCGCCGGTTTGAGCGGGTGCCGGCCGTGGGCGGTGGGCCAGGGGCCGTGGGCCAGGGGCGGTGGCGTGGATGGCTGGGGTCACCGATTTCGTGCACCGCTTGTCGCCCCCGGCATCTCGCATGCTGGCTGGCGCCTGATATAAGGGCGTCATGAATCGCGCGTTCCCGATCCTTGCCCTGTTGCTGCTGCTGGCCGGCTGCGGCTCCTCGCCGAAGAGCGTCACCGCGGCCGACGTGACCGGCGTGCCGGTGCAGACGCTCTATAACCACGGCGTCGATGCGCTGCGCGCCAAGGACTACAAGACCGCGCTCGATCAGTTCGACCTGGTGGAGCAGAACTATCCCTATTCGACATGGGCCGCCTCGGCGCAGCTCATGCAGGGCTATACCCAGTATCTGCAGCAGGATTACACCGACGCGATCGGCACGCTGGAGCGGTATATCCAGCTGCATCCGGCAACCCGCGAGACGGCCTATGCGTATTACCTGCGGGCACTCTGCTATTACGAGCAGATCGGCAACGTGAACCGCGACCAGCGGCCGACGCAGGAGGCGATCGGCGCGTTGCAGGAGGTGCTCAATCGCTATCCCGACAGCGCCTATGCGCGCGACGCCAAGCTGAAAATCGACCTCTGCCGCGACCACCTGGCCGGGCACGAGATGGAGGTCGGGCGGTTCTACGAGCAGCAGCACCTCTATGCCGCGGCGATCGGCCGCTATCAGACCGTCGTGAACGATTTCCAGACCACCAACCATGTCGCCGAGGCGCTGGCCCGGCTGACCGATATCTACCTCAAGCTCGGCCTGCCCAGCGAGGCGCGCCGCACCGCGGCGGTGCTGGGCGCGAACTATCCCGGCAGCTACTGGTATGCCAGTGCCTACGGGCAGCTCGCCGCCGACGGTCAGATCCAGGACGCGCAGGGCCAATTCCCGAAGCCGCACGAGCAGGGCTTTTTCGGCGCGCTCTGGCACGCGATTTTCTGACCAGCGGAGCGGGCCGCCGATGCTGGTCGCCCTCTCGATCCGCGACGTTGTGCTGATCGACCGGCTGGATCTCGGGTTCGGCGCCGGGCTCACGGTGCTGACCGGAGAGACCGGGGCCGGCAAATCCATCCTGCTCGACAGTCTGGGGCTCGCCATGGGGGCGCGGGCGGAGGCCGGGATGATCCGCGCGGGATGCGCGCAGGCCTCGGTTTCGGCGCGGTTCCTGCCGCCGCCCGCACATCCCGCCTGGGCGCTGCTCGCCGAGCACGGGATCGCGCGCGAGGAGGAGATCGTGTTGCGCCGCGTGCTGGCGGCGGACGGGCGTACGCGCGCCTTTGTCAACGACGAGCCGGTGGGGGTGGCCCTGCTGCGGCGGCTGGCCGCCCTGCTGGTGGAGGTGCAGGGGCAGCACGAGCAGATGGGCCTGGCGGACGAGGCCGCCCACCGCGCGCTGCTCGACGCCTATGCCACACCCAAGCCGATACTGGAGGCGGCGCGCGCGGCCCATGCGGCATGGCGGGAGGCTGCCAGCGCGCTCGCCGCGGCCGAGGAGCGTGTGGCGAGTGCCGAGCGCGACCGGGATTTCCTGACCCATGCGGTGGCGGAGATGGACGCGGTCGCGCCGGAGGAGGGCGAGGAAGAAAAGCTGGCGGCGGAGCGGTTGCGGTTGCAGCAGGGTGAGCGGCGAGGCGAGGCGATTGCCGCCGCACTGGCGGAGCTGACCCCGCGCGACCGGCGCGCGCAGGGGCCGGCGGCGGCGTTGCGGGCGGCGTCGC